>JASJAR010000013.1 GCA_030066905.1 Paracoccaceae bacterium | reverse complement strand
ATGAACGCCTTCTGCGCGTCCGTGAACTTCGATGCTTTCATGCGTTTCCGCTCCTCTCCCAGCCAGGGATTCGATGCGAAAAACTCTACCCAAGATCGGGGGCGTTTCCGGGGATCACATCACCTCGTCCATTTTCCGTTCAGTGTCTTCGCTCTTAAGGTCCTCTGTCAATGATCTCACGGATCATCTGACCGAAATTCAATAGCTTGAGGCGGGTATGGGGTGTGGGTATGCGAAACAAGGGCACGAAGCGCCCCAGGCAGGCGCTGAACAGGTCCGAAGGCCAAGCTTGCTCGACCTACGCCACCATCTGAAGCGTTGGCAAATTTCACGCCACAAGCCGCGGTACCACGCCCTCCACCAACCGCAGTAATCGTGAGTTGCGAGCCCTCGCAACCAACGGCGGTTGCGCTGTGTTCGGATTCCTTAGCGCAGTATCAACGACCCGCGTCTCGATATTCAAGCAGTTTTGGCTTCGGCGCAGGCCGAGACTCGATCAGCATGTGCTCGATGGCCGACCGTCGCGACTCCCGGTCAAGAGTATACGTGTTCCGCCGGAACTCGACGCCTTCCAACAGGGCCTTGATGTATCCCGCGACCGTGTCCGCCGCCATGATCAGCGTTGAGTCGAGCGTGTGCACGTATCGGCTCGTGACCGAGCCCTTCGCGTGCCCGATCAGGGCAGCGATTGTGATCTCGGTGAAGCCCATATCATTGGCGATACTGGCGAAGCTGTGCCGCAGGACATGCGGTGTCACATCCCAAAGCGGCGTATCGGTCAGGAGCTTCTTCCAGCTTTGGGGAAAGTTGCCCACCGCGTTGTCGATGCCCTGGCCGGGAAAGACATAGGTGCCGGTCCGCGTTGATCGCTTGCTTTCAAGGTATTCGATCACGGGAAGCCCAATGGGACGCACTGACGCGCCCTCCTTGCTGTCGATCAGCCGCAGGCAGCTCCCCTCGATATCGACCTCGCTCCATCTGAGATTGATGATCTCGCCGCGTCGGCAGCCGGTCACGGCGAGGATCCAAAGGATCTCGGCATGCAGGCGATAGTGGTCGCTCTTCTGCGCCTGGCGCAGAATGCCGCCAAGGATCCGGTATTCCGCCTCGCTCAGCCGCCGGTCGCGCACTTGGTATTTCGGCTTGCGCAATCCATGGGTCGGGTTGTGGTCGATTACGCCAGCTTCCACCGCGTAGGAGAATATCCCGCCCAAAAGTCCCATGGTGCGAATTGCCGTTCCACGCCCCCCGCGGACGATAGCCTTGCCGCGCAGTTTCTCGGTCTTCATCACGACGCGTGTTTTTCCGGCGATGATGTCCTTCATCAGGTTGTTCATGTCCGGCTTGGTGATGTCGCGAACCCGGCGTGTGCCGAGCAGGGGGATGATGTGTCGGCGGATGCGGCCCACATCGATCTCGATCGTCGAGGCTCTCTTGGGGCGGCCGCCTTTGCCCATGATCAGACCGGCCTCCATTTCCTCGATATACTGTTCGCAGAGCTGCTTGACCGTCAGTGCCCTCCGATCCTCGTCGCGCTCCTCGGCCGGGTCGTTGCCTCGGGCGACGTTGCCGAGCAGGGCCTTCGCCTCGCGTCGTGCCGTCTCGGGCGTCCAGATTCCATGCCGGCCGATCGTGTAGCGGCGGCATCGTCCCCGCGCGCGGTACTGGATGATGTAACTGCGCTTTCCGGAGGGGTAGACGCGGAGCCCGAAGCCGGTCACCTCGTCATCCCAGACCGCAGTGCCCTTCGGTCCCGGCTTGACCGCTTCGACAAATCGCTTCGTGAGCTTCGGCATGCTCAGACCCTCGTTTGGGGCCCGGTTTCACGAAAGCAGGACGCAACCACGCGGCCGGAAACCAAGGCGTATTCTCGGATAGAGCTTTCGGCACAGCGTTTGGTCGTGTCTATAATTATTCAATGATTATAGCGCTCTAGCGGGCTCTATCGCACGTTTAGGAAAGCCCATTAGACCCGCTCCGAAGGCAGAGGCCAGAGGTTCGAATCCTCTCGGGTGCGCCAACGCCACCGCACCGCCCGACAAAAAAACGCCGCCCGGAGGCGGCGCGATCGTGTCCGGCCCGGGGGCGTGGCCTACCGGCCCCAGATGCGGACCTGGCCGCAATCCATATGGACGAAGTTCGACCTTGAGTACTTCCCCACGCCGCCGGCATTGCAGGAGGCGGCGGCGGCGGCCATCTGGCGGACGCTGCGGCCGTCGAGCCTGAGGTCGGCCGCCTGACCCTTCATGTGCAGCGAGTTCCGGGCCACCGAGCGTGACCGCGAGCGCAGCATCGCGTTGGTCTCGGGGCTGCGGTAGCCCGACAGCATCATGTAGGGGTCGTCGGTGTCGAGAAGCCGGTGCGAGGCGGCCCAGATGTCGATTGCGCGGGTGTCGATACCGATTCTGGCATCCGAGCGCCAGTCGCGCATGAAATAGGAGATCTCGGCGAGCGCTTCCTTGATGTACTCGCCCTCGATCCAGTAGATCGTGTCGATGCTCTCGCCGGTCCGGGTCGAATACATCTTGATCCGCCGGATGTCGCCGCCGCCTCTGAGGAAGCCGAACGCGTTGGCGTAGGTTGGAACTGCTGCCACGGCCGTTGCTGCAAATGCACGCAACACGCCACGGCGGGTGATACCGCTGTTGCCGTCTTTGCCCATGAAAACGTTTCTGTCCCGCGTCTCTTCTGCTTGCCGCTTTTCGCGACGTTGCTGCCCATCCCCCTAGGCGTTGGCGGAGTTATGCCATGTGTTGCCCAATCGCCCAACCGGGTCCTGAGAATTGTGCGCGTTCGACCATAATTTCGGCGGGATTTCGCTCATGTCTGGAGCGCCTTGGCGGATGCTGCCGCATTTGCGGGCAACCGTTGCGCGACGGCGACAGGCCCCGGTCCGCAGGGCTTTGGCAATGGACAGGGGCGGTCGAATGCAGGAAGCTGGGCGCGCTCGCACTGCCCGTTCTCGCGCGAAGGAACGCATAATGATTGAACCGACCGCCTTTTTCCGGCGGGTCCTTGGCGCAGCCTTGGCTCTCGTTCTCGCCGCTTCGGTTCCCGCCACAGCCCAGGTCACGCTCTTCAAGCAGGGGGTCGCGGAGGCCGCGGCCGGGGATGCCGAGATCGCCGCGTTCTACCGCGAGACGGGATACCGGCCGATCTGGACGGGGCGGGACGGGGACGACGAGGCCCGGCTCCTCGCTCTCTTTGCCGCCTTTGCCGGCGCCGGCGCGCACGGGCTGCCGGCGGCGAAATACGACCCCGCTGCGCTGAGGGCGCTTCTGACCGGCGTCGAGGGCCAACGCGCGCTCGGCCGCGTCGAGGTCGAACTGACCCGGCTCTTTCTCGGCTATGCCCGGGACGTCCAGACCGGGCTGCTGACGCCGTCGCGGGTCGACGAAGGGCTCGTGCGCAAAGTGACCCTGAGGGACCGCGGTGAGACCCTGGTGGCCTTCGCGCGATCCGCGCCGGGCGCCTTCATCGACGCCCTGCCGCCGCAGACGCCGGAATATGCCCGGCTTCAGAAGGAGCGGCTGCGGCTTCAGCGCCAGCTCGACCGGGGCGGATGGGGGCCGGAGGTCCGCGCCAGAAAGCTCGAACCGGGCGATGCCGGGCCGGAGGTGATCGCGCTTCGCAACCGGCTCATCGCCATGGGATATCTCCCGCGCACCGCCCGCACCGGCTATGACGCCGCGCTCACCGAAGCGGTGCGGGCGTTTCAGGCCGATCACGGGCTCGCCACCGACGGGGTGGCGGGGGCGGGGACGCTTGCGGCCTTCAACACCCCCGTCGAGACCCGGCTCTCCCAGATCCTCGTCGCGATGGAGCGCGAACGCTGGCTCAACCACGACCTCGGCGACCGCCACATCTGGGTCAACCTCACCGACTTCCACGTCCGCATCGTCGATGACGGCAAGACGAGCTTCACGACCCGCTCGGTCGTCGGCATGAACGCCACCGACCGCCGCAGCCCGGAGTTTTCCGACGAGATGGACCATCTCGTCATCAACCCGACCTGGCATGTGCCGCGTTCGATCGCGACGAAGGAGTACCTCCCGCAGCTTCAGCGCGATCCCTATGCCCAGGGCCAGCTCATGCTCGTTGACCGCTCGGGCTACATCGTGCCGCGCGACTATGTCGACTTCAGCCAGTTCGACGAAGAGACCTTCCCTTTCGACATGAAACAGCCCCCCAGCCGGTCGAACGCACTGGGGCTCGTCAAGTTCATGTTCCCCAACCGCTACAACATCTATCTGCACGACACGCCGGCGAAATCGCTCTTCGGCCGGGAGAAGCGGGACTTCAGCCATGGCTGCATCCGGCTCCAGGACCCGTTCGATTTCGCCTATGCGCTCCTGGCCCGCCAGACCGCCGACCCGCGCGGGCTGTTCCACGGGACGCTCAATACGGGCCGCGAAACCCGGCTCGATCTCGCCGAACCGGTCCCGGTTCACATCGTTTACCGCACCGCCTTCGGCCAGGCGAAGGGCCGGATGCAGTATCGCGGCGACGTCTACGGGCGCGATGCGAAGATCTTCCGTGCGCTCCAGGACGCGGGCGTCGAACTCCGCGCGGCCCGGAGCTGACAGAGCGCGCCGCCCGGGCGGGGGCCGGAAGAAAGCGGTTTCCAGTCTCCCGAAAGGCGACTAAACCTCCGCCCAACGAAAAGAGCGGTGGACCATGCGCAGCGACGTCAAGGACAAGGTGGTCGAGATCATCGCCGAGCTCGCGGTGCTTGAACCCTCCGACATCTCGATGGACAGCACGCTCGATGAGCTCGGGGTCGACAGTCTCGGCCTTGTCGAGTCGATCTTCGCCATCGAGGAGACCTTCGAGATCGACGTGCCGTTCAACGCCAACGAGCCCCAGGCCTCGGAGTTCGACATCTCGTCGGTCGGGGCCATCGTCGAGGCGGTGACCGGTCTGGTCGAGGCGAAGAAGGGCTGACGATTTGGGCTTGCGACGCGTCGCCATCACGGGCGCTGGAACGATCAACGCGCTCGGCCACGACGTGCCCACGACGCTGGCGGCCCTCGCCGAGGGGCGGCTCGGCATCGGGGCGCTCGACCTGCCGGACATCGACCGTCTGGCGATCCGGATCGGCGGGCAGGTGAAGGATTTCGACCCGACCGCGATCCATTCCCGCCAGGAGCTGACGCTCTACGACAGTTTTACGCGGTTCGGCCTTCATGCCGCGCGTGAGGCGATCGCCGCCTCGGGTCTCGACTTCGCCGGCGAACTCGGCGAGCGGGCCGGCGTTGTGGTCGGCACCGGTGTCGGCGGGGCCGAAACGCTCGACGAGAACTACGCCGCCCTTTTCCGCGACGGTAAGAACCGGGTTCACCCGCTCGTCATCCCGAAGCTGATGAACAACGCCGCCGGCAGCCATATCTCCATGGCCCATGGCCTGAGGGGGCCGAATTTCACGGTCTCGACCGCCTGTTCGTCGTCGAACCACGCGATGGGCCTTGCGTTCCAGCTCGTCCGCTCGGGGGCGGCGACGGCGATGGTCACCGGCGGCGCCGAGGCGCCCTTCTCCTTCGGCGGGATCAAGGCCTGGGAGGGCCTCAGGGTGATGTCGAAGGATGGCTGCCGGCCGTTCTCGAAAACCCGCAACGGCATGGTCCAGGGCGAGGGGGCGGGGATGTTCGTCTTCGAGGAGTGGGACCACGCCGCCGCGCGCGGGGCCGACATCCTTGCCGAGGTGATCGGGTTTCAGATGACGTCGGATGCCTCCGACATCGTGATGCCCTCCGAAGGCGGGGCGGCCCGGGCGATCTCGGGGGCGCTGAAGGACGCCGGGCTCGCCCCCGACGAGGTGGGCTACATCAACGCCCACGGCACCGGCACGGCGGCCAACGACCGCACCGAATGCGCCGCGGTGCGCCGGGCCTTCGGCGCGGCAGCGGACGATGTGATGATCTCCTCGACGAAGTCGATGCACGGCCACCTCCTCGGAGGCACCGGCGCGGTTGAGCTGCTGGCCTGCATCATGGCGCTCAGGGACGGGGTGGTGGCCCCGACCATTGGGTACCAGGAACCCGACCCGGCCTGCGACCTCGACGTTGTGCCCAACGCCGCCCGGGAGGCCGAGGTCGAGGTCGCGGTGTCGAACGCCTTCGCCTTCGGCGGGCTGAACGCGGTGCTGGCGCTCCGCCGGGTCTGAGCCCGAGGCGCGATGGCCGACGGCGGGATTGGACGGGGTGGACATGGCCCTGAGCGGACGTCCATTCTGCGCGCCCCGACCCCAAGCAACCCACGTCCCGGGCTTGACCCGGGACCTCGATAGTCCTGGCCCTCCGGTGGATCGAGGCCCCAGATCAAGTCCGGGGCGTGTTTCGCCAAGAGCTGCCGGAGCAAGACCCGAACGCCCGCCCCAGGCCAGGACTGCACCACGCACCGCCCCGACACCCGGCCATCGGCGCCCGCGGCCCGCCCGGGCTATTCCTCGCCGCCGCCGGCCAGTTCCGCCACCCGGTCGAACCCGGCGGTGAAACCCGTCAGCGAGAGCGGCAGTTCCACCGGCTGGCCCGGCGCATCCGCCGACCAGATCGTGATCGTGGCCACGGCACCGCGCTTGAAGGCGTTGACGAAGTCGTCCTCCATGCCGATCTCGGCCACGCAGCCGCCGGAATTGCAGAAGGTGAACTGAAAGACGCGCAGTTCCCCGTCATCGACGCGGATGCGCAGCCCTCCGGGCTGAGACAATTCATCGGCGTCGCGGGGCACCCGCAGAAGCGTCCCCAGCGGGGTTTCGACCACCGCCGCGGCGGCGACAGGTTCGCCCGGCGGCAGCGGTACGACCGTGACCTGCGCCACGCGCCCGCCTTCACCGTTCTCCAGCGTCTGGGTAAAGCGGCAGGGGTCGTTGCCGGTGCCGGTACGGATGCAGGAAAACTGCCAGTCGCCGAACTCCTCGGCGATATAGACCTCGCGGACGCCGTCCTCCGCCGCGGGAGCTTCGGTCTCCCCCGTCTCCTCGGCCGGTGCCGCCTCAGTGGCGGGTGCGGCGGCTTCTGCGCCGGCCTCCGGCGCGGCGTCGTCCTGATCCTGGGCGCTGGCGGCGGTCGCCAGGGCGAGCCCGATCAGAACGGCGATACCTCTCTGCGCGATCGTCATGTGAGACCCCTTTTCTGCCTGTGTTGGCGTGGCCCTAACACGGGGGCCCGGCGCTGTCAGCGGGCAAGCCCGCCCGGCCGGCCGGTGCCGACGAAATCCCGCCGACCGCGCCTGCGGCGCCGGCTTCCGTCGGGCATGAAAAAAGGGCCCCAAGGCCCTTCTTCCACTTACGTTCTCTCCCTGCCGGACGGGCCGACTTAGTTATTGGCGCCGAAGCTATTGCGAAGCCAACCCCTCGTCAACACGAAAAAATGTGCAAAGACAGGGCCCTCGCCGGTCCGGGAAAAAAGACCGCGTCCAAGAGGGACGCGGCCAGTCTGACAGGGAGGAAGTCACCCGCCGCAGGCGAAAAGCCCTTGCGGGTGAGAGGGATACTGGCCGAAATAGGTTAACAAGTTATGGCCCGTCCGGGCCGGACACACCGGAGCCGGAGGGGCAGGGCATGGACGACCAGATTTTCATCGGCGGCGGCGGCCCCGATTACGGGATGAAACAGGGTCTCGCGCTGAAATACGCCAACCGCCACGGGCTCATCGCTGGGGCCACCGGCACCGGCAAGACGGTCACGCTTCAGATCATGGCCGAGGGCTTTTCGGCCCAAGGCGTCCCGGTCATCCTGTCGGATGTGAAGGGCGACCTTTCGGGGCTCGCGGCCTCGGGCTCGGAGGGGTTCAAGCTCCACGACGCCTTCATGAAGCGCAGCGCGACCATCGGGTTTTCCGACTATCGCTACGACGCCTTCCCGGTGCTCTTCTGGGACCTCTTCGGCGAACAGGGCCACCCGATCCGCACCACCGTCGCCGAGATGGGCCCCTTGCTCATCGCCCGCATCCTCGAATTGACCGAGGCCCAGGAGGGGGTTCTCAACATCGCCTTCCGGGTCGCCGACGAACAGGGCCTGCCGCTGCTCGACCTCAAAGACCTCCAGGCGCTTCTCGTCTGGACCGGCGAGAACCGGGGCGACCTCAGCCTGCGCTACGGCAATGTCTCGACCGCCTCCATCGGCGCGATCCAGCGCCGGCTCCTCGTCCTCGAAACCCAGGGTGCGGCGCAGTTCTTCGGCGAGCCCGCCCTCGAGCTTTCAGACCTCATGCGCACCGACCCGCAGGGCCGCGGCCTCATCTCGATCCTTGCCGCGGACAAGCTCATGTCGTCGCCCCGGCTCTATGCGACGACGCTCCTGTGGCTCCTCTCCGAGCTTTTCGAGACCCTCCCGGAGGTGGGCGACCCCGACAAGCCGCGCCTCGTGTTCTTCTTCGACGAGGCACATCTGCTCTTCGAGGACGCCCCGAAGGCGCTCGTCGACAAGGTCGAGCAGGTCGCCCGCCTCATCCGCTCGAAGGGGGTCGGGGTCTACTTCGTCACCCAGAACCCCGCCGACGTCCCGGAAGACATCCTCGGCCAGCTCGGCAACCGGGTGCAGCATGCGCTCAGGGCCTTCACGGCGAAGGACCGCCGCGACCTGAGGCAGGCCGCCGAGACTTACCGCGACAACCCCCGCTTCTCCACCGAAGACGCGATCCGCGAGGTCGGCGTCGGCGAGGCGGTGACCTCGATGCTCGAAGAGAAGGGCGCGCCGGGCGTGGTGGAACGCACGCTGATCCGGCCTCCGTCGTCGCAGCTCGGCCCGATCACGAAGGCCGAACGGGCCGCGGCGATGGCCGCTTCGGCCGTGGCAGGCAAGTACGACACCGCGCAAGATCGCGAAAGCGCCTATGAGGTGCTCACCCGCCGCGCGGCGGAAGCGGCAAAGGAGGCCGAAGCGGCCGAACGCGCCGAGGAAGAGGCCGAGGCGGCGATGCGCGAATACAAGACCGCCCGGCGCTATACCGGCGAGCGGGTGGGCCGGTCGACCTCGCGCCGGAGCCGGTCGTCCGAAAGCTTCGGCGAAGCCATCGCAGGCGTGGTCATCAAGGAGTTGAAGGGCACGACGGGCCGGCGGATCGTGCGAGGGGTTCTGGGCGGGCTCTTCAAGGGGCGGTAGACACGGGCAGGGGTTGGCGGGTTTGCGGATGAAGCGTCCGTCGCTGTGCTCGGAGTAAAGCTATCTCCCTGCTGCCGGTAACAAAGGCCGCGCACGAAGTCGAAGTTTGATCCACACTCAGAGGTTCGGTTGTGACGTCGTTGGAACTGATACTGGCCCCGGTGTTGATCTCATTCGCGGCGTTTGCCTCGGTATTGGCGTCACGACCTCGGCGAACGCCCTTCTGGCTGGTCGTTTCCTGCGTCCTGCCCTCTCTGCCTTACTTGTTGATACTTCTTGTGAACATTGAACATTACAACAGCGGTTGGACATTGCTGCTTTTTGTTCTGGTTTTGGCGTTTTCTTCGGCGGCAAACCTGACGCTCCTTCTCCTCGTTTGGCTGATAAAACGGCTCAAACGGTAGGATAAGCGCGATACTCAGGCTCAAATCCGCCCTCCAAACCCGACATGACGGCCCGCCTTACCCCGCCACCCCCGGCAGCGGACGTATCTTCAGTCGGGTGATCCGGTTGTCCTTCCGCTCGAGGATCTCGAACCGGAACCCATGGAACGAAAACACCTGGCCCTTCGTCGGGATCGTCTGGGCCTCGTGGATTACCAGGCCCGCGATCGTGTTCGCCTCCTCGTCCGGCAGCGGCCAGTCCATCGCCCGGTTGAGGTCGCGGATCGTCATCGCCCCGTCGACCATCACATCGCCGGCGTCAGTGCGGTGAATTTCCTCAGCGTCGCCGGGGTCGAACTCGTCGGTGATCTCGCCGACGATCTCTTCGAGAATGTCTTCGAGCGTGATGAGCCCTTCGAGCGAGCCGTACTCGTCGACGACCAGCGCGAAATGGGTGTGGCGCCGCAGGAACTGGCGCATCTGTTCGTCGAGCGTGGTGGTCTCGGGCACGAAATAGGGCTTCATCGCCACCGCCAGGATGTCGAATCCCTCGAGCGCGGCCTCGTTGCTGTCGGCGTCCGCGCGCCTTGCATACATCGCCCGCAACAGATCCTTGGCATGGATCAGCCCGACGATGTTCTCCTTCTCTCCCCGATAGACCGGCAGGCGGGTATGTGCCGACTGGAGGCATTGTTCGAGGATGTCGGCCGGCGAGGAATCGGCGTCGATCATCTCGATCTTCGAGCGGTGGAGCATGATCTCCTCCACCGTGCGCTCGCCGAGATCGAGCGCGCCGAGGATCCGGTCGCGGTCCTCCTTCTCGACGACGCCCTCGGCATGACCGAGTTGCAGCGCGCCCTCGATCTCTTCCCGGACGGCGAGGATATGGCTGTCGGGGTCGATGCGCACCCCGAAGACGCGCAGCACCCCGCGCACCAGCGCCCGCACCAGGGCGACCACCGGTGCGAGCACCGCGATCACCGCCCCGATCGGGCCCGACACCCGCGCCGCCGAACGCTCGGGGTCGTTGATCGCGTAGGTCTTGGGCATGACCTCGGCGAAGACCACGACGAGTGCCGTCATCACCAGGGTCGCCGCGGCCACGCCGGTCTCGCCGAGAAGGGCGGTGAACATCACCGTCGCCAGCGACGTCGCCAGCACGTTGGCCATGTTGTTCCCCAGAAGGATACCGCCGATCAGGCGCTCATTGTCTTCCTTCAGCGTCAGCGCCCGCTGGGCGCCCTTGTCGCCCTTTTCGCCGCGCGCCCGGAGCTTGCCGCGCGAGGCGGCCGTCAGCGCGGTCTCCGAGCCCGAGAAGAAGGCCGACAGCACCAGCAGGCCGACGATCGCTCCGGCGGTGAGCCAGAACGCGCCGTCAAGAAAGGCTGAAGTGTCGTCCATCGGGGCCGTGGGAAAGAGCCATGGGCGGGTTATGGGGGCAAGGGCGGGGGGTTTCAAGGGATTGCGGGGGGCGGGCGCTGCGTCCCGACGGGCCCCCGGATCGCATCCGGGGGCAGGGGTCTCGAAATCCTGTCGCCCGAACGCGCCGCAGGTCATGGGCCCGACCCGGGACCTCGCCGCTCGATGGGGTCTCCGCCGGACGGGCCCTCTACTTCCCCCGCATCAGAGGGTGGTGATCGTTGACAAGCTCCACCAGATGCTCGTCGAGTACATGGGTATAGATCTCGGTCGTGGCCACATCCGCATGCCCCAGAAGCGTCTGGATCGAGCGCAGATCGGCGCCGCGCGCCAGAAGATGGGTCGCGAAGGCGTGGCGGATGGTGTGGGGGGTGACGCTCGACGGGGACACCCCGGCGGCTACGGCAAGCTCCTTGATGAGCCCGTAAAACCTGTGCCGGGTCAGGTGACCGGCCGCGCTTCGCGAAGGAAAGAGCGCCCGGGCGGCGGGGCCGGCCAGCCCGCCCGCCACGGCGTCGCTGTCGCGGTGTGCGAGCCATGCGGCGAGCGCGTCGCGCGCCGGCGGCGACAGCGGCACAAGGCGCTCCTTGCCCCCCTTGCCCTTCACCAGAAGCATCTTCGGGTCGCCCCGTCCGGCGGCCACCGGCAGCGAGACGAGTTCGCTGACACGCATGCCGGTGGCATAGAGCAGTTCCATCAGGCAGGTGTTGCGGAGCCGGTCCTCGGCCCGGCCATGGGTCCCGGCCGCTGCAAGCAACGCTTCGACATCCGCCTCGCTCAGGGTCTTCGGCAGCCGCGTCGACTTGCCCGGCCCCTTGATCTGGAGGGCGGGGTTGGTCTCGCGCCAGCCCTCCTCGAAGGCGAACCGGTAGAACTGCTTGAGCGACGACAGCCGGCGGGCGCGTGTGGCCCGCGAGAGCCCCTGGGCGTCACAGGCGGCGAGATAGGCTTCGACATCGGCGCGCCCGGCGCCGAGCAGCCCCGGACCGTGGCCGGCGAACCAGCGCGCGGCATCCGACAGATCGCGGCCATAGGCCAGTTGGGTATTGCGCGCGACCCCGGCCTCGGCGGCCTCGGCTTCGAGAAAGGCGCCGATGAGACGGGCGTCGCTCGACGGCACCGCGCTCATGCCCGCTCGGCCTCGATCAGAAGGTCGATGGCGATCCGCCGGGCGGTGTCCTCGAGCCCCAGACGCCGCAGGAGCACCAGCGCTTCGGCCAGCCTGTCGGGATCGCCGGCGGCGGCCTCCCCGATCCAGCCAAGGGCGAGAAAAAGCGCCTCGCCGCTCCGCCCGGCCTCGTCGAGCGCGGCGAGCGGGCCGTCGATGCGCTGGCGGATGAACCCGTCGCGGATCGCCCTGGCCAGAACCGTCCGCGCAGGCGCTGCGGCCGGATCGCCGGCGACCACGGCCGCAAGAAACTGGTCTTCGGCGGAGTTGGGGTCGATATAGGCGGGGGGCACCGACATGCGGCCCTGGAGGGCCGCCATCCGCAGAAGCGACCGGCGCACTCTCGCATCGTCGCCCGGATCGGACGGCAGCGCCCGGTAGCCATGGGCGATGACCGAGCCGAGCCCGGAACGCTCCATCGCGTCGAAGGCGCGGGCAAAATCCTTCGGCGCGGCCGTGCCCGCCTCGATCCGGGCGTTGAGATCGGCCACCGCGCGCACCCGGTCCCAGACCCCGCCGGAGGCGGCGGCGGCGCGTTCGGCATAGACCTCAAAGAGCGCACCCGGCCCCACGACGCCGGCGCGCGCAAGCCGCTCGGTCGCTTCGAGCCGCGCCTTCCAGCCGAGGATCGGGGCGAGGTCGGCATGGGCGAAGGCCACCGGCAAGGCGGCGGTGGGCAGCCGGTCGCCGGAGGCTTCGTAAAGGCGGAAGAGGAGCGGCGAGGGGCGCCGGGGCGGCGGCGGAACGGCGTCGAAGAGTTCGGGGTCGAGGAACCGCGCCAGGAGCGCATCCTCCTCGGGGCTGAGTATGCCGAGGCTCTCGGCGGTCCCGAGGGTCAGCGCCGCGACATGCCAGTTCCCGTTGCGGGCCAGACAGAAGATCCGCGCCGGATAGGTCGGCGAAAGATCGGGCCGCTCGGCGAGGTACCGACAGGCCTCGGTGTCGGCCCCGGTCAAAAGAGCGATGTCGAACCAGCGACGGAAGAGTTCGGCATCCTCCGGCGGGCGCGCACCGAGCAGGAGCCGTGCCTCGTCGAGCGCCCCCATTTCCAGCAGCGTGTCGACCCGGGCCTTGAACAGCATGTCGAGATCGTCGCCCTGGGCGGGGCTCACCTGGCGGACGATGACCACGCGGCGGAGAAGATCGCGGGCATTGGGCGGCAGGTCCACGCTGAGCGCGCGCAGCCGGGCCGCCACGTCCTCGGCGGTCGAGGCGCCCCAGAGCGTATCGGGCAACCCCAGATCGGCCGCAGCGACGAGCCCCTCGGTCTCGGGCTCCGGCGGACCGAGCGGCCGGGCGGAGATGCGCGGCGGCAGGCGATCGGGGGCCGGGGCAGGCGCCGCCAGCGCCTCGCCAGACACGTCCGGCGTGGCTTGCGGCAGCGCCTCCAGCGGCGTCTCGATAGAGCGGGAAAGCCAGTCGATGGCCGACAGCGGCTTGCCGTCCGCCGCACATGCCGCCCCCGCGCTCGCCGCCACGAACGGGAATAGAACGAGCGCCGCCGCCCTAGCCCTCATCGAAGTCGACGGGCTCCGACACCTCGTCCTGCTCCGGGGAGAGATCGCCGAGATAGGCAAAGCCCACCACGCCAAGCGCTCCCAGGACGATCAGGAACAAAAGGAGTTTGATCAAACGACCCATGGACCCAGGTCCCCGTGCTCTGCCTCGTCTTTGCGGCGCTCTTCGGGCGCCCTTCAAGGTCAACCGTCAGCCGGTGCCCTTGCAGGGGCATCCATAGCTGATATTCACAACATAATCACGCCCTTCACGGCGCTTCCCAGGCAAAGATAGGCGAGCCGGTGCCGGAATGCGATATCTTCTGAAAAAGACCGTCGCGATGGTCGGCATGATGGGGGCGGGCAAAACCGCCGTGGGCCAGGCGCTGGCGGCGCGGCTCGACGTGCCGTTCCGCGACAGCGATGCCGCGATCGTCGAGGCCGCGAACATGGAAATCGCCGAGATCTTCGCCCGCGACGGCGAGGCGTTCTTCCGCGACAGGGAGGCCCAGGTGATCGCCCGGCTGCTCGATGCCGCGCCCGGGGTCCTGTCGACCGGTGGCGGCGCTTATCTTCAGCCCCGGAACCGCGTCCGGATCGGCGAACGCGGTGTGGCGCTGTGGCTGAAGGCCGATCTCGATCTCCTCTGGTCGCGGGTCCGCCACAAGACGACCCGCCCGCTTCTGATGACCGGCGACCCCTACGCGACCCTTTCGGAGCTCTACGCGGCGCGGGTGCCGGCCTATGCCGAGGCCGAGATCGTGGTCGAGACCCGGCCGGAATACTCCATCGCGGAGACCGCCGACCATGCGGTCGCAGCGCTCCTGACCCGCCCCGACGTCCTTGAGGAAATCCCATGACCGAGACCGTCCATGTCGCCCTCGGGGCCCGCAGCTACGATGTGGTCATCGGTGCCGGGCTCGTGGGGGAGGCCGGCGCGCGCGTCGCACCGCTTCTGGCGCGCCCCCGGGTGGCCATTGTGACCGACGAGGGCGCGGCGCGTCATCTGCCGGCCCTCGAAGCCGCCCTGGCCGATGCGGGCATCGCGCATTCGGCCCTCACGCTGGCGCCCGGGGAGGGGACCAAGAGCTGGGCCGGGCTCGAGGCCTGCGTCGAATGGCTGCTGGCCGAGCGGATTGAACGCCGGGACATCGTCATCGCCCTCGGCGGCGGCGTGATCGGCGATCTGGTGGGATTTGCCGCCGCGATCCTCCGGCGCGGAATCCGCTTCGTGCAGCTTCCCACCACGCTTCTGGCGCAGGTCGACAGTTCGGTTGGCGGAAAGACGGGGATCAACTCCCCGGCCGGCAAGAACCTCGTCGGGGCCTTCCATCAGCCGTCGCTGGTCCTCGCCGACATCGCCGTGCTCGACACGCTGCCCCGGCGCGACTTCCTCTCGGGCCACGGCGAGGTCGTCAAATACGGGGCTCTGGGGGATGCCGATTTCTTCGCCTGGCTCGAAGGGGCCGGGCCGGCGTTGTTGGCCGGCGATGCCGCCGCGCGCACCCGTGCGGTGCGCCGGTCGGTGGAGATGAAGGCCGAAATCGTCGCCCGCGACGAGACCGAGGAGGGCGACCGGGCGCTTCTCAATCTCGGGCACACCTTCGCCCATGCCCTCGAGGCCGCCACGGGGTATTCGGACCGGCTGCTCCATGGCGAGGCGGTCGCCATCGGCTGTGCGCTGGCCTTCGAGACCTCCGCCCGGCTGGGACTCTGTGCCCAGGAGGACCCGTCACGGCTCCGGGCGCATCTGAAGGCGATGGGCATGAAGACCGATCTGGCCGACATCCCCGGCGCGCTCCCCGATGCCGGGGGGCTGCTGGCGCTGATGGCGCAGGACAAGAAGGTCGTCGACGGGCGCCTGAGGTTCATCCTCGCCCGCGGCATCGGCGCGGCTTTCGTCGCCGAGGACGTCGATACCGGCGCCGTCCGCGCGGTGCTTGCCGACGCGCTCGCGATGCGCCGGGCGCCGCACGCCCCGGTCACCGGATCTTAACGTTCCGGCAACATCTTCCCCAACGAAGCTTCAGCCCCGCGCGGACCATTGCCGGGGCACCATCAGGACCGGTGTCGTCCGACCCATCGGCCAGTGCCCCTGCCAATACGGGGGCATCACAGGACAAACGGGGCAGTGACAGAGCCCCGGCACCTTCCGCCCTCGGCGGGCCCGTCGATCTTCCAAAGAAGATTGCACCGACATCGCGAGACCGCCCCATCGGCGAAATCGTCACCCGGTTTGCTCCCCTCAGGGGCAAGCCTCCGGCGGGGATGGCGCTTTTGGGCGCCGCCCCCCCCGACCGCGCCCCTTGCCTGCGCCGGGCCGCCATGTCCTGCGTGCCGGCATCGACCGGCCGCTCGCCGGCGCAACCGGGTCTTCTAGCGGCCCCGCACCACCATCAACTCGCCGATGTTCTCGCGCGTGATGTAGCCCAGAAACGCCCCCGTCCTGTCCACCACCGCCACCGCCGCCACCGCCGGGCCTGCCATCGTGTCGAGGACGTCGTTGAGCGGCGCGTGAAGGTCGACCCGCGGCACGTCGGTCTCCATCACCTCCTCCACCCGCTGCCCGGTTTCGCCGCGCCCGAAGGCGGCAAAGATCGTCTGGCGGGGCAGGAAGCCCACGAGTTCCCCCTCATCGACGACGGGGAACTCGTGCTGCGTCGTCCGGATGAGGCTGTTGGCCGCCGCCGACAGGGTTTCGCCGGGTGCGAGGGTCTCGAAGGAGGTAATCATCGCCGACCGGGCCGTCATGCTGCGCGCGCTTTCGCGCAGGAGGACATCGGCGCTTTCCGCCGAGGCGGCGATGAAGACGAAGACGGCGATGAGCAGCAGGAGCGGGTTACCGCCGGTCAGCCCCCAGAAGGCGAAGAGGAAGGCCACGAGATGGCCGGCCCGGGCGGCGATTTCGGTCGCCCGCGGCCGGCCGAGGCCGATCGACAGGAGCGCCCGGAACACCCGCCCGCCATCCATCGGAAAGGCCGGGATCAGGTTGAAGACGGCCAGAAACAGGTTCAGCGCCGCCAGCCGGGCAAAGAACCCCTCGCCGGTGTCGCCGGGCCGCAGGGCGGCGTCGAGATCGGGGGCGGCGACGAACACCGCGAGCACCAGCCAGATGACGATGTTGACCGCCGGGCCGGCCAGCGCCACGGCGATTTCCTGGCGCGGGTCTTCCGGCATCCGGTCAAGCCGCGCGAGACCGCCGATCGGCAGGAGCGTGATGTCGGGCGTGGAGATCCCGAAGCGCCGGGCGACAAGAGCGTGGCCGAATTCATGGGCGACGACACAGGCGAACAGAGCGAGGATGAACAGGGTATTGACCATCGCCGCCGCGGGGCCGGCCTCGATCCAGGCCGCTGCGCCGATCCAGAGGAGGAGCAGAAAGAACGTCGCATGGACCCGGATTTCCGAGCCAAAAAGCCTGCCGATCGAGAAAGACCAGGTCACCCGCGCGCCTCCGTTGCCGTCACCTCGGCAAGCCTAGTGCAGCCCGGCATCGCCAGGATTGTCCAACCTCAAGTTGGAGGTGCGGCGCCGATGCCGGCCACGGTCGGGTCCTTCTTTGCTCTTCACACATTCAAACTGTCCCGCCACCCGCCGCCGGGCTTGCCGGGGCCGCCTCAGAACGGGATTTCGTCGTCCATGTCGCCCGCGGGGGCCGGGCTCTGATATCCGCCGCCGCCGCCCGACGAGCGGTCCTCGACATAACCGCCGCCGCCACCCCCACCGCCGCCGCCGTCGCCGCGGCCGTCGAGCATGACCATGGTCGAGTTGTAGGGCCGGAGCACCACCTCGGTTGAATAGCGGTCCTGCCCCGACTGGTCCTGCCACTTGCGGGTTTCGAGCTGGCCTTCGAGATAGACCTTCGAGCCCTTGCGGAGGTATTGCTCTGCGGTGCGCGCCAGCGGTTCGGAAAAGATCGCCACCGAATGCCACTCCGTCTTTTCCCGGCGCTCGCCGGTCTGGCGGTCCTTCCAGGTCTCGGAGGTGGCGATGCGCAGGTTGCATACCTTGCCGCCGTTCTGAAATGTCCGCACCTCGGGGTCGCGCCCGAGATTGCCCACGAGGATGACCTTGTTGACCGAACCTGCCATGCTGCTTCCCCCTGTGCTCGAATCCTGAAGCCTCAATTGGCCTATCACGGTTAACAGGGAATGAAACGGGGATTGAAACCGCGCGGCTGGCAATTCCCGGCCGGCGCGCGTATTGTCGCCTCGATGCCTGGGGATCGGCCGATACGCGCGGTGCTGGCTGCCGCCTTCGTCTTGCTGCCTGCCGCGCCTGCCGCGCTGGCCGAGGACGTGACCGTGTCGTCGAAATCGCGGGCCAACCTCACCGCCCACCGGCTGGGCGTGCTCGACCGGCTCGAAGAGACCTACGACCATTCCGCCCGTCTCCAGCCGCGCCGCGAAGACGGGGCCGCCGGCATCCCCCGCTTCGGCGGCGCCTATCGCGGGCCCTATCTCGATCTGGCCCGGTCCGCCGCCCGCCGCCACGGCATCCCCGAAGACCTGTTTCTGCGCCTGGTCCAGCAGGAAAGCGGCTGGAACGCCTCGGCGCGGTCTCACAAGGGCGCCTACGGGCTGGCGCAACTTATGCCGGCGACCGCGCAGATGCTCGGCGTCAATCCCGCCGATCCGCTTCAGAACCTCGAAGGCGGCGCGCGGTATCTCCGGGCGCAGTATAACCGGTTCCGCTCCTGGCGGTTGGCGCTGGCGGCCTACAATGCGGGGCCCGAGGCGGTCGAGCGCCATGGGGGCGTGCCGCCCTACCGCGAGACGCAAGGCTACGTTACCGCGATCCTCGGCCGCTGAGCGCCTGGAAACCGCGCGCGGAGCCCGCTCAGGCCGCGAAGGCCATCGCGTACAGATGCATCTCCAGGGTCGGGTGGATATCGGCCCCCGCCAGCGGCACGCGCGCGTGGCGCACCAGGCGGCGCCAGTAGGGCTGGATGATGACCCCGTCGGCCACCAGCATCGATTCGAGTTCGGCCATCACCTCCCGGCGCTCGGCGGCATCGATCAGCCCCATGGCCACGTCGAGCGCCCTGTCGAAATCGGGGTTGGCGTAGCCCGTCTCGTTCCAGGGGCTGTCGGAGCGATAGGCCAGCGCCATGGTCTGAACCCCGAGGGGCCGCATGTTCCATTCGGTGCCCGAGAAGTCGTGCTCCCGCCAGCCGGCCCAGAAGTCGGGCCCGGGCAGCCGGGTTCGGCGCACCGGGATGCCGGCGTCGCGGAGCATCGCGGCCACGGCGTCGGCGGTGTTGCGCTGCCATTCGTCGTCGATGGAGATGAGCTCGTGTTCGGCGCCTTCGAGCCCCGCGCCCCGCATCAGCTCGAGGGCCGCGCGCGGGTCGTAGGCCGCATCGCCGATCTCGGCGTAATCGGGCTGGAGCGGGGAGACATGGTGGTTCGCGGCCACATCGCCGAGCCCCGCATAGCCGAGTTCGAGGGCGATCGCGTTGTCGACCGCCAGGGCCAGCGCCCGGCGGACCTCGACGCTCTCGTAGGGCCGCCCGCCGCCGAGTTCCGCGTCTGCCCGGGCGCGGACCACGTAGGTCGCCGCCGTGGGCGCGTCCGAACGCGGGAAGCCCTTGGCGTCGAGCACTTCGACGAAGACCCCGGTCGACTGGTCGATCATGTCGACCCTGCCGTCTTCGAGCGCGGCGACGAAGGCGGCCGGATCGGTGCCGAGGTCGACAAACTCGATCCGGTCGAGATAGGGGCCGCCGACGACCTCGCTCCCCCACCATGGGCCCTCGCGGCGCACGAGGGCGCCGGCCGAGCGCGGAGCGTAGCCGGGCTCGGGCAGGAACGGACCGGTGCCCACCGGCTCCGCCGACGGGTCGCCACCGGCATAGCTTTCGTGAACGATGGCAGCGGGATAGTCGGCAAAGCTCGGAATCAGCGTGACGTCGGGTTTCGCCAGGCGGAGCGCCACGGAGAGGTCGTCGCGCACCGTGATGGCGCCGTCCCGGGCGATGCCGGTCTCGGGGTCGATCAGCGCGGTCAGCCGGGCGGCCATGGAATTGCCGGGCACGTCGCGCTCGCACCAGCGGGCGATGTTGCGCGCGACATCGGCGGCAGTGAAGGCATCGCCGTTCGACCAGGTCACCCCGGGGCGGACCCGCAGCACGTATTCCCGCGCCCCGTCATCGACCGCCCAGCTTTCGAGCAGCATCCCCCGCAAGCTGCCGTCGGCCCGGTACTCGACGAGATATTCGAGCCAGCCCCGGCAGTAATTGGCGATCTCGCTCCAGTCCCAGGTGCGCGGGTCCTTGAGCGGGCGCAGCACCATCTGGATGCGCAACGTGCCGCCCTGCCGGGGGGCGGGCTGGGCGGCGGCGGGCCCCGCGCCGGCAAGCCCAAGGGCGGTGCCGGCCGATACACCCAGCGCCGTCGCCCGGGTCAGGAATTCGCGCCGATCCAGCCGGCGCTGCCGGAACTCGACCAGAAGACCGTCCAGCGCGGCCGTCCGGCCGGGCCGTCTCGCATCGCCGTCGCCCATCGCCGGGCTCCCATCTTGCACCTTGTCCACATAGACCCGGGCGTCGGACTTTGTCTATCGGTTGGGCGGAGCGGGAGGCCTGGCGCGCCCGAGCGGCCAATCCCGCGGAAAATCGCGCCGTTGGGTGTTGACCCCCATGTCCGATCCGGCGCACCCTTTAAAGATCAATGAGATGACGGCCCGCCGAAGAATGCGATCGAACGGGGCCGCGAACAGGGATGCGAGGGGACATGTCCGGACTTGCTGGATTGATCGTCAAGCGGCTTGGGCTTGGCCTTCTGACGCTATTGATCATATCGATCATCATATTCATCGCCATGGAGGCGCTGCCGGGCGACACCGCGCAGCAGATTCTCGGTCAGGCGGCCACGGAGGAAAACCTGGCCGCGCTGCGGGAGGAACTGGGGCTGAACCAGCCGCTGCCGGTGCGGTATCTGGCCTGGCTGACCGACGCGCTCAGGGGCGATTTCGGGATTTCGGTGGCCAACCAGCGCGAGGTGGCCGAGCAGCTCGGGCCCCGTTTCGGCAACACGCTGTTCCTCGCCGCCTTCGCCGCGATCATCGCGGTGCCGCTCGCGATCACCCTCGGCGTGCTCGCAGCCCTCTTCCGCAACTCGATCTACGACCGGGTATCGAACGCTCTGGCGCTGGTCTCGATCTCCTCGCCCGAGTTCTTTCTCGGCTACATCCTCGTTCTGTTCTTCGCGGTGCAGAACCAGTTCTTCCCGCCCATCGCGAGCGTCACGCCGGGGATGGACTTCTGGGCCCGGGTGGAAATGACCTTCCTGCCGGCCTTGACGATGTCGCTCGTCGTCATGGCCTACATGATGCGCATGACCCGGGCGGCGATCATCAACCTTCTCGCCTCGCCCTATATCGAGATGGCGCGGCTCAAGGGCGTGCCGCAGCGCCGGGTCATCACCCGCCACGCGCTCCCCAACGCTTTGGCCCCGATCATCAACGTCGTGGCGCTGAACCTCGCCTACCTCATCACCGGGGTGGTGCTCGTCGAGGTGGTCTTCGTTTATCCCGGCGTCGGTCAGCTTCTCGTCGACAGCGTGTCGAAGCAGGACGGCCCCGTGGTGCAGGCCTGCTGCCTGATCTTCGCGGCTACCTTCATTCTCTTCAACCTCATCGCCGATGTGGGGTCGATCGTGACCAACCCGCGTCTGCGGCATCCGAAATAAGGGGGGCGAGAGATGGGCACCTTTTCGATCGTCTACTTCGCGCTCCTGATCGCGGCGACGGCGGCGGCAGCGTATTTCAAGAACCGCACGGCACTCCTGCTTCTGTTCACGCTGCTGATCGTGTCGTTCCTCTCCGGCCTTCTCGGCGGCACCAACGTGCTCGTGGGCTTCACCATCGCCGCGGGGCTTCTGGCCGCTGCGGCAGGGGTCTCCTACAGCTTCAAGGAAGCGCTGATCGCGATCTTGCCGCCGGAGGGTGCCAAGCTCATGCGCACCGCGCCGCTCACGGCGGCCTTCGGGCTTCTGGTGATCCTCACCTATATCGTCGCGGCGATCTTCGCCCCCGTTATCGCCCCCTTCGGCGAGGCGGAGGTGATCGGCGGAGCCTTCGCGCCGCCCGACGACCAGATGCTTCTGGGCGGCGACCAGCTCGGCCGTGACCTCTTCTCGCGGCTCATATACGGGGCGCGGAACACCGTCGGCGTCGCCATCGTGACCACCGCACTGGCGTTTCTCATCGGCACAGTCGCGGGGCTCGTCGCGGCCACGATGGGGGGCTGGGTCGATCAGCTTTTGGGCCGCATCGTCGACATCCTTCTGGCGATCCCGCAGCTTATCTTCGCGCTTCTGCTCCTGACCATCTTCGGGGCCGGCATCATCGAACTGACCGTCGTCATCGCGGTGCTCTACTCGCCGCTGGTGTTCCGGCTCACCCGTGCGGTGGCCGGCAATATCGTGGTGATGGACTACATCGAGGCCGCCCGGCTCCGGGGCGAGAGCACCTGGTATCTCGTGTCCCGCGAGGTGCTTCCAAACATCACCGCCCCGCTCGCAGCCGAGTTCGGCCTGCGCTTCTGTTTCGTGTTCCTCGCGATCTCGGCGCTCAGCTTCCTAGGCCTCGGCATCCAGCCGCCCACGGCGGACTGGGGCTCGATGGTCCGCGAAACCGCCTCGCTCATCTCCTTCGGCCTCGTTACCCCGCTGATCCCCGCAGCCGCCATCGCGCTACTGACGGTGGCGGTGAACTTCGTGGTCGACTGGATGCTCTACATCTCCTCTGGCCTGAAGGAGTAACCTCATGGCAAGCGAAAAATCCGTCCTCCTGACGATCAAGGACCTCCGCATCGAGGGCTATTCCGACGAGCAGTGGATCGAGATCGTCCACGGCGTCGATCTCACGCTCCACCGGGGCGAGGTCATGGGGCTCATCGGCGAGAGCGGGGCGGGAAAGTCCACCATCGGCCTTGCCGCGATGGGCTTCACCCGGGACGGCTGCCGGATTTCCGGCGGCTCGGTCAATTTCGACGGCATCGATCTGACCACCGCGACGCGCGGCGAAAAGCGCGCCCTCCGGGGGTCGCGGATCGCCTATGTCGCGCAATCGGCGGCGGCGTCGTTCAACCCCGCCCATAAGCTCTTCGACCAACACAGCGAAAGCGCGCGGCTCCACCGCACCGAAAACTGGAAGGACAGCCGGGAAGACGCGATCGAGCTTTATCGTCAGTTGCGGCTGCCGAACCCTGACGAGATCGGCTTCCGCTACCCCCATCAGGTCTCCGGCGGCCAGCTCCAGCGGGCGATGACAGCGATGGCAATGTCCTGCCGGCCGGACCTCATCATCTTCGACGAGCCGACCACGGCGCTCGACGTGACGACCCAGATCGAGGTTCTGGCCGCGATCCGCGACATCGTCGAGCAGTTCAACACTGCCGCACTCTACATCACCCACGATCTCGCGGTCGTCGCCCAGATGGCCGACCGGATCAAGGTGCTCCTCAAGGGCGACGAGGTGGAAGAGGCGGAGACGGTGAAGATGCTCTCCGACCCGCAGGAGGACTACACCAAGTCGCTCTGGGCGGTGCGCAGTTTCGAGCGTGACGAGAAGCCGCGCCCGCCGGAAGGCACCACGCCGCTGGTCTCGGTGAAGGGCGTCCATGCCAGCTACGGGCCGGTGAAGGTGCTCCACGATGTAAGCTTCGACATCCACAAGGGCCGCACCGTGGCGGTTGTTGGCGAGTCGGGCTCGGGGAAGTCCACCACCGCGCGGGTCATCACCGGGCTCCTGCCGCCGTCTGAGGGGCATGTCGAGTTCCTCGGCACGCCCTTGCCGCGCGCCTACAAGGACCGCACCAAGGACCAGCTTCGCCAGGCGCAGATGATCTACCAGATGGCCGACACCGCGCTGAACCCGAAGAAATCCATCGGCGAGATCATCGGCCGGCCGGCGCAGTTTTACGGCGGGCTCAGGGGGGCGGACCTCAAGAAGCGGGTGGACCAACTGCTCGACCAGATCGAGCTCGAACCCTCGCTTTATTACCACCGGCTGCCCTCGGAACTCTCGGGCGGGCAGAAACAGCGGGTGGGCATTGCCCGGGCGCTTGCCGCAGAGCCCACTTTCATCATCTGCGACGAGGTCACCTCGGCGCTCGACCAGCTCGTCGCCGAAGGCATCCTGCGGCTCCTCGACAAGCTCCAGAAGGAGCTGGACCTCGCCTACATGTTCATCACCCACGACCTCGCCACGGTGCGCTCCATCGCCGACGAAGTGGTGGTGATGAAAGAGGGCAAGGTGGTCGAGGCCGGCGGCAAGACCGAGATGTTCACGCCGCCGCACCACGAATACACCGACCTTTTGCTCTCCTCGGTCCCGGAAATGGACCCCGACTGGCTCGACAAGCTTTTGAAGGAACGCGGCGGGATCACCAATCTCGGCGAGGCCGCGTCGAGCCAGATCTGACCCGGGCGGTCTTTCGGTCGAAAGACCGCGCCTCGATCCTTCCTCGGACGGATCGTCTGCGGCCCTGGCGAGGACGATGCCCCAGCCGGTTCCGGATTTCCGCACCGACGGGTTCGGAGCCCGGTTTTGGGGCCCCGAAATCGCCGTCCCTGTGGGCCCGCCCGGGCGATGGGTGTCACCCCGGACCTGCGCCACCCGTTCGGCCAACGGCGACGACGCGGCCCCAGGGTCATGGTCCCGCGCCAGGCGAACGGGCGAAGGTCGGACAGGGGCCGGGACGGCTGACCTAGTCCGGCCCCCAGCCCCCGCGGCGGCCGGAGACATAGTCCGGCGCCCCGGCGATCTCGCGTTCGGCGGCCTCCGATTTCAGCCAGCAGATGCGGCGCTTTTCGGGCTGGGGATGGCTCGCCCGCGCATAGGTGAAGGCCTCGCAGCGCCCGTCGGCCTCGCAGGCGGCGACGCATTCGCTTAAGGACCGCACCCGCAGCGCTTCGAGGTCGCCGCCGGGGAGGTCCACCGCGTCTCGGAGCGCAAAGACATCGCTCTCGACGAGCGCGTCGGCAGCCTCGAAGGCGGCGCGTTCCTCGGGCGGCAGGAGCCAGCCGTCGTCCTCGGCCAGCCCGCGGGGGACCCAAGGGGCCGGGGCGGGGGCGCGGGTCGCCCGTCCGAGAAGCCCGAACGCCGCCCCGCCGATGCCGATCCCGGCGAGTCCGAAGAGAAGATGCCGCCTTGTGATTCCCGTCCCGCTCATGCCGCCCGCCCCAGGGTCTCGCCGAGCCTCGCTGCAAGCGCCATCAGCGTCAGGGTCGGATTGGCATAGCCCCCCGAGGCGAAGACCGACGATCCCGCGACGAAAAGGTTCTCGTAGCCGTGGACCCGGCAATCGGCATCGACCACGCTGTCGCGTGGGTCGCTGCCCATCCGGGTGGTGCCCATGATATGTCCGCCGCCAGTGGCGTTGCGGTAGATCTCGGCATTGACGATCCTGAGCCGCGCCGCGCCCGCCGCGCCGAGGCTGCCGGAGAGGGCTTCGAGACAGTGCTCGATGGCTCTCAGCGCCTCGGTCGGGATCGCGCAGGAGGCCCGCACCCGCCGCATCCCAGACGGGTCGCGGCCCTCTGTGAGGGTCACGCGGTTTTCGGGGTCGGCGGGCATCTCGGTGCGGGCGGTGAGCGTGAAGGCGCGGGCGTTCGCGCCGATCCGCTCGGCGACGAACCGCTCCACGGGGTCCTCGGGGGCGAGCGCGCTGTCGACGAGGTCGAGGGCGACGTCGTGGCCGCCGAGTTCGCCGAACAACGCCGTGTCGGGCTCGACGGAGGGCAGGGGAAAGCCGAAGCCTTCAGGCAGGTCCGGCAGGACGAGGTCCTCCCCCGCGACGATGCGGCCGCAATCGTAGGCATGGGGATGTTCCATCAGGTGGCGGCCCACCCGGTCGGCCGCGTTGCCCACCGCCGCCGAGGACCCGTCGGTGGAGTTGAGGAGGATCTGGGCGTTGCCGATGCCGCCGGCGGCCAGCACCAGCCGTTGCCGCGACGCGAGGGGGAAGTCGCGGCGCTCGCCGGGCCCGGCAAGGTGGATCGTCGCCCCGCGCACCGACCGTCGGTCGGTCGCCGGGGTCAGCCCTGCCAGCGTCGCGCCGAGGGCGATGTCGACACCTGTAAGATCGGTCACGAGTTCCGGCTCGGCGGCGAGGTTCAGCGGCGGTTCAAGCGACATCGGCCGGTAAGTGAACCCCCGCAGGAAGGGAGCGGAATAGGCGAGAAACGGCAGCGGGCGGCGGAGGAGGCGCGCGGCGGTGGCGTAATGGGGGTCGAGATCGGCCCGACCGATGGGCCAGTCGCGGAAGTTCCGCTCCGAGAGGGGAAGGCAGTATCCCGCCCAGACTGCCGAGGTCCCCCCGAACGCGCGCACCCAGTGGCGCGGCCAGTAGGTGCTCGAGAAATGCCCCCGCGCCTCCATCCGCGTGAACCGGGCCTGGACCTCCGGGTCGTAGGTCTCAAAGCCGGTCTCGAGGATCAGGACCCGCCGCCCGGCGGCACTCAGCCGGTCGGACAGGGCATAGGCCGCAAGCCCCGCGCCCGCCACGACGACGTCGTAGGGGTCGAGCCCCGTTTCGCTGAGGGAGATGTAGGCCACGTCCGCTGCTCGCCGTTCGTTATGGGCTCACCTTAGAGCGGGTTGGGGCCGGGTTGGAAGCGGTGAAGGAGGTTCCGGGCTGGCCGGGCGGTACGGCGAACCGGGCGACGCCCGCCCCGGACGTCATTCCGGGCCCCGACCGGCGGAGCGCGTCGTTGGGTGAGGCGGCGGGTCGCATACGTGGCGGGTGTCGCTGTTGGCCTTGAGCGGACGCACATGCTGCACGCGCCGAACCATATGCCCCACGTCCCGGGCTTGACCCGGGACCTCGATCGACTTGGCACTCCGGTGGATCGGGGCCCCGGATCAAGTCCGGGGCGTGTTTCGCCAAGGGCTGCCGTTGCAGGACCCGAACGCCCGCTCAAGGCCAGAGCCGCTCCCCACCGCCCGGCCCTTGCGGTCGGGTTCCGGCTGTCGGCAGGCCGCGCGAGAGGCCCGATCCGCCTTGTCGCAACGAACCCAACGCCGCCCGACGCAAAAGGCCCCGCAGGAGCGGGGCCTTTGTGACATCTCATGGAACGTCCGTCGTCGCTTACGCGAACCACCAGCGCTGGTAGCCCCGGGCGCCGTCAAGCTCCCAGTTCGACGCGATGGCCTCGTTGCGCATGACATTGTCGCGCCGGCCCATGATGCGGTTGACGAAGAGCGGGATGATCACCGGGCTGTCGTCGGCCAGGATCTGGCTCATCTCGGTGTACATCTCGGTCCGGACCGCGGCGTCGAGTTCGGCCTTGGCGGCAAAGAGAAGCTCGTCGAAGCGCTCGTTGCCCCAGCGGCCCTCGTTCCAGTCCACGCCCGACTGATAGACGAGGCTGAAGATCGCGTCCGGCGTCGGACGTGCGCCCCATTGCACGATCGGGAACGGCTGCTGGAGCCAGACATTGGCCCAGAAGTTGTCCGCCGGTTCACGCTGCGGGGTGATGTTGATGCCCGCGGGCCGGGCGTGCTCGGAAAAGAGCGTGGCCATGTCGACGGCCCCCGAGAAGACCGAATCCGAGGCCTTCACGGTGATGTCCATCGAGCTTAGCCCTGCCTTTTCGAGATGGAACTTCGCCCGCTCGGGGTCGTAGGGCCGCTGCGGGATCGGCTCGAAGAACGGGAACGTCTCGTTCAAGGGCGTGTCGTTGCCCACCGAGGCGTTGCCGAAGAAGATCTTCTCGACGAGGTCCTCGCGGTTGATGGCGTATTTCAGCGCCAGACGCGCATCGACATTGTCCATCGGTGCGGTGTCGGCAAAGCCCGGGATGGTGATGTGGCTGCCCGACGGCAGGTTGTCGATCACGATCCCCGGCGCGCGGCCGAGCATGCCCACGGTCTTGAGGTCGACCGAGGTGATCGCATCCACCTGACCGGTCACGAGTGCCGTCTGGCGCGCGTTGGCGTCGTTCAGCGTGATCATGGTGACCGCATCGAACCAGGCGCCTTCGTCGAGCCGGTGCCAGCCCTCGTGGCGGGTGAACTCCGAGCGCACGCCCGGCTCATGGCTGGTGAAGGCGTAAGGTCCAGAGCCGATCTCGGCCTGCCAGTTCGCCGTGCCGTCCTCGTTGGCGGGCACGATGATCAGGTGATAATCGGTCATGATATAAGGCCAGTCGGCGGTGCCGGTCTCGAGCTCGAACACCACCGTCTCGTCGTCGGGCGCGGTGATGTCGACCACCACGTTCAGAAGGGCTGCCGCCGCCGAGGTCGTCGTCTCGCCGCGGTGATGGTTCATCGAGGCGATGACGTCGTTGGCGGTGACCTTGTTGCCGTTGTGGAACGTCGCGTTGGGGTTGAGCCGGAACGTCCAGGTTTTGGCGTCGGGCGTGGCTTCCCACTCCATCGCGAGGTCGGGGCCGAGTGCGTTGTCGGCCGTGATCTCGGTCAGGTAGGAATAGGCGCAGCAGCCGATCTGGATTTGCAGCACCGATTGCCAGGTGCCGGGGTCGAGACCGTCCGACGTGTTGCCGTCATGGATGCCGACGCGGAACGTGCCGCCCCGTTTCGGGGTCTGGGCCTGCACCTTGGTGGCGAACATCGTCGAGGCGGCGGCTGCCGTCGCGCCGGTGTAGAGCGCGCCTTCCATGAACCGGCGGCGGCCGATCCGGTGGCGCCGCGCGGCTTCGATGATCTGCGCGAGCTTGCGTTCGTTTTCTGGGTTGCTCATGGTCGCTCCCTTTTCGATCTGAGCTTTTTGAGTGATGGCCCGATACTCGTCGGATGGGCCCGGGATGCAAGGTGATTTCCCGAAAAACCCCGTGTTTCCGGGGGAACTCGCCGGTTTTTGAACCGAAAGCGCCGGTTTCGGGAGGCGAGTTACCGCAATCGGCTCGCCCTGGCGTTGCGAAATTCCGACGGGCTGGCGCCGGTTTCGGCGCGGAAGGCGCGCGAGAAGTAGGCCGGCGAGCCGAAGCCGGTGTCCGCCGCGATGTTCTGGACGGGCCGGTCGGTGTCTCTCAGAAGCCGGCGCGCCTCGTAGAGCCGCCGGTCGATCAGCAGCGCCAGTGCCGAGCGGCCCGACGTCGCCCGGCAGGCGCGCGACAGATGGGTCGGCGTGATGCCGAGATCGGCGGCGTAGTCCGCAACACCCCTCGGCCGGCGGAAGTCGCGCTCGACGAGAGCGGTGTAGGCCGCCACCAGCCGGTCCGCGGCCCGCTCGCGGGGGCCGGTGTCGGTCTCGGCCTCCGCCGCCCGGCGCTTCAGCCAGACCGAGACCAGCCCGGCGAGATGGTGAAGCTCGGCCGGCGCATGGGCGTCGCGTCCGTTCGAGGCCCGCTCCAGAAGCTCGATGAGCCCGGTGAGTTCGGCCTGGAGGCGCCCCTCCCGGCAGCGCAGATGCAAGGGCTCTTCCGGCCAGTCGAGATTGGCATCGGCCGGCAGAAACACCGCGAACCCCAGCACCTGGCCCAGCATGTCGAACCCATGCATCGTCCCCGGCGGCAAGAAGACGGCGTTATGGGCGCCGTAGCCCCGTGTCGCGCCGTTGATGGTGATGCGTCCCGAGCCGCGGGTGAACCAGATCAGAACCGGCCGCGAATAGCTCCGCATCGCCTCGACGCGCCAGCGCCCGCCATGGACGAGGCGTGCCAGTCCCATCACTTCTACGGCAGCGGGCGGACGCGGTGCGTCCGCAAGGCTGGCCCCATGCGGTGCCAGATGCAGTCGTCTCTTCAAGGTTGCCCCCAGCGCAGCCCCGGCCATCTCTGGCCATTTCCAAACCTGCCCTCAACCGGGGTCCGGGTCAATCCAGCGCCAATCGCCCATGCGGCCGCGAAACCAGCTTCGTTGCCGCTTTGCATATTGTCTGGTCTGGATCGCGACATTGTTTCGCAATTGAGAAAGATCGATGGCGCCGGCGAGATGCGCCATCACCTCGCTCGCGCCGATGGCCTTCGCCGAGGGCAGGCCGGGATGCCAGGCGGCGCGGTTGGCCTCGGCCTCGGCGAGAAGGCCTGCCGCGAGCATCGCCTCGAACCGCGCAACGATACGGGGATTGAGCCAGTCCGGCGGGGCGCGGAGCACCAGCGGGACGGCCTCGGCCAGCGGCAGAAGCGGCGGGCCGGTGTCGTCCTGCCAGGCCGCGATGCCGCGCCCGGTGGCTTTCAGCACTTCCCAGGCGCGCTGGACCCGGCGGGGGTTGCGAAGATCGATCCGGGCGGCGCTTTCCTCATCGAGATCGGAGATCATCGCCTCGAGCCCCGCGTCGGCGCGCCGCGCCCCGGCTGCTTCCGACACGTCGCGGGGGACGGGCGGGATCTCGGCGAGACCCGCGGTCAGTGCGGAGAAATAGAGCCCTGTGCCGCCGACGACGATCGGGCGGGGTCCCGAGAGCAGCGGTGCGACGTCGCGCAGCCACCGGCCGACCGAATAGGCCTCCGCTCCCGGCACATGGCCGTAAAGCGCATGGGAAACCCGGGCCTCGTCCTCGGGTGAGGGGCGGGCCGTAAGTATTTGCCAGTCCGAGAAAACCTGCAAGGCGTCGGCATTGACGATCCGCCCCCCGCCGGTCTCCGCGATGGCCATGGCAAGGGCCGACTTGCCGCTCGCGGTCGGCCCCGCGATGAGCACCGGCCGGTCCGGCGGAACGGTTTCTGCCAGCCTTTCCCAGCCCATTCCCGCCGCCCCCCGTCGCTTGCCGTTGAACCCGGCCCGCTTTTGCGACATTTTGCGCCGCGAGGCAAAGCGAGCGAGGGCGGCATGGGCGAAACGGCAGCACTGAGCGACACGGCGCCCGCACCAGACCCCCGATATTCCCGCGTCCTTCTGAAAATCTCCGGAGAGGCGCTGATGGGCGACCAGGGCTTCGGGCTTCATCCGCCGACGGTTCAGCGGGTGGCCGAGGAGGTGAAGTCCGTCCACGACCTCGGCGTCGAGATCTGCATGGTGATCGGCGGCGGCAACATCTTCCGCGGCCTGGCGGGCTCGGCCCAGGGGATGGAGCGCACGACGGCGGATTACATGGGGATGCTGGCGACCGTGATGAACGCGCTGGCGATGCAGTCGGCGCTCGAGGGCTTGGGCGTCTATACCCGGGTCATCTCGGCGATCACCATGAACGAGGTGGCCGAGCCCTATATCCGCCGCCGTGCGGTCCGCCACCTCGAAAAGGGCCGGGTCTGCATCTTCGCCGCAGGTACCGGGAACCCCTATTTCACCACGGACACGGCGGCGACGCTCAGGGCGTCGGAAATGGCCTGCGAGGCGATCTTCAAAGGCACAAAGGTCGATGGCGTCTATGACAAGGACCCCAAAAAACACCGCGATGCCAAGCGGTTCGACGCGATCACCTATGACGAGGTGCTGGCGGGGCATCTGGGCGTGATGGACGCCTCGGCGATCGCGCTGGCGCGCGACAACGATCTGCCGATCATCGTCTTTTCGCTCGACGAGCCGGGGGGCTTTCGGGGGATCCTCGCGGGGCAGGGGACCTACACCATCGTCCGGAAGTGAGGCGTTCGGCCGCGCTGTCCCATGGCCAGACACCGGCGCGGACCAGGGCCGAAGGCGGCCGCACCGGTCCGGCGATCTGGCGGGTCAGGGCATGAAGCTCAGAGCATCATAAGGGATTTCCACCGAAAGGCGCAGGGCCAATGGGTCCCGGTGGCGGCCCCTCGGCCCGGCGGTGGCGCGGCTCCGGGGGCGGTCTCTGGATCGGAGTGACCCCACCATCCATCTGGACATGCAGCCTATACAACCCGCCGGGTTGCAAGATATAGAGACCCGAAAACGAGGGTGCGGGTCCGAGGGGCCCCGTGAAGAGACCATGTCCGAAGATTTCGAACTCGACACCGACGACCTGACGCGCCGGATGGACGGGGCGATTGCCAGCCTGCGCACCGAGTTCGCCTCGCTCCGGACGGGCCGCGCCTCGGCCTCGATGCTCGAACCCGTGCAGGTCGAGGCCTACGGGCAGATGACGCCGATCAACCAGGTGGGCACGGTCAACGTCCCCGAAAGCCGGATGGTCACCGTCAACGTCTGGGACAAGTCGCTGGTCGGCAAGGTCGAAAAGGCGATCCGCGAGTCCGGGCTCGGGATCAACCCGCAGCTTAACGGCACGATCATCATGCTGCCGATCCCCGAGCTCAACGAGGAGCGGCGGCGCGAGCTCACCAAGGTCGCCGCGCAATATGCCGAGAACGCCCGGGTGGCGGTTCGCAATGTCCGCCGGGACGGGATGGACCAGGTCAAGAAGGCCGAGATTTCCGAGGACGACCGCAAGTTCTGGGAAGCCGAGGTGCAGGAGCTGACCGACCGGTTCATCGGCCAGATCGATACCGCGCTGGAGACCAAGCAATCGGAGATCATGCAGGTCTAGACGCCGGGTTCCGACCACGGGACGGGCATAGTAACGTCATATTATTTGGCGATGAGTAGCCCCAAAGAGGCTGGGGAACAGGATTTGGAAAAATAGATGTCAGGCAAGAGCGAAAAGCCCATCGGGCCGGCCCATGTGGCCATCATTATGGACGGTAACGGGCGGTGGGCGCAAAAGCGCGGCAAACCGCGGCTCTTCGGACACCATGCTGGCGCCAAGCGGGTCCGCGAAATCGTCGAGGCCTGCCCCGATCTCGGCGTGAAGTACCTCACGATCTTCGCCTTCTCGACCGAGAACTGGAAGCGCACCCAGGCGGAGGTCTCCGGGCTGATGAAGCTCTTTCACCGCTATCTGACGCGGGAGACCAGGGTGCTCGTCGAAAACGGCATCCGCGTGCGCTTTATCGGCGACCGTATGCGGCTTGAGCCGACGCTCGTCGAACTGATGGACAATCTCGAACTGATGACGGCCGATAACGACGCGGTGCATCTCACGGTCGCGCTGAACTATGGCGGCCGCGACGAGGTGACCCGGGCGGCGCGGCGGCTTTGCCGCGAGGTCGCTGCCGGCAAGGTCGACCCCGAACGCGTCGACGCCGAAGAGCTGGCGCGCCATCTCGACACCTATGTCCTGCCCGACCCCGATCTTGTGATCCGCACCTCGGGCGAGGCCCGCATTTCCAATTTCCTGCTCTGGCAATCGGCTTATTCGGAATACGACTTCGTCGATACGCTCTGGCCGGACTTCACCAAGGCGGAGTTCGCCCGCGTCGTCGGCGCCTATGTGGCGCGCGACCGACGCTTCGGCGCCGTGCCCGGATGACAGCGGCCCCCCGCTGGTCCGATCTTCGTACCCGAATTCTGACAGGCGGGGCGCTGGCCATCGGCGGCGGGGCGGCGATGATGCTCGGCGGCACGGTCTTTTTGCTCATCACCTCGCTGGTGGCAGGCATTCTCGTCTGGGAGCTGACCCGGATGGTCGCGCCCGAGGTCAACAACCGCGCGGTGATCTTTTCGCTCCTGTCGGCCCTTGCCGTCGCCATGGCCGGCGAGTTCGAGACCGGCTGGGCGATCTGCCTGGCCGTTCTACCGGCGGTCCTGGGGCTCTTGACCCTCGGGCCCCGGCGCTGGCGGTTCTTTGCCTTCGCGCTTCTCATTCAGGGCGCGGCCTATGAGCTGACGGTCTTTCGCGCCGATTACGGCGTGAAATGGCTGATCTGGCTCCTGCTCGTGGTGGTCGCCACCGATATTGCGGGCTATTTCGCCGGGCGCCGTCTGGGGGGGCCGAAATTCTGGCCCCGGGTGAGCCCCAACAAGACCTGGTCCGGCACCATCGCCGGCTGGGTCGCCTCGGGTGCGGTGGGTGCGGCGTTTCTGACCTTTACGGCGGCCGGTCCTTTCGTGATCCTTCTGTCCATGCTCCTTTCCTTCGCCGCCCAGATGGGCGACATCGCCGAAAGTGCCCTGAAACGCTCCGTGGGCGTCAAGGACAGCTCGGACCTTCTGCCGGGGCATGGCGGGCTCTTCGACCGGTTCGACGGGGTGCTCGGTGCGAGTGTGTTCATGCTGGCGGTGGCGCAACTCACCGAAGGCCCGGGGCTCGTCTGATGCGGCGGGTGTCGATCTTCGGGGCGACGGGCTCGATCGGTTGCCAGACGGTGGAGCTGATTGCCGCCGACCCCGGGGCTTACGACGTGGTCGCACTCACCGGCGGCCGGAACGTCGCGAAGCTGGCCGAGCAGGCCCTGCTCCTCAACGCGGAGATCGCGGTGACCGCCGAGGACCGGCTTCTGGGCGAATTGCGCGAACGGTTGGCGGGGACGGGGGTCGAGGCGGCGGCCGGGCGGACGGCCCTTCTCGAAGCCGCGACCATGCCCGCCGACTGGGTGATGTCGGCGATCGTGGGGGCGGCGGGGCTCGCGCCGGGGCTTCTGGCGCTGGCCCATGGCGAGACCCTGGCCCTGGCCAACAAGGAAAGCCTCGTCACGGCGGGGCCGCTCCTGATGGGCACCGCAGCCGAGCACGCCGCACGGGTCCTGCCCGTCGACAGTGAGCATTCGGCGGTGTTCCAGGCCCTTGTCGGCGAGGATATCTCGGCAGTGGAGCGGATCGTCATCACCGCCTCTGGCGGGGCGTTCCGCGACTGGCCGCGGGAAAAGCTGGCCGCCGCCACGCCGGAGGAGGCCGCGCGCCACCCGAACTGGGACATGGGGCAGCGGATCACCATCGATTCCGCAAGCCTATTCAACAAGGCTCTCGAACTTATTGAAACGAAAGAATTCTTTGACGTCCGACCCGATCAGATCGAGGCCGTGATTCACCCCGAAAGCCTCGTCCACGCGCTGGTGGGCTTCCGCGACGGGGCGCTGATGGCCCACGTCGGCCCGCCGGACATGCGCCATGCCATCGGCTACGCGCTGAACTGGCCCGAGCGAAAGGCGCTCCCCGTCGAAAGGCTCGATCTGGCAAAGATCGGGCAGTTGAGTTTCCGCGCGCCCGACGAGACCCGCACGCCGGCGCTCCGGCTCGCCCGGGAGGTGATGGAGACCGGAGGGCTTGCCGGCGCGGTCTTCAACGGGGCCAAGGAGGTGGCGATGGATGCCTTCCTCGCCCGGCGCATCGGCTTTCTCGACATGGCCGGTGTCGTCGAGGAAACGCTCACCAAAATGTCAGCCGACCGCCTTGGGTCTGCCCAGATCACCCTTGATAGCGTGACCCAGGCGGACCATGTGGCACGGGTGAGGGCCGGCGAGGCCATCACCGCAATCGAGAGCATCGAGGCGTAAGGCGATATGGACATTATCGGGCTGATCCCGTCCTTCGGCGGGCTCCTCTGGACGATTAGCGCCTTCATCGTCGCGCTTTCCATCATCGTGGCGGTCCACGAATACGGCCATTACATCGTCGGCCGCTGGACGGGAATCCACGCGGAGGTGTTTTCCATCGGCTTCGGGCCGGTGCTGGCCTCGCGTTACGACAAACGCGGTACGAAATGGCAGATCGCGGCGCTGCCGTTCGGCGGCTATGTGAAGTTTCTCGGCGACGCCAGTGCGGTGAGCGACAAGGCCAGCGACGATTTCGAGGCGATGGATTCGGAGACAAAGCGCCACACGATGCACGGCGCGCCGCTCTGGGCGCGAGCGGCAACGGTGTTTGCGGGGCCGGCGTTCAACTTCGTTCTGTCGTTTCTGATCTTCGCTGTGGTGCTGTTCTTCCGGGGCGTGGCTTCGGAGCCCCTGACGGTGGAGGAGTTGCGGCCGGCGCCGGAGGAATATGCACTGCTGCCCGGTGACGAGATCGTCGCGATTGCCGGGGAGACGACGCCGGCGCTCGACGAGTTCAGCGATTTTCTCGACACACTGCCCGTCGCCCCGTCGCTCGATTACGACATCCGCCGGGACGGGACCGTCATGACCGTCCCCGGGCCCTTTCCCTATCCCGCGCATGCCGTCTCGGTGAGCCTGGATTCCGCTGCCGAGGAGGCGGGGCTGATGGACGGGGACGTGATCCGGGCCGTCGACGGCGCGAGCGTCTTCGCGTTTTCCCAGCTTCGCGAGATCGTCGGCACCTCGGATGGCCAGCCGCTGACGCTCGACATCTGGCGGGACGGCGAGAGCCTCGAGGTCACGCTGACGCCGCGCCGGATGGACCTGCCGCTCGACGACGGCGGGTTCGAGACGCGCTGGCTGATCGGGATCTCGGGGGGGCTGTTCTTCGAACCGCGCTCGGAGACGCCCTCGCTCGGCGAGGCGGCTGCCTACGGGGTCGAACAGACGATCTTCATAATCCGCTCGTCGCTCTCTGGCCTTTACCACATGGCCGCCGGAGCGATCTCGACCTGCAACCTGTCGGGCCCGATCGGGATTGCGGAGACCTCCGGCGCGGCGGCGAGCCAGGGCTGGGTGACCTTCATATGGTTCATTGCGGTGCTCTCGACCGCCGTGGGGCTGTTGAACCTCTTCCCGATCCCCGTTCTCGACGGCGGCCATCTGGTGTTCCACGCCTGGGAGGCTCTGACCGGGCGCCCACCGTCGGACCGGGCGCTCAACGCGATGATGACCGTGGGGCTCGGGCTCATGGCGATGCTGATGGTGTTTGCGCTGACGAACGACATTTTCTGTCCCTGAGGGAGGCCGGGGTCCGCCCACCGCACGGCTCGCTAAGAACCGGCGAAGACACGCCCCGGACTTGATCCGGAGCCCCGATCCCCGTAAAGCGGCCCGCCGCGCGAGATCCCGGGTCGAGCCCCGGGGACGGGGGTTCGACCACTTCGAGACGACACGCCCCGGGGTCTTCCCGGTGTCCGACTTCCGCCCCAAAGCGGCCACATTCGCCGCCTAGGGTTGAAGCTGAGCCGAAAGTTGAATTCAGGTGGGACGATGCAGACCATCCAGGCCGGATACCGAAGCCTCACGCTTCTCGTCGATCTCAACTGGGATCGGATTCTCTACATCGCCACACTGATCTTCGCGCTGATGGCCGGCGGCTATATCGGCACGCTTCTGACGGCTTTGCGCGGGCTTCCAGGAGGCGCTCCGGGCTTTTGACAAAGCGCCCCGTTTCGCCTACCGACACCCAAAGGGACAGGTCGAGCAGGGCGGGGACATGGCATATCCGAAGGGTCTCATTGCGGGAGGGCCGCATCGGGCTCTGGCAGCCGTTTTCGCGTTTCTTTTGTTCCTGGCCGCGCCGCAGCCCGCCGAGGCTCAGGACTTTTCCTTTTCCTCCATCGCAATCGAGGGCAATGCCCGGGTCGAAAGTGCGACCATCGTCGCCCTTGCCGACCTGCCGCGCGGCCAGCCGGTTTCGGCCGCCGAGGTGGCGGAGGCGCAATCGGCCGTCCAGGCGTCGGGCTTCTTCCAGACCGTCGAATTCGTCCCCCAGGGCAGCCGGCTGCTGATCCGGGTCGTCGAGCGTCCGACGATCAACCGCATCAATGTCGAGGGCAACCGGGCGATCGACGACGAAGTGCTCCTGGGGCTGCTCTCCTCCCAGCCGCGGCGGTTCTATTCGCCCCAGGCCGCCGAGGCCGACGCCATCGCGATCCAGAGCGCCTATGCCGAGGCCGGCCGGTTTGCCGCCTCGGTGCGCCCGGCGATCATCCGGCGGGCCAACAACCGGGTCGACCTCGTCTTCGAGGTCACCGAGGGCCGGGTGATCGAGATCGAACGGGTCGGCTTCGTCGGCAACCGCGCCTATTCCGACCGGCGGCTGCGGCGGGTGGTCGAATCCAAACAGGCCGGGGCGCTCCGGACGCTGATCCGCCGCGACACGTTCGTGGCCGGCCGGATCGACGTGGACCGCCAGCTTTTGCGCGATTTTTACACCTCGCGCGGCTATGCCGATTTCCAGGTCGTCGACGTGACGAGCGAGTTTTCCCGCGAGCGCGGGGCGACCTTCGTGACCTTCACGATCTCCGAGGGCCAGCGGTTCCGGTTCGGCGAGATCACCGCGTCGACCGACCTTCCGGAGGTCGACACCGCCAAGTTCAGCCGCGCGATCCGGCTGCGCCCGGGGCGGGTCTACTCGCCGGTCGCGGTGGACAACGAGATCGCCCGGCTCGAACGGCTGGCGCTGCGCGAGGGGCTCGATTTCGTCCGTGTCGACCCGGTGATCGGCCGCAATCCCCGCGACGGCACCCTCGACGTGGAGTTCCGGATCGTCAGGGGCCCGAGGATTTTCGTCCAGCGGATCGACATCGAGGGCAACGAAACGACCCTCGACAGGGTGATCCGGCGGCAGTTCGACACCGTCGAGGGCGACCCGTTCAATCCGCGCGCGATCCGCGAGAGCGCCGACCGGATCCGCGCGCTCGGGTTCTTCGAGACGGTCGACGTGTCGAGCCGGCCGGGTTCGGCGGAGGATCAGACGATCGTCGATGTGGACGTCGTCGAGCAGCCCACGGGCACGCTGAGCTTCGGCGCCTCCTATTCGAGCGACACCGGCCCCGGCTTCATCGCGGGCTTTTCGGAGTCGAACTTTCTCGGCCGGGGGCAGGCGCTGAGTGCGGATGTGTCCATCGGCACGGGCGACCAGAACACGCAGGTGACCTTCACCGAGCCGTTCTTTCTCGACCGCAACCTCTCGGTGAGTTTCTCGGTGTTCTACCGAACCACCGATTTCGACGATCAGTCCTACACCACGACCGAGCTTGGCTTTCGCACGTCGGCGACCTTCCCGATCACCGAGGCCACGCGGCTGACCCTGTCCTACCTTCTCGCCCAGGACCAGCTTTCGGGCACCTCGCCGGCGACCTCGGCGATCATCCTTGCGGAGGACCGCGACGTCATCACCAGCGAGATCGGCTACCAGTTCTCCTTCGATTCGCGCCGGATCGGGCTCGATCCAGACCGGTTCTACCGGGTGAGCTTCGGCCAGGACGTCGCGGGGCTGGGTGGCGAGGCGCAGTACATCCGCACCGAGGTCACGGGCGTCGCCGAGCGGCAGGTGTTCCAGGGCGACGTAACGCTCCGGGCGCGGGGACAGGCCGGCGCGGTGTTCAGCTTCGGAGATTACGTCACACGGGCCAATGACCGGTATTTCAATAACAGCCGCAAGATCAGGGGCTTTTCGCCGCGCGGCATCGGCCCGCGCGATTTCGAGGCCGATGACGAGGATGCGCTCGGGGGCAATTACGAGGCCTTTGCCAGCCTCGAAGCCGAGTTTCCGCTCGGTCTGCCAGAGGAATACGGGATCTCCGGCGGCCTTTTCGCCGATTTCGGCTCGGTCTGGGGGCTCGATGAGACCTGCGTGGGTTGTGTCACCCCTGTCGATGACGGGTTCGAGCTGCGCTCGGCGGTGGGTGTGGCGGTGCTCTGGGACACGCCCATCGGGCCGTTGCGGTTCAACTTTGCCGTACCCCTGAACGAGGTCGACGGCGACGAGACCCGGAACTTCAACTTCGACATCCAGGCGCGGTTCTGAGCCCATGGGCCGGGCTGCCGCCGCGCTCCTCGCCGGGTTCTGGCTGATCGGAGCGGCGGCGTCGGTGTCGGCCCAATCCGCCGAGGCGCTCCGGAGCCCGGTCCTGATCATCGACCAGGACCGGCTTTTTGCCGAAAGCCAGCTCGGAGCCGCGGCCCTGCGTCGGATCGAGGACGACGCGCGCCGCCTCGCGGCCGAGAACCGCCGGATCGAGGCGGAGCTTCTCGAAGAGGAGCGCGCGCTCACCGAGCGGCGGGCGTCGCTGACGCCGGAGGCCTTCACCGCCGAGGCCAATGTCTTCGACGAAAAGGTCCAGCGGCTGCGCTCTGAACAGGATACCAAGGCCCGGGCATTGGCCCAGGCCAGGGAGGAGGCCAGGGCGGACTTTCTCGGCGAGATCGGCGGGGTCCTGTCGGAGATCGCCCTGGAACGCGGCGCGGTGGTGATGCTCGACCGCCGGCAGGTGTTTCTCTCCGTCGACGCCATCGACGTCACCGATGAGGCCATCGACCGGATCAACGTCGCCCTCGGCACAGCCGGCCCCGCGCAGTAAGCCGCTGGCTTGTCGGACCAATCCCGGCTTGATAGTCAGGCGGCAGTGAACGAGGGCGCACGGCGATGACCGAGACGACGAAGACCGCGGACATCGCGACCATCCTGCGCGCGATCCCGCACCGGTACCCGTTTCTCCTGATCGACAAGGTGGTGGAGATCGACGGCACCAAACGCGGTGTGGGGATCAAGAACGTCAGCATCAACGAGCCGTTCTTCCAGGGCCATTTCCCGGTGGAACCGGTGATGCCGGGGGTGCTCATCATCGAGGCCATGGCGCAGACCTCGGCGGTGATCGTCTCCATCGGGCAGGACCTGATGGACAGCGGCGCGCTCGTCTATTTCATGGGGATCGACAAGGCGAAGTTCCGCCGCAAGGTCGTCCCCGGCGACCGGCTGGAGATGGAGCTCGTCACGCTCAGGGGCGGCGGCAAGGTCTGGCGGTTTCAGGCCCGGGCCACGGTCGGGGGCGAGCTGGCCTGCGAATGCGAACTGATGGCGATGATCCAGTTGCCTCCGGCGGGGTAGTCGCGGTTACGCAACCGCGTGTCGCGCCGCGTCGAAGCGGCGTTTACCCGCGCCAGATCCATCCCCCCCCGAGCACCCGTGTGCTGCCTGGCTCGTAGAACACCGCCGCCTGGCCCGGGCTGATGCCTTCCTCGGGTGAGAGAAGCTCGACCTCGGCTTCGGTCTCCGACAGCGGCCGCAGGAGTGCGGGGGCAGGGGGCCGGGTGGAGCGGACCCGCACCTCGATGTCCCTCGCATCGCCCTCGAACGGCCCGTCGCCCAGCCAGTTGATCTCGCGCACCGGCACGATGCGGGTTGCCAGCATCTCCTTCGGGCCGACGATCACCCGCCGGGCCTCGACGTCGAGCTTGACGACATAAAGCGGCTCGGCCAGCCCGCCGATGCCGAGGCCCCGGCGCTGGCCGATGGTGAAATGGATCACGCCTGGATGGGGTCCGAGCACCCGCCCGTCGGCATCGACGATCTCGCCGGGCTCGGCGGCGCCGGGGCGGAGCTTCTCGATCACCGCGGCGTAGTTGCCCCCCGGAACGAAGCAGATGTCCTGGCTGTCGGGCTTATCGGCGACGGAAAGCCCGTAGCGCTCGGCAAGCGCCCGGGTTTCGGCTTTCGAGGCCAGCCCGCCCAGGGGGAAGCGCAGGTATGAAAGCTGTTCGCGGGTCGTCGAGAACAGAAAGTAGCTCTGGTCGCGGGCGGTGTCGGCCGCACGGTGAAGCTCCGGGCCAGCGGGGCCCGTCTCGCGGCGGATGTAGTGGCCGGTGGCCATACAGTCGGCATCAAGGTCCTTCGCGGTCTCCAGAAGGTCCTTGAACTTCACCCGTTCGTTGCAGCGGATGCAGGGCACCGGCGTCGCGCCGGCGAGATAGGCGTCGGCAAACTCGTCGATCACTGCATCGCGGAAGATGTTCTCGTAATCGAGCACGTAGTGGGGAAACCCCATTTCCTCGGCCACCCGGCGGGCATCGTGGATATCGACCCCCGCACAGCAGGCGCCCTTCTTGGCAAGCGCGGCCCCGTGATCGTAGAGCTGGAGCGTCACGCCGACGACGTCGTAGCCCTCCTCGGCCAGCATCGCTGCGACGACCGAGGAATCGACCCCGCCCGACATCGCCACCACGACGCGGGTCTCGGCGGGGGGCCTGGCGAAGCCAAGCGAATTCAGCGGGTGGGCGTCGAGCGCCATCTCTCATCGGTCCGGTCAAGGGGAAGTCGGGGGCAATATAGGAAAATGCGACCTACTCACAAGGCCTCGCTTCACCCGGGGTTAAACCTCGTGGTCCATGTTGGGCCCAAGTTGAGTGCAAGAGGTCTAGGCATGTACCTCAAGAAGGTCGATGGCCCCCGTGCCGTGACGATGCCCGATGGCACGGTGATGACACGCGCGGATCTGCCGGATCCGAAGACGCGGCGCTGGGTGGCGAGCCGCAAGGCCTCCGTGGTGCGCGCGGTGGAGGGCGGGCTGATCAGCCGGGCGGAGGCGCTGGAGATTTATGGCCTCTCCGGCGAGGAGCTCGACGGCTGGACCGAGGCGGTCGCCGAGCATGGCGAAGCGGCGCTCAAGGCGACCGCCCTGCAACGCTATAGACAACTCTAGGTTGATTGATATAATCTTACCCGAGGGTAACCGGCGGTTAACCAAATCCCGTCATTGTCGTTTTCGAATTTGGGAACCTCTCGGAGTTAAACAATGCGCGTGCTTCTGGTCGAAGACGATCCGACGACCTCCCGCAGCATCGAACTGATGCTGACCCATGCCAATCTGAACGTCTACGCGACCGATCTCGGCGAGGAGGGGATCGATCTTGCCAAGCTCTACGACTACGACCTGATCCTGCTCGACCTCAATCTGCCGGACATGAACGGCCATGACGTGTTGCGGCAACTTCGGCTGGCGCGGATCGAGACGCCGATCCTGATCCTGTCGGGGGCGGACGATACGGAGAACAAAATCAAGGGTTTCGGCTTCGGGGCGGACGATTACCTCACAAAGCCGTTTCACCGCGAGGAACTCGTGGCGCGGATCCACGCGATCATCCGGCGCTCGAAGGGCCATGCTCAGTCGGTGATCCGGACCGGAAAGGTCGAGGTCAATCTCGACGCCAAGACCGTCGAGGCAAGCGGCCGGCCGGTGCATCTGACGGGCAAGGAGTACCAGATGCTCGAGCTGTTGTCGCTGCGCAAGGGCACGACGCTCACCAAGGAGATGTTCCTCAACCATCTCTACGGGGGCATGGACGAGCCGGAACTGAAGATCATCGATGTCTTCATCTGCAAGTTGCGCAAGAAGCTCTCGCAGGCGACCGAGGGCGACAATTACATCGAGACGGTCTGGGGCCGTGGCTATGTGCTCCGCGACCCTGAACCGGAAGTGTCCGACGGGCCGGTGGCGGCAACCGCCTGAAACCCGCCGGCGGGCGAGACCGAGCAGGAGTAAGGCGCCCCGGCCGGAGATGATCCGGCCGGGGCGCTGACGTTTCGGGCCCCAGGGGCGGCGCCAGCGGCCACGGGGCCGGGCCGCTGCCGGGGCGCGGTTCGGGGCGTGGCTTCGGGGCGGCGCGCCCGGTTCCCCCCGGATCTGCCGCCGGAGCTTAAGCACACACCGCCCCGGACGTGGTCCGGGGCCTCGGGCGACTTGGCACCCTGCCGGTCGAAAACCCGGGGCGGACCCTCGATGGGGTCGGGGGGGCCGCGGTTTCCCGGCCCGCTAGTGTCGGACCTTCGCACCCAACGCGCCCCGGGCCCGGTCCGGTCAACCGATCCGCGTTGCACCCGGTCGCTCGGGGTCGCGGGGGGTGTGCCCCGACCGTCGGGGTCCCGGGGCGAGCCCGGGACAGGGTCAGGGGGCCTTGCGGCGTGTCGCTTCCTGGCGCCAGAGCTCCGGTGCGACACGGCCCGGTCCGATGGCGCGATGAAGCGGAGCCCCCCAGTCTGCCGGCGGCGGCGTCCCCGTGGCGGGCGCTCCTGCCCGCCGAGACTGGACCCGGTTGGCCTGCGGGCCTAAACCCGGTCTCACCGGTGCGGAGGGGCGGGATGTCGGCTGGCGAAACGGAGGCGGAACGGGAGGTCGGTGCGCTGACGGCCGAAGAGGCCGGGCGCGAACTGGCCCGGCTTGCCGCGCTTCTGGCTGCAGCGAACACCGCCTATCACGGCGAAGACGCCCCCGAGATGGCCGATGCCGACTACGACGCGCTGAAGCGGCGCAATGCGGAGATCGAGGCCCGGTTTCCCGACCTCAAGCGCCCCGACAGCCCTTCCGAGCAGGTCGGCGCCGCGCCCTCGGAGACCTTCTCGAAGGTGCGCCACGAGGTGCGGATGCTCTCGCTCGGCAATGCGTTCTCGGGCGACGACGTGGCCGATTTCGTCCGCGCGGTGCGGGCCTATCTCGGCCTCGACGAAGCGGCGCCGCTGGCCTTCACCGCCGAGCCGAAGATCGACGGTCTGTCGCTGTCGCTCCTTTACGAGGGCGGGCGCCTAACCCGCGCGGCGACACGGGGGGACGGGGAAACCGGCGAGGACGTGACCGCCAATGCCCGGACCGTCGGCGATATCCCCGACCGGCTGAGGGAGGCCCCGGCGCGGCTCGAGGTGCGCGGCGAGGTCTATATGAGCCACGCCGATTTCGCCGCCCTCAACGCGCGCCAGGCCGAGGCCGGGGGGAAGACCTTCGCCAATCCGCGCAATGCCGCCGCGGGCTCGCTGCGGCAACTCGATGCGACCATCACCGCGTCGCGGCCGCTGAAGTTCTTCGCCTATGCCTGGGGGGTGACCTCCGCACCGCTCGCCGACACCCAGTCGGGGGCCATCGCGCGGCTGGGCGCCCTGGGGTTTCAGACCAACCCGCTGACCCGGCGGGTCGGGACGCTGGCGGAGATGCTGGCGCATTATGCCGAGATCGAGACCGGCCGGGCGGGCCTCGGCTATGACATCGACGGCGTGGTCTACAAGGTCGACGACCTCGCGCTCCAGGCCAGGCTCGGCTTCCGCTCGACCACGCCTCGCTGGGCCATCGCCCACAAGTTCCCCGCCGAACTGGCCTGGACCCGGCTCGAGGCCATCGACATCCAGGTCGGCCGCACCGGCGCGCTCTCGCCGGTCGCGCGGCTCGCGCCCGTCACGGTCGGCGGCGTCGTTGTGTCGAACGCGACGCTGCACAACGAGGATTACATCGCCGGGCGCGATTCGAAGGGCCAGCCGATCCGGGGCGGTAAGGACATCAGGGTGGGCGACTGGGTGCAGGTCTACCGGGCGGGCGACGTGATCCCCAAGGTCGCCGATGTGGACCTCGACCGGCGGCCGGAGGACGCGGTGCCCTACGCCTTCCCCTCGGGCTGCCCGGTCTGCGGCTCAGAGGCCGTGCGCGACGGCGCGGATGCGGTGCGCTACTGCACCGGGGGCATGATCTGCGCGGCGCAGGCCGTGGAGAAGCTGAAGCATTTCGTCTCCCGTGCCGCCTTCGACATCGAAGGGCTCGGGGCGAAACAGGTGGCGGCGTTCTACGATGAGGGTCTGATCGCGGAACCGGCCGACATCTTCACCCTCGAAGCGCGCCAGGATGCCGGCGAACTCGACCTCTACCGGCGCGACACCAAGGGGCGGCCGACGAACGAGAAATCCGTGCAGAACCTCTTCGCCGCCATTGCCGAGCGGCGCCGGATCCCGCTTGCAAGGCTGATCTTCGGGCTGGGCCTGCGCCATGTGGGCGAGGAATCCGCGCGGCTTCTGGCCAATTCCTACGGCTCCTGGGCGCGCTTCGAGGCGGCGATGACATCGGCCATACCGGGCGAGGGGCCCGCCTGGGCCGAGCTTATCGATATCGACGGCGTGGGCGAGGTCATGGCGACCTCGGTGGTGACGGCGTTTCACCAGGAGGCCGAGCGCGCCTCGATCGACCGGCTCGTGGCCCATCTCGACGTCGAGGACGCGGAACGGCCGGCCTCCGACAGCCCCGTTGCGGGCAAGATCGTGGTCTTCACCGGCACGCTTGAGAAGATGACCCGGGCCGAGGCCAAGGCGCGGGCCGAGGCGCTGGGGGCCAAGGTCTCGGGTTCGGTCTCGGCGAGGACCGACCTGCTCGTTGCCGGCCCGGGGGCGGGATCGAAGGCCAAGAAGGCGGCCGAGCTTGGCGTCGAGACGCTCGACGAGGACGGCTGGCTTGCGCTCATCGAGGGGTCATGAGCCGCCCCGAGGCGCTCTTTCCGCTCTTTGCCGATCTCGCGACGCTGCCGGGGATCGGGCCGAAACTCGCCAAGCTTCTCGACGCTGCCGGGCTCGAAAGCCCCAAGGACCTCCTGTTTCACCTGCCCTATGCGGGCGTCGACCGGCGACCCCGGCATTCGCTCCAGGGGCTCGCCCCGCCCGCGACGGCGACGGTGGAAGCCGAGATCGGCCGGCATCTGCCGCCGCGCCAGAAGGGGCGGCCCTACCGGATCGAGGCGACGGACGCTGAGACCACGTTTCATCTGGTGTTCTTCCACGCCGCCGGAGATTACCTGCAAAGGCTTCTGCCGATCGGCGAGCGGCGGATCCTGTCGGGCAAGGTCGAGCTTTATGACGGGGTGTTCCAGATGGTCCATCCCGACCACGTGCTCGTCCCCGGCGGCGGTGAGAGCCTGCCGCCGTTTGAGCCGGTGTATCACCTGACCCAGGGTATCACCCTGAAAACGCTCGCGAAAGCGGTGGCCGGTGCTGTGGAGCGTGCCCCCGATCTCGCCGAATGGATCGACCCCGCGCTTGTGGCCGAGCGGCGCTGGCCGCCCTGGCGGCGGGCGGTGCGGGAGGCCCACGCCCCCGAACGCGAGGCCGACCTCGCCGTGACCGCCCCCGCCCGGGAGCGGCTCGCCTATGACGAGCTCTTTTCCCACCAGATGACACTGGCGCTGGCCCGGGCGCGGGACCGGCGGCGGACGGGGGTGGCCTCTGTCGCGACCGGACGGCTCCAGTCGAAGCTTCTCGCAGCGCTTCCCTACCGGCCGACCAAGGCGCAGATGCGGGCCATCGACGAGATTTCCGAAGACATGGGCGCGGCGACCCGGATGTCGCGGCTCTTGCAGGGCGATGTGGGCTCGGGAAAGACGCTGGTGGCGTTTTCCGCCCTTCTGATCGCGGTCGAGGCCGGGGGGCAGGGGGCGATGATGGCGCCGACCGAAATCCTCGCCCGCCAGCATCTCGCCGCCTTCCGCCCGCTTGCCGAGGGCGCGAGCGTGGTGGTGGACATTCTCACCGGGCGCGACAAGGGGGCCGAGCGCAAGGCGAAGCTCTCCGCGCTCGCGCGGGGCGATATCCAGATCCTTATCGGCACACATGCGCTCTTTCAGGAGGGTGTGGACTTTGCAGACCTCCGCCTTGCGGTGATCGACGAACAGCACCGGTTCGGGGTGACAGAGCGGCTGGCGCTGACCTCGAAGGGCCATGCGGTGGACACGCTGGTGATGACCGCAACACCGATCCCGCGGTCGCTCGAACTGGCCGTCTACGGCGATCTCGACCTCTCGGTGCTCGATGAAAAGCCCCCCGGCCGCACGCCGGTGACGACCGCACTCGTCTCCCAGGGCCGGATGGCCGAGGTGGTGGACCATCTGAGACGTGCGGTGGGCGAGGGGCGGCAGGCCTATTGGGTCTGTCCGCTGGTCGACGAAAGCGAGGTCTCCGACCTCACCGCGGCGACCGAACGGTTCCAGCACCTGCGCGCCGCGCTTGGCGAGCGGGTCGTGGGGCTCGTCCACGGCCAGATGCGCCCGGAGGAGAAAGATGCGGCGATGGCGGCGTTTCAGGCCGGCGAGACCCAGGTGCTGGTGGCCACGACCGTGATCGAGGTGGGCGTCGACGTGCCGGGGGCTTCGATCATGGTGATCGAGCGGGCCGAGCATTTCGGGCTGGCCCAGCTTCATCAGCTCCGCGGTCGGGTCGGGCGCGGCGCGGAGTCCTCGACCTGCCTTCTGATGTACCAGCCGCCGCTCGGGGAGACGGCGCGGCGGCGGTTGGAAATCCTCCGCGAGACCGAGGACGGGTTCCGGATTTCCGAAGAGGACCTCGCGATACGGGGCGCCGGGGATGCGATCGGTACGGCGCAATCGGGCCTGCCGCGGTTCCGGATCGCCGATCTCGAACGCCAGGCGGGGCTGATGGCCACCGCCCAGAGCGATGCCCGCCGGCTGCTGGCGCAGGACCCGGACCTCAGGTCGGAGCGGGGGGAGGCGGCGCGGGCGTTGTTGTGGCTGATGGAGCGGGACAAGGCGATCCGGCTTCTTGGAGCGGGCTAGGCGGAGGAAACGGTCGTCCTTCCGAGGCCGCGGCCGGAAGGCCTTCCAGGCCTAGCGGGCAGGCGGATCGCATCCGGGACACGGCGGAGGTTCTGGACCTGTTCGCCAATGTTCTTAAAAAGTTCTTTACTCGGGGCGCGAGATATGAGAACAAATCGTCAACAAGAACACGACGCTGAGTGCAGGACCGCCCCGATGACCCGCTTTGCAAATACATTCGCCCGTCGCTTCGCTGTGGCCCCGGGCCATCTCATTCAGGATTTCGCAGGAGGGGCGGCGCTTGTCGTGATGCTTCTCGCGATTCTTCATCTACCGGGTCTCGTCTGACCTATCTGCCTGCGGACTGGCAACGCCCCGCATCCCTCGCATCCTGTCCCCAAACTTCGATGCGATCTTCTGTCCCCATCCGGGGCCGCCCCACGGCCCTTAAGGGGTGCGGATTTCGCCAGATACGCCACTTCCGCCGCCGCCCTGTGAGGGGTGTGCGGCGGATTTTTTTTGGCAGAACGGGTGTCGGTGAAGAGCCGGTTTGCGGCTCAGCGTCAGGCGGTCGCCCGGGCGAGCTCGGCCTGCGCCATCGCCTCGGCGGTGGCCTCCAGCGCCAGCATGATCGAGGCATGGCGGTTTTTGAAGTCCCGCGCGGGCTCAAGCACCTCGAAACCGTCATAGGGCGCGCCCGGAGGAGCGCCCCCTTCGGTGAGCATTGCCCGGAGCGCATCGCGGGCCGCTTCGACTTCGGCCCGGGTCCGCCCGATCGCATGGGCGCCGGCAATGGCCGCCGAGGCCTGGCCGAGGGCGCAGGCCTTGACGTCCTGACCGAAGCGCGAGATGCGCCCGCCGTCGAGGCCGACATCCACCGTCACGGTCGAGCCGCAGAGCGGCGAGCGGCGTTTGACGGTGGCGTCCGGCCCGTCGAGACGACCGGCATGGGGAATCGCCGAGGCCAGTTCGAGGATGCGCCCCGAATAGAGTTTGATGAGATCGCTGTCGGCCATAGCCATTCCGTGTCGCTGCCCCTAAGACTTAGGGCCCATTCGCCGAAGAGAAAACCCCGATGCCGTTCGACCCCGCAACGCTTGTCTACAACGATCAGGGGCTCTTGCCCGCCATCGCCCAGGATGCAGAGACCGGGGAGGTGCTGATGCTGGCCTGGATGAATGCCGAAGCTGTCGCGCGGACGCTGGAGACCGGGCGGGTGACCTATTGGTCGCGCTCGCGGGCGGCGTTCTGGGTCAAGGGAGAAACCTCCGGCCATGTCCAGGAACTCGTCGAGATGCGGGTGGATTGCGACCGGGATACGGTTCTCGTGACCGTGCGCCAGACCGGGCCGGCCTGTCATACCGGGCGGCGGTCTTGTTTCTACACCGCGGTCCGGGGCGGGGACGAGGTGGAACTGATGGCGCCCATGGGCTGAGGGGAAGGCGCTGTTCGCCTACTTTGGCCCTGCGGCCATTCACACCCGGGGGGCACCAGACCGCGGCGCGGTCCCGGCAGGGAGCCCGACCATCCGGCGGATATCGGCGGGCGTCGCGCCCTCGGCACGGAACTTCGAGATCGCCCGGGCGTCATCGCGCTTGGCCAGACGCTTGCCGGCGGCGTCGCGGATGAGCCGGTGGTGGTGATAGGCCGGGACCGGCAGGCCGAGAAGCACCAGGAGCAGGACCTGAACGGCGGTGAAATCGAAAAGATCCTCGCCGCGCACGACTTCGGTGATGGATTGATGGGCGTCGTCGAGGGCGGAGGCGAAGAAGTAGCTGACGATCCCTGAGCCTTTGCGGGCGAGGACGATGTCTCCCGCTGTCTCGACAAGGGTTTCGGGCAAATAGGTGTGGCGCGCGGCCTTCCGCACCCCTCCGGATTCGGTGAAGGCCACGGGGCCGATGCGCGCGACGGCTTGGGCGATATCGAGCCTCAGCGCATCGCCCTGCCTGCGCGATGACATCGGCCGCCCGCGGCAGGTGCCGGGGTAGATCGGGCCATAGGTGGCACCTTCCTGGGGAGCGGTGGCAGCCGCGGCAATGTCGGCTCGCGTGCAGGAGCAGGGATAGACAAGGCCGATGGCAATCAGGCGATAGAGGGAGCGGGCATAGCGCTCGAGGTGGTCGGACTGGCGGAGCGGGGGTTTCGGCCAGTCGAGCCCGAGCCAGCGGAGGTCTTCGTCGATGAGGGCCACCCACTCCTCGCGGCAGCGGTCGAAATCGGTGTCTTCGATGCGCAGGTGAAACGTGCCGCCCATGGCCTTCGCCCGGTCGAACGCGAGCATGGCCGAATAGGCGTGGCCGAGATGCAAAGGCCCCGTCGGCGACGGGGCGAAGCGGGTGGCGTAGCTCATGCCCGGCGCAGGACGAAAACCCGCGAGGTGAGGCCGAGTTCGGGAAGATGCGGCCCGTCCTCGGCGACCTCCAAAACGCAGTCCCTGTCGGCGCGGACGCGGTCGAGGGCGGCCATATAGGCCGGATCCTCGAGGGTGTGGCCGTTATAGGAGAATGCCAGCCGGGCGCCGGGAGCGAGGCTGGAATAGAGGTGAGCGAGGACCTCCGGCGGCGCCGCGCCGACCGAGATCACCCCCGCGGCGACGATAGCGGGGTAGATGCCGATGACCTGCGCGCCGGGCGGATCGAGCGGATTGAAGGTGAAGGTCTCGCGGTAAATGTCGAGCGCGCGGGCTTTTTCGATCATTCCTTCGGAAGGGTCGCAGCCATCGATTGCGGCGAAGCCCGCCGCTTTGAGGGCAACGCCGGCGAGGCCCGTGCCGCAGCCGTAATCGAGCACCGGGGCGGCGGGGGCGTCCGCCCCGAGGACGCGCGCCAGCGCCGACGCGATCCGGGCCGGCGTTGCATAACCCGCGCCGCCGACGTCCGAATCGTACTGCGCGGCCCAGTCGTCGTAGAGCGCGGCGATGTCGCGGGGGCCGGTCGTCCGGTAGACCTTGTCGAAGAAGCTCTCGTCGTCGCCCATGACCGACCCTAGGCCGCGATGTCAGGCGGCGTCCAGTGCGGCGCGGCCAAGCCAGCCTTGCCAATCGGCCTTGGCGCGGTCGGTATAGGCCTTGTAGCGGTCGCGCCGGCCACGGCGGCCGCCCCTGGCTTCGACCGGCGGGAAGAGCCCGAAATTCACGTTCATCGGCTGGAAGGTCTTCGCATCCGCCCCGCCGGTGATGTGGGTCAGAAGCGCGCCCATGGCGGTGGTGTCGGGGACCGGCGGCAGGGGCCGCCCGGCGATTTCGGCGGCCGCCATCCGGCCCGCGAGAAGCCCCATGGCGGCGCTTTCGACATAGCCCTCGACCCCGGTGATCTGACCGGCGAAGCGGATATGGGGCTTCGATTTCAGCCGCATCGCGCCGTCGAGCAGGCGCGGGGAATTCAGAAACGTGTTGCGGTGGATGCCGCCGAGGCGGGCGAAGCGTGCGTTTTCGAGCCCGGGAATCATTCGGAAAACATCAGTTTGCGCGCCGTACTTCATCTTCGTCTGGAAGCCGACGACGTTGTAGAGCGTCCCCAGCGCATTTTCGCGGCGAAGCTGGACGACCGCATGAGCCTTGGTCTGAGGGTCATGGGGGTTTGTGAGCCCCACCGGCTTCATCGGCCCGTGGCGCAGCGTCTCGCGGCCGCGTTCGGCCATCACCTCGATGGGCAGGCAGCCGTCGAAATAGCCGGCAGTTTCGCCCTCCTTGAAGGCGGTCTTGTCGGCGGCGAGAAGCGCGTCGATGAAGGCCTCGTACCGGGCGCGGTCCATCGGGCAGTTGATATAGGCGGTGCGCTCCTCCTCGGTCTCACCCTTGTCGTAGCGCGACTGGGCCCAGGCCACCGACATGTCCACGCTGTCGGCATAGACGATGGGGGCGATGGCGTCGAAGAAGGCGAGCGCGTCCTCGCCGGTCTCGGCGCGGATGGCGTCGGCGAGGGCCGAGGAGGTCAGAGGGCCGGTGGCGATGATCCACTGGCCGGTCTCAGGCAGGGCGGTGACTTCCTCGCCGGTCACGGAGATGCGCGGATGGGCGCGGAGCCGTGCGGTGACGGCGGCGGAGAAGGCCGCGCGGTCGACGGCGAGTGCGCCGCCGGCGGGGAGGCGGTGGGCGTCGCCCATCTCCATGATGAGCCCGCCGGCGGCGCGCATTTCCCAATGGAGAAGGCCCACGGCGTTTTGCTCGTCATCGTCGGAGCGGAACGAGTTCGAGCAGACCATCTCGGCCAGATCGCCGGTCTTGTGCGCGAAGGTGCCGACATCGGGGCGCATTTCGTGGATCACGACCTTCACCCCTGCTTCGGCCGCCTGCCAGGCGGCTTCGGAACCCGCCATGCCACCGCCGACGATGTGAAGTCGTTCGCTCATGGGGCGGGGGATAGCGGCTCGCCGCGCGGGAGGGAAGCCCCCGGGGGGGGACGGGCTCAGCCGACGAAGTCGTCGCGGAAGAGATTGTCGGCCTGGAGGGACGGGCGGGCGAGTTCGACGACGACGTTGCCCTGGGCGGCGTAGCGGGGCGCGTAGGGGCCGATGGCCAGCGGCTTTCGGTACCGCCGGGGTGGTTCGGGGCGCATCTTGCGGGGGGCGTCCGGCCGTTCGAGGGTGACCCGGCGGGCTGCGACGGATGCGGCGGGCGCGGCGGGGCACATGCGCGCAATCAACCAGCCGACGAGCCCGGTCAGCCCGGGCTCCGGGCCGGTGCGGTGAGGTCTGTCGATCGTGTCCATTGTGCCGGTCCCATGGGTCATGGGTCTATTGTCCCCCAAAGCATGGCCGGTGGATGACCAAATGATGGCGGAGGTGCGGCGGGCCGTCTGGTCGCCCCGGGGCCCTGGCCGCCGTCCGGCCCGGGCCCGCACCGCTCAGTAGAGGCCCCGGCGGATGAGCGGCAGAAACGGGTCGGCGGTGCGGAACGGCCGGTCGGTCGGGGCCGTGCTCGCGGTGGAGCCGAACCGCCAGGACAGGGTGAGCTCGGCGCGGGTTTCCCCCGGTTCGCCGTCTTCCCCGGTAAGCATGTCGTGGACGAGCCCGGCGGTGACCGCGAAGGGTTGGCCGGCCGGGGCGTAGCGCAGGTTCAGCCGCGCCTCGGTGCCGATGGCCTGGAACCCCGCCTCGTCGTATTCCGAAACCTGCACGCCGCCGTCGATGCGAACGAAGTCGGAGGCCTGAAACGTGCCTTCGACCCCGCCGAAGATCACGTCGAGCCCCTCGTCGGAGCCGATGCCGAGGCCGGCATAGCCGCCGAGTGCCGTGCGGTCGGTCACCTCAAACATTCCCTCGATGCCCCCTGCGGCATAGGTGAGGTCGCGCCCGTTGGCGTCGCCCAACATCGCGAAGAGGCCGTATTTCTGGCCGTCCTGCGGGGTCATGTAGACATGGCCCCCGAGCCGGCCAACCGCGCCGCGACCGCTTTCGACCCAGGCGAGGTCGCCTTGCAGCCGGTGGAACTCGGTAACGGCCACGTCGAGGACGATGTCGCCATGAAACGATGCCCCGCCGTCCGATTGGGAGAATCCGCCGAGGCCCAACTCGATACCGGTCACACCGAGGCTCGACTGAGCGCTCGCGGGACTTGCAACACAAACAGCCAGGGCGGCAATCAAGGACAGGCGGGACATCTTACACACTCCGATACGCGTTACGAGCCCGAGGGCCCAACCGCCAGCCCCCCGGTGGCGGTCGGATCAGAGTTAGGAAAAACTTATGGTTAATAAAAGGGAAAAGAAATCAGACGGTTAACGGGCATAATTTAGGCGTCGATTGGGCGGGTCGCGTCGTCTGGGCCGATTGGAATGGGGGGGTAGCGGAGTGCCTGGCCCATCGAGGTCCCGGTCGAGCCCGGGACGGCAGAGGGCGACAAGGCGGCTGGACTGTCGGGGGCCGGGACGCGGTTACCCGGTCTCGTCTTCCTCACCCTGATCGGCGATCCAGGCCACCGAGACCACCTCTTCGCCGGCCGCCGTGTTGAACACCTTCACCCCGCCGGCGGAGCGCGAGCGGAACGAGATACCCTCGACCGGCACGCGGATCGATTGTCCCGTCGAGGTGGCCAGCATGATCTGGTCGTCGAGTTCCACCGGGAAGGAGGCCACCAGAGGCCCGCCGCGCATCGCCTTGTCCATCGCCATCACGCCCTGGCCGCCGCGGCCGCGGACGGGGTAGTCGTGGGACGAGGAGAGCTTGCCGGAGCCTGCCGACGTGATCGTCAGGATCAGGTCCTCGGCCGCCGACATTTCCGCATAGCGTTCGGGTGAAAGCTGGCCCTCTTCGACGGCCTCTTCATCCTCATCGGCCTCGACGTCGTCGGTGTTCCCCGCCATCAGGCGGCGCTGCTTGAGATAGGCGGCGCGTTCTTGAGGGTCGGCCTCGAAGTGTCTGATGACACTCATCGAAACGACATGGTCGCCTGTCGCGAGCCGGATGCCGCGCACCCCGGTCGAATCGCGGCCCTTGAAGACGCGGACCTCTGTCGTGGGGAAACGAATGGCGCGGCCGAGCGCGGTGACGAGCATCACGTCGTCGGCTTCGGTGGCAATGCGAGCGTTCACGAGGGAGACCCCCTCGGGGAGCTTCATTGCGATCTTGCCGTTGGCTTTGACATTGGTGAAGTCCGAAAGCTGGTTGCGGCGGGTGTCGCCTTCCGAGGTCGCAAAGACGATCTGAAGCTGGTCCCAGTCCTTCTCGGCACGGTCGACGGGCATGATCGCGGCGATGGAGACACCGGTGGGGATCGGCAGGATGTTGACGATCGCCTTGCCCTTCGAGGTGCGCCCGCCGAGGGGCAGACGCCAGGTCTTGAGCTTGTAGACCATGCCTTCGGTGGTGAAGAAAAGAAGCTGGGTGTGGGTGTTGGCCACAAAAAGCGTGGTGACGACGTCGTCTTCCTTGAGCGATCCCCCCGAGAGCCCCTTGCCGCCGCGCTTTTGCGAGCGGAAGTCTTCGAGCGGGGTGCGCTTGATGTAGCCGCCCTGGGTGACGGTGACGACCATGTCCTCGCGCTCGATGAGGTCCTCGTCTTCGAGATCGCCCGCCCAGTCGACGATTTCCGAGCGGCGGGGGACGGCGAATTGGTCTTTCACCTCAGTGAGTTCGGCGGCGATGATCGCCATGATCCGGTCGCGGGAGGCGAGGATGTCGAGATAATCACGGATCTTCGCGGCGAGCTCTTCAAGCTCGTCGGTGACCTCCTTCACGCCGATCTGGGTGAGGCGCTGGAGCCTCAGGTCGAGGATCGCCCGGGCCTGGATTTCGGAGAGGTTGTAGGTGCCGTCTTCGTTGACCGTGTGGGAGGGGTCGTCGATGAGTTTGATGTAGGGGGCGATGTCGCCCGCGGGCCAGCGGCGCGACATCAGCTTCTCGCGGGCCTCGGCGGCATCGGCCGAAGCGCGGATCGTGGCGACCACCTCGTCGACATTGGAGACCGCGACGGCGAGGCCGCAGAGGACGTGGGAGCGTTCGCGGGCTTTCCTGAGATCGAAAGCCGTGCGACGGGCCACAACTTCCTCGCGGAAGGCGACGAAATAGCTCAGGAAATCCCTCAGCGTCAGTTGCTCGGGCCGGCCGCCGTTGAGTGCCAGCATGTTCGCGCCGAAAGAGGTCTGAAGCGGAGTGAAGCGCCAAAGCTGGTTGAGCACCACCTCGGGCGTGGCGTCGCGTTTGAGCTCGATCACCACCCGGACGCCAACCCGGTCGGACTGGTCCTCGATGGAGGCGATGCCTTCGAGCTTCTTGTCGTTCACAAGATCGGCGATCTTCTCGATCATCGTGGCCTTGTTCACCTGGTAGGGAATCTCGTCGACGACAATGGCGTAGCGGTCCTTGCGGATTTCCTCGACGCGCGTCTTGGCGCGCAGGATGATCGAGCCGCGGCCTTCGAGATAGGCTTTGCGGGCGCCCGAACGGCCGAGGATGATCCCACCGGTCGGGAAATCGGGGCCGGGGACGTACTCCATAAGGCGCTCGGTGGAAAGGTCGGGGTCGTCGATGAGCGCGAGGGTCGCGTCGACCACTTCGCCTAAGTTGTGGGGCGGGATGCGGGTGGCCATGCCGACCGCGATGCCTTCCGCGCCGTTGACGAGCGCATTGGGGTAGCGGGCGGGAAGGACGGTGGGCTCCTGTCGCTTGCCGTCGAAACTGTCCTCGTAGTCGACCGTGTCCTTCTCGATATCGGTCAAAAGCGACTGGGCGGCCTTTTCGAGCCTGGCTTCGGTGTAGCGGAAGGCTGCCGGCGGGTCGCCGTCCATCGAGCCGAAATTGCCCTGCCCATCGATGAGCGGCAGCGACATGGAAAAATCCTGCGCCATCCGCACCAGCGCGTCGTAGATCGCGCTGTCGCCGTGGGGGTGATAATAGCCCATCACCTCGCCCACGGGGGTGGCCGACTTGTTGTAGGACTTGTCGTGGGTGTAGCCCTTGTCGTTCATATGAAACAGGATGCGGCGGTGCACCGGTTTCAGCCCGTCGCGCAGGTCCGGAATCGCCCTCGAAACGATCACCGACATCGCATAGTCGAGATAGCTCGTGCGCATCTCGTCTTCGATGCTGATCGTCGGGCCCTCGTAGGGAGGCCGCTCTGGCGGTATATCGTCTGTGTTTTCAGGAGGTTCTGGAGTGTCGTTCACGTCGTTCGGGCCTGTCTCGCGCCTTCTATATCTTGTGGGGTCCTTTTACCCCAATGCGGAGATGCTGTGCAAGGCCGCCTCACGTTTGATCACACTCCGGCGCGCGTTGCCGCGGTCGGACGCATCGTTGTTGATTTCGAAACGGTTTCGCGCTTCGCTCAAGGCGTGGAGGGTTTGGAAAGGAGCGAGAATGGCGCCATCCGAGACCGAGTTGATGCTGAAGGGCTACGGGCTGACCACAGCGGAAATCTTCTATCGCATGCCCGATTTTCAGAACGTGCTGAACACGTTCATTTGGCAGGAGTACGATCTTGCCCCCGATCATCCCAAACTTTTCGGCTTCATCGAGTTCTGGCAGGACCAGATCGAAGGGCCTTTGCACAGCGTGCGGTTCACCCACCGCAAGATGATCAGCCCGGGGGAGTGGCGGAACGTGACGGGCGAGTTCACCCTCCACTGAGCGCGGACGCGGTTTCGAAACCCCGTCGCCCGCCGCTTCGAAGCGGCCGTTACCCGGTGCGGGCTCTGACGAGCGCCACCGCCCACAACGCCGCCAGCGCGAGCGACAGAAGCGCGTTCCAGCTTGCCATCGAGAGCCCCGCGAGCGCCCAGACGACCTCGTCGCAGCGCACGACGTCGGAGGCGCCTTCGGTGGAGAGAAGGTCAGCCCCCGAAAGCCCCGCGAGCGAGCCGCCGCCCGAACAGGCCTGCGGACCCTCCCAGACGCCCCGCTCGACGCCGGTGTGATAGAGCCCGATCCCGGCCGTGGTCAGCGCAGCGAGCGCCCCGGCCAGTGCCCAGAGCGCGACCGCCACACCGCTCAGCGCCATCAGACCGGCCGCAATCGCGACCCCGTGGGGCCAGCGCTGCCAGAGGCAAAGCTGGCAGGGTGCGAAACCGGCCGCCTGGAAGGCAAAGGCCCCCAGAAGGAGGGCGGCCGATCCGCCCGCGGCCAGTAGGGTCAGACCTTTCGGTGTCATGGCGTGCTCACATCCCAGCGGTCGGCGTCGTTCATACCCGCTGACGGGCTGCGGGCAAGCCCGGGGGATCGGGCGGGGTCAGATGCCGAGCCACGTCCGGACAAGGCTGGCGAGTGTCGCGCCGGCGATGACCAGCGTCGCGATCCATGCCGCACCGAGGATCGACCCGAGGAGGACGAGAACCCCGTCCCGCTGGAGGAGCCCCATGGAGACGATCACGACAGCAAAGCCCGGAACCGTGTTCGTTCCCGGCAGAGGCACCAGAATGGACGCGCTGAAGACCACGAGCGCCAGTCCCACAGCCTGGTCCAGCGGGGCCCGGGTCAGCCCGGCCAGGCGCGGCCGGCTCACGGCCTCGACCCGGCGCAGCCAGGGGCCGGCCCGCCGCGCGAGGTTCGCAAGCCCCTCCGTCGACACCTGCCGTGCACCCAGACCGTGGGGCAGCCAGGGAACGCGGCGGCCGATGAGCAACTGCACCGCGACAAACATCAGCGGCAGCGCGACGATCTGGGGGATGCCGTAGAGAAACGGGATGCAGCAGGGCAGGGCGAGGATCAGAAGGAAGAGCCCGAAGGCGCGCTCGTGGAGATCTGCGAGAATCCAGTGGAGGGTGACGGTGTCGCCCTTGCCCTCGGCCGAGGCCACCAGAGCGTCGAGCCGCTGGGATATTGCCAGGTCGTGCGCCGTGTGGCCGGTCATCCGCATGTCTCCTGAGCGCATCGCCCCGATCCGCCGGGCCCGCCGCATTGGGCTGCATCGCCCGGGTTGCGGGGGCGGCTCTCGGCGCCACCTCGCTTGCCTTCGGGGCCGCAAAGGGCACGGTGCAGGCGTTGGCGTCAAGCGCGAAACGCCCCCCGGCGGGCCAGAGGCGGTCAGGGGCATGGCGGCAGGGGGACGGGCCCCCAGGTCACAGGATGGGGCCGCTGCCGGTCTGGACAGTGCCCGGGCGACCCGCTAGCCACGCCGCCGAACCCATGAGGCCCGCCGACCGCCGATGTCCCCTGCCGTCTCCGTCTTCATCCCGACCCGCAACCGCGGCCACGTGATCGGTGCCGCTCTGGAGACCATCCTCGATCAGGACCTCGGGAGCGAAGAGTTCGAGGTGATCGTCGTCGACGACGACTCGGACGACGACACCGCTGAGGTGTTGAAGGCGATCTCCCATCCCCGGCTCACCTGGTGGACCCGCAAACGGGAGGGGGCGACCGCGCTCGTTCACGCCCGCAACGAGGCCATCGAGGCGGCGCGGGGGCGGCTTCTGGTCTCCACCGACGACGATTGCTTCGTCGCCCGGGATTATCTCGCGGCCCATCTCGCCGCCCACGGGACGAGCGAGAGGCGGGTGGTGACCGGGCCGATCATCGAGATCGGCGCGCGGGTGGCGGATGTCCCCGGTCGGCTGGCCCAGGGCGGCGGGCGGCATACCAACCCCTTCCCGGGCTGCAACGGTTCGGTCACGAAGGCCTTCATGGAGCGCGCGGGGCTCTATGACACCGACTTCACGATGTATGGCTGGGAGGACCTCGAACTCTGGGAGCGGTTTCGGGCCGCCGGGGCGCTCCGGCGCTATGCGCCCGCCGCCGGGGTTCTCCATTTCAAACCGCCCCGTCCCGTCTCGGCCTTTCCGGGCCGGCTCCGCCAGGAGATCATGCGCGGCACCATGGGGGCGCTGTTTCTCGATAAGTATCCAAAGCTCTCGGTGGCGGTGCAAACCAAGCAATGGGGGCCGATCCGTGCGCTCGACGCCGCACTCGACGCCGCGCTCGGTCTCGACAGGCGGCTGCGCCACACCCTTCAGACCGGCGAGGTGCCGGCCTCTGCGCTGGTCCGGTTCCTCCTGAAGGAACATGCCGAGGTGCGGGGTCGCGAGCTTCTCCACCTCATCACGCCTGGGTGAGCCCGATGCCGCTCGACCTCGCCACGCTCTGGATCGGCCCGCGCCTGGGGCTCGTCGAGAACCTCTCGGCACAGTCGATGGCTGCGACGGGACATCGGCTCACGATCTATGCCTACGGGCCCCTCGACAACGTGCCCGAGCCCGTCGAGGTGCGCGATGCGCGCGAGATCTTTCCCGACGACCGGGTGGTGACCTCGAAGACAACGGTGGGGGCGAGCCTTCATTCGAACCTTTTCCGCTATGCCCTGTTGCGCCGGACCGATGCGGTCTGGGTCGACCTCGACGTGGTGCCGCTGCGGCCGCTCGATCTCGACACCGCGGATATCTTCGGGCTGGAGACGGCGACGAAGGTCAACGGGGCGGTGTTGCGGTTGGCAGAGGACAGCCCGGCCCTTGCCTGGCTCTCGCGGCTCACCCTCGACACCCATGGCATCCCTTCATGGGTGCCGTTTCCGGCCCGCGCGGAGATGTGGCTGCGCTCGATGGGGCGCGGCGTGCCGATCAATGCCTGGCCGCACGGGACGACGGGGCCGGTGGGGTTGACCCATGCGCTGAAACGGACCGGCGAGTTCGACAAGGCGCTGCCGGTGGAGGCGTTCTACCCGCTCCACTGGTCTGCCACCGACCGACTGCTGAAGCCCGGCGCGATGACGCTCGACGACCTGCCGATGGCCTCCTACTGCCTGCATCTGTGGTCGTTCCATCTCAAGCGCGGGCTCAAGCGGAAATACGGGGGCGAGGTGCCGGCGGGCTCGCTTCTGGCCGATCTCATCGCGCGCTACAGCGGCTACCCCTCGGGGCCCCGGGAGCCGGCATAATCGCTCTTCCGGCGCGGCGGACTTGTCGCTAATGTCCCGCGCGGTGCGCCCGAGTGGCGGAATGGTAGACGCAGGGGATTCAAAATCCCCCGCCGCAAGGCGTGAGAGTTCGAATCTCTCCTCGGGCACCACACCTGTATCGCGCGACCGGCCTTCGGCTGACTTGAGCGCGGGGTACGGGTTCAAGGGTGATCCTATCACCCGCACCACTCACTTGGCGAATCGCTCGCACCTCGCGGATCAGCCGGTTTCCCACGCGGTTGCCCGCTTTCGCGCTTCCTGATCGTTCGGCGCGCGGCGGCATCGTGCCGCAATCGTGCAGGGGCGGGGTGGGCAATTTGCCCACGATCGCCCTGTCGCCGTCGGGCCGGTGGAGGTGGGTTCTGGCCTGTTGCGGGCGTCCGGGTCTTGCTCCGGCAGACCTTCGCGAAACGCGCCCCGGACCTAGTCCGGGGCCCCGATCCACCGGAGTGCCAGGCCTATCGAGGTCCCGGGTCAAGCCCGGGACGTGGGGGGCCTTGGTGCGGAGCGTGCAGCATGAACGTCCACTCAAGGCAAAAACCGACCGTTGGGTCTAGCTGTTACCAAAGATCCTTGTCGAACGCACAGCTGGACGGCTCGAGCGCCAGCCCACCACGGCATGGAAGAACACCAGCGCGAAGATGCCGAGCGCGGCGACGTCGTCTGGGACGACGAGGATGCGCAGCGCGGCGACGGTGCCGGCCAGTGCGAAGGCGAGGGCGAGCCACCCCGCCACCGGGCCGTAGCCCGGGGCGCGCATCATCGAAAGGCCGAAACACCCCATCCCGAGCGGGGTCAGCGCGAGGCCGGTGACGAAGAACATATCCGTCAGCCCTTGGAGCGCGGTCCAGACCGCCAGCAACGCGGCCCGGGTTTCCGGCGTGGCACCGGGCGCGTGATAAAGCGCTGAGATCGGGGCGGTGGCGGTGTGGGGGACCGCGCCGGCCGCAAGGATCGCCAGCCCAAGCCCCATAAAGACGCCACCCGCCAGCGCGGCCGCGAAACGGGTGCGGCGGAGGACGAGAAAGAGCCCGGCGGTATGGAACGTCCAGAGCGCGAGGGCGAGCAGATAGAAGGCGTTCTCCACGATCCGGTAGGGCAAGACCTCGGGGAAGCGCCGGAGTTCGGCTTCGCCTGCGACCGTTTCGAGCCCCACGAAAGCGGCGAGAAAGGCGAAGACGGCGAGGAGCGAAAGGCTACCGGCCATCCCTGCGACCCCGCTCCAGCGGATCGCGCGGCGTTCGGAACTGTCATCCATGGCGGGTCGTCCCTTCCGCGCCCCCCTTTGTGGGGCCCCGTGCGATCCTAACGCCGGCCGTGGCCGCGGCGCCTGACGATGCGCAACGCGGGGGCAGACGCCCAAATCGGCGGCGACTTGACGACCGTCAGCCGAAGCCCCGGGGCCGGCCTCATACTGGCCTTCCAGGGAGGAGCGACATGGCGAATCTTGGCGTTGCGGGCGAAGACGAGACCGACCCGTTTCACGATTGGCGGACGGGGGTGCCCCAAGACCCGGCCCGCTACGGTCTGAACATCGCCTACGAGGCCATAGATCGCCATGTCGCAACCGGTTACGGGGCCGAAGAGGCGATCCGCTGGCTCGGAAAGGACGACAGCCGCCGCAGCTTCTCCTACAGCGATCTTCAGGACATGACCGGGCGGGTGGCCTCGGTGCTGCAAAGCCACGGTCTCGAACCCGGCGACAGCGTGTTCGCGCTGATGGGCCGGGTGCCCGAGCTTTACGCCACCGCCCTCGGCACCCTCCGGGCGGGGATGGTGTTCACGCCGCTGTTCTCCGCCTTCGGCCCCGAGCCGATCCGCACCAGGATGGAGATCGGCGGGGCGGCGGCATTGGTGACGACCGCGGCGCTCTACAAGCGCAAGATCGCGCCCTGGCGGGACGAAATCGACACTTTGAAGCTCGTTCTCATCGTCGGCGACGACGCACCGGAGGGCTGCGTCGCGCTCGGTCCCGCGATGGCGGCGGCCCGGGCCGACACACCGCCCGTGGAGACGTCGCCCGACGACCCCGCACTTATCCATTTCACCTCCGGCACCACCGGCAAGCCGAAAGGCGCGGTCCATGTCCATGGCGCGGTCGTCTACCATGCCGTGTCGGGCCGGAACGCACTCGATCTCGCTCCCGGCACGATCTACTGGTGCACCGCCGACCCGGGCTGGGTGACGGGCACGTCCTACGGGATCATTTCGCCTCTGGTGAACCGGGTGACGATGATCGTCGACGAGGCGGAGTTCGACCTCGACCGGTGGTACGAGACGATCGGGCGGGAGGGCGTCGAGGTCTGGTATTCCGCACCCACGGCGATCCGGATGATGATGCGGGCGGGGGCGGAGGCGGCCGCTGCGTATGACTTTTCCAGTCTGAGGTTTCTCGCAAGCGTCGGCGAGCCCTTAAACCCCGAGGCGGTGGTCTGGTCCGAGGAGGTCTTCGGCCAGCCGTTTCACGACAATTGGTGGCAGACCGAGACGGGGGGCATCATGATCGCCAACCGCCCCGGCATGGAAGTGAAGCCCGGCTCGATGGGCAAACCCATGCCCGGGGTCGAGGCGGCCATCGTCGAGCCCGGCGAGGGGATGGTGACGCTCCTGCCCGACGGCGAAGTGGGCGAACTGGCCCTGCGCCCCGGCTGGCCCTCGATGATGCGGGCCTATCTTCACGAAAAGGCCCGCTACGACAAATGTTTCGTGGGCGGCTGGTATCTCTCGGGCGATCTCGCGATGCGCGACGCGGACGGGTACTTCTGGTTCGTCGGCCGGGCGGACGATCTGATCAAGACCTCGGGCCATCTCATCGGCCCCTTCGAGGTGGAAAGCGCCCTCATCGAACACGAGGCCGTTGCAGAGGCCGGGGTGATCGGGGTGCCCGACGAGACCGCCGGCGAGATCGTCAAGGCCTTCGTCACGCTGAACCCGGGTCGCGAGGCGTCCGACGCCCTCGAACGCGACATCAGGGGCCATGCGCGCAAGCGCCTCGGGGCCGCCGTCGCCCCCCGCGAGATCGTTTTCCGCAAGACACTGCCGAAGACCCGGTCGGGCAAGATCATGCGCCGGCTGCTCAAGGCCCGGGAGCTTGGGCTCCCCGAGGGCGACATTTCCACATTGGAGACAGACGAGACATGAATGTCAGCGACAAACCGCGTCTCGACCGGGCGCATGTGCTGGGGCTGTTGCGGCAGATGATCCGCATCCGCGCCTTCGAGGAGGCTTGCGCGGAGGCCTATACCCAGGAGAAAATCCGGGGGTTTCTGCATCTCTACGACGGCGAGGAGGCGATTGCCGCAGGGGTGATTCCGGTGCTGGGAGCCGATGACCGGGTGGTGGCGACCTATCGCGAGCACGGCCATGCGCTGGTGCGCGGGGTGCCGATGACGAGCGTGATGGCCGAGATGTTCGGCAAGGCGGAGGGGTGTTCGGGCGGGCGCGGCGGGTCGATGCATCTTTTCGACGCTGCGACGAATTTCTACGGCGGCAATGCCATCGTCGGGGGCGGGCTGCCGCTTGCGGGCGGGCTGGCGCTCGCCGACCGGATGGCGGGCAAGCCCCATGTCACCGCCTGTTTCTTCGGCGAAGGCGCGGTGGCCGAAGGCGAGTTCCACGAAACGCTGAACCTCGCCGCGCTCTGGGGCCTGCCGGTGCTTTTCGTCTGCGAAAACAACGGCTACGCGATGGGCTCGGCGCTTGCGCGCACCGAGGCGGTGACCGATATCCACGCCAAGGCCGCCGCATACGGGATCGAGGCGAGCGTCGTCGACGGGATGAACGTCGTCGACGTCGAAGTCGCGGCCCGTCAGGCGATCAAGCGCATCCGTGAGACCGGCAAGCCCGAGTTCCTCGAATGCCGGACCTACCGGTTCCGCGCCCATTCGATGTTCGACGCCCAGCTCTACCGCGACAAGGCGGAGGTGGCCCAATGGCGCGAAAAGGGGCCGATCGTGCGGTTCCAGGGCTGGCTTCTGGAGAACGGACTAGTCCATGACGACGAAGTGGCGGCCATCGAGGCCGAGGCGGCCGCCGAGATCGCCGAGGCGGTGGCCTTCGCTGAAGCCGGAAGCTGGGAGCCGGTGGCGGACCTTGCCAAACATGTGCTCGGCCCCCAGCCCGAGGACCCGCCGGCGCCGACGCCATCGGGCAGTACGGTCAAGACCACCTACCGTGAGGCGATCCGGCAAGGGCTCCGGGACGCGATGCTCCGCGATGACCGGGTTTTTCTGATGGGCGAGGACGTGGGTGCCTATGGCGGGTGTTACGCGGTCTCGATGGGGCTCATGGAGGAGTTCGGCGAGGCGCGCATCCGCGACACGCCGCTTTCGGAAAGCGGGTTCACCGGGGCCGGGATCGGGGCGGCGGCGGCCGGAATGCGCCCCATCGTCGAGGTGATGACGGTGAACTTCTCGCTTCTCGCCCTCGATCAGATCATGAACACCGCCGCGACGATCCGGCATATGTCGGGGGGCCAGTTCGGGGTGCCGCTGGTGATCCGGATGGCGACGGGGGCGGGCAAACAGCTCGCCGCCCAGCATTCCCATTCGCTCGAAGGCTGGTATGCGCATATCCCGGGGCTGAAGGTGCTCACACCGGCGACCCTCGAAGATGCGCGCGGGATGCTCTGGTCCGCCCTTCAGGACCCCGACCCGGTGCTGATCTTCGAAAATGTCATGCTCTACAACCGCGCCGGCGAGATCGACGAGGCGGCGGGGCCGGTGGACATCTCGAAAGCAGCGGTGCGGCGCGAGGGGCTGAACCTTTCGCTCATCACCTATGGCGGGTCGCTTCATAAGTGCATGGAGGCCGCCGACATTCTCTGCGGCGATGGGATCAAGGCAGAGGTCGTGGACCTGCGCGTTCTGCGCCCGCTCGACGAGGCGACGATCCTCGCCTCGGTGGAAAAGACCCGGCGGGCGCTCATTGTCGACGAGGGCTGGCGGACGGGGTCGATCTCGGCTGAGATCTCGGCGCGGATCATGGAAGGGGCGCTCTGGTCGCTCGATGCGCCGGTGGGGCGGGTCTGTTCGGCCGAGGTGCCGATCCCGTACCCCAAACATCTCGAAGCCGCCGCGATCCCGCAGGTCGACAGCATCGTCGCCGCCGCCCGGGCGCTGATGGGGGCCTGAGATGGGGGTCTTCGCGATGCCCTCGCTCGGCTCGGACATGGAGGCGGGCACGCTCGTCGAATGGCTGGTGGCACCGGGCGACCACGTGGCGCGCGGAGACACCGTGGCGGTGGTCGAGACCCAGAAGGGCGCTATAGAGATCGAGGTCTTTCAGGACGGGGTGGTGGAGGAACTCACCGCCGAGATCGGCACCGAACTGCCGGTGGGCGCGCCGCTTGCCGTGATCCTGTCGCAAGGGGAGGAGGCGCCTTCGACAGCGCCGCCGGCCGTACGGATTGAAGCAACCGCTGCGGTTGCGGAAACCGTCGCGGCCGAACCGGCGCCCGCGCCTGCGCCTGCGCCTGCGCCTGCGCCGCCTGGGGCCGCTCCATCGAAGGCCGGGCAGGCCTCGCCGGCGGCACGGATGCGGGCGCAGGAGCTGGGGCTCGACCTTGGCGAAATCGCGGGTACGGGCCCGGGCGGTGTGATCGTTCTGGGCGATGTCGAGCGCCACGGGGCCGGGGCGGCGCCACGGCCCGCCAAGGCGCTGGCGCCCGATCCGGCGCGTGGCTCGCCGCTCGAAGAGATGCGCAAGGCCATCGCTGCGGCGATGACCCGTGCAAAACAGACCATTCCGCATTTCTATCTGGCGCAGACCGTCGATCTCGAAGCCGCAACCGGCTATCTCGACACCCTCAATGCCGACCGGCCGCCGGCAGAGCGCCTGTTGATGGGCGCGCTTTTCGTCCGGGCAGCGGCGCGGGCGGCGCAGGCCGTGCCGAGCGTGAACGGCCATTTCGATGGCGGGGCGTTTCACGCCTCGCCCGTGGTCAATCCCGGGGTCGCGGTGGCGCTGAGGGGCGGAGGGCTCGTGGCCCCGGCGATCATCGATGCGCTGGCGCTCGATCTCGACGCCACGATGGCGGCGATGCGCGATCTCGTCACCCGGGCCCGGGCAGGGCGGCTCAAGGGCTCGGAGATGACCGAGGGTACGATCACGATTTCGAGCCTCGGGGAGAGCGGGGCCGAGGCGATGACCGGGGTGATCTTTCCGCCCCAGGTCGCCCTCGTCGGCATCGGCGCGCCACAGGTGCGGCCCTGGGTCGCCGGCGGCGCGGTCGTGCCGCGCCGGGTCGTCACGATCACCATCGCCGCCGACCACCGGGTCAGCGACGGCCGCCAGGCGGCGCGCTTCCTCACCGAATTCGACGACCTTCTGCAACGCCCGGAGACCCTATGACCGACGATGACATTCGCGCGCTGTTTCTCGAAGAACTGGCGCGCATCGCCCCGGATATCGACCCTGGAACCGTGGGCGGCGGGGACCATATCCAGGACGATCTCGAGCTCGATTCGATGGATGTGCTGAACCTCGTGACCGCGCTTCACGCCCGCACCGGCATCGATATCCCCGAGCCGGACTACCCGCAGATCGAGACCGCCGACAAGGCGGTGGCCTATCTCTCCCGCGCGCTGGCCTGACATCGGTCAGCCTGCCGTCTGGCGGGGTGGACTAAGCTGAACGCGGGGCGTGCGACCAATAACGGCGAGGGGAGGGTTCGATGTCAGCCCAGGGTTTGGAGGTTCTCGATCACACGGTGCAACTGACCCACGAATGGATCAACGAGCTGAAGGATCGGCTCGGCTGGACGAGTTCGCGGGACGCTTTGCGGCTGATGCGCACGACGCTGGCCTCGGTGCGCGACCATCTGAACCCGGCCGAAGCGGCCCAGCTTGCCGCGCAGATGCCGCTTTTGATCCGGGGGATGTTTTTCGAAGGCTGGCAGCCGGCGCGCACCCCCAGCCGCGACCGCGATCTGGCCCGGTTCATCCTCAAGATCGAGACTGACGTTGCCGATGTCGTCGAATACCGCGGCCCGCGGGACATCACGGCGGTGTTTCAGCTTCTCAACAGCCGGATATCGCGGGGCGAGGTCGAGGATGTGCGGGCCTGCATGCCCGAGGCGATCCGCGGGCTCTGGCCGGTGCCCTGAGGGGCAATCTCGGACCGATCTGAAGACGCGCCCGTCCCGGGCTTGACCCGGGACCTCGATAGGCCCGGTACTCCGGTGGATCGGGGCGCCGGATCAGGTCCGGGGCGTGGGTCGCTGATGGCCGTTTGGGGACGTCGGTACTGTGCATTGGCGCGGGCCACGGCCGCCAGGCCGCCGCGCTTTCGCCGGGCCGCCCCACCGCTCCGGCGATTGGGCTGACATAGGCGCATCTCTCCGATCTGTTTTCAGCTCTGCCACCGTAAAGCGCGCCGACATGAGTCCGGATCGCCGCCGCGCGGCCTGCCGATGGCGCGGCCCAGTGCGCTCGTCCCGGCCTATCCCTCGGTTTCCGACAGCGCCCGAAGCGCGGCCGCGTCGCGCACGAGGATGTCCTTCGTCGTGATGAGATCGATGACCCCGTCCTCGCGGAGCCGGGTGAAGGTCCGGCTGATGGTTTCGCTGCTGAGGCCAAGAAAATCGGCGATGTCCGAGCGGAACATCGGCAGCCGGACCCGGGTGCCTTCGGGGCAGGGCGTGCCGGTGCGCGCGGCCAGGACGCTGAGGAAGGCCGCGATCCGCTCGCTGGCGCATTTCCGGCCCAGCACCATGAAATGGTCCTGCATCCCGCCGAGTTCCGACATTGCCGCGCGGACGAGGTAGCGGTGGAGTTCGGGGGCATCGGTGCAGGCGTCGAGCACGCGGACCGGATAGGTCACGACCGTTCCGGCCTGAAGCACGTCGCAATCGGTGTGGTAGCGGCCGCCGACCGGAAATCCGAGCACGTCACCGGGAAAGCCGAAGGCGATGACCTGGCGCCGCCCGCCGCGGGTGACCCGGCTGAGGCGCACGACACCGGTGACGACTTCGTAAATCTGTGCCGCGTCGTCGCCTTCGAAGAACAGCGCCTCCCCGTCGGCGATCTTGCGCATGGCGCGCAAACTGGCGTCCGGTCTGATCTTCGGCGCCTCGACCGAAATGCTCGCATCCGCCGTGAAATTGTCTGGCAACGTCACGTACATCTTTCGCCCTCCCAGATTGAGAGCGTAGACTTGGCCGATATCGGTATCCCCCGTATCGGCGTTTCTGTATAGTTATGTAACCGATTGTAACGTCGGACGGGCGGGTGAGCCCGCGCGCGGCTGACGCGGAGGCTGGCGCCATGACGCAGAAGCGCATTCTGATTGTCGACGACGATTCCAAGATGCGGCGTCTGTTGCGCCGTTGCCTGGAAGCGGAGGGCTTTGGCGTGGTCGAGGCCGAGACCGAAGCGGAGGTCAGCGCCGCTCTGGCAGGCGGGGAGATCAGCCTTGTGACGCTCGATGTATCGCTCGGCGGCGAAAGCGGGCTCGTGATCGCGCGCAACCTCCGGCAGCGTTCGGGCATCCCGATTATCATGGTAAGCGCACGGTCGGATGTCATCGACCGGGTGGTGGGGCTCGAGCTCGGGGCCGACGATTACATCACCAAGCCCTTTCACGTGCGCGAACTCGCCGCCCGGGTTCGGGCCCAATTGCGCCGGGCCGAGGCCCAGGCGGCGGCGGGGCCGCGCCCGGCCTGCGCGGCGGGGACGACCGAGGAAAGGCTCGAGTTCGACGGAATGGTCGTCGAACCCGGCACGCTTGAAACCTGGGACCGGGACGGCGTTCCGGTGCCGCTGACGACCGGGGATACCGAGCTTCTGATGGTGTTTCTGCGCCATCCCAAACGCGCACTGACCCGCGACCGGATCATGACGCTTCTGGGCGGGGCGGAATGGTCTCCGCTCGACCGGACCATCGACAACAAGGTGGCGCGGCTCCGAAAGAAGATCGAGCGCGACCCCGAGGCGCCGCAACTCATCAAGACGGTGCGGGGGGTCGGGTATATGTTCACCGCGCCCGTGTCGGAGGCGGGGCTGTCGGCCAAGGCCGGGTAAGGTGCCGGGCCGACGGGCTCCGGGCTGACGCGAGGAGCGACGCCGGGGCACTATGGACGACCGCGCCGGACTTGATCCGGGGCCCCGAGCCGCCCGGGCGCGCCGTTCGTCGAGGCCCCCCCGGATCAGGTTCGGGACGGGCTGAGGGAGCGGTCAGCGCCGCGACGGACCGGTGCGGATCACTTGGGACAACTGACGCTGGAGGTCGCGCTGGCGGTAAGGTTTGCGGAGGAGGCGGAACCCGGCCTGGAGCGCCCCGGCCTGATCGATCAGTTCGCCCGCGTAAGCCGTCGTCAGGAGAATGCCGACATGGGGGTAGGCCGCGCGGGTCTTCTGGGCGAGTTCGTATCCGGTGATCGACCCGGGCATGACGATATCGGTGAAGAGCGCGCGGATATCGCGGTTCTCCTTCAGGAGCGCGAGGGCGGCGTCGGCGTCGTTGGCGGCAACGACCTTGTAGCCAAGGGAAGCGAGCCGCTTGACCGAAAGGTCGCGGACGGCCGGATTGTCCTCGACGACGAGGATCAACTCGCCATTGCCCGAAGACGGCGCATCGACGGGTGGCGCGTCGTCTTCGGGAGCGGTCTCGTCCTCGGGCAGGTGGCGGGGGAAGTAGAGGCTGAAGGTCGTGCCCTGACCCTCCTCGCTGTAAAGCGTCACATGGCCGTGGGACTGGCGCACGAAGCCGTAGACCAGCGACAGGCCAAGCCCCGTGCCCTGCGCCTCGGGCTTGGTGGAGAAGAACGGCTCGAAGGCCCGTTTGCGGGTTTCTTCGGACATGCCGCTGCCGTTGTCGGAGATCGAGATACGCACGTAATCGCCGGGGAGAATGTCGATCTCCTGGGCGATATAGGCGTCGTCCACGCTGACATTGCGGGTCTCGATGCGCATCTGTCCGCCCTCGGGCATGGCACTTTTGGCGTTGACGACGAGGTTGAGGATCGAGGTCTGGAAATGGGTGGGATCGGCTTCGATGGGCCAGATCTCGGTGGCAAGGTCGGTGACGAGGTCGACGTCGTCGCCGAGGGTGCGCCGCAACATGCCGAGCATCGCGTCGATATTGTCGCTGACGTCGAACACTTCGGGCATCAGCACCCCGCGCCGGGCGAAGGCGAGAAGCTGGGCGGTGAGCGCCGAACCGAGTTGCGCCGCTTCGAGCGCGTCGGCGACGATGTCGCGGGTGTCGGCCTCCCCGGCGGCGGTGTCGAGAAGTTCGAGATTGCCGGTGATGATTGTCAGAAGGTTGTTGAAATCATGCGCGACCCCGCCGGTCAGTCGGCCGAGGGCCTCCATCCTGCGGGATTGTTCGAGGGCGGCCTCGACCCGGCGGCGGATGGAGAGGTCGTGCAGAATGCCGACGAACATGTCGCGCCCGTCGATCCGCGCGTGGCCGATGGCAAGGTGCAGCGGGAACCGGCTGCCGTCCGCGCGGACGCCGTCGAGATCGCGGCCGACGCCGATAATCTCGGTCTCTCCGGTTTCGAGATAGGCCGACATGAACCCGCCATGGCGGTCGCCGACCTCGTCCGGCATCAGGGTGTTCACCGAACGGCCGATCAGTATGCCCGGCTCGTAGCCGAAGACTTCGTGGGCCGACCGGTTGGCTTCGAGGATCGTGCCGTCGGCGTCGGAAATGACGATGGCGTCGGTGGCCGCCTCGAGCAGCGCCTCGAAGACCTGGGGGGTGTCGGTGACCTCGGACATGTTCGGCCTGATACGTTATTCCCGGCGCAACGCCTCAATCGGGTCCATTCTTGCCGCACGGCGGGCCGGAAAGAAACCGAACACGACGCCGACTGCGGCCGAGAAGGCAAACGCCAGCAGCACGATGCCGATATCCGGCGTGAAGGGGACGTTGAGCGCGTTCGACCCCAGCACGGCGAGGGCGAGGCCCAGCACCACGCCGATCAGCCCGCCGATGAGCGACAGAACGATGGCCTCGATCAGAAACTGGGTCATCACCTGGCGGGCCTGGGCGCCGATGGCGAGGCGAATGCCGATCTCCCGGGTGCGCTCGGTGACCGAGACCAGCATGATGTTCATGATCCCGATCCCGCCGACGATCAGGCTGACGGCGGCCACCGCCGAGAGAAGCCCGGTCAGAACGTCGGTGATGCCGGTGAGCATGGTGGCGATCTGCTTCATGTCCATAACGGTGAAATCGTCGTCCTCCCGGGGGCCGATCCGTCTGAGATCGCGCAGGAAGCGTTCGAGGCCCTCCTGGGCGCGGGCGGCCTCGATCCGGTCGCTGATCGACAGATACATCATGGTGACGTCGGGGTTGCCGGCGATACGGCGCTGGAAGGTCTTGAGGGGCATCAGCACGAAATCGTCCTGATCGCTGCCGAAGGTCGATGCCCCCTTCGACTTCACATGGCCGATGACGGTGCAGGACAAGGCCTTGATCCGGACGGTCTCGCCGATGGGGTTGGCGTTGCCGAAAAGGCTGTCGCGCACGGTTTCGCCGAGCACGCAGACCGGGCGGCCCGACTGGATTTCTGAGGGTTCGAAGACGCGGCCCCGCTCGATCTCCCAATCGGCGGCGGCAAAGTAGCGGTTGTCGGTGCCGACGATGTCGGTGCGCCGGTTCTCGTTGCCGAAGACGACCCGGGCGCGGCTCGCCGCGATGGGGGCGGCAATGTCGACGAAGCTCAACTCGCGCTCGACGGCATTGTTGTCGGCCAGCGAGAATGGCGGGTCGGTGGTGCCGGGCCCACCCTCGAAGGCGTCCTGGCCGGGCATCACCATCAGAACGTTGCTGCCGAGTTTCTCGACATCCGATGTCACCTGCTGAGCCGAGCCCTGGCCGACGATGACCATCGCGATCACCGCCGCGACGCCAATGACGATCCCGAGGACGGTGAGGAACGAGCGCAGCGCATTTCGGAAGATCGCCTGGACCGCGAGCTTGATCGTTTCCCAGAGCATCTCAGGCGGCCCTCTTCGTCGGGGCGTCGCGCTCGATGCGTCCGTCGACCATCCAGATCAGGCGGTCGGCATAGGCGGCCATGTCCTCTTCATGGGTGACCATGACGATTGTGAGCCCCTCGCGGTGGTTGAGGTCGCGCAGCACCTCCATGATCTCGACCGACATGTGGCTGTCGAGGTTGCCGGTCGGTTCGTCGGCGAGCACGACGCGGGGGTTGCCGGCGAGCGCACGGGCGATGGCGACGCGCTGCTGCTGGCCGCCCGAAAGCTCCGAAGGGTCGTGATGGGAGCGCTCGGCGAGGCCGACCTTGGCAAGGGCCCTGAGCGCGGCGTCGCGGCGCGCGGCCCGGCCGAGGCCTTTGTAGATCAGGGGGAGCTCTACATTGTGGAGCGCGGAGGTCCGGGGCAGGAGGTTGTAGCCCTGGAAGATGAAGCCGAGATAATGGCGCCGCAGAAGTGCCCGCTGGTCGCGGGAGAGGCGGGCGACGTTGACCCCGTCGAAGAGGTAGTCGCCCCGGGTCGGCGCATCGAGGCAGCCGATCACGTTCATCGCGGTGGATTTGCCCGAGCCGCTCGGGCCCATGATGGCGACGAATTCGCCGTCGTCGATGCTCAGATCGACATCGTCGAGGGCGCGCACCTCCGTCTCGCCGGCGCCGTAGATGCGGCTGATGCCGCGCAGTGCGATCAGCGGTCCGGGGGTGGCGGACCGGTCAGCCATCGAGCCGCTCGGTAATCAGGACGTCGCCTGGGGCGAGGTCGCCGCCGAGGATTTCCGTCAAGGTCCCGTTGGTGAGCCCGGTTTCGAGGGGAAGTTCCTCCGCCGCCCCGTCGCGCAGCACCCAGACCGTGCGGGCATCGCCGATGGCGGCGTCGGGGCCGCCTTCGGGGATCAGCATGCCCAGAAGCCCCGCCCGGTCCTCCGCCTCTTCGGCCGCTGCGGGCGGGGCGTAGCGCAGGGCGGCGTTGGGCACCGTGAGCGCGCCGGTGACCTCGGCCACCGTGATGTCGGCCGTCGCCGTCATCCCCGGGCGCAACAGCAGGTCGGCATTGTCGATCGTCAGGATCGCCTTGTAGGTCACCACCCCGTCGACCGTCTCGGGCGCGAAGCGGATTTCGGCGATCTCGGCGGGAAAGACCCGGTCGTCATAGGCATCGACCGTGAATTCGGCCGCGTTGCCGACGGCGACGAGCCCGATATCGGCCTCGTCGATGTCGACGCGGAGCTCCATCTCGGTGAGGTCCTCGGCCACCGTGAAGAGCACCGGGGCCGAGAGCGAGGAGGCCACGATCTGCCCCTTGTCGGCGGCGCGGTCGAGGATCACGCCCTTGATCGGCGAACAGATGCAGGCCTGGGCCAGTTCGGCCTCCTGGAGCCGGAGATTGGCTTCGGCGAGTTTCTGGTCGGCAAGGGCCGATTGCATCTCGGCCTCGGCGCGCGCCAGCGTGGTTTCCTGGGTGACGAGGGCCTGTTCGGCGGTGATCCCCCGCGCGCCGAGCTCGAGGCCCGTGACATAGCGGTACCGCGCGTCTTCGAGGGTGGCCTTGGCCATGGCCACGCGGGCGATCGCGGCCTCAAGGGCGGCCTGTTGCACGGCAAGCTGCGCCTCGAGCTTGGTCGTGTCGAGTTCGGCGAGGATCGTGCCTTCCTCGACGGTGTCGTTGAAGTCGACATTGACGGTTTCGAGCGTGCCGGAGAGTTCGGACGAGATTTCGACGAGGTTCGTGGGCTCGACGGTCCCGGTTGCGGTGACGACGACGCTGAAATCGCGTATCCCGGCCTCGGCAGTCGCGTATTGCACCGCGGCGGCGGCATCGGGCCTCAAAAACAGGTACCAGCCGCCGAGCAGCACAGCTGCGGCCGCCGCGCCGTAGCCGAGATACCCCATCCAGGAGCGGCCGTGCCGCCCGAGCCTCAGGGTTTCCTCGATACTCGGTTCGGACATCGCGTCATCCTTCCCTGGCTTGGGTCCGGAAGTCGCCCGTTGCCTAGCCGCCCGCTGCGCCCGGCACCTTGATGCACGTCAGTCCTCCGGCCGGCCTGCGCGGAATTGCGCGACGAGCTCTGCAACGGGCGCGGACAGGGCAGCGGCCCGGACCGGCGCGCCGCCGGGGTCCATCATCGCAAGCTCGGGCCCGCGTTCAACCAAAATGAGCGTCGGCACCTTGCGGCCGGAGCCGGCGGTGAGGCGGCGGTGGCTCACAAGCCGGGTTTCGACCTCCGAGATCGCCGCGGTCCGGATGGCGCCGCGGACAGGGCCCGTTTCGAGGACGAGCCGGGTCACGCGCGCACCATGCGCCAGCCGAACCGGGCGAGCGGCGGCACGAGTGCGAAGGGAACGACGTCAAGCTCGGCGGCTACCGCGCCCCTCAGGCAGGCGCGTTCGAAGTCCGGCCGGAGCGCGATCTCGGCGCGGGGAAAGGCACCGGCGGCATAGATCGCCGGCGTCAGCGCACCGTAGATCTGCCCGGTCTCGGCGGGGTCGCCGGTGCCGAACGTGCCATCAACGCTGAGCCTTCGGACGCGGATCCGGGCGAGAACCTCCGATACGAGCTCGACGATGCTCCGGACGGAAACACGGTCGCGGCCCCGGCGGCGCTTCGATTTGCCGTCCTCCGGCCTCCTGGGAGGCTTTTGGGGCCGCTTCCTTGCGCTGCCGCGCCGGAGCGGGATCGCCGGAGTACGACCGCCGAGAAAACGCAACAGGACCCTGAAGCGAAGCTCAGGGTCCCGAGCGAGGCCAAACTCGCACGTTACAGGTGTTGCCGCCAGCACGACGATCAGGACGACGAGCGCCCCGAGAAGCCAGAGAAGCGCGGCCAGCATGGCGCCCGCGTCACTTCGAGCCGGTCTCGCGCCGGGCCTGGGCGTCGATGGCGCGGCCGGCGGTCTGGCCGATGACTTCGGCGAGCGTCGTCATCGGACCCTGGACGGCCTCCACCCGGGCCCCCTCGTCGTCGATGATGATCGCGCCGAGGGGCTTGATCCCGCCACCACCGCCGGTGCCCGCACCGTCGCCGGACTTCCCGCCCGTCGAGCCGCCGGCGCCGAAGCCGAAGCCGTAGCTGACGATGGGAATGACGGTCGCGCCGCCCTTCTCGATCGGGTCGCCGAGAACGTTCTTGGCGTTGAGCAACCGGTCGAGCTCTTCCACGGTTCCCTTCAGGAGTTGTTCTACATCGGCCATATCGTTTCCACTTCGGTTGCGGCAGACGGCGGCGCCGTCAGGCTTTGTCTATTGCGATTTTCTGGGTCTTGGTTTCGGGCGTGTCGGGCTTGGCGATCTTGAGCTTCAGTACGCCGTCGGAGAACCGGGTCTCGACCTTGCCCTCGTCCGGCGTGAAGCCGAGCGGCACGGAGCGGCGGAACGCGCCGTATTGGCGTTCGACGAGGTGGTAGTCCTTCTCCTTCTCCTCGCGCGACACCGACTTTTCGCCCTTGAGCGTCAGGACGCCGTCGGTGATCGAGACGTCGAGATCCTCCACCGCCACACCGGGCAGTTCGGCGGTGATCTCGATGGCATCGTCCGTTTCGGCGATATCGAGAGCCGGCAGGACGCGCTTACCGGCCAGATCGCTGGCACTCGTCGCCTCGGGGTCGCGGAACCGGTCGAAGACGCGGTCGATCTCCTTGTGCAGCGAGTGCAAGAACGGGTTGGCTTCAATTTCGGCCGAGAAAAGGGACGGCAGATCGCGGCGCACCATGACGTAACTCCTTTGTTCGAATGACTTGGATCAGCGGAGCCTAACCCCGTCGAGGCGGGGCCGGCCTGACGGCGGTCAGACGGGTTCGGGAAAATCGCGCCCAGCACCCGAAGACCGCCAGCTCCGGATCAGCTTCACCGCCTCAGGCACGATCACCAGCGGCGCGCCGAAGGCGAGGATCATGCCCCATTGCGACGGGGAGAGCGCGACGGTTTTCAGAAGCGTCTGGAGCGGCCCCCAGGTGGTGGCGATGAATTGAAGAGCCAGGGTGACGGTCAGGGCGATCAGAAGGAACGGGTTCGAAAACCAGCCGATCCGGAAGCAGGATTGGGTGAGCGAGCGGAAGGCGAAGACGCTGAGCTTTTCGAACACCACCATCCCCGAGAAAGCCGCCGTGCGGGCGACATCGACGCCAAGGGGCAGGAGCGTGTAGAAAATCCACAGGCTGGCGGTGGCGGTGTAGGTGCCGAACATCAGGATCAGCATCAGCCCGCTCCGGCCCACGATGGGGGCGGACTTCTTTCTCGGCGGGCTTTCCATCTGCTGGCCTTCGGATTTCTCCACCCCGAGGGCGACCGCCGTGACCCCGTCGGTGACGAGGTTCATCCAGAGGATCTGGGTTGCCAGAAAGATCAGCGGGCCGCCGAGGGCGAGGTTGGCGGCGATGGCGATCACCTCGCCGGCATTGGACGACAACAGGTAGCGAACGAACTTCCGGACGTTGTCGAATTGTCGCCGGCCTTCGGCGATGGCGGCGACGATGGTGGCGAAGTTGTCGTCAAGAAGGACGAGGTCGGCGGCGTCCTTCGACGCATCGGTGCCGCGGATGCCCATCGCTACGCCGATATCGGCCCGCTTGAGTGCCGGCGCGTCGTTCACCCCGTCGCCGGTCATGGCGACGATCAGGCTGAGGGTCTGCAATGCGGAGACGACCCGCATCTTGTGGGCGGGCAGGGTGCGCGCGAAGAGGACGTCGCCGGCGACCGCGTCGCGCAACGCCTCGTCCGACATCGCGTCGAGTTCCGCGCCGAGGATGCACCGCGGATCGCCGAGACCGAGGGCGGTGGCGATGGCGCGTGCCGTGACGGGGTTGTCGCCGGTAATCATGATGACCCGGATGCCCGCACCGGTGGCCGCGGCGATGGCGTCGCGCACTTCCGGCCGTGGCGGGTCGATGAGCCCGACATGGCCGAGATAGGTCATGTCGCTGTCTTCGAGGTCGCGGACGTCGGTGGGCCTCGTCGCGAGCGCGATGACCCTCAGCCCCCGGCGCGCCATGTCTTCCTGGGCGCGACCGATCTCGGCGCGAAGCTCCGGCGTCAGCGGGCGGGTGCCGTCGGCGGTGCGCAGGGTCGTCGATGCGGCAAGGACCGGCTCGGGTGCGCCTTTCAGATGCAGCCGGTACCCGTCGCCGTGATGGGCGATGACGCTCATGCGTTTGCGTTCGCTCGAAAACGGGCGCTCGGCGACCACCGCGTCGGGGGAGACGGACGGGGCCCAGCCCTTGAGGGCCAGGGTGACGAGAGCCCCTTCGGTGGGCGCGCCGATCAGCGTCCAGCCCGCGCCGCCGCGGCGGACCTTGGCGTGGTTGCAGACAAGCCCGGTTTCGAGAAGGTCGGCGAGGACGGGGTCGTCGGCGGCGCGGATGCGCGCGTCGTCGCGGGCGACATGGCCGGTGGGGTCGTAGCCGGTGCCGGTGACGGTGTAGCGGGCAGGCTCGGTCCAGACCTCGGTGGCGGTCATCTTGTTTTCGGTCAGCGTGCCGGTCTTGTCGGTGCAGATCACCGAAGCCGCGCCGAGGGTTTCGACGGCCTGGAGCCGACGGGCCAGCGCGTTTTTTCGCACCATCGCCGAGGCTCCGAGAGCCAGGGTGATGGTGACGACGGCGGGCAGTCCTTCGGGCACGATGGCCACAGCCAGCGAGAGGCCGGTCATGAACATGTCAAAAAGCGGCCGGCCGACGCCGGTGCCAAGGGCCACGATCGCCGCCGCAATGAGGATCGACGCGATCCCGAGCTGCCGGGCGAGACGGGCGAGCTGGCGCTGGAGATGGGTTTCCTTGGGGCCTTCGGTCTCGGTCAGTTCGGCGATCTGGCCGAACATCGTCGCCGGGCCGATGGCGGTGACGAGCGCCTCGGCGCGGCCCGAGGCGACGCCGGTGCCCATCAGGAGACGGCCCGCCCCCTCGGGGCCGCCGACCGCCTTCTCCACGGGCACCGATTCGCCGGTGACGACGCTTTCGTCGACCCTCAGTTCCACCGCAGACACGAGGTCGAGATCGGCCGGAACGCTGTCGCCGGCGGTGACGATGGCGAGGTCGCCGGGAACGAGCTCCCGGGCCGCGACGATGCGTTCCTCGCCGTCGCGCACGACGAGCGCGGAGGGTGTGAGCATCGAGCGGAGGGCTTCGAGGGCGGTCTCGGCGCGCCATTCCTGGACGAAGCCGAGGACGCCGTTGAGGAGCACCACCATGCCGATGGCCGCCGCATCGATTGCCTCGCCAAGGGCCAGGGCGATGCCGGCGGCGGCGATGAGGATCAAAACCAGCGGCGCGGTGAACTGGCGCAGGAGCACGATCACAGCGGGTGTCCGCTTGCCGCGGGGCAACTCGTTCCAGCCGTGGCGCGACCTGGCCTCGGCGACCTCGGCGCTCGTGAGCCCGCGCGCAGGGGCGCGCGGTTGGGCCCCGCCGGCCAACGCCCGGTGGCCAACGCCTGGCTTTTCGTCCGCGCCTGTCATCCCGCGACCCTAGGCGGGCGACGGACCGCCCGTTTTGACGTGGCGCAAAGACCGGCAAGGTGGCCCGACCGCCGTGGCGGAAGCGGTCGAATCGCTCCTTTGGGCGCCGTTTGTCCCGGCTTCGTGGGCGATGGGCGGGGTCCTGCGCGATTGGTTCTTATCGCCGCCCCGGAGCCCAGACCGGCGAGGACGGATCGGAGCCGGGGGCCGAACGCATTGTTTCCGGGACTTGAGCGCGATCGGGAAACAGTGGAAGCGTAAGGGCTTATCGAAATCCCGATTGTTGCCGAGAAAGAAACAATGGTCCGGCAACTGATGCGTTAACCTAGGGTTATCGGCCATGTCTCGGCCATTCGGTGGCCACATTTCCGCCGCGATCGGTTTTGACCGCGCGGTCCAAAACGGTAGGTTCTCCCCACCTGCTTGGACTGGGTGTGTACGCGGCCTCGTGGGGGCGGGCCCGCGGCACCGGGCAACCGGTGTGTTTGTAAGTGCTGCCAGCAGGTCGCGGGGGCGAGAGGGGCGAGGGGTCCCGCTCGTCCCCGCACTCTTAAGCCGTAACATCGCTCCCCCGCCGTCGACGCGCTCGGCCCCGAGGAAGCAGCCCGATGCCCCGGCAGAGCCCCCCGCCGACAACCCCCTGTTTCACCCCCGGCACGCTGATCGCGACCGCCCGCGGCTTGCGACCTGTCGAGACGATCCGTCCCGGGGACCGGGTCGTGACCCGCGACGACGGGCTGCGGGAGGTGTTCTGGGTCGGGCGCCGTGTGCTGTCGTTTGCCGAGTTGCGGCGCAGCGACGAGTTCCGGCCGATCCTCATCGCGCAAGGCGCACTCGGCGGCGGCCAGCCGGTGCGCGACATGCTGGTTTCGCCGCGCCACCGCTTTCTGCTCCTGCGAGAGGGCCGGGAGGAGGTGCTCACGCCGGCGTCGCGGCTTGTCGATGGGCGGGGCATTCGGCCGGTTGCGGTGCTGGGGGTCAGCTATCTTCATCTGATGTTCGCGCGCCATCAGGTGATCCTCGCCGACGGGGTCTGGACGGAGAGCTTCCGGCCCGACGGGGCGAGCTGGGTCGGGCTCGCCAACGCCCAGCGCCTGGAAATCGAGGCGCTCTTTCCCGAGATCCGCACCCGGGGGCTCGACCGGCTGGCGCGGCCGGCCCGCGAACTCGACGACGGGCCCTTGTGGAAACGGCGCATGGAGGCGCGGCCGGAGCGGGGGTGAGGCGGGGGTGAGGCGGGACCTCGATCGACGGCGCGCGCCAGGCCTCCGGGCCCCGGGTCGAGCCCGGGGCGCGGACGGCTTCAAGGGGCCGGAAACCCGCCCCGGCCCGCCGCCCTCAGGTTCCGGCCGAGGCGCGCCAGGCGTCCCAGTCCTCGGGGGTGTCGAGGTCGGTGAGCGCCCGGCGGCCGGGCAGCGGCATAATGCGGACCGGGCCCGGACCGATAAGGCCGCGCGCGCCCCGATCCCCTTTGAGCGCCGCAAGACCGGCGGCGAGGGCGGTGGGCAGGATGACGGGATGACCCGGGGTGCCGTCTTCGGCGGCCGCCCGGAGGGGCGTGGCCGGGTCCTCGCGGAAGGCGGCGAGCAGGCGGGCATAGTCCGAAGTGTCGAGATCCGGCATGTCTGCCAGTGCGATCATCAGGGGTCCGGGGCCCGCGCGCCGGGCACCGGCCCGGAGGCTCGCGGCCATGCCTTCGCCGGGGTCGGCGACGGGAACGATTTCGACCGCGCCGCCGATACCGATCCCGGCCAGGGCGCCGCGGCGGGCGATATCCGCCTGAGGCAGGGCGACGATCACCCGCGCGCCGGCGGCCGCCGCACGGGCCACGACCCGCGCCAGGAGCGGTTCCCCGCCGGCCTCTTCCAAAAGCTTGTCCGGCCCGCCCATGCGCCGCGATCCACCGGCCGCGGGGATGAGGATCGCCGGCGCCTTCACCGCTCGGGGATCAGCCCGCGCGGGAAGAACCTCAGCACCACAAGAAGGATCACCCCCATCACCAGAAGCCGCATCTGGGCGGCGTTGTCGATGAGATGGGCCCGGAGGGCCGAGCCCTCGCCCATCCAGAACGTGGCCCAGTCGATGACGAGGGGCCCCAGCGCCTCGACCTGGACCCACAGGAACCAGACCAGCATGCCGCCGAGCACGGCACCGAAATTGTTCCCCGACCCGCCGATGATGACCATCACCCAGATCAGGAACGTGAACCGCAGGGGCTGGTAGCTGGCCGGCGTGATCTGGCTGTCGAGGGTGACCATCATCGCGCCGGCGATGCCGAGGACGGCCGAGCCCAGAATGAAAACCTGCAAGTGCCGCCCCGTGACGTCCTTGCCCATGGCTTCGGCGGCCGTCTCGTTGTCGCGGATCGCCCGCATCATCCGCCCCCAGGGGGAGGCGAGCGCGGCCTGGGAGAGCCAGAGGAGGACAAGGAGGACCGCAAGAAAGATCGCCGTGTAGAGCACGTCGACCCAAAGGGTGGAGGCGGAGACCGGGTCGAGGCCGAGCCCGGCGGCGCGCTCGACGAAGGCCGGGTCCTGCTGGAGGTCGATCTCGTAGGGAACGGGATAGGGGCGGGGAAGGCCGATGACGTTCTTCACCCCGCGGGCAAGCCAGTCCTCGTTCTTCAGGATCGCGATGATGATCTCGGAGATCCCCAGGGTAGCGATGGCGAGATAATCCGAGCGGAGGCCAAGGGCGGTCTTGCCGACAACCCAGGCCGCGCCGGCGGCGAGGACGCCGCCAAGGGGCCAGGCAAGCATGATCGGCGCGCCGAGCCCCCCGATATTGCCCCTAAGCGCGGGTTCGATGGCCTCGACGGCGTCCCGGGCAGGATCGAAGAGCGAGCGGTAGATGGAATAGCCGATCGCGAGGATCGCGATCACGGCGAGGCCCCGGACCGAGCCTTTCGGGAGCCGCCGCCAGGCCCAGATCGCCGCGAAGATGGTCGCCGCCCCCGCCAGGAGCGCCACGACGAGGCCGAGCCCGCCGGCCGAAAGCGCCTCGCGGTCCACCGGGGCCGCGACGAGCACGGCCGCCAGACCGCCGATGGCCACAAAACCCATCACGCCGACGTTCAGAAGCCCCGCATAGCCCCACTGGATGTTCACGCCGAGGGCCATGATCGCCGAAATGAGCCCCATCTGGAGAACCGTCAGCGCGACATTCCACGATTGCAGAAAGCCGGTGGCCAGAAGGAGGGCCGCCATGGCGCCAAAGAGCAGCGTGTTGCGGAGGACCGGGTTCATACCGCCTTCCCCGCGAAAAGCCCTGTGGGCTTGATGAGCAGCACCACGACGAGGATCATGAAGGAGACCGCGAACTTGTAGTCCGTCGAGAGAAGCTGGGCGAGCCCGTCGGGTTGCAACGCCTCGGGCAGGATGTAATCGGCGACCTTCTTCCAGGCATAGGTGATGCCGACTTCCGAAAACGCGATGACGAAGCCGCCTGCGATCGCGCCGACGGGGTTTCCCAAGCCCCCGACGATGGCGGCGGCGAAGATCGGCAGGAGGAGCTGGAAATAAGTGAAGGGGCGGAACGACTTGTCGAGCCCGTAAAGGACCCCGGCGACCGTTGCGAGCCCTGCGACGATGAGCCAGGTGATGACGACGACGCGCTCGGGGTTGATGCCCGACAGAAGGGCGAGGTCTTCGTTGTCGGAAAAGGCGCGCATCGATTTGCCGGTGCGGGTCCTTTCGAGAAACCAGAACAGGGCGGCGACGACGATGATCGCCACGACCACGGTCAGAACCGTCGTCGTGCGGATCGCCAGGCCTTCCTGAAGCCCGGTCATGTCCCGGAAGGTACGCGCCGAGATCACGAAGCGCTCGCCATCGGCGAAACGCTGGTCATCGACGCCGATGATCATCCGCACGAGACCGTTGAGCACGAACATCACCCCGATGGAGACGATCAGAAGGATCACCGGGACCGCCTTCTGCACGCGGTAGAACCGGTAGACGAACCGGTCGGTGCCGAGGACGAGAAGCGCGGTGGCCGCGATGCCGACGGGCAGGGCAAGGAGCGCGGTCGGCAGCGGTCCGAGGCTCACACCCCACCCCTGAAGCGCCCAGGTGACGAGGATGGTGACCATGGTGCCGAAGGCCATCGTGTCGCCATGGGCGAAGTTCGAGAACCGCAGGATGCCGTAGACCAGCGTGACCCCAAGCGCACCGAGGGCAAGCTGGGCGCCGTAGGAAATCGCCGGGACGAGGACGAAGTTCGCAAGCGCGACGAGGGCGTTGAGAAGGTCCATTCAGCCGTCGCCTTCGGGGCCGCAAAGGAGGATGAGGTGGTCCCCGTTCATCCGCCATACGCCGTCGGCGTGTTTGACCACCGAGTAGAGGGCGTAGTCGTCGACATGGGTGGCGAAATCGGTGGCGACGAGGATGGCGGCGATCTTGTCCTCTGTCTCCCTGAGCCAGGTCGCGGCAGCGGCGAGGGAGGGTTGGGGTGCCAGATGCGTCTGACCCTCGCCGAGCGTGGACGTGACGTAGAGATGCGGGTGTTCGGGGCTCGGATCGACCCGGAACCGCGCGAGGTTCGTCGGCAGGGCGAGACAATCGTCAGGCGAGCAGGCGGCGGCGGGGCTGCAAAGCCATGGCGGCGATCCGGGCAGAACCGCTGTACTGGCGGGCAGGGCGGACAGAAACAGCAGTCCGATCCACTTCATTCACAGGCCCCCACATAGAGCATCGACAACCCCGCTCCCGGCAGATGGGCCGTGTAGCGCGCCGCCCCGGTGGCGTCAAACGTGAGCAAATGAAAGCCCGAGGCGGAGGCACCGAAGGCTGCAAGCCAGGGTTCGCGCGCGCGCCAGACCACTTCGACGGTCTCTGCGTCGGTCACGATCCTGTCGCCGATGGGATAGCCGCCTTCGGCAAACAGCGTGCCGGGGGCAATCCCGGTCTCCACGGTGAGGCGGAAGCCACTCTCGATGCAGGCCTCGCCTTCGAGGCATTCGGTGTCAAAGCGGCAGGCGAGGTCGGCTGTGGCTGGCGTCGCCGCAAGGGCCGGAAGGGCGGCGGCGATGAACCGGGCGACCGGTCTCAACGGGGCCCGCGCTCGTGGAGCCAGCCCGGAAACCAGGGTTCATGGCGCTGGCACCGGCCGGTGAGCGTGCGCCCGGCCCCCGAATGGGCGACATGGAGCGCGGCCGCGCCGTCTTCACGCAACCCGATTGTGTAGTATGTCTCGGCGCCCGCCTTCGCGCGGATCATCACGTCAGGCTCCACCGTGGCGGCGATTGGCTGGGCATTGGCGCGGACCTTGGCCCCCTCGACGACCATCATGACCCGGTAGAGACCGGGGCGGTCCTTCAGGCTTGGTACGGGTTCGAGGGTGACGGTGAGCACCGGATCCGCGCGGTCGTCGCCGGAGAACGTACAAGCGATACCGTCCCCGCCAGCCATGGCGAAGGAGGTCAGCAATGCGAATAGGGCCAACGATTACTCCTCTGTCAGCGTCTTGGTCCCATGCCCCTTTCTGGTGCGGCAGCCCTCGGCGGGGCGCTGTGATCGACACGCGAATCCGCGCGCGTTTCGGCAATTGAACGGGAGCCGACGCGCGTCGGTAAAGAAGGAGTTACTCAGGCGCGGCGATTTGACTGCGGGGCCTGTGGCGAGAATGCCAGCATCGCGCCTTCGAAGGGCGTTTTCTGAGCATTCGGCGGGCAGGAGGCGTGTCGGACGCATGGTCGGGCGGCGGTCGTGGGCCGGTGCGAGCCAATCTTGATAACATTTGCGTCAGCAAAACCACTCCGGGGGCGGATCGAGGCTCACATGCCGTTGAACGCCGTCCGCAGGTCCCCATCTCGGGGTCACTTCCACCATCACGCTCCAAGGAGAAACTTCATGCGTTCGACTCTGACCTTCGTTGCCCTTACCGCGCTCGCCACGCCGGCCTTTGCCGACGTCACCGCCATCGCAGATCTTCCGCGCAACCAGCCGGTCACCGTCGCCGGAACGGTCGAGCGTTTCCACGATGAGGACGAGATCCGCCTCACCGACGAGACCGGATCGGTCCGCGTCTATCTCGGACCCCAGCCCGTCGCGCTGGATCTCGGCCAGAAGGTCGAAGTCACCGGGTTTCTCGAAGGCGACCTTATCGGGCGCGAGATCTACGCCCGCGAGATCGTCATGGAGGACGGCACGGTGATTGCGATCGACAGCCGGTACGAATGACGCCGGGGCCGGGGCAGCGGCCGCGGTGTGAACCTCCGCCTTCCGGCGGGCATGCGCCGGGGGGCTATCCGCCGAGAAAACTCCGCCGCACTTCGGGGTCGGCAAGAAGCGCAGCGCCGGTATCGGTGAAGGCGTTGCGGCCCTGGACGAGCACATAGCCCTTGTCGGCGATCTCGAGCGCCTGGCGGGCGTTCTGCTCAACCATCAGGATCGAGATGCCGGTGCGGGCGACCTCGATGATCCGGTCGAAGAGCTCGTCCATTACGATTGGGCTGACCCCGGCGGTGGGCTCGTCGAGCATCAGGACCTTGGGCTGGGTCATCAGCGCCCGGCCGACGGCGACCTGCTGGCGCTGGCCGCCGGAGAGCTCGCCGGCCTTCTGGCGGCGCTTCTCGCGGAGGATCGGAAAAAGGTCGTAAACCTGTTCCATCGTTCCGCGGATGTCGTCGCGGCGCAGGAACGCGCCCATCTCGAGATTTTCCTCGACGCTCATCGAGGTGAAGATGTTCGATGTTTGCGGCACGAAAGCCATGCCCTCGGCGACCCGGGCCTGGGGCGAGAGACGGGTGATGTCTTTGCCCCCGATGCGCACGGCGCCCTGGCGCAGGTTCAGCATCCCGAAGACCGCTTTCATGGCGGTCGATTTGCCGGCCCCGTTAGGCCCGACGATCACCGCGATCTCGCCTTCGTTCACCGCGATGGTGCAATCGTGGAGAATGTCGGCGCCCGTGCCGTAGCCGCCGGTCATGGCGTCACCGATGAGGTAGGGTTCGGCCATCAATATCCCGGCCCGACGTTGATGGAGTGGCGCACGATCTCGAGAAACTCCGCGTGATAAGCCTCGAGTTCCGCAAGGCCCGGTCCATGGGAAGTGCCGTCATCTACCTCCGGCAGGGCAATCGAGGTTTCGACGAGGCCGAGTCCGTATTGCATCCGGAAAACCGAGAATTTCAGAAGGCTCCGCTGGCCGTCCGTCCGCCGCGCGATGACGGCCTGTCGCACGAGGATCCCCCTCACGGGCGACCGGACCTCGTCGAGGATCTCCTCGCGCACCCGGACCCCGTGGGGGGCAGCGTCGAAGATGTGGTGCTCGATATAGGTTTCGGTTTCCTCGGCCGACAGCTTCACCGCCGTCCCGAAGTCGAGAAAGACGCTTCGCAGGGCGGCGGTGCGGGTGTCGTCGAGACGGTAGGTCTCAAGCCGGTCGCGACCCATCGCGCGACTCTCCTCGACCGTCAGGCCGGACCCCTCAAGGCAGATGCCGAGGTTCTCCGACAGTTTGCGGCAGCCGCTCGGCTGGAACACCTCGCGGAAATTGCGGTCGCTGCGATCGCCGACGCCGACGAACTTCGCAGCGGGCGGGGGAGGCGTCTCGGCGCGCGCCGCGGGCGGTGCCAGCACAAGTGCCATACAAATAGCCGACAGATAGCCGACAGGGTGCAGACAGGCGATTTTCGCCCTCACGAGGCCGTTGCCTTGTTCTTCAGACCCGTCCCGAGATAGGCCTCGATCACCTGTTCGTCGGCCTTGATCTCGTCGATTGTGCCCTCGGCGAGCACCTTGCCCTCGGCCATAACGATCACCGGGTCGCAGAGCCGGCCGATGAAGTCCATGTCGTGCTCGATGACGCAGAAGGTATAACCGCGCTCGCGGTTGAGCCGGACGATGGCGTCGGCGATGGTGTTGAGAAGCGTGCGGTTCACCCCGGCGCCGACCTCGTCGAGAAAGACGATGCGGGCATCGACCATCATCGTGCGCCCGAGCTCCAGAAGCTTCTTCTGGCCGCCCGAAAGATTGCCTGCGCGTTCGCCTGCAAGGTGATCTATCGTCAGGAATTCAAGAACTTCGTCGGCTTTCTGCGACAGCGCCCGTTCTTCCTCGGCGATCCGGCGACGCCCAACCCAGGCGTTCCAGATCGTCTCGCCCGATTGCTGCCCCGGCACCATCATCAGATTCTCGCGGACACTCATCGAGGAAAATTCGTGGGCGATCTGAAAGGTGCGCAAAAGCCCTTTGTGGAAAAGCGCATGCGGCGGCAGGCCGGTGATGTCCTCGCCCGCCATCGTCACCCGTCCCGATGTCGGCTTAAGATTGCCCGCGATCACATTGAAAAGGGTTGTTTTTCCCGCACCGTTCGGGCCGATGAGCCCGGTGATCGACCCTTCGGCGATCTCGAGGCTCGCACCGTCGACGGCATGAAAACCCCCGAAGTGTTTGTGCACGTCTTCGACGACGATCAATGCGGCTGTCCCCGGATGGTCTTTTGTGGCGGGGAAGAGGGCCCGGCGGGGCCCCCTTCCTGTCTTTCGCGCCGATCAGCGGAAGCCGACGGTGGTGATGACCCCGTCGATCACTTCGATCTGACGGTAGGCGCCGGCGCTCTCGCCCGGGCCGATCAGTTCGACGGCCGAGGCGCCGACATAGTCGATCTCCTGGCCGGCGGCGAGAAGGGCGAGCCCTGCGGCAAGCTGACCGGGATAGATCTTGACGCCCGGCGCGTTCGCGACATCCATCACGCTGCCCTTGTAGACGTTGGGGTCGGTCGAATCGGCGGCCTGCATCGCCAGCATGATCAGCGCGGCGGCATCGTAGCTTTCCGGCGCGAAGGGGCCGGTGCCGTTGAAGCCGCGCGCTTCGCCGAGTTCGCCCATCAGCGCGGCCCCGGGGCTGTCGGTGCCCGGAACCTGACCGGTCGATCCTTCGATGTCGGTGCCGAACCGCTCCTGCATCGAATCGCCGATCATCCCGTCGGGCAGGTGGAACGTGTCGAAGGCGCCCGCATCGAGCGCGGCCTGGATGATACCGGGGCCGCCCTGATCGAGATACCCCGCGACCACGAGCCGCTGGCCGCCGGCGGAGGCGAGCGCGCCGACTTCGGCCGAGTAGTCGGCCTTGCCGTCCTCATGGGCGGCGTTGATCGTCACCGTCCCGCCGCGCTCGGCATAGGCGGCCTCGAAACTGTCGGCCAGACCCTTGCCGTAGTCGTTGTTGGTGTAGGTGACCGCGACCTCGGTGATGTCCTGCTCGAGAAGGATCTCGGCCATCACAACGCCCTGGCGCGCGTCCGACGGGGCCGTGCGGAAGAATAGATCGTTGTCCTCGATGGTGGAGAGGCCCGGCGAGGTTGCCGAGGGCGAGATCATCACCATTCCGTTGGCGAGCGCGACGTTCTGGAACGCAGCACCCGTCGCCCCCGAACAGAGCGCGCCGACGATCCCGGCGACCCCTTCGGAGGTAATCATCCGTTCGGCGGCCGCAGTTGCCGCGGCGGCGTCGATGCAGGTCGAGTCGCCCCGGGTCGGAGTGACGCTGATACCCCCGAGCAGGAGCCCGCTTTCGGTGACCTCGGCCATCGCGGCTTCCGCGCCGGCGGCCATGTCGGGCGCCAGCGATTCCGCCGGGCCGGTGAAGCCCAGAAGGACCCCCATCGTTATGTCGCTTGCGTGTCCGCCCGCCTGTGCGCCGCCCCCGGCCAGCACAGCGGCGGTCGTTGCCAACAAGAACCGTTTCATCCTTCACTCCCTGATGGTTCTCAAAAACTGCCGGACAACCTAGTAAGGCCGCAGAAAAAAGGAAAGCCGGTTTGGGCGGCCGGCCGCCGGCGGGCTGGCGCAGGGTCGATCCGGGCTTATCTGATGGGCAAAGCACCGTTTCAGGAGCCCTAAGATGCATCGCATTATCGTCAGCCTTGTCGCCCTTGTCCTTGCCAGCCCCGCCGTCGGTCTCGACAGTTCGGCCGGTCCGCTCCGCGCCCAGCCGGTGATCACGGGCCTCGACGAACCCTGGGGGCTGGCGTTCCTGCCCGAGGGCGGGTTGCTCGTGACCGAACGAGGCGGGCGGCTTTTGCATGTGGACGGCCAGTCGGTCACCAACATCCGCGGCGTGCCGCGGGTCCGCGACGCCGGGCAGGGTGGGCTTCTCGACGTGATGGTACCGCGCGATTTCGCCGCCTCGCGGGAGGTGTTTGTGACCTTCGCGATGCCGCAGGGTGCGGGCGAGGGCACGGCCCTTGCGAAGGGCCGGCTGTCGGAGGCCGGCAACCGGCTCGAAAACGTCGAGGTCATCTTCGAGATGAGCCCGGGCTCAGAGGGCGGACGCCATTTCGGCTCGCGGGTCGTGGAAGGGGCCGACGGCTATCTCTACATCTCGATCGGCGACCGGGGCGACCGGCCCTCGGCCCAGGATCTCAGACGCCACAACGGCTCGATCATCCGGATCGCACGGGACGGGTCGGTGCCCGACGACAACCCCTTCGTCGGCGAGGCGGGGGTGCAGCCCGAGATCTGGTCCTACGGGCACCGCAACCCCCAGGGCATGGGCGTGGCGCCGGACGGGACGATCTACACCGCCGAACACGGTGCGCGCGGCGGCGATGAGGTGAACCGGATCGAACGGGGCGTGAATTACGGCTGGCCGGTGATTTCCTACGGCACCCATTATTCCGGGGCCCGGATCGGCGAGGGCACCGAGGCGGCCGGCATGGCCCAGCCCGAGTTCTACTGGGACCCCTCGATCGCGCCTTCGGGGCTGATGGTCTATTCGGGCCGGCTCTGGCCGGAATGGGAAGGCGATATCTTTGTCGGCTCGCTGAAGTTCGGTCTCATCTCGCGGCTCGACACCGAGGGAGGCATCCGCGAGGTGGAGCGCATAGAAGGCCCAGAAACCGAGCGTGTCCGCGACATCCGCGAGGGCCCCGACGGGGCGATCTGGTTTCTGTCGGTGGGCAACGGAGCGCTCTACCGGGTGACACCGGGGGGCGCGGGGTAGACCCCGGGTCCGGACCGCTGCTCCTTCATCTTGGCGAGAAATACCGCGGGGGAGGCCCGAACGGGCCGGGGGCAGAGCCCCCCCTTGCCGCCCGCCTCACACCGAAAGCCGCTGGGGCGGGGCGCCGCGTTCGCGGTACGGGGTGGTGTTGTAATGGGCCCGGTAGCATTTCGAGAAATGCGACGGGCTCGTGAAGCCGCAGGCCAGGGCGACGTTGATCACGCTCATGTCGGTCTGCATCAGGAGGTTGCGCGCCTTCTGGAGCCGCAACTCCATGTAGTAGCGTTTCGGGGACCGGTTGAGATAGCGCCGGAACAGCCGTTCGAGCTGGCGCGTCGAGAGGCCGACATCGCGGGCCAGTATCGCCGGGGAGATCGGCTCCTCGATGGCCGCCTCCATCATCTGGATGACCTGGGCGAGCTTGGGGTGCCGCACGCCGATCCGGGTGGGTACCGAAAGCCGCTGGGTGTCCTGGTCGGTCCGGATGGTCGTGTAGATGAGCTGGTCGGCGACCTCGGAGGCGAGTTCCTCGCCGTGATCGTCCGAGATCACCTTCAGCATCAGGTCGATCGAGGAGGTCCCCCCGGCGGTGGTGAAGCGGTTGCCGTCCATCACGAAGACCGATTTGGTCAGGTCCACATCCGGGAACTCCTCAAGAAAGCTGTCATGGTTTTCCCAGTGGATCGTGGCGCGCTTGCCGTCGAGAAGACCCGCCCGCGCCAGCGTCCAGCCCGCGGTGCAGAGCCCGCCGACGGCCGCGCCTTTGCGGGCTTCCCGACGCAGCCAGCCGAGCATCGTTCTCGTCGAGGCCGAGGCGACGTCGATCCCGCCGCAGACGACGATGGTGTCGTCGCGGGACAGCTCGCCGAGCCCCGCGTCGAGCTTGTAGGTGATACCGGCCGAACAGGAGACCGTGTCGCCCCCTTCGCCGACCGTGATCCACTCGTAAAGCGTCCGGCCCGACTGGCGGTTGGCGATCCTGAGGCTTTCGACCGCGCAGGCGAAGCAGAGCATGGTGAAGTTGTCGAGCAGCACGAAGACGAAGCGCCGGGGGCGGGCGCCGTCCCCGGGACGCATTCTCACGGGTCCAACGATCTTCTGCATCGGGCCTCTCGCGCTGAGCCGACGGGACGGTTACAGGAATTTCCGGTTTGCGCAAACCCAGATGACCGCGGATCGCGCGCAATTGGCGGTTTTCAAGGCCCCGGCCCTCCCCTATAGACGTGATCCGCGATGCCGCGCGAAAGGGAAAGACCCATGGGCGACTGGACGAAGAGCGACTGGCGCAACAAGCCGCGGGTGCAGATGCCCGATTATGCCGACGCTGCGGCCCTCGAGGGCGTCGAGGCTCGCCTTTCGAGCTATCCGCCGCTGGTGTTCGCGGGTGAGGCGCGCCGGCTGCGCCACGAGCTTGCGGCCGCCGCGCGCGGCGAGGCGTTCCTCCTACAGGGGGGCGATTGCGCCGAGAGCTTTGCCGCCTTCAACGCCGACCAGATCCGCGACACCTTCAAGGTCATGCTCCAGATGGCGATGGTTCTGACCTACGGCGCCAAGGTTCCGGTGGTAAAGGTCGGCCGGATGGCGGGGCAGTTCGCCAAGCCGCGCTCGGCACCGACCGAAGTGAAAGACGGGGTGGAACTTCCGTCCTACCGGGGCGACATCGTCAACGAGCTCGACTTTACCGCCGCAGCGCGAAACCCCGACCCGGCAAAGATGCTCCAGGCCTACACCCAGGCCGCCGGCACACTGAACCTCATCCGGGCCTTTTCCACGGGTGGCTTTGCAGACATGCATAGGGTGCATTCGTGGACGCTTGGGTTCACCGATGCCGAGGATGCCGCGCGCTACCGCGACATCGCCAACCGCATCCAGGATTCAATCGACTTCATGGCGGCGGCCGGTATCGACGGGGCGACGACGCATGAATTCTCGAGCGTGGAGTTCTACACCTCCCACGAGGCGCTCCTGTTGGAGTACGAAGAAGCCCTCTGCCGGCTCGATTCGACCTCGGGTCAATGGCTCGCAGGGTCCGGTCATATGATCTGGATCGGCGACCGCACGCGCCAGCCGGACGGCGCCCATGTCGAGTTCGCCCGCGGGGTGCAAAACCCGATCGGCCTGAAATGCGGGCCGACCACGACGGCCGACGACCTCAAGGTGCTGATGGAGAAGCTCAATCCCGAGAACGAGGCGGGGCGGCTGACGCTGATTGCGCGCTTCGGGGCGGGGACGGTGGGCGAGCATCTGCCGCGGCTCATCCGGGCGGTGCGCGAAGAAGGTGCCGAGGTGGTCTGGTCCTGCGACCCGATGCACGGCAATACCATCAAGTCGGCAACCGGCTACAAGACCCGGCCCTTCGACAGCGTGCTCCGCGAGGTGCGGGAATTCTTCGAGGTCCACGGCGCGGAAGGGACAATCCCCGGCGGCGTGCATTTCGAGATGACGGGGGCGGATGTCACCGAATGTACCGGCGGGGTCCGGGCGGTCACGGAAGAGGACCTTTCGGACCGCTACCATACCGCCTGCGACCCGAGGCTCAACGCCTCTCAGTCGCTGGAACTTGCGTTTCTCGTGGCCGAGGAACTCACCGCCCGTCGTCAGGCGCGCAGTCAGGCGGCGGCGGTTTAGGGCGGTACGGCGCTCGATTGGGGCGGGGCCAGCCTCGTCCTGAGTGCGTCTGGAGCGGCCCCGGGGGGCGGCAATCGGACTTTTGGGACATGGTTGCGATCCGCAGGATGGTGGGTGGAATGCCCGCCCTACGTGGGGACCGCCTCGCCGCATGGTGGGATCAGACGCCGCCCCGGAACCGGTGCCGGGCAATGCGAGGACTTCAATCGCGGCTGTGAACGAGGCGCAGGAACGGTGCCTTTTCGAGGGCCGCGTCGCGCGCGGGGGTCCGGCGGGGCTCGGCGCCGGGCAGTGGCGGGGGCATCGTGCCTGTTCCGCCATCGGCGTAGCCCGTCAGCGTCTGGTGCTCCATCGCGGTGATCGAGAGGCGCCGCGGCTGGCGGCCGATCTTGCCGTCCATCACCAAACAGCCCAACGCGCGGCTCACCTCGCCCCCATCCGACCGCAGCGGCAGAAGGACCATTTCGCCCTGGAGCACCGGGCGACCGATCCCGGTCTCGCCGGTGACCGACATCCGGATCCGGGCGGGTTCGTTGAAGGTCGCGTCGAGGGCGCGCGCCAACTCCGCCCTTGCATCGGGGGCAAAGGTCGCCGAGATCGGCATGCCGCGCACTTCGAGGCCGATAAGGTCGGACAGGTGCATTCCGGCGACGCGGAAACGAGCGAGGCCGGGCGCAATGCGCTCCAGTACGAAAGCGTGTTCGAGCGCGCCGGACAGCCCCCTTGGGTCCACCTCCGCCCGGTCGGGGACGAGACGGCTGCCCCTGAGGCTGGTCCAGTAGGCTTCGACCTGCACCAGCGCCGTATGGCGACGGGCAAGACGGCGTTCTTGCAGCGATACAAGGCCCGACGGTTCGGACCCGCCGCGATCAATGATGCGATCCACGATCTCTCTCCCCCGCAGGCGACCCCGATTGTGAGCTTCGGGGGCGTCTGCTAACTCTTACCAACACACTGCTCACGACCCCAATATGGCACCAACCGCAATGAATTTCCCTAAAAATCGACAGGAACGGTTAACGCTGGCCCGGGGGCGGCCGTGACTGTTTCCATGACGGGGTTTGCCGCGCGCCAAGGAGCGGCGGGACGCTACAGCTGGACATGGGACCTCAGGTCGGTGAACGGGCGGGGTCTCGACCTGCGCCTGCGCCTCCCCGACTGGATCGACGGGCTCGAACAGGCGGTCAGGGCCAGGCTCCAGGGGGCGTTGCATCGCGGCAGCGTGCAGATGACGCTGCGGGTGCAGACGAATGCCGAAGCCGCCGAAGCCGCACTCGACCCCGAAAGGCTGGCTCGCGCGCTGAAGATGATCGCCGAGACCGAAACCGCCGCTGCGGCGGCCGATATCGGGCTCAGACCGTCGTCGGCTGCTGAAATCCTCACATTGCGCGGGGTGCTCGACGCGCCGTCCCGGGAGGAGGATACCGCACCGCTCCGAAAGGCGCTCGAAGCCGATCTCGACCTGCTCCTGGCGGATTTCACGGCGATGCGCGCCTCCGAGGGGGCGGCGCTTGCCGCGACCGTTGCCGGGCAGATCGACGAAATCGAGCGGTTGCACGGTGCCGCTGTCGCAGCCGCGGACGAACGGGGTGCGCGGGCGGAGGATGTGCTGAAAACGCAACTCGCCCGGATCGTCGAGGCCACCGATGCCGTCGACGCCGACCGGCTGGCCCAGGAACTGGCGCTTCTGGCGGTAAAGGCCGACGTGACCGAAGAGCTCGACCGGCTCTCGGCCCATATCGACGCCGCCCGCGACCTCGTCGCCGCGGACGGCCCGAAAGGCCGCAAGCTCGATTTTCTGGTTCAGGAGTTCAACCGCGAGGCCAATACGCTCTGCTCGAAGTCGGGCTCGAGAGCGCTGACGGCCGTCGGTCTTGACCTCAAGGCGGTCATCGATCAGATGCGAGAGCAGATCCAGAACGTGGAATAGAGCTTGCCTGACGCGCGGCGCGGTCTTCTCATCATCCTGTCGTCGCCCTCGGGGGCGGGAAAGTCCACGCTGGCGGGCCGGCTGCGTGACTGGGACCCCGACATCACGTTTTCGGTCTCCGCCACGACCCGGCCGCCAAGGCCCGGGGAGGTCGACGGGCAGCATTACCGGTTTACCGACGAGGCCGAGTTCCGCCGCATGGTCGCCGATGGGGACATGCTCGAACATGCCCATGTCTTCGGCAATTTCTACGGCAGCCCCCGGGCCCCTGTGGAAGCGGCGATCTCGCAGGGCCGGGACGTTCTCTTCGATATCGACTGGCAGGGGGCGCAGCAAATCGCCGGTTCGGCTCTCGCGGACGCGGTGCTCTCGGTCTTCCTGCTGCCGCCCTCGATCACGGCGCTCAGGGAGCGGCTCCAGTCGCGCGGTCAGGACAACGACGAGACCATCGCCAAGCGGATGCAGAAGAGCTGGGACGAGATCAGCCATTGGGATGCCTATGACTACGTCCTGATCAATGACGATCTCGACGCCACAGAGGCGCGGCTGAAGGGCATCGTTGCTGCGGAGCGGCTTCGGCGGGCCCGCCAGCCGGGGCTCGTGGCCCATGTCCGGCGGCTGCAATCGGAGTTCGAGGAGCATTGATGCCGCTTTATTCCTTCGAGGGGGTGGCCCCGACATTGCCCGATGATGACGACGTATGGGTCGCGCCCGATGCCAATCTCATCGGCGAGGTGGTTCTCGGGTCCGGCGCGTCGGTCTGGTTCGGGGCGACGCTGAGGGGCGACAACGAGCCGATCACGGTCGGCGCCGGCAGTAACGTTCAGGAGAACACGGTCTGCCACACCGACCCGGGCTGTCCGCTCGTGATCGGCGAGAATTGCACGGTCGGGCATAAGGCGATGCTCCATGGCTGCCGGATCGGGAACGGGGCGCTCATCGGGATGGGGGCGACCGTGCTCAACGATGCGGTGATCGGGGCGGGGGCGCTCATCGGCGCGGGCGCTCTGGTCGCGGAGGGCAAGACGATCCCCCCGCGTGCTTTGGTGATGGGGGTGCCAGGCAAGGTCGTCCGCGAACTCGACGACGATGCTGTCGCCGAACTTCTGGTCTCCGCCGAGCGTTACCGCGCCAAGATGCGCCGGTTCCGGGCGGGGCTTGTACCGGTGGGCCGATGAGCGGCTCCTCTCGGCGGAGCGCATGGCCGGGCTCCGTGACCCAGCCACTGACCTCACCGATCCAGCCTTCGGTCGTCTACACCGCCGATGGCCCGGCCGCGCTCGACCGGGTCTATGAGGGTGAAGCGACGGGCTTCACCTATGCCCGGGAAGGCCACCCGAACGCGACCGTCCTGGCCCGGCGCATCGCGACGATGGAGGGGGCGGGACAGGGGCTCGTGACGGGCTCCGGCATGGCGGCGGTCGGGGCTGTGCTATTGGGCCTGTGTCGGGCGGGCGACCATGTGATCGGCGGCAACCAGCTTTATGGCCGTTCGCTGCGGATGATGGGCGAAGACCTGCCCCGGCTCGGCATCGCGACGAGCCTTGTCGATGCTTCGGACGCCTCCGCCGTCAAGGCGGCTCTCCGGCCGGAAACGCGGCTTATCCTGATAGAAACCGTGTCGAACCCGACGATCCGGATCGCCGATCTGGCCGGGATCGCCGAAGTCGCCCGGGCGGCAGGCGCGCCGTTGGCGGTCGATAACACGTTCACGACGCCGCGTGCGGTGCAACCGCTCGCCCGGGGGGCCGATATCGTCATCCACTCGGTAACAAAGCTCCTGGCGGGCCATTCCGACGCAACGCTGGGCTGGGTCGGCACGAACGACGCCGACCTCATGGCGCGGATCGAGCCCTTCGCGGTGACGATGGGCCTCACGCCAAGCCCGTTCGATTGCTGGCTGGCCGAGCGGGGGCTCTTGTCCTTCGAGCTGCGCTATGACCGCGCGGAGGCAAATGCCGCCGCCCTTGCGGGGGCGCTGCGGCAGATGCATGGCGTCGCCCGGGTGTTCTATCCCACTGACCCCGGCCACCCCGACGCGGCGCTTGCCCGGCCGCTTCTGGGCAACCGCGGGTCCCACATGGTGAGTTTCGAGATCGAGGGCGGGCGGCCGGCCGCAGAACGGCTCGTGGGCGCGTTGGCCGGCGAGATCGCCTTTGCGCCGACGCTGGGCGATATCTCCACCACCCTCAGCCACCCGCCTTCGTCGTCCCATCGCGGATTGTCGCCGGCGGCCCGCGCGGCGATCGGCATCTCGGACGGGTTCTTCCGGGTGTCGGCGGGCTGCGAGGAGGCCGGCGCGCTCATCGAGGCGTTTCGCAAGGGCGTGGCGGCTGCGGCCGGCTGACGGTGAGCGGCAGGCGATGTTTTGCGAATGTTCCATTCCCCGGTCCGGGATCGCCGGACCGCGTCGCGCATCGTTCGTCGAGGTCTCGGGTCAGGCCCGCGACGGGAGGGCTTCCGATCGCCGCGGTTCGCCCTAGTCGTCGGCGGAGAGTTGCAGGATCGCGAAATCGAGCCCTGGGCAAAGTGCCCGGATTTCGGCCAAAACGACCCTTGGATCGGGCAGGTCGTTGGAAATGACCCGGTACTGTCCGGTATAGCCCAAAGTGAAGAGCATCTGGGCCAGATCGATACAGTCGAAGTCGCGCGCCAGGAGCGGAGACAGCACGAGTTTGGGGCTCACACGGTCGAGCAGCGGCCGGGAGAGGTCGGAAAACGATGCCAGGATGATCCGGCCTCCCGGCGGAACGGGCTGCCTGCGCCGCAGCCACTCAGCGGTGTCGCCCACCGCAAGCACCGCTGCTTTTCCGGTGTAGCTTTCGCCCGACGGTGCGGCATGCATCGGGCTGTCGTCGGCTAATCGTCGCATGACCGTCCTATGCAATATACAGGCATCGGCGTCGCTCCAGCAAAGGTTCGCCGCCGTAATGCAGCCTGGCGAACGTTCGAATTTTCTTCATAATAGGGCGAGTGTTTACCGTTTCAACTCCCCTTTTACGGGTATTTCTGCGCTGCAACATGGGTTTTTGCGGTTGCGTCCGGGGGGACGGCGCCAGATGACAGAACGTCAATCAGCTTACCGGAAGACCTGATTCTTGCAGCTTGCCAACGCGGTTCTCGACGCCCTGCCGATCCCGGCGCTTCTCATCGACGGGAACGAACGGCTCGCCCATGCGAATGCCGAGGCCAAGGCGATCCTCGGTGGCACGGTGGTGGGCCGCACCTATGTTGCCGCGCTGCGACAGCCGGTGCTTCTGGACTGCGTCGAGGCGGTGTTCCGGTTGCGCCAGCCCGGAACGGCCAGCGTCGTCACGACGGTCGCCACCCGCGAGGTGCTCTGGCGGGTGACAGCCGCGCCGCTGGCGACGTCGGACGGCGGGCCGCTCGTACTTGTCACCTTCGAGGACCAGACCGCGACCCAGGAGGCAAGGCAGATGCGACAGGACTTCGTGGCCAATGTCAGCCACGAGTTGCGGACGCCGCTGACCGCCCTCATCGGGTTTATCGAAACGCTGAAGGGTGCAGCGCGCGACGACGCGGAAGCGCGCGACAGGTTTCTCGACACGATGGGCCGGGAAGCGACGCGGATGAACCGGCTCGTGGCCGATCTGCTCTCCCTCAGCCGGGTCGAATCGGTCGAACGCATGCGGCCCACCGAAACGGTCGATCTTTCGGCCATCCTGGCGTCGGTGGTGCTCGCGCTCCAGCCGCTTGCTGAGGAGCAAGGGGCTGAGCTCCGGCTCGAGGGGGCAGGGGGCGAGGCCGTTCTCACCGCCGATCCCGACCAGCTTTCCCAAGTCTTTACTAATCTGGTGGAAAACGCGGTCAAGTACGGCGCCGAGACGGTGACTGTGCGCCTCAGCCGGCACGACGAGGTTACCGGATTCCGGGGCCCGGGCTTGGAGGTCTCCGTCGAAGACGACGGCGACGGGATCGATGCTGCGCACATTCCCCGCCTGACAGAGCGATTCTACCGCGTCGACAGCCACCGCTCGCGGGAAATGGGCGGGACGGGGCTCGGGCTCGCGATCGTCAAACACATTGTAAACCGGCACCGGGGACGGCTCAAGATCGAGGCCACACCGGGCGAGGGGAGCCGGTTTACCGTGCTTCTTCCGGCACTTCGCTAACGGTCCCATCAGGACGCGCGAACCGCTGCGGCGGTCGTCATAAAACCGTTACCTTGTTGTCACAAAAGGATAGCGCCCGGACCCTAGGCACGGCCCCCGAGGCCGCGTCCTGCGGTCGTGACAGAATCAGGAGAAAATCCCACATGTCTTTCGTGAAACTGAGCGCCTCTGCTCTGGCGATCACCGCAGTTTCCGCCGGTTCGGCGCTCGCCCGTGACAACGTTCAGGTTGCCGGCTCGTCGACCGTGCTGCCCTATGCCTCCATCGTCGCCGAAGCCTTCGGCGAGAACTTCGATTTCCCCACCCCCGTGGTCGAATCGGGCGGCTCTTCGGCCGGTCTTGCCCGGTTCTGCGAAGGCGTCGGCGAGAACACCATCGACATCGCCAACGCCTCGCGGGCGATCCGCCCCGGCGAAGTCGAGGAATGCGCCGCAAACGGCGTGACCGACATCATCGAAGTGCGCTTCGGCTATGACGGCATCGTCTTCGCAAGCCAGATCGACGGTCCGGCCTTCACCGCCTTCGAGCCAGCCGACATCTTCAACGCCCTCGCCCCGACCGTGCTGGTCGACGGCGAGCTCGTCGACAACCCCTACACCATGTGGTCGGATTTCAACCCCGAACTTCCCGAAGCCGAGATCCTCGCCTTCATCCCGGGCACCAAGCACGGCACCCGTGAAGTCTTCGAAGAGCAAGTCGTCGCGGCCGGCTGTGAAGCCACCGGCGCCTTCGAGGCGATGATGGCGTCCGGCATGTCCGAAGACGACGCCGAGGATGCCTGCCTCGCGGTCCGCACCGACGGCCGCTCGGTCGACATCGACGGCGACTACACCGAAACTCTGGCGCGCATCGACGCCAACCCCAACGGCATCGGCGTGTTCGGTCTGGCGTTCTACGAGAACAACACCGACAAGCTCAAAGTCGCCACCATGTCGGGCGTGGCTCCGAACACCGAGACCATCGCCTCGGGTGAGTACCCCGTCTCGCGGCCGCTCTTTTTCTATATCAAGGGCGCCCATCTCGACGTGATCCCCGGCCTCAAGGAGTACGCCGAGTTCTTCGTCTCTGACGCGATTGCCGGCCCCGACGGCCCGCTGTCGAACTACGGCCTCGTCTCCGACCCCGAGCTCGGCTCCACGCAAGCTATGGTCGCCGCCGAAGAGACCATGCAGTAAGCCTCCGGCTTTCCAAGACAACGCGGCGCCCGGGGTTTCGGGCGCCGCAGCTTTCTTACCGCCGCTTTCTCACCCTGGGGGCTTTGGGTCGCGATGCAACCTTTCTGGCTGGTCACCATCATCGTCGTTCTGGCCCTCGGCGGCTTCCTCCTCGGCCGGATGCGCGCTCTGCAAAGCGCTGAGGGCGACGCCCGGGTCCTTCACTCCAGACCGAATTACTACGGCGCCAACGTGTTCATGCTGACGGCGGTGCCCTCGCTCATCGTCGTGGCGCTTTGGATGGTGTTCCAGCCGGTTCTGATCGAAGCCAATGTCAGCCAGATGATCCCTGACCGGATCGTGCCCGAGGGGGGCTCCAAGGGATTGGTGATGTCCGACGTCCGGCGCCTCGCGGACGGGCTCGACGTGGCGGTGGCCGAAGGGGCGCTGACCGCCGACCAGGCGACCAACATCCGCGCCGAGTTCACCAACATCCGCGAGCGGCTCGCGGAAGTGGGCGTTGTCCTTGGCTCTAACGTCGAAGCGGAGGTGCTGACCGCCGCACAGGCCTACCGCGCACAATCGGCCACCGGAGCGTTGCTTATGGCTGCCGCGGGCCTGTCGCTCGCCGTCGCCGGCCTCGGCTGGTCGCTCGCGCGCATCGGCGTCGGCTTCCGGGCGCGAAACGCGGTGGAAACGGGTATGCTGGCGCTTCTCATTCTCGCCGCCTCCATCGCGATCCTGACGACCATCGGAATTCTCTTCTCGCTGCTCTTCAACACGATAGAGTTCTTCCGCATCTACCCGGCGGCGGATTTCTTCTTCGGCACCACCTGGGCGCCGAGTTTCTCCGGCCGGGGCGGGGACAGCGAGCTCGGCGTGTTGCCGCTTCTATGGGGGACGTTCTACATCTCGCTCGTGGCCCTCCTTGTGGCCGTGCCCATCGGGCTTTTCGCCGCGATCTATCTCTCCGAATATGCCAGCCCCACAGTGCGCTCCGTGGCCAAGCCGCTCATTGAGGTGCTCGCGGGCATTCCGACCATCGTCTACGGGCTTTTCGCCCTTCTCACGGTCGGCCCGCTCCTTGTCGGCGTCTTCGGCCGGGACGGCGCGCTTGGGGTTGACTGGATGTCGGGCGGCACGGCGGTGATGACGGCGGGCCTTGTGATGGGGATCATGCTCATCCCGTTCGTCTCCTCGCTGTCGGACGATATCATCAACGCGGTGCCCCAGGCGATGCGGGACGGCTCGCTCGGCCTCGGCGCAACCCATTCCGAAACCATCCGCAAGGTCGTGCTGCCGGCGGCGCTGCCGGGGATCGTGGGCGCGATCCTTCTTGCTGCGTCCCGCGCCATCGGCGAGACGATGATCGTGGTGCTCGGGGCAGGGGCCGCCGCCCGGCTCGACCTCAACCCGTTCGAGGCGATGACCACCGTCACCGCGAAGATCGTCAGCCAGCTCACGGGCGATGCGGATTTCTCCTCCGCCGTCGCCCTTGTCGCTTTCGCCCTCGGCACGACGCTCTTCGTCGTGACGCTCGGGCTCAACGTTCTCGCCCTCTACATCGTGCGCAAATACCGGGAGCAGTACGAATGACCGACGCCGCGACCGACGGCCTTGCCGCCGCCCCCGGAAAGAAGAAACGCAGTTCGCTTCTCGAACTCGATGCCCGCACAAAGCGGCGCAACGCCGCCGAGGCCCGGTTCAAGGCCTATGGCATCATCGCGATCACGGCCGGCTTGTGCTTTCTCGTCGGTCTGGTCTGGGCGATCCTGTCGAACGGGCTGCCGGCGTTTCAGCAGGCGGTCGTGAAGCTCGACTACACGATGACCCAGGAACAGTTCGACGAGGCGGAAGCTGCCGTTCTGAAGACCGCCGTTTATACCGACCAGTTTGTCGCCTACTTCTCCGACCGCGTTCGCGAGCAGGGCATTGAGGCGGAGTTCGACGCCGACACGATCGAACGTCTCCTGGGCAAAGTCGGCGGCACGATCCGCGCCTTCTACCGCGAGAACCCGGACCATATCGGCCAGCCTGTGGCGTTCGAGCTCTCCGCGGCCAGCCGCGTCGACCGGTACCTCAAGGGCACCTTCGACCGCGGCGACGTGTCCGGCGAGGGCAACCGGTTCTTCGTACCCTCCGATTTCGACCTTGTCGACACGCTTCAGGAGGCCGGCTTCATCGCCCAGGTCTTCAACTGGAACTTCATCACCGGTGTCGACTCGGGCGTCGACAATGCCGGCGGGGCAGGGATCGGCGCCTCGGTGCTGGGCTCGTTTTTGATGATGATCGTGGTGCTGCTTCTGGCGCTGCCCATCGGTGTGGCCGCCTCGATCTACCTTGAGGAATTCGCGCCGAAAAACTGGTTTACAGACTTCATCGAGGTCAACATCTCGAACCTCGCCGCGGTGCCGTCGATTGTGTTCGGCATCCTGGGGCTGGCGGTCTTCATCCAGTTCGCCGGCATGCCGCAATCGGCTCCGCTCGTGGGCGGGCTGGTGCTGACGCTCATGACGCTCCCGACGATCATCATCTCCACTCGGGCCTCGCTGAAATCCGTACCGCCCTCGATCCGCGACGCCGCCCTCGGGGTCGGCGCCTCGAAGATGCAGGCGGTGTTCCACCATGTCCTGCCGCTGGCCGCCCCCGGCATCCTGACCGGCACGATCATCGGGCTCGCCCAGGCGCTCGGGGAAACCGCCCCGCTTCTCCTGATCGGTATGGTCGGCTTCATCGCCCGCTATCCCGACAGTTTCCTCGGCGGCTTCGAAGGCCCCAATTCGGCGATGCCGGCGCAGATCTACAACTGGGCCTCGCGCTCGGACGTCGTCTTCACGGAGAAAGCCTGGGGCGGTATCATTATCCTTCTTATCTTCCTTGTGTCGATGAACCTCATCGCGATCCTCCTCCGCCGCCGGTTCGAGCGGCGCTGGTAACCCCAAGACGACGGAGCCTCCGACGTGAGCACCAACGAGATCAAGATTTCCGCCAAGGACGTGCAGGTCTATTACGGCGAGACCCATGCCATAAAGGACGTGAGCGTCGACATCGAGGACAAGACCGTGACGGCCTTCATCGGCCCCTCGGGCTGCGGGAAATCAACATTTCTTCGCTGCATCAACCGGATGAACGACACAATTGATGTTGCGCGCGTCGAGGGCGAGATCAAGCTCGACGATGAGGACATCTACGACAAGGACGTCGACCCGGTGCAGCTTCGCGCCAAGGTGGGGATGGTGTTTCAAAAGCCCAACCCGTTCCCGAAGTCGATCTACGACAATGTCGCCTACGGGCCGAAAATCCACGGGCTTGCCAAGAACAAGGCCGAACTCGACCAGATCGTCGAGAATGCGCTGAAACGTGCCGCGCTTTGGGACGAGGCGAAAGACCGCCTCCAGGCCCCCGGCACGGGGCTGTCGGGCGGCCAGCAGCAACGGCTCTGCATCGCGCGCGCTGTGGCCACGGAGCCCGAAGTTCTCCTCATGGACGAACCCTGTTCGGCGCTCGACCCGATCGCAACGGCCCAGGTCGAGGAGCTCATCGACGAGCTCAAGCAGAATTACTCGGTGGTGATCGTAACCCACTCGATGCAGCAGGCCGCCCGGGTGAGCCAGAAGACGGCGTTCTTCCACCTCGGCAACCTTGTCGAATACGGCGAAACGGGCCAGATCTTCACCAACCCAAATGACAAGCGCACCGAGAGCTACATCACGGGGCGGATCGGATAAGCCCATGGAAGACAATCATATTCAGTCGGTCTTCGACCGCGATCTCGAGCGCATTCAGGCGCTCATCATGAAGATGGGCGGGCTTGTGGAGATGTCGATCCTCGACGCGGTCAAGTCGCTGGCGACCCGCGACGAGGAACTCGCCGCCCAGGTGCGCGAGAACGACCGCAAGATCGACGCGCTCGAAGAAGAGATCAACGAGGAGGCCGCCCGGATCATCGCGCTCCGGGCACCGACCGCGTCGGACCTCCGGACCGTGCTTACGGTGATGAAGATTTCGGCCAACCTCGAAAGGGTCGGGGACTACGCCAAGAACATGGCCAAGCGCACCTCCGTGCTCGTCCAGATGTCGCCCATCGAGGGTTCCGCAAAGTCGATCCGCCGGATGGGTCAGGAGGTCGAGAGCATGCTCAAGGAAGCGCTCGACAGCTATTTCCAGCGCGATGCCGGTCTCGCCCAGGAAGTGCGTCAGCGCGACGTCGAGGTCGACCAGATGTACAATGCGCTGTTCCGCGAGTTCCTCACGCATATGATGGAGGACCCGCGCAACATCACCGCCTGCATGCATCTCCACTTCATCGCCAAGAACATCGAGCGGATGGGCGACCATGTGACGTCGATCTGCGAGCAGGTGATCTACCTCGTCACCGGCGAGATGCCCGAGGATTCGCGCGTCAAAGAGGACCGGACGGCCTTCGTCAGCATGGAGCGCGATGGATGACGGCCGCGCAACCGAGGGTCCTGCTCGTCGAAGACGAACCGGCGCAGCGCGAGATTCTGGCCTACAATCTCGAGGCCGAGGGCTTCGACGTGACCCGCGCGGCGACCGGCGACGAGGCGCTGATGATGGTCGATGAAGTGGGCCCGGACCTTATCCTCCTCGACTGGATGCTGCCCGGCGTCTCCGGCATCGAAATCTGCCGGCGCCTGAAATCGCGTAACGCGATGCGCGAGGTGCCCATCATCATGATCTCGGCGCGCACCGAGGAAGTCGACCGCGTGAGGGGGCTCGAAACCGGCGCCGACGACTACGTCGTCAAGCCGTACTCAGTGGTGGAGCTGATGGCACGGGTCCGCAGCCAGCTCCGGCGAACCCGGCCCGCGACAGTGGGTCAGCGGCTCGAATTCGAAGACATCGTCCTCGACGCCGAGACCCACAAGGTCACCCGCAGCGAACGGGCAATCCGGCTGGGACCGACGGAGTTCCGGCTGCTGTCGACCTTCATGGAAAAGCCCGGCCGTGTCTGGTCGCGCGAACAGCTCCTCGACCGGGTCTGGGGCCGGGACATCTATGTCGACACGCGGACGGTGGACGTTCACATCGGCCGGCTCAGGAAGTCGCTCTGCCAGTACGGCGGCGAGGACCCGGTGCGCACGGTCAGGGGGGCCGGTTACGCACTCGGCTGAGCCGTCCGGTTTTCGTGTAATCGATATTATGTTAAGATTAAGATGTGGGGTTTTCCCGCTCGTCCAATGCGTTGCGCCCCCGAGTTGGACCGCGATAGCCGCGCGAACCGCTCGACTCGGGCCCTCCAATCTGGCTATGAGCCGTCCATGGAGAGCGAAGCATGAAGATTCTCGTTCTGAACGGACCGAACCTGAACCTCCTCGGGAGCCGGCAGCCGGACATCTACGGAGCCACCACGCTTGCCGAGATCGAGGCATCGACCGCCGAGGTGGCCAGAGCGTTAGCTTTGGAGACCGAATGGCGCCAGTCGAACCATGAAGGTGAACTGGTGGACTTGATCCACGCCACGCGCGACGGGACCGGCGGGATCGTGATGAATGCCGGCGCCTATACGCATACCTCGGTCGCGTTGCGCGATGCGGTGGCTGCGGTCGGGACACCGGTGGTTGAAGTTCACATGTCAAACATCCATGCGCGCGAGGAATTTCGCCACGTCTCGCTCCTGGCTCCGGCAGCAATTGGCCAGATCGTCGGCTTCGGTCCGGCGAGTTACGCGCTTGGGCTTCGGGCCATCGCGACGCATCTGACCGGACGCCTATGATCCGCGACTATCTTGAGGAACTCATGCGCCTCGACCGGATCGAGGCCCTCTGGGCGTTTCACGTCGCAGCGATGGCGCAATACGGGTTCGACCGGCTGCTCTACGGGTTCACGCGGTTCCGGGCCACGCCGCACCAGATCACCGAGGACGACTTTCTGATTCTGTCGAACCACGACCCCGAGTATCTCGGCCCCTTCGTCGAGCGCGGCATGTATTTCCACGCTCCAATGGTGCGCTGGTCGTTCGAGAACGTGGGTGCCTGTTCATGGGGCTGGATGAGCGAGAACCTCGGGGCGATGACGCCCGAGGAATTGCGGGTGCTGGAGTTCAACCGCACCCACGGCGTCACCGCGGGGTACTCCATTTCCTTCAAGGACGTCTCGCCCCGCTCAAAGGGCGCCATCGGGCTTGTGGCGCGGCCGGGGCTGATCCAAGCGGAGGTTGACGATATCTGGGACCAGCACGGCCGCGACATCCTTTTGATGAATCAGATTTCGCATCTTCGGATCACAACCCTGCCCTTCATCGGCCGCAGGACCCTGACCCCCCGCCAGCGCGAGGTGCTCGAATGGGTCGGAGACGGCAAGACGACCCAGGACATCGCCTCGATCCTCGGCGTGTCTTTGGCCACCGTGGAGAAGCATTTGCGGCTGGCCCGAGAGATGCTTGAGGCTGAAACCACGGCGCAGGCCGTTCTAAAGGCCTCATTTCAAAACCAAATTTTCGTTGTGGAGACGTAATCCACAAGAAACTTACGTTAGGTAAGGAATTCCTGACTATTCGGTAAAAGCTCGATCTGTCAGGTTAACCATGTTCCGTGAGTGGTGGCATTTGCCTGGGAACGGACCTGCCTGATCGTCCAGTGTATTTGGGGCGGCCGGCAGGTGTCCGGGAAACCGGAAGCCGACCTGATCGCACGTATTGTTCCGCGTGACAGGTCGGCACTATCGCCCATGTCCTCATCCCCGAGACCGGGGCGGAAGGCGGCGCAGTCGGGTGAGGCTGCGTCGCCTTTGCTTTCTGCTGTCCTCGAAACGAAAACGCCGCCCGGAAGGACGGCGTTCGTCGCGCAGAATTGTGCGGCCTTAACCCTGGGCGGCCTTGGCGACCTCGGCGGCAAAGTCCTCCTTCTCGACCTCGATCCCCTCGCCCACTTCGAGGCGCACGAAGCCGGTGATTTCCACCCCGGCAGCCTTAGCCGCGTCGCCGACCGTGGTCTTGCCGTCTTCGGACTTCACATAAACCTGGTTCAGAAGCGTCACTTCCGAGAGCCATTTCTGCATCCGCCCGCCGATCATCTTTTCGATCACAGCCTCAGGCTTGCCGCTCTCGCGGGCGATATCCATCTGGATCGCCTTTTCTTTTTCGACGATTGCCGGGTCGAGATCGGCCTCCGACAGCGAGGCAGGGTTGATCGCCGCGATATGCATCGCAACACCGCGAGCGAAGTCGTCATCGCCGCCGTCATACGCGACCAGAACACCGATGCTGCCCATGTCGGTGGCCGCTGGGTTGTGGATATAGGTGGTGATCTTGGCGCCGTTCAAAACCGCCATTCGGCGCACCGTCATGTGCTCTCCGATGGTCGCGACCTTATCGGTGACGTATTCGGCCACCGTCTTGTCGCCAACCATGGCCGCAGTCAGCGCCTCAACGTCGCTCACCTGAAGGGCGGCCTCGGTTATCTTCTGCACCATCTCCTGGAATTCTGCATTCCGGGCAACGAAATCGGTCTCGGAGTTCACCTCGACCGCCACACCGAGGCCACCGGATGTCGCCACACCGATCAGCCCCTCAGCCGCAGTCCGGCCGGACTTTTTCGCGGCCTTCGCCAGCCCTTTGGTCCGCAGCCAGTCGACCGCGGCCTCCATATCGCCATCGCTTTCGGTCAGCGCCTTCTTGGCATCCATCATGCCCGCGCCGGTCTTGTCGCGGAGCTCTTTCACGAGTGCGGCTGTGATCGCCATTTGCGGCTCTCCTTCGAGGTAGCAGGTCGTTCGGGCCGGGGCTTACCCCGACCCTTGTGACATCGGTGTGACGGGCCTTCAGGCCTCGGCCTTGGTCTCTTCGGCGTCTGCCGCCGGGGCCTCTGCGACGGTCTCTGCCGCCGCCTCCTCGGCCGGGGCGGCCTCGGCTTCGGCCGGAAGCTCCTCTTCGAGGCTTTCGACCATCTCGCCGACATCGACGCCCGCCGCGCCGAGCTGGGCGCTCATCCCGTCAAGTGCCGCGCGGGCCACAAGATCGCAGTAAAGCGCGATGGCGCGCGCGGCGTCGTCATTCCCGGGGATCACGTAATCGACCCCGTCGGGGGAGCAATTGGTATCGACCACGGCGACGACGGGAATCCCGAGCTTCTTCGCTTCAGCGATGGCGAGGTCTTCCTTGCCCACGTCGATCACGAAGAGCAGATCCGGCACGCCGCCCATCTCGCGGATACCGCCGAGGCTCGCCTGAAGCTTGGCCTGTTCCCGCTCCATCCCGAGGCGTTCTTTCTTGGTCAGCCCCTCGGCGCCCACTTCCATCTGTTCGTCGATGGTCTTCAGCCGCCCGATGGACTGCGAAACCGTCTTCCAGTTCGTAAGCGTCCCACCGAGCCAGCGGTGGTTCATGTAGTATTGCGCGCATTTCTCGGCCGCCTCGGCGATAGGCCGCTGGGCCTGACGCTTAGTGCCGACAAAGAGGATGCGGCCGTTCTTGGCCACGGTCTCGCGAATGACGTTGAGCGCTGCGTCGAGCATCGGGACCGTCTGGGTCAGGTCCAAGATGTGGATGCCGTTGCGGTCGCCGTAGATATATTCGCCCATCTTCGGATTCCAGCGCTGGGTCTGGTGGCCGAAGTGCACACCGGCTTCGAGAAGCTGGCGCATAGAGAATTCAGGCAGTGCCATGCTGCGTATGTCCTTTCCGGTTTCAAACCTCGGCGGAGCATCATCCCGTCTCGGAACAACCGGTGGACCGACGGAGGATGTCTCCCCCCGACGGCCCGACCCCGCCTGTGAAGTGCGCTGGCGTTTAGACGCCCTTCAGGTCGATTGCAAGCCCCGGGGTTCGTGGGAACTCCACCCGATCCGCGCCGCCCGGCCGCGCGAGGTCCCGGGTCGAGCCCGGGACGGGGAACACCTGGCCTCGTCGGCTTAAAGAAAGGCCGCGATGCGGATCACCGGCATCAGCGCGTGCGTCATCTCCATCGCCCAGTCCATCGCACCGTCCTCGGTCAGCACGTCCGGTTTCGCGGCTGTGCCGTGGGTGCGGGCGACAAGCGACTTGTGCCGCAGAAGCTGTGCGGACCTGCCCTCGGCGTCATAGCCCTTCGGCAGGCGGGCGAGGTCGGGCTCCCCGAGGGTGCAGCCCACCTCCGCCGCGCGGTCTAGGGCGGCGATCACCTTCGGCCCTTCCACGGCATCGACCACCATGTCCCGCCATGTCTGCAGCTGGGCCGGCGCAAGGCCCCACATCCCTGCCCCATAGCCGACCCCGCCGGTGTGGAGCGAGAAATGCATGCCAGGGCTACGGTTGGGATGGTCGCCGCACCAGAAGACGATGTGGCAAGACGGGCTGTAGGGCGATTTGTTCTTTGAAAACCGCACGTCGCGGTTGATCCGTCGCAGGGAGCCGTTGATCTTCGCCTCCGCCTTGAGGGCCGGCTCCAGCGCAGCCATCGCCCCCGCGAGCGCTTCGATGAAGGCCAGGGCCGGCGCTTTCCAATCGGCCTCGTAACGGTCGCGGTTGGCCTCGAACCAGTCCTTCGAATTGTTCGCTTCGAGATCGGCGAGAAAGGCGAAGGTCTGGGGCGTGAAATGGGCGGTCATGGGGCTCATCCGGCTCGGCTCGGCGCGGCATCAGGATAGGACGCTTGCGGCCTGTCCGAAAACCCCCCATGAGCGGTGCCATGACAACGGGCACGCCCATCCTCTGCATAGGCTCGGTCCTTTGGGACGTGATCGGGCGATCGCGCGCCTCCATGCGCTTGGGCTCGGACGTGCCGGGGCGGATCAGCCGGCTCCCCGGCGGGGTGGCGATGAACATCGCGATGACGCTCAGGCGCTTTGGTCTGCATCCGGTGCTGCTGACCGCCCTTGGTCGGGACGAAGCCGGAGACGCGCTTCTGGCCTATGCCGCAAGGCTCGGGATGGAGACGGCCCATGTCTACCGCTCCGACGACCTGCCCACCGACAATTACATGGCCGTCGAGGGGGCCAACGGGCTCATCGCCGCCATCGCCGATGCCCATTCGCTGGAGGAAGCCGGCGACAAGATTTTGCGGGCCGTGTCGAATGGCGCCCTGGCTTCGGCGGAGGCCCCTTGGGCCGGGCCGGTGGCGCTCGACGGCAACCTCACCGAGACACTCCTGGCCGAGATCGCCGCAAGCCCCCTCTTTCGCGCGGCCGATCTTCGCGTTGCGCCTGCCTCGCCGGGCAAGGCCGAACGGCTCCTGCCGTTTCTCGATGCGACCCATGCCACGCTCTATCTCAACCTCGAAGAGGCGGGCCTCCTTGCCCGGGCGCGGTTCGACACCGCGCCCGAGGCCGCCGCAGCGTTGCTTCAGCGAGGGGCGGCCCGCATTCTCGTCACTGACGGCGGCCGCATGGCGGCTGAGGCCGGCCCGGACGGTGTCCGTACCGCCACCCCGCCCGAAGTGCTTGTCACCCGGGTTACCGGCGCCGGCGACACTTTCATGGCCGCCCATATCGCTGCCGAGCTGGCCGGCGCAGCACCTGACGACGCCCTGCGCGACGCGCTCCGAGCTGCGGCGGATTTCGTCTCGGGCGACGTGCCGTCATGAGGCTGCCGCTGCAACCGAGCCCTGAGGTCGCAAGCGCCCTCGCCGCGGGCCGACCCGTCGTAGCACTCGAATCGACGATTATCACCCATGGGATGCCCGCCCCGGAGAACATCGAGACCGCACTGGCCTGTGAAGCCGATATCCGCGCCGAGGCGGCGGTTCCGGCCACCGTGGCGGTGATCGACGGGGTGCTCCGCGTCGGTCTCGAAGCGGACGAGCTCAGAGGCTTCGCCTCTCGGCCGGGTCTCGCGAAGCTGTCGCGGGCCGATATCGCGGTGGCGATGGCCACCGGAGCCTCTGGTGCGACGACGGTGGCAGCGACGATGATCGCCGCCCGCGCGGCGGGGATCGGGGTCTTTGCCACCGGCGGGATCGGCGGCGTCCACCGCGGCGCGGAGACGAGCTTCGATGTCTCCGCCGATCTGACCGAACTCGCCCACACCCCGGTCACAGTGGTCGCGGCGGGCCCGAAGGCCATCCTCGACATCCCCAAGACCCTTGAAAGGCTCGAAACCCTCGGCGTCCCGGTCATCGCCGTCGGTCAGGACGAGGTACCGGCGTTCTGGTCCCGCAGCTCCGGCCTTCGCGCCCCCCTCCGCATCGACGATCCGGCCCGGATTGCCACCGCCCACGCGATGCGCAGCGCTCTTGGGCTTCCCGGCGGTCAGCTTGTCGTCAACCCGGTGCCCGCCGCCAAGGAGATACCCGCCGAGGCGCTGATGCCGATGATCGACCGCGCCATCGCCGAGGCGCGGGCCGAGGGCGTTGCGGCCAAGGCGGTCACCCCGTTCCTGCTCGACCGGATCTATGAGATGACGGGCGGCGCATCGCTCCGCACGAACATTGCGCTGGTGCGCAACAATGCGCGGCTCGCAGCACGGATTGCTCAGGAACTGAGCGGCCTCCTCGGCCCTCGCGGCTGAGTATCGCAAGGGAGTTGTGCGACATCATTGCCACGCTTAAGTAGGGGCTGGGTCCGATCAGGGGCGGGCGATGAAGTCACCCGAAGACAGAAAAGAGCTGAAGCGCCGCCGGTCCATGCTCGGCGGTCTCAGGGCGTCGTTCCTCACCGGATTGGTGGTGATCGCGCCCATCGGCTTGACCGGCTGGCTGATTTGGACGGTGGCCGGCTGGGTCGACGGCTGGGTGCTTCCGTTCGTGCCGGGCTATCTGCGTCCGGAACAATATATCGGCTTCAACGTCCGTGGCATCGGCGTCTTCATCTTCCTCATTTTCACGGTCGTGGTCGGCTGGCTGGCAAAGGGTCTCATCGGGCGTTCGCTTCTGCGCTGGGCCGAGCACCTCGTCGACCGCACGCCAGTGGTTCGCAGCATTTACAACGGGTTGAAGCAGATCGCTGAGACGGTTTTCAGCCAGTCGGACACCTCGTTCGACCAGGCCTGTCTCGTCGAATACCCGCGCAAGGGGATCTGGGCCATCGCGTTTATCTCCACCTCGGCCAAGGGGGAAATCAAGCGCGGCATCCCGGTCGAGGAAGAAAAGGTCGCGGTGTTCCTGCCGACCACGCCCAACCCTACGTCGGGGTTTCTGTTGTTCCTGCCGAAGTCGGATGTCGTTCCGCTGGAGATGAAGGTGGAAGACGCCGCGAAGCTCATCATCTCGGCGGGTCTCGTCTATCCGGGCGGCCAGGACGAACAGCCCGCCAATACCGATATCCCCGCGATACCGGCGACAGTTCGGGCAAGAGAACTCGGTTAGTGCCGGGTTCCGGGCGATATTGCAGCGGCAGCCGCTTGGCCTTAATCTCCCCGCACAACGAACACGAAAGACGGGACAGTGATGACACTTGCGAAATTTGCGGCGGCGGCGGTGCTGAGCGCCTCGCTGGCGGTTGCGGGGGCCGCGCAAGCCGGCGGTATGGCCGAACCGATCCTTGAACCCGAAGTGATTGCGGAAGAGACCGCCGGGACCTCCGGCTTCATCATTCCGCTCATCCTGCTCGCGATCATCGCGGCGGTGCTCATCATCGACGGCGACGGCGGTGGTGGTGGCGGCGGCGGTGGAGGTAGCGGCGGCGGAGGCGGCGGTTTTAGCTGACGCGCCCTCCCCGAGCGACCCGAAAAGGCCCGCCCGCGCGGGCCTTTTGCCATTCAGAGTGCCGTCCAGCCGCCGTCCATGCTGAGCGTGGTGCCGGTGATCTGGGCGGCATGGTCGGAACACAGGAACACCGCCAGCCCGCCGAGTTGTTCGGTGGTGGCGAATTCCTTTGAGGGCTGACGCTCGAGGATCACCTTCTCCTTAGCCTCCTCCTCGGTCATCCCGTATTTCTTTGCGGTGTCGGGGATCTGGCTCTCGACGAGCGGCGTAAGCACGTAGCCGGGGCAGATCGCGTTGGCCGTGATCGGTTCCTTCGCCGTCTCGAGGGCAACCACCTTCGTGATCCCGACGACCCCGTGCTTGGCCGACACATAGGCGGATTTGTAGGGCGACGCGGTCAATCCGTGGGCCGAGGCGATGTTGATGATACGGCCCCACCCTGCTTGCCGCATCATCGGCAGAGCCATGGCGGTGGTGTGAAAGGCGCTCGAGAGCATGATCGCGATGATCGCGTCCCATTTCTCGGCCGGAAACTCCTCAATGGGGGCGACATGCTGGATGCCGGCGTTGTTGATGAGGATGTCGCAGGTCCCGGCCTGTTCGATCAGCGCCCGGGCCTCGTCGCCTTTCGACAGATCCGCCTTGATGTAACGCGCTCCGACGCCGTTTTGGGCGGCGATCTCGGCGGCCAGCGCATGGTCCTCCTCCGAATCGGTGTAGGAGTTGATGACCACGTCCGCCCCAGCCCCCGCCATGGCCTTTGCGATGCCGAGCCCGATGCCGGAATTCGAGCCGGTCACGACGGCCGTCTTGCCCTTCAGTCCCATATAATGCCCCCATGCCTGGTTCGCCCGGCACCATAAATGCTGCGCTTGCGAAGGCCAGAGGCGGGGACGGCACTGGTCGAAAAAAAACGCCCGCACGAAGCGGGCGTTAAGTTATTGAGGCAGGTTTCATACAGGCAAGAAACCTATCGAGCAGTGACCTCTTTATACGCAACAACCTGCCGGGGGCCAAGCCAAAAGTTTGAAAAGGCTACGCTTCATGGCTACGGTCGTCGCCAAACAATAAAGAAGCAGGGGATTGTCAGCGATATGAGAAATATCTGCCGTGTCGTCACATATGCGATGCCTGTGATCGTCGGGTTGGCCCTTTCGACCGCCGCAATCGCCGAGCCGAGACATGGCATAGCTATGTATGGCGACCCCCAGCTTCCACCCGATTTTGTGTCACTCCCCTATGCCAACCCGGAGGCGCCGGAAGGCGGGCGGATCGTGCAGGGCGAGGTCGGCAGTTTCGATTCGCTCAATCCCTTCATCCTCAAAGGCCGGGTACCGTGGCAACTTCGCTTCCTCGCGGTGGAGTCGCTGCTGGGGCGGAGCTACGACGAACCCTTCACCCTCTACGGGCTCTTGGCCGAATCGGTCGAGACCGATCCCGGCCGGACTTGGGTCGAATTCACCCTGAACCCCGCGGCGCGGTTTTCCGATGGAAGTCCGGTTACGGTGGAAGACGTCCTGTGGTCTTACGAGACCCTCGGTACGGTCGGTCACCCCCGCTATCACGGCGCCTGGGCGCAGGTGGCCAGCGCCGAGGCGACCGGCGCGGGCTCCGTGCGCTTCACCTTCTCAGAAGAGAACGACGAACTGCCGCTCATACTCGGTCTCCGTCCGATTCTGAAGAAGGCCCAGTGGGAGGGGATCGATTTCGCCGAATCCGGCCTCGATGTGATCCCGATCACCTCTGCGCCTTACGTGATCGACGATTTCGAGGCGGGCCGCTTCGTCTCGCTCCGCCGCAACCCCGATTACTGGGGCGCGGACATCCCGTTCCGGCGCGGGACGAACAATCTCGACGAGATCCGGATGGAGTTCTTCGCCGACGGCACCGCGATGTTCGAGGCTTTCAAGGGTGGGCTGCTGACAACGATGCGCGAAACCAACATCCAGAAATGGGACACGCAGTACGACTTCCCGGCGCTTCAATCCGGCGAGGTGGTGAAGTCGCTCATCCCGCACCAACGGCCCACGGGGATGACGGGGCTGGTGATGAACACCCGCCGACCGGTGTTCCAGGATTGGCGGGTGCGCGAGGCCCTGATCTCGGCGTTCAACTTCGAGTTCATCAACGTGACGCTCAACGGCGAGCCGGCCCCGCGGATCACGTCGTACTTCTCGAACTCCGTCCTCGGAATGGAGCCGGGCCCCGCATCGGGCCGGGTTGCCGAGCTTCTCGCCCCCTTCGCCGACATGCTCCCGCCCGGGGCGCTCGACGGCTACGCCCTGCCCGTCTCCGACGGGTCCGAACGCAATCGGGCCGGTATCGCCCGGGCGCTCGATCTTCTCGCCGAAGCCGGCTGGACGGTGCAGGACGGGGTGATGGCCGATGCCGACGGGCAGCCACTTACCTTTGAGATCCTGCTCTCCCAGGGCGCGAATGAGCCCCAGCAGATCGCCGACATCTATGTCGCCGCCCTGTCGCGCCTCGGCATCACGCCCACGATCACAACCGTCGAGCCGGCCCAGCTCAAGGAACGCACGACGACTTACGACTTCGACATGCTCTGGTACGTCTGGGGACTATCTCTGAGCCCCGGCAACGAGCAATACCAGTATTGGGGCTCCGAGGCCGCGGCCATCGAAGGCGGACGCAACATGATGGGGGCCGAAAGCCCGGCCATCGACGCTCTCATCGACGCGATGCTGAACGCCGCATCGCGGGAAGATTACATAACCGCTGTTCGCGCCCTCGACCGGGTGTTGATCTCTGGGCGGTATGTGATCCCCATCTGGCACAACCCGGTGTCGCGCCTTGCCCATGTGCGGCAACTCAAGTACCCCGAGACCTTGCCGATCTACGGCGACTGGATCGGCTTCCAACCGGATGTCTGGTGGTATGAGGACTGAAAGACAATGAAGAGACTTGGCGTTCTGTTCGCCCTTCTGCTGGGGCTGGCGGCCTGCAACACGGTCGAGGGGATGGGAGAGGACATCTCCGCCGGCGCCCGGGCCATCGACAGGGCGATCTGACGGACCGGGGCTCGGGTGCGCTGGCGCACAGGTGATGTGAGTTAGCAAATTGTTAGGCTCGTCCTAGTTAGCTTGGAAGGCGAACAGGGAGACCCCTCATGTCACATCAAGAATCGCAGTGGATCGTCGATCTCGCCCACAGATTTCCGGCGGTCGACCGCGACGCGCTCTGCGCAAGTGCCGGGGACGTCAAGCGGCTGGTCGATCATCTTGCCGCCTGCCATGACCTAACCCTGGCCGAGGCCGCCGAAGCCATCGAGGAATGGCAGTTCGGGCTCGCTTCCCCTGCATTGCCCCAGCACCGGTCTGCGGCCTGACCTCCTGACCAGTCCCAAGCCTTGTCCTTTTGAAAGAGCTGCGTAGAAGGGGGACAGCGAGGTCCCCCGATGGTTAAGCTCGACATTCTGTCCGACCCGATCTGCCCTTGGTGCTACATCGGCAAGGCGCAGCTCGACCGCGCGCTGGAGGCGCATCCCGATCACCCGCTGACGGTTGAATGGCACCCGTTTCAGCTCAATCCCGACATGCCCCCAGAGGGGATGGATCGCCGGAGCTATCTCGAGACCAAGTTCGGTGGCAAGGAGAACGCCGTGCGGGTCTATGCCCGCATCGCCCAGGCCGCGGAGGCGGCGGGGCTCATGCTCAACCTCGAAGGCATTGCCCGGACGCCCAACACGATCGACGCCCACCGGCTGATCCACTGGGCCGGGCTCGAAGGCCGCCAGACCGC
>JASJAR010000001.1 GCA_030066905.1 Paracoccaceae bacterium | reverse complement strand
GGGCGATACCTCACCCCGCGATGCGCATCGCCAGACGGCCCTCGGGCCGTCCCGGACCCGGGTAAAAACCGGCCCGGGGCGGTACCCGGTGACAGTGGATCCACTGCTTCATGGGAACCGACCGCTCCATACCCCGCCAGAACGGCAGCCCCAGACCGCCCCCGGGACATCCCGGGCCGGCGGTAAGAGGTGTTGGGGATGTGCGTTGGTTTGTGCGTCCAATCCGAAGCAAACACCCCCCGGACTTGATCCGGGGCCCCGAGCCGAAGGAGCGCATCGTTGATCGAGGCCCCGGATCAAGTCCGGGGCGGGTTGGCCTTGATGTCGCTCCCGGGCAGCCTCCGCGCTACGGCAGCTCCACCATCACCCGCCCGCCCTCGACGCGGGCAGGGTACGTCGCGAGGTTCACGCAGACCGGCGCCCCCTTGGCCTCCCCGGTGCGGATGTCGAACCGCCCGTTGTGGCGCGGGCACTCGATGATGTAATCCATCACCAGCCCATCGGAGAGGTCGACCTGCTCATGGGTGCAAAGCCCGTCGGTGCAGAACACTTCCTCGCCCTCCATCCGGTAGACCGCATAGAGCTTGCCGCCGTGCTCGATGGCGATGAGGTCTTCCTCCTCGATATCGTCGAGGGCGCAGGCGTCGATTTCGGCCATGGGTGGTCTCCTATTCCGCCGCCTGGGCGGCAGCACCCCAGGCGGGCTGGCCGGCGCCAGAGGGGAGCTCGGGGCGGATGAAATGATGGGGGTCTCGGAGCTGGCGGAGAACGCACGGGACGATCTCGCGCCAGGCCGCCCAGAGCGAGGGGGTCGGCGCGGGGCAATCGTATTTCACCGCCTCATGGAGCGCGGGCAGCGCGTGGTAGGGCACCATCGGGTACATGTGGTGCTCCATGTGGTAGTTCATGTTGGAGTAGATGAACCGCAGGACGGGGTTCATCAACACCGTACGGCTGTTGAGGCGATGGTCGAGCACGTCTTCAGCAAGCCCGATATGCTGAGGCAGGCCCATCACCAAGAGAAGCCAGATGCCGTAGGCGCGGGGCAGGCCGATCAGCATCGCCGGCAGGATCGAGCCCAGAGCGAAGCATGCCACGAGCACCGCGGCATAAACGGCCATATGCACCCGCGCGACCGCGAAGGCCCGGGCGCGCTCGCTGTCGGGCACATAATCGGCCTCGTCGGCGCTGAGGCGGCCCATGGCGTTCCGGGCCAGAGCGGCGAAGCTCTGGGGCACGGAGACGAGGCCGAGGAAATTCAGCCCGATGATGATGAGCTGCGGCGGGCGCATGGCCGAGATCTCGGGGTCGCGGCCGACAATGATCGTGTCGGTGTGGTGGCGGGCGTGGGACCAGCGCCAGACGACCGAATTGCGCATCATCAAGAAGGACGCCAGTTCATACACCGCGTCGTTCATCCAGCGGGTCTTGAAGGCGGTGCCATGGCCGCATTCGTGCCAGCGCGAATCGGCTGCCGAGGCGTAGAGTATGCCGTAGATGACGAAGACAGGCACCGCCCACCATGTCCCCCAAAGGCCGATGCCGGCCGCCCCGAAGCCCACAAGTAGACCGAGCCAGAGCGCGGTGTCGCGCAAGGCCGGGCCGTCGGAGCGTTTCATGAGCCGCTTCAGGACTTTCCGGTCGACCGGGGTGCGGTACCACTCGGCATTGGCCAGGCCCTTGTCGACGGCCTCTTGCGCCTCGGGACCGGTGAGCGCGTAGCTGCGCTCCGTTGGGAAGCTTATGAGATTGAGAAGTCCCATTTTGTCCTCGTCTCAGCGCTGCTCCAGCGCGTTCTTGAACACCGCCCATTCGCCGGGCTTCATCTTCACCGTCTCGGTCTCGTCGGGGAACCGCCCGGCCGCCACGTCCGCCTTGAACTCCTCGAACGCCGCGACCCGTTCGGCCCGAAGCCGGGCGTATTCGGCCCGGAAATCCCGGTAGGCCCGGGCGTGCCGGGGCATCTTTCCGCTTGTTTCGCCCAGAATGTCGAGCGCGAAAAGGTACTGAACGTCGCAGCCCGCGCCTGACCCCATGGAAATCACGATGATGGGTGTCGATTGGGAAATAGCCGTCGCCACCTCCTCGGGCACGACTTCCATTTCCACCGCAAAGGCGCCGGCGTCTTCGTAGCGGCGGACGGCGTCGAGGACGCCGACCGCTTCCTCGGCGGTGCGGCCGATGGCGCGGAACCCCGTCCAGCGCGCCTTCTGCGGCACTAGCCCCACATGGCCGACGACCGGGATGCCCTCCTTCGCCATCGCCTCGACCACGTCGAAATGGGCCGGGGTGTAGATGCTGTCGGCCCCGGCCTCCATCGCCTCGAAGGCGGCGCGCTTGGCCTCGTCGGCATTGACGTGCCGGCCATAGATCAACCCGAAGCAGAAATGCGCATCCGGTGCCGCCGCGCGGTAAGCCGCACGGTTGGCCGCATTGCCCGAGACGATCATCTCGATGCCGGCAGCCCGCGCGGCCTCGGCGTGCTCGACACTCGCGACGTTCAGTTCGGTGAGCTGAGCCGTTCCTTTCCGCGCAAGCATATCACCGGCACTGAGCTTCACCGGCCCCGCTCCGGCGGCGGCAGGTCGGTGTCCCGGGTGATCATCCGGCACTCGACGATTTCCTGAAGCCGCTCGGTGGCACCGCCGAGCTTGGCGAGGATCATCCGGCCCATCCGCATTCCGATGGCATCGAGGTTCTGGCTGAAGGTGGTCAGCGCCGGGGTCACGGCCGAGGCGATGGGAATATCGTCGCAGCCGATCACCGAGATGTCGCGGCCGGGCTCCAGGCCGAAGGCGCGCATGGCGTCCATCGCGCTCAGGGCAATCATGTCGTTGCCGCAGAACACCGCCGTCGGTTCGCTCCCCCGGCTGATGAGCTCCGACATCGCGTCGCTCCCCGTTCTGCGCGACAGGAAACATTCCAGTTCGAGCGCGGGGTCATGGGCCAGCCCCGCGGCTTCGAGCGCGGCCCGGTAGCCGTCGCGGGCATGATGGGAATAGGTGTAGCGGTAGGGTGTGGAGAGATAGGCGATGCGGGTATGCCCGAGCCGGATCAGCCGCTCGGTCGCGGTCTTGGCGATCACGAAATGGTCGCGGTCGATCCAGTCGTGATCGTTGCGGGAGGTCTGGCCGATGGTGACGAAGGGAAATCCGCGCGCCTGTAGATAGTCGATACGCTCGTCGTCGGGCCGTGTGCGCCCGAAAAGGAGCCCGTCGCAGCGGTTCCGCTCCACCGCGCGGCGAATGAGGTCGATCTCCTTGTCGAACTCGCGGGCCATGACGATTTGCAGATCGTAGCCCTGAGCCTGAAGGACCATCTCGATCCCGTCGAGAAGCGCCAGAAAAAACGGGTCGACGAACTTGGTCCAGGGCTTGGAGACCATGAAGGTCACCGTCTGGGTCTGGCTCGACCGCAGCATCGAGGCGGCGAAGCTCGCGCGGTAGCCGAGATGGCGCGCGGCGCGCTCGACCCGGAGGCGGGTGTCGGCGTTCACGTCCGCATACCCGTTGAGCGCCCGGCTGACGGTGGAGACCGAAAGCCCGGTATGGGCGGCGACGTCGCGGATGCCGGTCTTGCGCGGGGCCTGCTCGTTCATGCCGCGACCTCGCGGATCGTGTAGGAATAGGGCGGTAGCGCGGCGTCCTCGGTCGCCCCCATGAGCGTGCGGGCCCCGGCACCGACCGGCAGGGCCCGGCGGGTGCCGGTGAAGTTGAAGCTACAGATGAGCTCTTCGGCCCCCTTGCGCCGGCGGAAGGTCAGCCCGGTCCCGTCGGCCTCGACGGTGTCGAAGCTGCCGTGCCGGAGCGCGGGCCGGGCTGCCCGCAGCGCAATGACCGCCCGGCAATGCTCAAGGTCCGACCCCTGCTGCCCGAGTTGCTCGGCCACGGCGAGCGGCCCATGGGCGGCTTCGGCCGGCAGCCAGGTCTCGGCGGCGGCGGAGAACCCCAGCGCGGGCGAGTTGTCCCAGGCCATCGGGGTGCGCGCTCCGTCGCGGCCTCGGTGGTTGGGCCAGAACCGGCGCGCTTCGGGGTCCTGAAGCCGCTCGCGCGGCACCTCGCTGTGAGGCAGGCCAAGCTCCTCGCCCTGATAGAGGATCACCGTGCCCCTGAGACACATCAGAAGCGCCTGAAGGAGCCGTACCCGCTCGGGCCTCCAGCGGGTCGCGACCCGGGGCACGTCGTGGTTCGAGAACGCCCAGGTGGGCCAGCTTTCGCCGGCGCCTGCGGTTTCGACCGACCGCGCGATATGGGCGCCGTCGAGTTCGGGGCAGAGAAGCTCGAAACTGTAGGCCGTATGGAGCCGCCCGGGTGCGGTGTATTCGGCCATCCGCTCGACCTGCGCGTCGCAGGAGATTTCGGCCAGGAGCATCCGGTCGCCGGCCCGCGCCCGCATCCGTTCGAGAAACGGCAGGTTCTCCGGCCGCGACCGGTCGTAGATGCGGTGCTGGAGGTAATAGGGGTTGGCCGGCACCTCGGCGGCCCCGGTTGGTGGATTGTCCCGCAAGGCCCTGTCGTGCATGAAGAAATTTGCGACATCGAGCCTGAGCCCGTCGACGCCGAGGTCGAACCAGAAATCCATCGTGTCGAGGATTTCTTCCTGGACCTCGGGGTTGTGGAGATTGAGATCGGGCTGCTCGACGAGGAAATTGTGCAGATAGTATTGCCGCCGCGACGCATTCCATTCCCAGGCGACGCCGCCGAACCGCGCGAGCCAGTTGTTGGGCGGCGAACCGTCGGGCTTGGGGTCGGCCCAGACGTACCAGTCGGCCTTCGGGTTGTCGCGGGAGCTCGCACTTTCCACAAACCAAGGATGGAGGTGCGACGAGTGCGAATAGACCTGGTCGATCACCACCTTCAGCCCGCGGGCCTGGGCGGCTTCGGTGACGGCGCGAAAGTCGTCCAGCGTGCCGAAGCGGGGGTCGACGGCGCGGTAATCGGCGACGTCATAGCCCGAATCGTGCATCGGCGAGGGAAAGAACGGCGTTATCCAGATACCGTCGATACCGAGGCCCGCGAGATAGTCCATCCGCCGAAGAACCCCCGCGAAATCGCCCTCGCCATCGCCGTCGGAATCCTGAAAGCTCCTGAGATAGACCTCGTAGAGGCACGCGCCGCGCCACCAGTCCTGTTCCGTTTTCGATGCGGTCAACGCCGGGTCTCCGGGTCGGTGTGATGGGGATAGCAAAAACGTTTCCGGTGCAATGGTCAAGCGCGACGCGCGCATCGGTCGGAATTGGGGGATTTTTTCGGATTTCGCTTGACGGATTGCGACCGGTCGCCTCAGGATACCGAAAAATACAAAAACGTTTTCGAAGACATCAGGGAGGATCTTCAATGCAACGTTTCCCCAGAATCCTGCTCGGCGCCGTGTCGGCGGCAGCGCTGCTTGGCTCGGCCGCCGCCGCCCAGGAGGCGGGCTGGTGCTCGGACCAGACCATCCGCGTCTTCTCCGGCGGTCCCGCCGGCGGCGCCTTCAACTCGATCATCGACCGGGGCGCGCTTCAGGCCGCGGAAGACACCGGGGCGAATGTGGAAATCGTCTATTCGGAATGGGATTTCGACAAGATGGTCACCCAGTTCCGCGAGGCGGTGAGCCAGCGGCCCGACGGGATCGCGATGATGGGCCATCCGGGCGACGACGCGCTGATGCCGATTGCCGCCGAAGCCGCCGAAGCGGGCATTCCGGTGATGTACATGAACGTCGACGTGCCCCGCGTGCGCGCCGCCTTCGGTTCGGGCTATGTGGGGGCGACCTTGCGCGAACAAGGCCGGGCGCTCGGGGCCGAGACCCTGCGGCTGGCCGGCGACATGATTGGCGAGGGCGACCAGGCCATCGTCATGAGCCGCTGGGAATCGGAGAACCGCGCCCAGCGGGAGCTCGGCCTTGTCGACGTGCTCGAAGAGGCCGGGATCGAGGTGATCAAGCTCCAGGAAGCCGAGGGCGCTTCGGCCGACCAGATGCTGCAACTCCCGATCCTCACCTCGACGCTTTTGTCGAACCCGGGCGTCAAGCTCATCGGTTATCCCGGCGGGCCCTGGCTCACCGCAGCGCCCGTCTTCATGGATGCCGTCGGCAAGGAGCCTCAGGACATTATCGGCGTCGGCTTCGACCTCGGCCAGGGCGTGATGCAGGCCTTCGAGGGCGGCTACGTGCTCGTCACCGCCGACCAGCAGCCCTACCAGCAGGGCTATCTGCCGGTGCTGTCGCTCTGCCAGCAGCTCGTCTACCAGCTCGGGCCGCTCAACGTGGACACCGGGGCCGGCTTCGTGACGGTCGACAATTACCAGGACGTCGTGCCGCTCGCCGAGCAGGGCATCCGCTAGGCATCCTCCCTGGCGGGGCAGGAGCGGTCCTGTCCCGCCTCCTTTTTTTCCAACGGAGCGCCAGATGACCTCTGCCAGCGAGCCGATTGTCGAATTGCGCAACATCGTCAAACGTTTCGGCAATGTCGAAGCGCTCTCGGGCGTGTCGATGAGCGTCCGCAAGGGCGAGGTTCTGGGGCTTCTCGGCGACAACGGGGCGGGGAAGTCGACGCTTGTGAAGACTTTGGCCGGTGTTCACGACCCCGATGAGGGCGAGATCGTCGTCAAGGGCCAGCGCCGCAGCCCCTGGACGCCGCTCGCCGCCCGCGACGCCGGGATCGAGACGGTCTTTCAGGACCGCGCGCTGGCGCCGCAGCATTCCATCGTCACCAACATTTTCATGGGCCGCGAAATCACCAACCGGCTGGGGATGACCCGTGTCCAGGCCCAGATCGACGAGGCCAACCGGCTGATGCGCGAGATCGGCTTCACGTCGAAAGTGTTCAACCCCGAAAGCACCGTGGGCCATCTTTCGGGGGGCGAGCGCCAGGGCGTGGCCATCGCGCGGGCGCTTTACAACGAAGCGGACGTGATCGTCCTCGACGAGCCCACCACCGCCCTCAGCCTCACCGAAACCCAGAAGGTCTTCCGCTTCGTCGAGGCGGTGCGCGCCTCGGGGCGCACGGTCGTCTTCATCGGCCACAACATCTACCACGTCTGGGAGATCGCCGACCGGTTCTTCGTCATCGACCGGGGCCGGGAGGCCTTCGAGGGCGAGAAGGCGCAGTTCGACGGGGCCGAGCACCTCATCGAGATGATGCACCAATTGGCCGAAACCGGGCGCGCCGACGTCGCCTCCCTGAAACAGCCGGCCTGAGGAGAGCCCCGATGAGCGACGCCACCCCCGCCGCCGTGAAACCGCCCGAGGCCGATGCGAGCGCGGTCGATGCGCGCCAGGAGCAATCGGCCTGGTTCCGGTTCTACCGCAAGAACGGTCGGGCGCTGAACGCCTTTCTCGCCCTCCTTCTCGTCTGGGGATTCTTTGCGATCAACAACCCCGCATTGTTCCTGAACCCGATCTACTACGGGGCCTTTCTCTTCTCCGTCCCCGCCACCGTGTTTCTGACCACCTCGCTCGTCTTCGTCATCGTCTCGGGCGAGCTCGATCTGGCGTTTCCGTCCGTCGTCGGCGCCTCGGGCGGGGTCTTTATGTATATGGTCATGAGTGGCTGGCCGGTGGTCGGCTCGTTCGTTTTGACCCTCGGTTTCGGCGCGGCCATCGGGCTGATGATCGGGATCATCGTGGTCTACGGAAAAATCTCGTCGCTCGTGGCCACGCTGGGGCTCAACTTCTTCATCCTTGGCCTGGTGAACCTCCTCGCCCAGGGCCGCACCATTACCGCGCCCGAAGCGGTCGATACCTTCGGCTACGAGCTTTTCGTCGGCAAATGGGAGCTCCTGGGGACCGGGCTCAACATCCCCAATCACTTCGTCTGGTGCCTTCTCTGGACGATCTTCTGCTGGGCGCTCTTCAAGTACCACCGCTTCGGGGTGCGGGTGCAGCTTGTGGGCGACAATTCCGACAGTGCCCGCCAGATGGGGATCAATGTCGAGCGCATCCGGGTGGGGGTCTTCATCTTTTCGGGCATCGCGGCGGCGATCACCGGCGCGATTCTCGTGCAAATGGCCAACATGGTCTGGTTCCCCACCAGCGGGAAGGCTTATCTCCTGATCGCGCTTGCGGCCCTCTTCGTCGGCGGCACACCCACCTGGGGCGGGGTGGGAACGATTTTCGGTGCGTTCTTTGGGGCAATGACGGTGACGCTCATTCCCTCGGGAGCCGTTGGGGCCGGGTTTGCGGGCTTCTGGACCGACTTCCTCTTCGGCCTCGTCATCATCGTCACCATGATCGCTCACCGGTTCTCCGGGGCCAGGGTGCGCTAGTGCGGGTCGCCGTCGTTACCGGGGCGGCCGGGGGGATCGGCGCGGCGGTGGCGCGGGCCTTTGCCGCCGAGGGCTACCGTCTGGTGCGGCTCGACCGGGAGGAGACGGACAGCGCACCCGACGATCTCGCAATCGCTTGCGATCTTGCCGACCCCGGCGCGGTGGCGGTGGCCTTCGAGACCGTCGCCGCGCGGTTTGCGCGGCTCGACGCCCTCGTCAATGTCGCCGGGATCAATCACCGCTCGCCCGTCAAAGAGATGGCGGTGGCGGACTGGGACCGGGTGATGGACATCAATGTCGGGCATATGTTCCTGACCGCCAAGCATGGCCTTCCGCTTCTGGCGCAGGGCGAGGCGCCGGCGATCGTCAACATGGCCTCGATCTCGGGCCATGTCGCGAGCCCCGATTATCCGGCTTACGTGACCTCGAAGGCGGCGGTGGAGAGCTTCACCTGGGCGCTCGCGCAGGAGGTGGGCGGCCGGGGGATCAGGGTGAACGCCGTCGCGCCGGGCTGGGTCGATGCGGGCTTTACCCATGCCGCGCTCGACGGGCTCGACGACCCCGCGCCGATCTACGCCGCCGCCCGGGAGGCGCATCTTCTCGGGCGGATGGCCAAGCCCGAGGAAGTCGCCGATGCCGCGCTGTGGCTCGCTTCGCCGGCGGCCTCCTTCGTGACCGGCCAGACGCTCTTTGTCGACGGCGGGCTGATGAGGAAGCATTGATGGAGGGGCGGGTTGCGATCACCGGCGGGGCGGGCGGCATCGGTGCGGCGACGGTCGCGTTGTTGCAGGCGCAGGGCGCGGAGGCGGTTTCCGTCGATCTCAGCGAAAACGCCGGCTGCGAGAGCCACATCGCCGATGTCTCCGACGAGGCGACGATGGCGGAGGTCTTCTTACGCATCGGCCCGCTGACGGGGCTCGTCTCAGTGGCCGGCACCAATGCGCGGGGACGGGTGGAGGACCTGACCTGGGACGACTGGCAGCGGGTGATGCGGGTCAACGTCGGGGGCGCGATGCTGGCGATGAAGCACGCCCAAGTGGGCGAGGGCGGGGCCATCGTGCTGACCTCCTCGGTCTCGGCCCATATCGGAACCGATGGCTACACCGCCTACCATATGTCGAAAGGCGCGGTTCTGGGGCTGATGCGGGCGACCTCAGGGGAATTCGCGCCGCGCGGCATCCGCGTCAATGCGGTGAGCCCCGGCTGGGTCGACACCGCTTTCACCGACCGGGCGCTCGCTGAAATCCCCGGCGGAGAGGCGATCCGGGCCTCGGCCGGGGCGGCCCATATCCTCGGGCGGATGGCTCAGCCGGACGAGATCGCGGAGTCGATTGTCTTTCTTCTCTCGGAGAAAGCCAGTTTCATCACCGGTACCGAGCTTGTGGTCGATGGCGGCTTCTTGCGGAAGCGATAGGGGGCGACGATGACCGGGCCATTCCACCGCGATGGCGATGCCCTCGTCGTCCGCTTCGGCGGCGAGACGATCCGCATCGAGCCCTGGGGGCCTGACGCGCTGAGGCTGCGCGCGCGGCCCGGGCTGGAGGTGGCCGAGCCCCATGTCTCGGCGCTCCTGCCGCCTGCCGCCGCGACCCCCGAGATCGAGGTTGCCGACACGAAAGCCCGGATCGCCAATGGCCGCATCGCCGCCGAGTTGCGCATCAGGCGCCGGCTCGGGGCGGAGGTGCCCTATGAGCCGGTGATCCGCTACGTCCGAACCGATACCGGCGAAGAGCTTCTGGCCGAGGAACGCAGCCACTTCGCCGGGCCCTCCCCCCGCACCTTCAAGCCCCTCGCCTCGGGCAGTTTCCGGCTCGACGCGACCTTCAAAGCCTATGACCACGAGGTCCTCTGGGGTCTCGGCCAGCCGCAGCACGGGCAGGAGGACCTCAAGGGCAGCTCGACGCGGCTTTTGCAACAAAACACCCATGTGGTGATCCCCTTCGTCGTCTCGTCGCGGGGCTACGGCTTTCTCTGGAACAACCCCGCCACGGGGCGGGCCGATTTCGCGACGAACGGCACTCGATGGACGGCCGACGCCACGCCCGGGCTCGATTACTGGATCACCGCCGGCGGCAGCCCCGCCGACATCCTGCAAAGCTACATCGCGGCCACCGGCACACCGCCACTCCTGCCCGATTGGGCGACGGGGTTCTGGCAATGCAAGCTGCGCTACCGCACCCAGGCCGAAGTGCTCGACGTCGCCCGCGAATATCGCCGCCGTGGGCTGCCGCTCTCCTGCATCGTGATCGACTTTTTCGCCTGGACCAAGCAGGGGGAATGGCGCTTCGACCCCGCCGAGTGGCCCGACCCGGCGGGGCTCGTCGAAGAGCTTGCCGCGATGGACATCAAGACCATGGTCTCGATCTGGCCGACGGTCGCGGCCAATGCCGAGACCTACGTCGGGATGCGCGACCGGGGGTACTTATTGAAGACCGAGCGCGGGGTCCCGGCGGTGATCCAGTTCCCCGACAAGGACCCCTTGGGGGTGCATTTCCTGACCTATTATGACGCCTTCAACCCGGAGGCCCGGGATTTCCACTGGGAGCGGGTGCGGGCGGGCTATGTCGCGCAGGGCTTCACCAATTTCTGGCTCGACGCCTGCGAGCCGGAACTCCGCCCCGCCCATCCCGAAAACACCCGCACCGCGCTTGGCAATGGCGCCGAGATGCTCTCGGCCTATCCGCTGCTCCATGCCAGCCGCTATGCCGAGGGGCTGAAGGCGGCCGGTGCCGAGGACGCCGTCCTTCTGTGCCGCTCGACCTGGGCCGGGGGGCAGCGCTACCCGACGATCCTCTGGTCGGGGGATGTGTGGTCCACCTGGGAGGATTTCCGCGCCCAAATTGCGGCAGGCCTCCATGCGGCGATGTCCGGCATCGGCTGGTGGACGACCGATATCGGCGGGTTCTACGAAGGCCACCCCAAAGACCCCGGCTTTCGGGAGCTTCTGGTGCGCTGGTTCGAGTTTGGGGTGTTCTCGCCGATCTGCCGGCTCCACGGGGTGCGGGTGCCCGGCGGCGTGCCGTTCAGCGTGGAGGCGGGCGAGGTCGATTACGGCAAGCCGCTCTTTGAGGTCTTCACCGATACCGGCGGCGACAACGAGGTCTGGTCCTACGGGCCGGAGCTTTTGGCGATCTTCACCCGGCTTCTCGACCTGCGTGAGCGGCTGCGGCCCTACCTCAAAGGTCTCTTTGCGGACTACGCCGCCACGGGCATCCCGCCGATGCGCCCGCTCGGCTTCGCCTTCCCCGAGGCCGGGGCAGTATCGGGGCAGGGGGCCTATATGCTCGGAGCCGACCTTCTCGTCGCCCCGGTCGTCGAGCCCGGCGCCAGACGCCGCGGAGTGGTCCTGCCGGCCGGGTCCGACTGGGTCCATGTCTGGACCGGAGAGCGGCGTGTCGCCGGCCCCACCGAGGCGGACAGCGACCTCGGGCGCCCGCCGGTGTTCTGCCGTGCCGAGGCCTGGCCGGACCTCAGAGAGGTTTTCGCAACCTCCGACGGTTAGGATCGCGCGGCAATCCACCGGGCCGGGTCGGAGCGGGAAGGGCTTCGCGCGGGCCGCGTGGAGTGCTACCACTGGACTTATTGGGTCACTGGTAAACGGTGGATCGGCGGAACATTGTCAGCGCCTCAACAAAGTAAGAGCTCCAACCCCCTGAACGAGGCGCTTCGCGCGTCGCGCTACCTTCTGGTCGTGGCCTTCGCGTTCAGCGTTTTCGTCAACTTTCTGATGCTCACGGGCCCATTGTTCATGCTCCAGGTCTATGACCGGGTGCTCGGCTCGCGCTCGGAAGAGACCCTCGTCGCGCTCCTTGCGCTGGTGCTCTTTCTCTTCGGTCTGATGTGGCTTCTCGACTTCGCGCGGACCCGTCTCATCGGCCGCTTCGGCGCCCGGCTCCAGATGCGGCTCGACGGCCGGGTGTTCCGGTCGCAATTGCAGCGTGCCGACCGGATGCCGAACGGCGCCTCGCCGAGCCGCGATCTCGAAACGCTCCAGGCCTTCTACGCCTCCCCGGCGCTCACCGCGATGATGGACGCCCCGTTCACGCCGCTCTTTGTCGCCGTGATGTTCATCTTCCACCCGTTGCTGGGCTGGTTCGCCGTGGTCGCCGCGCTGGTTCTCGTGGCGATCACGCTTCTCAACCAGGTACTGACGGCGCACCGCCTCTACGAGGCGCAGCAGACCGTCGAGATCGGGCACCGGTTCGCCGACAATGCAAGGCGGGCCCGGGAGATCATCCGCAGTCAGGGGATGCTGGGGCCGGTCACCGAGCGCTTCCTGGCCCGCCGGATCGGCGCGCTGACGCGCAGCATGGAGGCGATCGACCTCACCGGCGCCTTCTCCACCTTCACCAAGGTTTTCCGGCTCGCCCTTCAATCCATGGTGCTCGCCGTCGGAGCCTGGCTGGTGCTCGGCGGAGAGATCACCGCCGGCGCGATGATCGCGGGCTCGATCCTCCTCGGCCGCGCGCTGGCGCCCATCGAGCAGCTCATCGGCCGCTGGACGCAGATCACCCGGGCGCGGCAGGCCAGGCGGGCGCTATCGACTTTCCTCGCCGAGGCGCCGGACGCCATGGTCCGCACCCGGCTGCCGCGCCCCGAAGGCCGGCTCGACGTGACCGAGGTCACCTATGCGCCGGTGCCGGGCAAGCCGCCGATCCTCGCAAAGATCAGCTTCTCGGTCGAACCGGGGGAGGCGCTCGGGGTGATCGGCCGGTCGGGCTCGGGCAAAACGAGCATCGCCAAGACGATTCTCGGTCTCCTGCCTCCGACACTGGGCGAGGTGCGGCTCGGCGGCGCGCTCATCGACCACTACAGCGCGGAAGACCTCGGCGCGCATGTCGGCTACCTGCCGCAGGACCCGATGCTGATCACCGGCACGATTTCGGAGAACATCGCCCGGATGTCGCTGGAGCCCGACAGTGCGAAAGTTGTCGAAGCGGCGCAGAAGGCGAAGGCCCATGAGCTGATCCTGTCGCTGCCAGAGGGCTACGACAGCCGCGTTGAGGACAACGAGATCGCGCTCTCGGGCGGCCAGCGCCAGCGCATCGCGCTCGCCCGCGCGCTTTATGGCGACCCGGTTCTGCTCGTCCTCGACGAGCCGAATTCCGCACTCGACCACGAAGGCAGCGACGCGCTCAACAAGGCGATCCGCACCATGAAGGCAGAGGGCCGGTCGGTGATCGTGATGACCCATCGCCCGGTGGCGATCTCCGAATGCGACCGGCTGATGGTGGTCGACCAGGGGCAGGTAAAGGCCATCGGCCCGCGCGATGAGATCGTCAAATCGATGATGAAAAACGCCTCCGACGTCCGGCGCGTGATCGGCGGGGCGGCGGGGTCATGACCGAACGCCCGACCTTCAGCGCCCGCCTGCCGATATGGGTGGGGGTACTCGCCCTCCTGCTTCTCCTCGGCGGCGTGGGCTTCTGGAGCGTGCGCACCGAGATCGCCGGGGCGGTGATCGCCAGCGGCACCATCGTCGTGGAGAACAACCGCCAGGTGGTGCAGCATGCAGAAGGGGGGACGGTGGAGCGTATCGCCGTGCGCGACGGCGGGCGGGTCGCCGCCGGCGACCTCCTGATCGAGCTCGACGACGCGCTCCTGCGCTCGGAACTGGCCATCGTCGAACTTGAACGGATCGAACTTCGTGCCCGCCGCGCCCGGCTGGAAGCGGAGCGCGACGAGTCCGATGTTGTGAAATTCCCGCAAGAGCTGGCCGAAGAGGGCGGTGCGGCGCTGGAACAGATCGAGGGCCAGCGGGTGTTTTTCGAGGCCCGCAAGGAGACCTTCGAAAAGGAACTCAACCAGCTCGTCGAGCGCACCCATCAGATCGAGGAACAGATCGCCGGCTCCACCGCGCGGCTCGACGCCCTGACCCGGCTTCTGGAGCTGTCGACGGAGGAGCTCACCGTCCAGGAGGACGCCCTTTCGCGCGGGTTGACCCAGGGCGACCGGGTGTCCGCACTGCGCCGCGAGGCGGTGGAGCTTGCAGGCGATATCGGCCGGCTTCAATCCGACATCGCCCGGTTCAGCGGCGAGATCGCCGAGCTCGAAATCGAGCGGGTACGGTCCCAGAACGCCCGGCGCGAAGCGGCGATCAGCGAGTTGCGCGACATCCAGTTCCGCGAACTCGAACTCGACGAGCAGCGGCTGACGCTGCTGCGACGGATCGACCGGCTCGACATCCGGGCCCCGGTGTCGGGCGTCGTCCTCGGCTCGACCGTGTTTGCGCAGAACGCCGTTGTCCAGCCCGCCGAACCGCTGATGTACATCATCCCGCAGGACCAGCCGCTGATCGTGAAGGCGCAGGTCGAGGCGATCCATATCGACCAGCTCCATGTCGGGCAGCCCGCCACGCTCCGGTTCAGCGCCTTCAACCAGCGCCTGACGCCGGAGGTGACCGGTGAGGTCGTTACCGTCTCGGCGGACGTCTTTCGCGACGAGGTGACCGGGGCGTCCTATTACAGCGTCGATCTTTCGCCGCTCGAAGAGGAGCTTGACCGGCTGAACGGCGAGGTCCTCCTGCCGGGGATGCCGGTGGAGGCGTTCATCCGGACCGAGGACCGTACGCCGCTGTCCTACCTCACCAAACCCCTGACCGACTATTTCGGGCGGGCGTTCCGGGAATCCTGATGGCTCCGGTCGCCACGGCCCGGTAAGATCGCCGTGCCCTCGACGAGCGCCCGCGCCGCGGCGACGATCCCCGCAACCGAGGGTAGCGTCGCGGCAAAGGCCGGGCCGGTCGCGATGAAGCTGTCCTCGGCGGTAAGGCGGGCATTGGGCAGGGCGGTGCGTTCGCTCAGGAGGGCGACGAGGCTTTCGGCCACCCCGCCGCTGCGGCGCGTTTCATCGACCACGAGGACCCGGTCGCACCCGGCGAGGGCGGCAAGGAGCCCGTCCTCGGGCAGGGGCGACAGCCAGCGCAGGTCGATGACCCGGGTGGCGATCCCCTCCCCGTTGAGGGCGGCCTGGGCCTGCCGGCAGAGGAGGTGGCCGTTGCCGAAGCTCACGAGCGCCAGCGGCCCGTCGCCGGTGACGCCGACCTCGCCGTGGCCGATCTGCGCGCCGGGCTCGGGATAGGGCCGGAGCCACCCCCCGTCGCCCTCTGCGAGGAGATCGCGCCTGGCGTAAAGCGCGATGGGTTCGAGAAATACCGAGACCCGCTGCTCTTCCCGCGCCAGCCGGATGCATTCGCGCATCATCATCGCCGCGTCGGCGCCGTCGGAGGGGCAGGCCAGAATGAGTCCGGGGATGTCGCGCAGGACGGCGAGGGAATTGTCGTTGTGAAAATGCCCGCCGAAGCCCTTCTGGTAGCCGAGCCCGGCGATCCGGACCACCAGGGGGTTGGCGAACTGGCCGTTTGAGAAGAACGGCAGCGTCGCCGCCTCGCCGCGAATCTGGTCCTCGGCGTTGTGGAGATAGGCGAGAAACTGGATTTCGGGCACCGGTATGAAACCGTTATGGCCCATGCCGATGGCGAGACCGAGGATCGACTGTTCGTCGAGCAGCGTGTCGATGACGCGGTCGGGCCCGAAGCGGGCCTGAAGTTTCTGGGTCACCCCGTAAACACCGCCCTTCCGGCCGATATCCTCCCCCATCAGCACGATCTCTGGATGTTCGAGCATCGCGTTCGCGAGCGCCCAGTTGATCAGGCGCGACATCGTCTGCGGCGCGCCCAACGCCTTGGCGTCGGGTCCGAAGGCGCGCGCCCGGGCCTCGGGCGCCGGCCCGTTCGTCGGCCGGCAGGCCCGGGGGGGCGGGATCAGCGAGGCCATGACCTCGCGGGCCGCCGTCAGCCTCGGCCGGGTGACCGCGTCGTCGGCGGCCCGGGTTACCTCGTCGCGGGCGTCGGCATAAATCGCAAGCGCCCCGGCGGGGTCGAGCGCCCCAGCGTCGCGCAAGAGCCGGACCGAATGGAGGAGCGGGTCGTTCGCCTCATCGGCCTCGACCTCGGCGCGGGAGAGATAGCTTGTGGGCACATCCGCCCCGGCATGGCCGAACAGGCGCACGGTGCGGATATGGAGAAAGGCCGGCCGGCGCTCCCGTCGCACGAAGGCGGCGGCTTCGGTCGCCACGCGGTAGGTGTCGTAGAGGTCGAGCCCGTCGCAGGCGAAGTATCTCAGACCCGGCCGCTGCGAGAACCCGGCCTCGATCCAGCCCGCCGGGGTCTTCACCGAAATCCCGATCCCGTTGTCCTCGCAGACGAGAAGGAGCGGCAGGGGGATCGACTGGTAGGCGGTCCAGCCGGCGGTGTTGAACGCCCCTTGCGCGGTCGAATGGTTGGCCGAGGCGTCCCCGAACGAACAGATGACGAGGCCGTCGTCGGGCAGGATGCGGTGTTCGGGGCTGTGGCGGCGGGCGGCACCGATGGAGTAGGCCGCACCGAGGGCCTTGGGCAGATGGGAGGCGATGGTCGAGGTCTGCGGCGGGATCATCAGGGCGCGGCTGCCGAGCACCTTGTGGCGCCCGCCCGAGATCGGGTCTTCGGCCGAGGCGGCGAAGCTGAGGGCGATGTCGCGAACCGGGTCCTGCCCCGCCACCTGACCGGCGCGGGCGATCTGAAAGGCGGCATCGCGGTAATGGAGAAACGCCATGTCGGTGGGCCGGAGTGCCGCGGCGACGGCGGCCATCCCCTCATGGCCCGAGGACCCGATGGTGTAGAAGCCCTCTCCGGCCTTCTGCATCGCACGCGCCTGAAGGTCGAGCGCCCGGGAAAGACAGCCCGCCCGGTAGAGCGCCACGGCCAGATCGGCGGGGAGCGGTCCGGCGGGCGCCCGGCCGTGGGGGAGGTCGCCGTGGGCGACCCGGCGGAGTAAGTTCTCGTGGACGATCCGGGCGCGGTCCATCGACGGTGCCGGTGTCAGAAAAAGGCCTGCAAGCCGGTCTGGGCACGGCCGAGGATCAGCGCATGGATGTCGTGGGTGCCTTCGTAGGTGTTCACGGTTTCGAGGTTCTGGGCATGGCGCATGACATGATACTCCGCCATGATCCCGTTACCGCCATGCATGTCCCGAGCGCTGCGCGCCGCATCGAGCGCCTTGCCGCAATTGTTGCGCTTTATCAGAGAGATAAGCTCCGGGGCGCAGGTGCCGTCGTCAAGCATCCGCCCGGTGCGGAGCGCGCCCTGAAGTCCGAGCGCGATCTCGGTCTGCATATCGGCGAGCTTCTTCTGGAAAAGCTGGGTGGCTGCGAGGGGGCGGCCGAACTGAACCCGGTCGAGCCCGTAGCTCCGGGCCCGGTACCAGCAGTCTTCCGCCGCGCCCATCACCCCCCAGGCGATGCCGTAGCGGGCGCGGTTGAGGCAATCGAAGGGCCCTTTCAGCCCCTCGACCCCCGGCAACAACGCCTCTTCGGAGACCTCGACCCCGTCCATCACGATCTCCCCGGTTACGCTAGCCCGCAGGGAGAGTTTGCCGGCGATCTTGGGGGCCGAGAGGCCCGGCAGGCCCTTGTCGAGCACAAAGCCCCGGATCGCGCCGCCATGGGCCTCCGATTTCGCCCAGACGACGAAGACATCGGCGATCGGGGCATTCGAAATCCACATCTTCGAGCCGGTCAGCCGGTAGCCGCCGCCGGTCTTCCGGGCCACGGTCTTGATCCCCGCCGGGTCGCTGCCGGCCTCCGCCTCGGTCAAACCGAAACAGCCGATCAGCGTGCCGGCGGCGAGGCCGGGCAGGTATTTTCGCCGCTGGGCGTCCGATCCGTAGGCATGGATCGGGTACATCACCAGCGAGGATTGCACCGACATCATAGACCGGTAGCCCGAATCGACGCGCTCGATCTCGCGGGCGACGAGCCCGTAGGCGACATAGCCCGCCCCGAGGCCGCCGTACGCTTCCGGGATCGTCACCCCCAGAAGCCCCATTTTCCCCATTTTCTCAAAGATCTCCGGGGCGACGCTTTCGCCAAGGTAGGCCTCCGTGACGCGGGGCGCGAGCTCGGCTTCGGCAAAGCTCCTCGCGCTGTCGGCGATCATCCGCTCCTCGTCGCTGAGCTGATCGCCAAGGTGGAACGGATCGGCCCAGTCGAAGGGCGCGAGCGACGGGCCGGATGTATCTTTCATCGCGAAGGGCCTTTCAAACCGAGGGTCGGCGGCGCTGGGGCGACCGCCCCGGGCGACCCCACCGCCGACAGGCCGCGGCGGACTTCGCCGTCACGGGCTTCGACCCTCTCGCCCCGGGGCGCAATGGTCAATGGTCTTCGGCGATGTCCTCGGCCCAGAGCTCCGGCCGTTCTTCGATGAACCGGGTCATCAGAGCCTTGCAATCGGCGTCGTCGGCCACGATCACCTCGACCCCGCGCGACCGGAGAAAGTCCTCGTTGCCGCCGAAGGTGGTGTTTTCACCGATCACCACCCGGGGGATGCCGAACTGCACGATGGTGCCAGAACACATCATGCAGGGGCTGAGCGAGGTGTAGAGCACGGTGTCGCGGTAGGTGCGCTGGCGCCCGGCCTTCCGCAGAGCGTCCATCTCGCCGTGGGCGATGGGGTCGCCGGCCTGTACCCGCTGGTTGCGGCCCCGGGCGACGACCTCGCCGCCGCGCGCCAGGACCGACCCGATCGGGCAGCCGCCTTCGTCGAACCCCGCAAGCGCTTCGTCATAGGCGATGCGGAGAAGTTTTCTGTCGGTCTCGGTGAGCATGGCCGGGCTCCTTCACTTGGCGTTTTCATCGGCGCCGGGCATCGACGAGGGCAACCGGTCGGGCAGGGGGCTCCTGCCGCCGTAATGGGGCAGAGGCTCGCGCCTGAGGGTGAGCCTGCCCTCGGTCTCGGCGGCGAGGCAATGGGCGGCGATCTCTTCGAGCGTGGCGAACCAGACCTCGCCGGTGGCCTGCATCTCCTCGATCATCCGCTCGATCCGCTGCCAGCGCGACAGCCGGCCCGACACGAACGGATGCCAGACCCCGATCCAGAGCCCCCCGCCGGCCCGCCGCATCGCCTCGAACTCGGCCATGAAGACCTCCATCGCCCGGTCGGGGGCCATGATCTGGAACATGTAGTCGAGGTCGATGGAATGGACGTAAGGCGGCCAGTCGTCGGTGGCCCAGCTCACCGGGAGTTCGACGATCTCGCCTTCGGGCGGGGCGAGAACGTAAGGCACATCGTCGCCCATCAGCGAACTGTCGTAGAGAAAGCCCGCCTCGGCGAGAAACCCCGGCGTGCGGTCGGACATGTTGTAAAGCGGGGAGCGGTTGCCCCGGGGGCGTTGCCCCGTGAACCGCTCGATCACGTCGATGGACCGCTCCATCCAGTACCGCTCCTCGGCCGGCGGCAGCGCGTTGGGCGCCTCGTGGATGTAGCCGTGAAACCCCACCTCGTGCCCGCCCTCGACGATCGACTCCACGGCCCTGGGGTGCTGTTCGATGCACCAGGCGGGGATGAAGAAGGTCTGTCTGAGACCGAAGCGGCGGTAGCCGTCGAGAATGCGCGGGATCGCCACCTCGGGTCCGTAGCGGAGCATCGAGATCGTCGAGAGATAGGCCGGCGCCGCCCTTCCCTTCTCGATATGGATGAGGCTGTCGGCATCCATGTCGAAGGTGATGGCGACGGCGAGCTTGGCCCCGTTGGGCCAGGGAATCGGGTTCTGGATCATGTGCGGCTCCTCACAGCATCACCGCCCCGCCCGAGGGGCAGATCGTCTGCCCGGTCATGAAGCTCGCGCCCGGCGAGGCGAGAAAGAGCACGGCGGCGGCGATTTCCTCGGGCGTCCCGATCCGGCCCATCGGGTTCTGGGTCTCGAGCGCGAGGGCTTCGGGGGACATCGTGTCGGGCGAGAGCATCGGCGTGTCGGTAGGCCCCGGCGCCACGGCGTTGACGAGGATACCCGGCGCCGCTTCCCGGGCAAGCGCGCGGGTGAGGCCGATGACGCCGGCCTTCGAGGCGCAGTAGCCGGCAAAGCCCGCCCGGCCGAGATGGGCGAGTTCGGAGGCGACAAGCACGATCCGGCCGTTGGTCCCGGTTCCGGCCATCGCTTCCATCGCCGCCCGGGCGACGAGAAACGACCCGCGCAGGTTCACCGCGATCTGGCGGTCGAAATGGTCGACCTCCGACCCGACAGTGGGGGTCTCGATCAGGATGCCGGCGGCGTTGACGACGATGTCGGGGGGAGGGATGCGCGCAAAGAGCGCGGCAACCGAGCCCTCGTCGGACACATCGACCCGCTCCCCGCCGGCGAACCCGGCCAGATCGGCCCCGGTGACCTCTGCCCCCGCTTCGGCAAGCGCCGCCGCCGTCGCCCGGCCGATGCCGCTGGCCGCCCCGGTCACCAGCGCGATCCTGCCCGCAAGGCTCATTGCATGAGTTCCCCCCGGTCCACCGTGAACGCTTGCCCGGTGATGTTGCGCGCCGCCTCCGAGGCAAGGAAGAGATAAATATCCGCCATGTCCCCGGGTTCCATCAGCCCCGGCAGGGCCTGCGCCCCGACGATCTCTGCCAGAAGCGCCTCCTCGGTCTCGCCGCTCCGCACCGCCATCGCCTTCAGCGAACGCATCGAGGCCGCGGTGCGCACCCATCCGGGGCAGACGGCGTTGACGGAAATGCCGCGCGGGGCGAGTTCCTGCGCCAGCGACCGGGTGAGCCCGATGACGGCGTGTTTCGAGGCGCAATAGGCGGAGAAATCGGCGACCGCGGTCTTGCCCCACATCGAGGCGGTGTTGACGATGCGCGCGCCGTCGGCGAGGTGCGGCAGGAGCGCTCGGGTGACCGAGAACGTTCCGATCACGTTGATCTCGACGATCCGCCGGAAGGTCGCGTCGACGCCGGGGTCGGGGTCCGCGATGGGGGTCATCAGCTCGAGCCCGGCATTGTTGACGAGGACGTCGAGGGGCCCTGCGGCCCAGGCCAGCCGCGCGACATCCTCCGGATTTGCTATGTCGCAGGACATCCCCCGCACCGGGCGTCCGGTTTCCTCCGACCAGTCGCGGGCGGTGTCGGACACGTCCGGCTCGATCCCGGCGATGACAAGCTCCGCCCCGGCGGCCAGAAACGCCCGCGCGACCCCGGCACCGAGCCCCATATTGCCCCCCGTCACGAGCACCCGCCGGCCGGTGAAGTCAGGCGGCATTGTCGCCCTCCTGCCGTTCGGCGCGCCGCTGCTCGGCCCGGAGCACCGCCTGCACCTGGCGGCGCAGCGCGAGAAAGTCGGGCGCGTCGCGGATCGACTGGTCGCGGTCGGCCACGGGAAGGATCGCCGCGACGTCGATATCGTCGAGAACCCGCGCAGGCCGGGCGGAGAACACCACCAGCCGGTGCGCGACGAGGATCGCCTCCTCGACGTCGTGGGTGACGAAGATCGTGGTCTTCTCCTCGGTCCGGTTGATTCTGAGAAGCTGGGACTGGAGGTGTTCGCGCGTCAGCGCATCGAGCGCGCCGAAGGGTTCGTCCATCAACAGAACGTCCGGATTGGCCGCCAGCGTCCGGGCGATGGCGACGCGCTGGCGCATGCCGCCCGAGATCCGGTTGGTGTAACTGTCCTCAAAGCCCCTCAGCCCCACGAGGTCGATGAGCCGCCGCGCCCCCTCGGCCTTTTCCGCGCCGCCGAGGTCCCGTCGGTACCGGAAGCCCATGGCGATGTTGCCCGCCACGGTCTTCCAGGGGAAGGCGGCGTAGGACTGGAACACCATCCCCCGCCGCCGGTCGGGCCCGCCGAGAAGGTCGCCGGCGAGCCGGATCTCGCCGCCCGAAGGCGTTTCGAGGCCCCCGACCATGCGCATCAGCGTGGTCTTGCCGCAGCCCGAGGGGCCGACGAAGGTCACGATCTGGCCCGCCTCGATGCCGAGGGTCACCGGCGTGACCGCCTCGACGGCGCGGCCCTCGCTGAGGAAGGTCTTCGAAACTCGGGCGAGGTCGAGATAGGCCATCCTCAGCGCTCCAGATACCGGAAGGCCCGGCGGTGGAGCAGCCGGAAGGCCTGGTCGGTCAAAAGCCCGATGATGCCGATGGCCACGATCCCGGCCATGACCTCGGGCGTCTTCACAAAGCGCCGCAAGGACCAGATGACATGGCCGATCCCCGACGAGGCCGCCACGATCTCGGCGATGATGAGATAGGTCCAGCACCACCCGAGGGTTATGCGCAGATTGTTGACCATGCTCGGCAGGGCGGCGGGGAAGATGATGTCGCGGATGATCTGCCACTTCGAGGCCCCCAGCGTGAACCCGCTCTCGACATATTCTGCCGGCACCCGCTTGGTGTCGTCGACGATGAGGAGCAGGAGCTGGAAGAACGTCCCCATCACGAGGACGGCGATCTTCGAGGCTTCGCCCACGCCGAACCAGATGATCAGAAGCGGCACGAGGGCGGGGACGGGCAGGTAGCGGACAAAGTCCACGAAGGGTTCGAGGAACGCCCCCACCGCGCGGAAACAGGCCATCGCCAGCCCCAGCGGGACGGCGACGAGCACCGATAGCAGGAAGGCAAACCAGACCCGGCCCACCGAGATGCCGATATCGATGGCGAAATCCTGTTCGGTGAAGAGCCGCCCGAAGGCCTCGACCACGGCCGCCGGGGTCGGCAGGAATTGCGGCCGTACCCAGCCCGAGACGGCCACGAGCTGCCAGGCGCCCAGAAACGTCAGGAGCCCCGCCAGACCGAGGAGGATTTCGGTCTGACGGGGAATGGGCTTGCGAAAGACCCACACGGGGGTTCGGCCCGGTCCTAGCGTTCGAACCCCTCAAAGAGCCCGTCGAGGAGGGCCCCGTCGATATAGGGCTCATAGGGAAGCGGCGCGTCCTGGAGATCGAGCGAGATGTTGATTTCGTTGAAGGCGTCGAACACCTCGCGGAGCGTGCCGTCGCCGGTCATCGGCATGTAGGCGAGCGTGTCTTCGTAGGTGGTGTATTTCACCCCTTCGAGCGCCTCCTTCATCTCCGCATCCGGCACCCCGTATTCGGGTGCGGAGAGGGCGATGAAATCGTCGGGGTCGCTCATGTAGTCGTCGATGGCGCGATAGATGCCGCGCAGGAACTTCCGGTACTTCTCGGGGTTCGCTTCGAGATCGTCGGTGCGCACGATGATGACGTCGGTGATGAGCCCTTCGTAATCGCCCGAGTCGAGAAGCACGGTGGAGCCCTCGCGGGAGGTGTTGTTCACGATCTGGCTCAGCATCGGCTCCCAGGTGGCGACGGCCGCGACGCTGTCGTCTTCGAAGACGGCAATGGAATCGTCGGTGTTGATGAGCCGGATGTCGAGGTCGTCGATCGAGCGGCCCATCTCGCTCAGCGCGTATTGAATGAGCACCGTGCCGGGATGGTTGATCTCGCCGGCGAAGGTCTTGCCGATGAGGTCTTCCACGCTCTCGATCCCGGGGCCCGCGACGACGCCGTCGGCGCCGACCGAGACGTCGATGGTGCCGATGATCGTGCCGGAGGTCTCGGGCGTCCGCGGCCGGGCCATGCTTTCGCCGATGGTGCGCATGGTGCAGTCGATCGCGCCCGTCTCCAGCGCGGGCAGGACGTTCGCCCTGTCATTGTCGAAGGCCCAGGTCACCGTGAGGTCTTCTTCGGCGAAATAGCCCTTCTTGTCGGCGACAAAGACCGGCGCGAAGCCGAACCAGAACGGGAAGACGCAGTTGATCGTGTCCTGCGCCCGCGCCGTGGCGGGGGCCAGCGTCAGTGCGACGGCCGCGGTTCCGAGAATGGCGGTGACCCGCCGTCCGAATGTCATGTCCATGGTTGTTCCACCCCTGCAAGTCAGCATCGATTTACCTAGATCGCCGCGTATCGCGGAGCGACCGTGGAGCGGGGTCTTGCGCATCCCGGCCCTTGGGTTCGCCCGGTTTGGCGGCGAATGCGGCGGTGTTGCCTAAGTTTCGCGCAGAGCCCTCACCGCGCGGCGACCCGTTCGGCGAGAAGGCAGAGGATTTCGAAGGCAAGCCCCGCACCGGCGAGCGACGTGATGTAGCCGTTATCGAAGGGCGGGGCGACCTCGACGAGATCGGCGCCGATCCAGTCGAGCCCCCTGAGCCCGCGGAGCAGGACCTGCGCCTGGTAGGTCGTCATCCCGCCGATTTCCGGCGTACCGGTGCCGGGCGCATAGACCGGATCGAGGCTGTCGATGTCGTAGGTGAGATAAACCGGCCGGTCGCCCACGAGCGCCCGGGCCTCGGCCGCGATGGCGGCCGGCCCCGCCTCGTGAAACTCCTCGCAGAACACCACCCGCATGCCGCTGGCCTTCGAATACTCCCAGCCCTCTGGCAGGTTCTGGGTGCCGCGGATGCCGATCTGAACGGTTGCCTCGGGGTCGATGAGCCCTTCCTCCGCGGCGCGCCGGAACGGGGCGCCATGGTTGAACTTCGAGCCCTGGAAACTGTCCCAGGTGTCGGTATGGGCATCGACATGGATGAGCGCGACGGGGCCGTCCCTGGCGACCGCGCGCAGCAGCGGCAGGCTCACCGAATGGTCGCCGCCGATGGCGAGCGGCATGATCCCGGCGGCGACATGGAGCGCGGCGAAGGCCTCGATCTCGCGATGGGCGGTTTCGATGTCGAAAATGCCCGTGAACGGCACGTCCCCGGTGTCGCGCACCCGGGCAAGTTCGAACGGGCTGACCCCGGTGGCATGGTTGATCGCCCGCATCAGCGAGGATTGGTTGCGCACCTCCCGGGGCCCGTGCCGGGCGCCGGGCCGGTTGGTGAGCGCCCCGTCATAGGGCACGCCGAAGATGCCGATATCCACCTCGTCGAGGGCGGCGGCGAGGGGCGCGCGCATGAAGGTGGCCAGCTCGGCAAAGCGCGGTGCGAACCGGTCGGGCGTGGCGGGCGGGCGGTAGGTCATGGGTGTCCTTTCCGGGCATGGAGCACGCGGCCGATGGTGTTGAGAAGAAGCTGCGCGGCGAGAATCTGGGTGCTTCCGGTCGGGTCGTAATCCGGGGCCACCTCCACCAGATCGATACCGACGATCCGCTGGCGCCGGGCGAGATGAGCGATAAGCTCCAGCACCTCGTAATAGAGAAATCCGCCATGGCTCGGCGTGCCGGTGCCCGGCGCGATGGAGGGATCGAACCCGTCGATATCGATGGTGACGTAGAGATCGGCACCCTCGGGCACCCGCTCGGCGGCCGCGACCGGCCCCATCGCCCTGATCTGGCGCACCGACAGGATGTCGGAGCCCCGCGCGCGGGCGTCGTCATAGCCTTCCTTCGCAGTGGAGGAGACGTTGCGGATGCCGAACTGGCTGAGCCCGCTCACATAGGGTTTCTCGGCGGCCCGCCGCATCGGGTTGCCATGGCCGTAGCGCACCCCGTGGCGTTCGTCGACGAAGTCGAGATGGGCGTCGATCTGGACGATGTGGATCGGGCCGAACTCCGAAAAGGCGTTGATGCAGGGGATGTTCACCGAATGGTCGCCGCCGAGCACCACCGGCAGCGCTCCGGCGGCGAGGATCTTCCGCACGCCGTACTCGATGTTGCGGTGGCTGCCTTCGGTGTCGGTGTGGACGATGTCGGCGTCGCCCAGGTCGACGATCCGTGCGCCGTCGAGATAGGTGACGTCGTCTTCGTGGTCGTAGGCGCCGGCATGGCCGAAGGCGAAGAGCGTCGAGGCTTCGCGGATGCCCCGCGGGCCGAACCGCGCGCCGGCACGCCATTGGGTGCCGAAATCGAAGGGCGCCCCGAGGACGGCGACATCGGCATCGATGGCGTCCCAATCCTCGACGTAAGCGTATTTGCCGAAGGTCGCGATGCCGACGAAGGGCAGGTTCAGCCTGCCGCTGTCGTATCCATGGGCCATGGCGCGGCCTCCTTTCCTGTCGTGTCCGTCACGGCGCGGGGAAGGCCTCGGCGATCTGGCGCGCGAGGGCGGGGACGAGCCCCTCGACCACCGCGCGGCCTTTCTCCGCCGTCGCCCCCGCCGCCGAGGACAGTGCACCGGAATGACAGACTGAGCCCGGGTCGAACGGGTAGACGTCGTAGGGCGGGAACGCGGCCGGCGGATGGTCCGGTATCAGGTCCGTGCGGACGAGATCGGGTCTCAGGTGCAGCATTACCGAGGTCTCCATCACGGCGGCATGTTCGAGCTCCCACGAGATCAGACCTTCGGGGAAAAGCGTCTCCTCCAGCGGCTCGTCGATCATCACCCAATAGCCGAGTTTGACGATCCGCACCTCCTCGATGCCTTCGCCCTTCAGCGCCCGCAAGGCCAGGTCGGCGGCTTCGGTGAGGAACATCTGGTTTTCCATATGCCCGTCGAACAGGACAATCCGCGTGAGCCCGTGGCGGGCGAAGTCGCAGATGAGGTCGCGGACCATCAGGATGTAGGTGTTCGCATCGAGCGAGGCGCAGCCCTGCATGTGATTGCCGCCGCCCGATTTCGGCTGGGATTTGTAGCCGTAGGGCAGGGTCGGCGCAACGAGCCCGCCGATTTCGGCGGCCACCCGCTCGGCGAGGAGCGCGGGCAGCATAGCGTCTGTCCCCAGCGGCAGGTGCGGCCCGTGCTGCTCCAGCGCCCCGGTGGGCAGAAAGAGGATCGGCGGGCCCTCGGCGACCCGGGCGTCGAGCTCGCGCCAGGTCAGGTCGCTCAGCCGCCCGCTCATGACGCCCCCCAGGCCGGTTCCCGGCCGAGGCGGTGGACGCCGACATCGCGGGCATTGGCTTTCTTGTGGACCTCCCAGAACGCCGCCTCGAAGGCCCGGTTGAGCCGCTCGGTTTCTTCATGAGCGGCCAGAAAGGCGGGCATTTCCTCGCGCAACTCCCTCAGGAGATAGTCCTCGTCGACATGGAGGCAGCGGCCACCCTCCGCCATCACCTCGCCGCCGACGATTGTGCAGGCGATCGAACTTCCGGTCTCGCAGTAGACGAGATGGTTGGCGATGTCGTTGCGCGGCGTGAACGCCACGGTGGAAAGGTCGATCACCAGCATATCGGCCTTCATCCCCGGTGCGAGTGCGCCGACATCCGCAAGGCATGCGCTCTTCGCCCCGCCCGACGTCGCGGCGCGGAGTACGTCTTCGGCCGAAAGCCAGTAGGCGGCGTCCGGCGTCTGGACATTGTGGATCAGCCCCGCCGCATGCATTACCGCGAACATCCGCGTCGTGTCCGATGTCGAGACCCCGTCCGAGCCGAGCCCGACATTCACCCCTGCCTTGAGAAGCCGCCGCACCGGCGCGATCCCGGCGCCGAGCTTCTGGTTCGAGATCACGTTATGGGCAATCGAGCATCCTGCGTCGCCCATGAGTTCGATATCGGCATCGGTGACCCAGATCGAATGGGCGATGGTCGTCCGCTCCCGCAGCAGCCCGTGGCGGTGCATATAGGCGATAAGCGTCTCGCCGTAGAACTCCTGGCCCGTCACCGCCTGGAGCTTGGTTTCGAGAATATGGGTGTGGAACGGCGCGTCATGGGTCTCGGCAAGTTCCATCGCGGCCTGCATGAGCTCCACGGTGCAGCGCTGAGGGGCCGAGGGCGCAACCATGAAGTTGAGCCGCCCGGACCGGCCGTGATGGGTCTCGAAGGCATGGCGGCAATGGGCGAGCCAGTCGTCCATATCCGCCGCGCCGAGGGCATCGGCCTCCGCTGCGAGCGCGGGGTCGACGAAGTCGCGGGTAAACGGGATCGTGTCGAGGAACGGCCGGTCCACCACATGGCCCGAGATCGTGGCCCTGAGCCCCACGTCTTCGTAGGCCTGAAACACCGCGTCGAGCTGCTCGGGCGTCTGGCGGGGGCTTTCGTAGACGTCGTCGGTGACGCAGGTCGTGCCGGTCTTCAGCGACTCGATGGCGCAAAGCGCGGTGCGCAGATAGACGAGCCTTGGCGACAGCGTCTGCGCCCCGAGGATCGGATAGGCGTAAAGCATCCAGACCTCGAGGGGCATGTTGTCGTAGCGGCCTTTGTAGAGCGCCTCGGGCGAATGCATATGGGCGTTGACGAGGCCTGGCATGACGAGCTTGCCGGTACCGTCGATGACCCGTTCGGCCGCCGAGAGGTCGAGCCCCGCGCCGATGGCGGCGATCCGGTCTCCGTCGATCAGGATGTCGGCGGTGACCGGCTTTGCTCCGGCGCCGTCCGCAAGGGTAAGGACGTCTGCGCCCCTGATCGCGAGTGACATGGGTTCAAACCTCCTTCAGGACGTAGCCGGCCTCGGCCGGCCAGCTTGCGTAGAGCGGCGTTCCGGGGGCGAGCGACAGCGCGTCGAGGTCGCTTTGCTGAAGCTGCACCTTCATCTCGGTTCCGTCGGCGAGTTCGAGATAGACAGTGACGAAGCTGCCGGTGAATTCCTCTGTCAGGAGCCGGGCGGCGACCTCGTTCGGCGCTCCCGTTGCGGCCTCCGACAGGCCCACCCGGTTCGACGGCACGAGAAACGAGACCGTCTCGCCGGGGGCGGCCGGGTATCCGGCCAGCGCCGTGAGAAGGCCCATCGGCGTTTCGATCCGCCCTTCGCCCCTGGCGGTGCCGGTAAGGATCGTGCTGCCGCCGACGAACTCGGCGACGAACCGGTTGGCGGGGGCCGCATGGACCTCGCGCGCAGGCCCCAACTGCTGGAGCCGCCCGGCATTGAGGATCGCCACGCGGTCGGCCATGGCGAAGGCCTCGGACTGGCTGTGCGTGACGTAGAGAAAGGTGATGCCGAGATCGCCGTGGAGGCGCTTGAGTTCCGATTGCATCCGAAGCCGCAGATGGGCGTCGAGGGCCGAAAGCGGCTCGTCGAGGAGGAGGATTTCGGGTTCGAGCACGAGGGCGCGCGCAAGAGCGACCCGCTGGCGCTGGCCGCCCGAGAGCTGATCGGTCTTGCGGTCGGCGAGGTCGGAAATCCCGAGCCGTTCGAGCCATTCGCCGGATTTCTTCCGCCGGTCCACCGCCGTCGCGCGGCGTTTCTGCTTGAGCCCGAACTCGACGTTTTCGCGCACTGTCAGGAACGGGAACAGCGCGTAGGATTGCCAGACCATCGGCATGTCGCGCTCCCAGGGCGGGAGATCGGTGATGTCGCGGTCCCAGTGGCGGATGGTCCCGCCGCTGGCCGCTTCGAGCCCCGCGATCATCCGCAGCGTGGTCGACTTCCCGCAGCCCGAGGGGCCCATAAGGGCGAGGAACTCGCCCTTTTCGAGCCCGAGCGAGGTGGGCTCCAGCGCCACGGTGTCGCCGAAGCGCTTTTCGACCTTGTCGAGGGTGAGGATCGTCGTCATGTCGCCCCGCGCCGCCAGGTCAGAAGCTGGGCGATCACCACCAAGAGCCCCGAGACGAAGAAGACGAGCGACCCGATGGCGTTGATCCGCGGGCTGACCTGGCCCTGAAGGAGCGCCAGAATGCGGACAGGCAAGGTTTCTTCGAGCCCGGAGACGAACCAGGCAATCATGAACTCGTCGAAGGAGACGGCCGCTGTGATCGCCAGCGCGGCGAAGATCGAGGGGAGGCACCAGGGCAGGGTGACTGTCGCCATCGTCCGCCAGCGGCTCGCGCCGAGATTCCAGGCCGCCGGTTCGAGATCGGGCGACATGTCCGCCAGCCGCATCCGGATGAGCGCCATCGCAAAAGGCGCGCAGATCACCACATGGCCTGCGATCACGGCCCTGAGCGTGCCGACGAGGTCGATCATGGAAAAGAACGACAGCATCCCGAGCCCGAGGATCAGGACCGGCACCGTCGGCGGCAGGGCGGCGAGGGCCAGATAGGGCATCTTGCCGGTGAAGTTGTAGCGGTAGTCGGTATAGGCGGCGGCGAAACCGATGAAGGTCGCAAGAACCGACACCGATGCCGACACCCTCAGGCTCCGCCACATCGCGTCGCGCACCGTCTGATCTTCGAGGATCGCCTCGTACCAGACGAGGGAAAATCCGCCCCAGGGCAGGCTCGGGAACCGGTCGGCGTTGAACGAAAAGACCACTAGCGACGCGATCGGGGTGAGGATGAAGACGAACACCGCCACGGTCCAGACCGCCTGCAAGCCGCCGCGCGCGCCGCTCATGTCTTCTTTCCCGGCCGGCCATAGGCGGCGAAGAGGGCGGCGAAGAGCACCGTTACGAGGGTCAGCACCATCGTCACCGCAACCACCGAGGCGCGCGGCCAGTGATTGCCCGATTTCGTCTGGTCGACGACGAGGATCGACATCGTCGGCGGCGTGCCCCCGCCGAGATAGGTGGGGCTCACGTAATCGCCGAACGACAGGATGAAGGCGAAGGTCGCCGCGAGGATGAGCCCGATCCGCGCGGCGGGTATGGTCACGGTCAGCGTCGTTCTGAGCGGCGGCGCACCGAGGTTGTGGGCCGCCCCGATCAGGGCGCGGCCCACCGCGGAGAGGGCGAAGACCTGGATGATGATGACGAGCGGCAGGCAGAGCGTGAGATAGCCCACCACGGCGCCGAAGGCGTTGTCGATCATGCCGAACGGCCCGAGCCCGAGCCAGCCGAACATAACGTTCAGCACACCTTCGGTGGAGAGGATGATCTTCCACGAATAGATGCGCACGAGATAGCTCGTGAAGAACGGCGTGATGAGAAGGAAGATCGCCAGTCGCCGGATCCCGGGACGAGCGCGAAACGCGAGATAATGCGCCACCGGAAAGGCGATGAGGCTCGCAAGCAAAGCCACGAGAAGCGCAAGCTGAAAGGTATAGCCGTAACCGGCCCAGAAGTAGTCCCGGGTGAGCATCCGCTCCCAGTTGCCGAAGACGAAATCCGGGGTCAGGCGGAAATTCCGCACCACCCAGAAGCTCATCGCCACGAGGACGATCAGCGGGGCCAGGAAGAACACCCCTTGCCAGAGAAACGAGGGTGCGCCCCAGAACAGGGCGAACCCGTCGATCCGGCGGCGGCGTTGGGACGTGCGGTCGGTCATGTCGTCAAGCGTCGGGCGCCCGCGGCGAGCGGGCGCCCGGTGGCCGGTCAGGCCTTGAAGTCCGTCCAGGCATCCGTCCAGTCCTCGATGGGCTGCTGGACCGGGGTCTTGCGGATGTTGATCTTGCCCTGGGCGTAATCGTCCATGACGTTGTTGTCCTCGAAGGTCATCCTCAGGCGAACGGCGTCTTCGGGCATGTTGGCGTTGAGGTATTCCCAGCCGGCCCGGGACGGGATCGAGGCGTTATAGGCGGGCATCACCGCCGAGAGCGCCTGACCCTGCGGCGAGGTCATGTACTGGATGAACTGCTTGGCCATCTCCTGTTTCGACGACCCGGCGCCGATGGACAACGACTCGGTCCATTGCACCCCGCCTTCGCGCGGCACCCAACTTGCCACCGGCACGCCGTCGGCGGCGAGAAGCTGGGTGATCCAGTCCCCGACGCCGGGGATCACGGCGGCGTCCCCGTTGGTCAGCGAGGAGAAGGTGTCGGCCATCGAGTAGAACCCGCTGGTTTGGCCCTTCACCTGGTCCATGAACGCCAATAGCGCGTCGAACTCGTCTGAAGTGATGTCATAGGGGTGGCCCACATGGCCCGCCCCGCAGGAGAGGCAGCCCATGGACGGCAGGTACCAGTCGAAATAGCCGACCTTGCCTGCGACCTTCTCGTCGAGCAGGATCTGGTAGGTGTCCACCTCCTCCTGGCTCAGCACGTCGGTCCGGTAGGAGAGGCCGAGGAAGCCGTAGCGGACGATTACCGAGTAAAGCTCGCCGTCGAGCCAGTGACCTGGGAATTCCTGGAATTCGGGGAAGAAATCCTCGAACGGGTAATCCGCCGGCGTCATCGGCTCGATGAAGCCGCCGTCGCGGAGCGCGATGACGAATTCGGCATCCGAGAGGATCACGTCATAGGTGCCCGGCGGCGACTGGTTGACGAGGGCGACCATGTTGTCGCCGCCGACATATTCCTTGGCGACGACCTTGATGCCCGTGGCCTCCTCGAAGGGTCCGATCACCGCCGGATCGGTATGGCCGGGCCAGGTCAGCATATTGAGCGTCATGTCGTCGTCCTGGGCACGGACGATGGAGGGCGTGGCCAGCAGCGTCGCCCCCGCACCCATCCCCTGAAGCACCCGGCGGCGGCCGATGAGGCCGGATTTCGGTTTCAGTAGACGTGTCATGTGGTTCATCCCCTTGCTGTTGGTGTCAGAAAGTCCCGAAATCGGGCTGTTCGGTCCAAAGCTTCAGCACCGCGCGGCCTTCGTCGGCCATCATCTGGCGGGCAGGCAGGTCGCGGTCGGCGAGGTCGCTCCGGACGAGTTTGGTGAGCGGCTGAAGGTCGAAGCCGATGGCCTCCGCGTCGGACAGCCGGCAGGCGTAGACCATCGCGTCGATCTTCGCCCAGTACATCGCCGCGACGCACATCTCGCAGGGCTCGCAGGTGGTGTAGAGGGTGCAGCCCGAAAGGTCCCAGGTGCCGAGGTTTCGCCCGGCGTCGCGGATCGCCTCGACCTCGCCATGGGAGGTCGGATCGTGGGCGGTCACGACCCGGTTCACCCCCTCGCCGACGATCTTGCCGTCCCTGACGATGACCGCGCCGAACGGCGCCGCGCCGGAGCCCAGCATCTCGTCCCGCGCGATCTCAAGCGCGCGCGCCATGAAGGTCTTGTCGTCTTCCACCCCGTGTCCCCCGACCGCCGGCCGACAGGCTGGGAACAGGCGGTGGGCGCTGTCAAACGGCCGGCGCGGAGCGGTTCCCGCACCGAAGGCCATTGCCCGCCAAATGGGCGGAACGCGGGCGGCCTGCCCAAAATCTGGCGCGTGTCGGAGGCTGCCGCGGACTGCAGGATCGAGGTTCCGGCGAGCCTCTGCGTCGTGCCCGGCGGGTCAGGCGCCCGCGAGGTCGGGGTGCCGGTAGGCCTCGGGATAGGGCATCGGTCTTTCGGGCCCGAGCGGGACGACATTGTTCCAGCTCCGCCCGAAATAGCCCTGCCGGCAATGCACCAGCGATCCGGCATCGGCGACCCCGGGCAGGGCGTAGACCCGGCAGAGCCAGCGCCAGAGACGTTGATAGTCGAGCATCCGGGCACCGTTGAGCTTCATGCGGACGAAATAGACCGGGTCATGGCGGTAGAGCGTGGGAAAGAGCCTCAGATCGGCCTCGGTGAACCGGTCTCCGGTGAGGAACGCGCGCCCGTCTGCAAGCCGTTCCTCAAGCGCGTCGAGTGTCGCGAAATAGTCGGTGAAGGCAGCCGCATAGACCGCCTGATCCGACGAAAACCCCGCCTTGTAGGCGCCGTTGTTGATGGTGACGTAGATCGTCTCGTTGAGGCGGTCGATCTCGGCCTTAAGAGCGGCGTCGTCGGGATAGAGGTCCGGCCGGGCGTCCCCGGGCAGGGCCGAGCCGAGGGCGGCGGCATGGCGCCCGAACATCCGCACGATCTCGGCACTTTCGTTGGAGACCATCCGCCGCGCGACCTTGTCGTAGAGAACGGGCAGGCTTTTCTCCTCCGATCCTTCCGCCTCGTAGATCGACTTCGCCAGCCGGTAGCCCTGTCCGGTCGCGCGTTCGGTTGTGCATTCGGGGAGGGTCTCGCCGGTCAGCGTCGCGATGCGGCCGGGGTTGAATTCCCAAAGGCCCGGGCCCGCCGGGTCGTCGTCGAGGGTGCGGTTCGGAAACGCCACATCGAGGCTGATCGCGTCTTCGAGCCCGAGGCAGGACCGGGCCAGGGTCACCCGGTGGCACCAGGGACAATTGAGGGCGACGAAGAGGTGATAGCGGCCAGGCTCGGGCGGGAAATCCCCGTCCTCGCCGATGGCGGTGCGAAAACCGCTGCGGCCGCGCACGAACTCCCCGGCGGCGCGGCGTCGCTCGGCGTCGGTCTGGGGTTCTTCGGTGGCGCGGTCGGGGCGGTCGGACATGGGGCGGTTCCTTACGCGCCGGAGCAGGGCAAGACCAGAGCGGACCTCCGACAGGCTGCGCCGAAGGGGCCGAATTGCGCTGGCAACAGGCTCGGGTTCCGCTCTCCGAACCATCCGCCCGGGGCTCGATCCGGAACCTCGGTCGGGTCTGCACCCCGGTGGCGCGAGGCCCCGGGGTCGAGCCCCGTGGCAGGTGGTGCGGCGCGCCGTCCGGCGCGCCGCCCGCGCCTCGTCAGGGCAGGCTGCCCTCGACGCCTTCGACATAGAAGTCCATGGAAAGGAGCATGCCGTCATCGGGGATTTCGCCTTCGGCGACGGCAATGGAGCCGTCCTGTTTGACGAGCGGGCCCTGGAACGGGTGGAAGGCGCCGGAGCGGATTTCCTCCTTCCGCACCATGACCATCTCGCGCACGTCCTCGGGCACGCTGTCGGCGAAGGGTGCGATGGTCATCAGATCGGCGGCGATGCCTTCCCAGGTGTTGTCGGTCTCCCAGGTGCCGTCGAGGACCGCGCGGGTGCGTTCGACGTAATAGGGCCCCCAGTTGTAGTCGAGCGCCGTCAGATGCGCAGTTTCGCCGTACTGGCTCATGTCGCCGAGAGCGACGACGAACTTGCCGCGATCCTCGGCGGCCTGCACCACGGCCGGGCTGTCGGTGAAATGCGCCAGCACATCGACGCCCTGGTCGAGCATCGCATCGGCCGCCGTGCGTTCGGCACCGGGGTCGAACCAGGTCGAGATCCAGACGACCTTCGTGGTGAAGTCGGGGTTCACCTCGCGGGCCCCCAGCGTCATCGCGTTGATCCCGCGCAGCACCTCGGGGATCGGGTAGGAGGCGACGACGCCCATCGAATCGCCCATCGCCCCTGCGACCATGCCGACGAGGTAGCGGCTGTCATAGGCGCGTGTGTGGTAGATCGCGAGGTTGTCGGCCTGGGTGTAGCCCGTGGCATGCTCGAAGGCGATGTCTGGGTTCTGCGCGGCCACCTTCGCCATCGGGTTCATGTGGTTGAATGAGGTCCCGAAGATCAGGTCGAAATCCTGTGCGACGAACTGCCGGATCACCCGTTCGGCATCCGCCCCGCCGTCGATGCTTTCGACATAGGCGGTCTCGATCGCGTCGCCGAACTCCTCTTCGAGCATCAGCCGGCCCTGGTCGTGCATGAAGGTCCAGCCCGCATCGCCGATGAGCGACGAATAGACGAAGCCGATTTTCAGCGGTTCGTCCTGGGCCATGGCCCCCGTGCCGAGCGCGAGGCTGAGCGCGGTGGCGGCAAGTGTCAGTCTCTTTGTCATTGAATACTCCCGTTGGGTTGCGTTTCAGGCGGTAGGTTGGAACGGTTTTCCGAGCGATCCCGGAGCGTTGAGCCGGATGCGGGTGGCATCCCGACTGATGAGGACGAGGACGAGGATGGTCACGAGATAGGGCAGCATCGCAAGGATCTGGGAGGGCACGGCGAGGCCGAAGCCCTGCCCGTGAAGCTGCATGATCGTCACCAGCCCGAAGAGCCAGGCGCCGAGCACCAGACGCGCCGGCCGCCAGGTGGCGAAGACCACGAGGGCGACGGCGATCCAGCCCCGGCCGGCGGTCATCCCCTCGATCCAGAGCGGGGTCATCACGCAGGACAGATAGGCCCCGCCGATGCCGGCCATCGCGCCGCCGAAAGCGATGGCGCCGTAGCGGACGCCGATCACCGAGACGCCGAGCGCATGGGCGCTGTCGTGGTTTTCGCCCACCGCGCGGATGATGAGGCCGAGGCGGGTGCGGGTGAGAACATAGGCGATGGCGGCGGCGGCCAGAAGCGCGAGATAGACCATCGCGTCGAGCCGGGAGAAGAGGTCGCCCAGGGTCGGCAAGGCGCTGAGCCCGGGTATTTCGAGGGGCCCCATCCCGCGCATGTTCAGCCCCTGCCAGGCCTGCCCCCAGAACGCCGAGGCGCCGCCGCCGACGATGGTGAGCGCAAGCCCGGCGGCGTATTGATTGACATGAAGATGAAGGACCAACACCCCATAGATCATCGACAATACCGCGCCGGCAATGGCGCCCACCGCGAAGGCCAGCGCGAAATTGCCCGTCGTGTAGCCCACCGCGAACCCGGTGACCGCGCCGACGAGCATCATCCCCTCGACGCCGAGGTTCACGCAGCCCGCCTTCTCGACGATAAGCTCGCCGAGGGCGGCGAAGATGAGCGGCGTCGCGGTCCGCATCGCCGCCACCAGCATCGCAACGATGAGCGCGCCGTCGATCATGCCGCCGCCTCGTCGGTTTCAAGCTGGCCGATGCGCACGATCCGGTAGCGGACAAGGACGTCGCTGGCGAGGACGGCGACGAGGAGGACGCCCTGGAAAAGCTGGGCGACCGCGATGGGCACGCCCAGAAGCTGGACGTTCTCGCCGCCGATCAGGATCAGTGCGAGAAGATGGGCGGCGAGCACCACCCCGAGGGGGGAGAGCCGGCCGAGGAAGGCGACGATGATCGCGGCAAAGCCGTAGCCCGGGCTGATCTCGGGGAGAAGCTGGCCGACGGGTCCCGCGACCTCCATCGCGCCAACGAGCCCCGCGAGCGCGCCGGTCAGAAGAAAGGAAATCCACACCGATTGCGGCTGCGAGAACCCTGCATAGGCGGCGGCGTTGGGCGACAGGCCGGAGACGCGCAGGCGATACCCCGCGAGCGTGTGGCGCGACATGAACCAGATCGCCACCGCGGCAACCGGCAGCAGGAGCCAGCCGATATGAAGCCGTGTGCCGGGCCACAGGATCGGCATCAGCGCTTCGGGGCTGAAGAGCCGGCTTTCGGGAAAGCCGAACCCTTGCGGGTTTCTCAGCGCACCGTGGACGAGCCAGCTCAAAAGGTGGTCGGCGACATAGATCAGCATCAGGCTCGTGAGGATCTCGTTGGCGTTGAACCGGGTCTTCAGAAACGCCGGGATCGCCGCCCAGGCCATGCCGGCCAGCGCGCCGGTGAGGCAGACGAGCACGAAGGTGCCGGGCACGCCTTCGCCCCAGAGTGCGAGCGCCACCGCGCCGCCGCCGATGGCGCCGAGGAGAAGCTGGCCCTCGGCGCCGATGTTCCAGACATTGGCGCGAAAGCCGATGGCAAGCCCGAGCCCGATCAGCGCCAGCGGCAGGGCCGTCAGAAGCAGCTCGCTCAGACCGAAAGCCGAGGAGATGGGGGCGACGAAATAAGCATGGAGTGCGGCCCATGGATCGCGCCCGATGCTGAGGAACAGCACGAACCCGAAGGCGACGGTGAACACAAGCGCGAGGACCGGCGCGCCGTATTGCGCAAGCCGCGAGGGTCGTGTGCGGGGAACGAGCCTAAGCGGCATGGCTCGCTCCGCCAGCGGCCTCGGCGTCGGTCGCCCCGCTCATCAGAAGCCCCAGCCGCTCCTTGCCGCAATCGGCAATCGGCAGCGGCGCCGACATCCGCCCGCTATAGAGCACCGCGATCCGGTCCGAGAGCGCCAGGAGCTCGTCGAGGTCTTCCGACATCAGAACGATCGCCGCGCCGGCGTCGCGAAGTCCGATCAGCGCCTCGTGGATCGCCGCGACCGCCGCGACATCGACGCCCCAGGTGGGGTAGGCGACGATCAGCACGCTCGGCTCAGAAAGCACCTCGCGGCCGACGATAAAGCGCTGGAGATTGCCGCCCGACAGGGCCTGGGCGGCGGTGGCGCGCGACCGCGTGGCGACCTGGAACCGCTCGATCACACGGTCGGCGAACTCGGCGCCGGCGCGGGCCGACAGAACCCCGCGCCGGACGAGCGGCAGGCGCCAATGGGCGGTGAGAAACCCGTTGTCGGAAAGGCTCATCGGCGGCACCGCGCCGCGCCCGAGCCGCTCGCCGGGGACAAAGGCCATGCCCGCCTTGCGGCGCGCGCCCGGGCCGAGGCGCCCGACCGGTGCCCCCTCAAGCTCGATGGCGGTCTCGGTTGCGGCGAGGCGTTCCCCCGACAGGGCCGCCAGCAGGTCCTCCTGGCCGTTTCCGGCGACCCCGGCGATGCCGAGGATTTCCCCGCCCCGCGCCTCCAGCGTGACGTTTTGAAGCCCCGGGGCATGGGGGTTCTGCGAGCTCATCGTAAGGCCCCGGGCCGCAAGGCGCACCGGACCCCCGGCGAGGTCCCGGCGCTGGGCGACGTCGGGCACCTCATGGCCGATCATCATCTGTGCCAGCGCCTTGGTGTTCGTCTCGCCGATCGGGACGCTGCCGACGACCCGGCCGCCCCGGAGCACCGTCACGCGGTCGCAAAGCGACATGATCTCGTCGAGCTTGTGGGAGATGAAGACGATGGCGCGGCCCTCGTCGCGAAGCTGCCTCAGCGTGCCGAAAAGCCCCTCGATGGCTTGCGGGGTCAGCACCGAGGTCGGCTCGTCGAAGATCAGGATCGAAGGGTCCTGAAGCAGCACCCGCACGATCTCGACCCGCTGCCGTTCGCCGACGGAGAGATCGGCGACGATGCTGTCGGGCTCGACGCTGAGCCCGTAGCGGGTGCCGATCTCGCGGATGCGGTCCGCGAGATTTGCCCGCGCGGCAGGCGTATCGAGCCCCAGCGAGATGTTTTCGAGGACGGTGAGCGAATCGAAGAGGCTGAAATGCTGGAACACCACGCCGATGCCGGCCGCCCGCGCGGCTGCCGGGGAGGTCAGTGCGGCGGGGTGGCCGTCGATCTCGATCCGGCCGGCATCCGGGGCGACAAGCCCGTAGGCGATCTTCACAAGCGTCGATTTCCCCGCCCCGTTCTCGCCGAGGAGTGCCACGATCTCTCCGGCACCGGCCTCGAAGGAGACGTTGTCGTTTGCAAGACAGCCCGGGTATTGCTTCGAAACGCCCGAAATCCCCAGCCGCACCGACCCGGCGGGCTGGGGCGACATGGTCCCCTCGGATGTGGTGTTTCCCCCGCCAGGTCCGACCGGCGCCACCATGGTCTCGCTCATGGGGCACTAACCGCGCGGCTGTTTGGCGGTGTCCAGAGCGGAGCCTCCGGATCGGCCGGGGGGCCGGGCGATGGGCGCGAGCTTTGCCCGAATGAAAGCGGGCATGCCCAAGGATTAGGCGTTCGGTGAAGGGGCGCTCGCGGCCAGGCGCAACAGCGCGAGAAGGGCGTCGCCGAGTTCGTCGGGTGCAGCCAGCATCGGCGCATGTCCGCAACCGAGCCGGTGGAGCCTCGCACCCGGCCAGGCGGCGACCATGGCATCCTGCACCTCCGGGAGCACCGAACGGTCCGCATCGCAGCGGATGTAGGCGCGGGGTATGCGTCCGGCCCCGGCGGGCGTCCAGTGGACGCGCGGCGCGCGCACGGCCTCGCCCTGGGGTGTCAGCCGCGCGGCGGCCGCATTGGCCGCGGCAGGCGTGCAATCGTGGTAGAACACCTCCATCGCCGCCGCTTTCGGCACCCCCGTCGCCCCGCCGAGGTCTTCAAGATGCGCCGCGATGCCGAGGGCGGCGGTATCGGCGGCGACGAAGGGCGCGCAGAATTCGGGGAAGGTGACACCCGACGGGAGCATCATCCCCGCGACATAGACGATCTGCGCGACGCGCTGGGGATGCGCTTCTGCGAGCGCCGTCGCCAGCACCCCGCCGCCGGAATGGGCGACGATGGCGACCGGTCCCCGGTCGCTCGGCATCGCGGCGCCGGCAAAGGCCAGATGATCCTCGAAAGTCACCTCCCGGGGGTCCCGCCCATCGACGCCGTTGCCGGGCAGATCGAGGGCGATGGGGCTGTACCCCGCGGCTGCAAGGGCGGGGACCTGGCTCTCCCAGACCCACGACCCCTGCCAGGCGCCGTGGATCAGAAGGACCGGTGGCCGAGGCTCAGGCATAGGTCCTGGCATACATCTCCTTCAGATGCCCCTCGACCGTGGTGGGCGCATAGCGCGGCGGGTCGGCCTCGCTCGAACAGCCCGGCAGGCAGACGACCGGTTCGTCGGCATTGCCTTCGTAGAAAAACGGCACCGAGTAGCGGTCGCGCCCCGAGACGTTGATGACCCGGTGTTCGGTGGAGCGATAGCGGTCGTTCGTCCAGCGGGCCATCATGTCGCCGAGGTTGACGACGAAGCTGCCGGGAACGTGGGGCGCGTCGATCCAGTTCCCGTCCTCGGCCCTGACCTGGAGCCCGCCGGTATCGTCCTGCATCAAAAGCGTCAGCGCCCCCCAGTCGGTATGGGCGCCGCAGCCCTTCTCCCCGGGGCGCGGGTTCGGCGGTTGCGGCGGGTAATGGATGAGCCGGAGGATGCTCACGGGGTCGGTGTCGAACGGCGCGAAGTGGTCCTCTGGCAGATCGAGCGACAAGGCCACCCCCCGCATCATGAGCGCCCCGAGCGCGTTCATCTCCCCATGATAGCGCATCATCGTAGCCTCGAAACCGGGCCGCCCGGCCGGCCATTGGTTGGGCCCCTGGTTGAACTTGCCGGCCAGCACCCTCGGGTCGTCCGGGGCAAGCTCGGCCCCCATCAGGAAGCTCTCCTTCAAATCGGGGGGCGCGTCGGCCTCGAGCGTCTGCCCGCCCATCTCTTCGTAGCCGCGATTGCAGGGGCTCTTCTTCATGTCGGTGGCCATCTTCTCTTCAAGCGGCAGGGCGAAGAACGCGGCGGCCTCGGAAAGGACGTCTGCGCGGAGCCCCTCGTCGATGCCGTGGCCGACGACATACATAAAGCCCATGTCCTCGCAGGCCGCCCGGATCGCCCGGCCGACCTCGGCTCTCGCGGCCGGATCGTCCGAGGCGAGCCCGGCGATATCGACGATGGGAAGGGGCGTGTCGCTTGTTGGCATGGTCGTCTCCTTGTCGTCCTTAAGGTCAGGGGCCGGCCTGAAGCCGGTCCGCCGCCGCCTGGTGGTCGCGCCGCAAGGCGGCAATGTCGAAGCCGCAAATCTCACCGTTCCAGACCCGCCACTCGCCGGCCACCATGACCCGGTCGGCCCGGTGGGCGCCGCAATTGACAAGCGCGGCGATCGGGTCGCCATGGCCCGAAAAGCGCATCTCCTCGAGGGTGAAACAGGCGAGATCGGCGGCCATGCCCGGCGCGAGCCGGCCAAGATCGGGCCGCCCGATGCACGCCGCCGAGCCTTCCGTCGCCCAGCGGATCGCGTCGAGATGGGTCACCGCGGAGACGCCGTAGTGATGCCGCTGGAGGAGGAACGCCTGGCGCACCTCCTGCATCAGGTTCGAGGCGTCCTGCGCGGCGGACCCGTCAACCCCGAGCCCCACGGTAACCCCTGCCTCTTCGAGCGCGCAGACCCGGCAATGACCCGAATGGATGATCATGTTCGAGCAGGGGCAATGGGTCACCGCCGTCCCGGCCTTGGCGAGCCGGGCGATGTCCCCGTCGCTGAAATGGATGCCATGTGCGAGCCAGACATCGTCCGCGAGCCAGCCGGTGTCGTCGAGATAGTCGAGCGGGCGCATCTCGAACGTCTCGACGCACCAGTCTTCCTCGTCATGGGTCTCGGCGAGATGGGTGTGCAGCCGCGCGCCGTGCTTGCGGGCAAGCTCGGCCGAGGCCGTCATCAGCGATCGCGTGACGGAGAACGGCGAACAGGGCGCCAGGGCGATCTGGATGCGCGCGCCGGGGCCGGTCTCGTGATAGGCCGAGAGCAGCCGCTCGCTGTCGGCAAGGATCGTGTCCTCGTCCTGCACCACGCTGTCGGGCGGCAGGCCGCCGTCCTTCACCGAAAGGTTCATCGACCCCCGGGTGAAGACCCCCCGAAGCCCAAGCGCCCGGGCCTCGGCCACCTCGATGTCGATGCCGTCCTCGCAGCCTTCGGGGAATACGTAATGGTGGTCGGTCGTGGTCGTGCAGCCCGACAGGAGAAGCTCCGCGAGGGCGGCGCGCATGCCCAGGGCGAGGTCCTCCGGCGTCATCCGCGCCCAGACCGGATAGAGCGCTGTCAGCCAGGGGAAGAGCTCGCGATTGAGCGCCGGCGGGAAAGCGCGGGTGAGGGTCTGGTAGAAATGGTGGTGGGTGTTGATGAGGCCGGGGATGACGACATGGGCGGACATGTCGACCGTTTCGTCCACGGGCTCGGACGGCGCCCCGCCGACGGGAACGCATTCGGCAATGGTATCGCCGTCGACGACGAGACCGCCTTCGGCGCCATCGGCGAGGATCGCCAGCGGGGACTTCAGCCAGCGCCTCACAGGCCCGTCCAGAACCCGTCATGCACCCTGGCCGATTCGTCGGCCAGCAGCGGGCCGACGACATCGACCTTGCGCTGGCCGGCGGCGAAGACCTCTGCGCAGGGCAGGTCCATCGTGAGGTTTTCGGGGTCCGGTCCGATCAGGTCCTTCAGCGCCCGCTCGCTCATCCCGTGGACCACCCGGCCGACCCCGGCCCAATAGACCGAGCCTGCGCACATCGCGCAGGGCTCGGCGGAGGTGTACATGGTGCAGCTTGCAAGGAAACCGGCGTCGTACGCCATCGACGCCGCCGTCATCAGGTTGCGCTCGGCATGGCCCGTCCGGTCACCCTCGGTACCGCAGGTGTTCATCGCTTCGAGCAGGACCGCACCGTCCGCATCGGCCAGAAGCGCACCGAACGGGTGGTCGCCGCGCGCCCGGGCGGTGCGCGCAAGCTCGATCGTGCGGCGCAAAAGCTCGATGTCGCGGTCCGACGCCGCCTCTTTCTCATCCATGTCGGTCATGCCGCCCCCGTGCCAGATCCTCCCGAAAGCGTCGCAGAGCATGCGCGTTTGGCAAGGGGGCAAGCCGGCAGGACCGCGCGCCGGTTTCGGTTCCGCCCCGAAAACGCGCAGCTCGTCCGAAAGCCTGACCAAACGGGAAGCGTTTTGCGAAATCCCCTTCGCGAGGCCGTGGTTTCCCCGCCCGGGCCCGTGCAATGCCGGGCAAACCCTCAAAAACTCGACGGTGCAGCAGCCCGGGGGCTGCGGGGGCACGCTTCCTATCCGATCCCTGATGTCGAGGCCGGTGCCCATCCTCTCGCCCGGGTGCCGACCACAAGCCGCGACGCCCTCTGGCGCCGCCCGACAGAAAGGATGATTGCCATGCCATTTCCCCGTTTTTCCGGCCTCCGCACGGCTGCGATGTCTATGTCACTGCTCGCCGCCATGGGCTCGGCCGCCTCCGCGGAACTCGACAAAGTCACCTTCCAGCTCGACTGGCTGCCGGGCGGCGACAAGGCGCCGATCTATGTCTGCATCCAGGAGGGCATCTGCGAAAGCCACGGGCTCGACGTCACGATCAACGGCGGGCGGGGCTCTTCGGAGGCGATCACCTTCCTCGCCACCGGCCAGTCCGACATCGGGACGGGCGGGATCGAGGCGCTGATGGCGGCGGTGGCCAATGACGCGGTGCCGGTCAAGGCGGTGGCCTCGGTCTATACCCGCGCGCCGCACGCCTTCTACACGCTCAAATCCTCCGGCATCGACAGCCTCGAAATGGTCGAGGGCAAGAAGGTCGTCACCTCGCCCTTCACCTCTTCGAACGTGTTCCTGCCGCTCGTGCTACAGGAAATGGACATGTCCGAAGACGACATCGAGCTCATCAAGGCCGATCCGGGCGCGCTCGGGCCGATGCTGATGTCGGGCTCGGCCGAAGTGATGATCGCCTGGATGACCGACGTTACCCGCTACACCAACCAGGCGGAGGATGCGGGCCATGAGCTCAACATCATGCCATGGTCCACCGGCGGGCTTGACCTTTACGGGCTCGTGCTGATCGCGTCGGAGACGTTCCTCGACGAACGCCCCGAGGTCGCCCAGCGGTTTATCGACGCCTACCGCGAATCCGTGGCCTTCACCCGCGACAACCCCGAGGCGGCTGCGGCCGCCGTGGTCGAAACGGTGCCGGAGCTTGAGATGGAGAACGTCGTGGGCTCGGTCAACGACATGCTTCTGCTGGCGTTCAACGAGGTCACAGAGGCCGACGGGCAGGGGGCGCTGACGCCCGAGCGGCTGGCCCAGACCTGGGACTGGGTGGCGGTCGCCCAGGGGCTCGATCCGGCCGCCCTCGACCCCGAGGCCATCGTCGACCGGAGCTTCCTGCCCGATCAGGGGTCCTGATCTTGGGCCAGGCCGCAGCCTTCGCCGAGCGCCCCAGGGCGCTCGGCCCCTCGATCCGGTTCGAGAACACCGGCCAGGTCTTTCAGACCGACGAAGGCCCGCTCGAAGCCCTGAGGGGTGTGAACTTCGCCATGGATCATCATGAATTCGTGGCGGTTCTCGGACCGTCGGGTTGCGGCAAGTCCACGCTGTTGCGGATCATCGCGGGGCTGATCGCGCCCACTTCGGGCCGGGTCGACGTTTTCGGCAAGCCGGTCACCGGCCCGCGCGACGACATCGGCATCGTCTTTCAGGCCCCGACCCTTCTCTCCTGGGCCAGTGTCGAGGACAACGTCGTCTTCCCGATCCGCCACAAGACCGGCCGGGTGGGGGAGGCGGACCGGGCCCGCGCCCGCGACATCCTCGCGTCGGTGGGCCTCGAGGGGTTCTCCAAGCGCATGCCCGACGAGCTTTCGGGCGGGATGCAGCAGCGCGTCGGCATCGCCCGGGCGCTTCTGATGGACCCCGACATCCTCCTGATGGACGAGCCATTCTCGGCCCTCGACGCGCTCACCCGCGAAGAGCTTGGCTTCGAGCTTCTGAAGATCTGGGAGGCGCGGCCGAAGACGGTGCTCTTCATCACTCATTCGATCGCCGAGGCGGTGCTTCTCGCCGACCGGGTGCTGGTGATGAGCGAACGCCCCGGCCGGATAATCGAGGACCTCGCCATCGACCTGCCGCGCCCGCGGGGGATCGAGACCACAACCGACAACCGGATGCACGACTATGCCGCCCACCTCCGCAGCCTCCTCGTCAAGCGCCACTGAGGCGCCGCCGGCCCGCCCGGTCCCGCGCGACGGCGCTGTCACGGTGCTGATGCGCGTGCCGGGCGCGCTGCCGGTGCTGACCTTCGCGACGATCCTGGTGGTTTGGGAATTTGCGACCTGGGTCTTTTCGATCCCCTCCTATGTGTTGCCGGCCCCCTCGCGAATCGCCACGGGGTTCGATGCGGTCAGCGCCGAACGCTGGTTCCAGCATATCTGGTCCACCCTGCGCGTCGCTCTTCTCGGCTACGGCATCTCGATCCTCGTCGCGATCCCGCTCGCGGTGGCGCTGACCCGGTCGGAATTCGTCAACCGCGCGCTCTATCCCATTCTCGTCGTTATCCAATCGACACCGATCGTCGCCGTCGCCCCGATCATCATCGTGGTGCTCGGGGCGGGCGACGCGCCGCGGATCGTCATCACCTTCCTGATCGCCTTCTTTCCGCTGGTGGTCTCCACCGCGACGGGGATGATGGCCACGCCGCGCGAACTCATCGAGCTGTCCGCCTCGCTCCGGGCCCCGGCCTATCGCGAGATAACCCAGATCCGCCTCCCCTTCGCGATCCCCTACATCTTCGCCGCGCTGAAGATCTCGATCACGCTTGCCGTGATCGGCGCGGTGGTCGCGGAATTCGTCGCCGCCGACAAGGGGCTCGGTTACTTCATCCAGTTCTCGACCTCGATGTTCCGCCTCCCCGAGGCCTGGGCGGGACTGTCGGTGCTCGTCCTGATGTCGCTTACGCTCTTTCAGTCGGTCACGCTGGCACAACGGCTCCTGTTCCCCTGGTCCCTGCCGAAGAAACGGCGATGACGGACGCGCTGATCGTCAATATCGCGCACGGGCTCACCGGGGAGACGGGCGGGGCGGCGCGGTTTTCCGGGGCGCTGCGGATCGAGGGCGGCCGGATCGCGGACATGGGCGATCTCAAGGCAAGGCCCGGCGAGGAGGTGATCGATGCCACGGGCTGCGTGGTCTGCCCGGGTTTCGTCAACACCCATCACCACCTCTTCCAGTCGCTCCTCAAGGCCGTGCCGGCGGGGATGAACCTCTCCCTCGACCCGTGGCTCATGCATGTGCCGTTCACATGGTGGCCGCGTTTTGATGCCGATAGCTTCCGGGTGGCCGCCGAGATCGGCTTCGCCGAGCTTGCCCTGTCGGGTGCGACGACCGTCTGCGACCATCATTACATCTACCCTGCGTCCTGGGATTTCGACGCCGATGACATCCTCTTCGAGACCGCCGCGCGGTTCGGTCTCAGGTTCGTTCTCGCCCGGGGCGGCGGAACGAAAGGTCGGGTGTTCGACGATCCTTCGGTCCCGCCGGTCCCCGTGGAGCCGCTGGAGGCGTTCCTCGACGGGGTGATGCGCGCCGCCGACCGCTGGCACGACCCGTCTGCCGACGCGATGACCCGGGTCGTCGCCGCGCCGACGACGCCGATCTTCAATGTCGAGCCCGGGGAGCTGCGCGAGATCGCCGTGGCGGCCCGTGCCCGGGGACTGCGGCTTCATTCCCACCTGTCGGAGAACCGATCCTACGTCGATGTCTGCCTTGCCCGCCACGGCCAGCGCCCGGTGGACTGGCTCGAAGGGCAGGGCTGGCTGGGACCGGATGTCTGGTTCGCCCATCTCGTGGAGATCGACGAGGGCGAAATCGCCGCCCTTGCGGCGACGGGCACCGGCATGGCCCATTGCCCCCAGGCCAATGCACGGCTCGGCTCGGGGATCGCCCCGGCGGCCGCGCTTCACGAGGCGGGCGGGACGGTCTCGCTGGCGGTGGATGGGGCGGCGGCAAACGAGGCGGCGGATATGGCCTCCGCCCTCTATGCCGGGTTCGCGATGAACCGTGCGGCCGCCGGGGCCGGGGCGCTCAGCCCCGAAACCGTGCTCCACTGGGCAACGGGCGGCGGGGCGAAGGCGCTCGGTCTCGACGCCGTGGGGCGGATCGCGCCGGGCATGGCCGCCGACATCCTTCTCATCGATCTCTCCCATCCCCGGTATATGGGCCTTCACGACCCCACCCTTGCCCCCATCGTCTCCGGCGGCGCCTTTCACCTCCGCCGGAGCTTCGTTGCCGGCCGCGAGATTGTCCGCGACGGGGCCCTTGCCGACATCGACCTTGCCGGGCTCGATGCAGCGGCGGAACGGGCCACGGCCAACCTCATCCAATCCATGACAGGAGCCAGCGCGCCAACCCGGGCCCGCGCCGCCCAAGCCTGAACGCCAAGAACGGAGTAGAAGCAGTCAGCGCCGCCCCCCGAGGCGACGCGGGTCATTGCTCCCATAGACCGCCACCGGCCGGATCGTTCCGGCCGTCAGACATGGAGACACACATGACCGCAAAAACCGAGTACGGCCTTGCCGAGTTGCAGAAGGAAACCCGCATCGGCGGGGTCGGCGTGGAGGTCGACCGCGACATCCCGCAGATCGACATGAGCGACTACGCGGCCCGGTTCGACACCATCGCCGACGACCTCTGGGAGGCGGCGACGACCATCGGGTTCTTCCAGCTCATCAACCACGACATCCCCCAGGCCCAGGTCGACGAGGCCTTCGCGCTGGCCGAGGCCTTTTTCGCCCTGCCGACTGAGACGAAGGCGAAATACCCGCTCGCGCCGGGGACGAATTCCGGCTGGGAATACAAAGAGCAGGTGCGCCCCTCCACCGGCACCGCCGACCAGAAGGAGAGCTATCAGGTCACCCTGCCGCGGATGGGCAAGCTCTGGCCCACCGGCGAGGAACTGCCGGGCTTCAAGGCCGCGATGCTCGCCTTCGAGCGCGCCAACTGGGCTCTGGGGATGAAGGTGCTCGCCTGTTTCGGCAGGAAACTGGGCTTTCCGCCCGATTTCTTCACCGCTGCCCACGACCCGATGACCGATCAGTACCAGTCGACCCTGCGGCTGATCCATTACCTCGGGATGGAGGGTGCCAAGCCCGAGGATTTCAGGTTCTGGCGCGCTGGCGCCCATACCGATTTCGACTGCCTGACGCTTCTGCACCAGAAGTCGGGCCAGGGCGGGCTCCAGCTCTGCCCCGGCAAGGACACCGAGGGCCGCGCCATCGCCTGGACCGACATCCCGCCGTTGCCCGGCGTCATCACCTGCAATATCGGCGACATGCTGATGCGCTGGTCCGACGACAAGCTTCTGTCGAACCTCCACCGGGTGCGGATGCCGAAGCCCGACGAGTATCTCGGCCCCCGCTATTCGCTGGCGTTCTTCTGCCAGGCCAACATGGACGCGGTGATCGCGGGGCCCGAAGGCAAGTACGAGCCGATGACGGGGCACGAATACATCCAGATGCGGCTCGGGGCGAACTTCTCGAAATAGCGGGCGCCCGGGAATTCCGGCCCGATGCGACGGTGATGGGGTGGCGTTCCTGCCGCCCCCGCGCACCCCCCACCGAACGGTGGTCCTACGCCCTGTCAACTTTTCTGGGCGATACCTTCCCCCGCGATGCGCATCGCCAGACGGCCCTCGGGCCGTTCCGGTCTCGGGTGAAATCCGGTCCGGAGCGGTACCGGTGACAGTGGATCCACTGCTTCATGGGACCCGACCAGCAATTCCCCGCCACAATGGCAGCCCCAGACCGCCCCCGGAGTATCCGGGCCGGCGGCGAAAGGCGTTGGCGTGGGTCCGGCGCGGTGACGGGCAGCAGCACCGCAACTGGTCTTTCGCAGACGTCCTGCTCTTGCTCCGGCAGCCCTTGGCGAAACACGCCCCGGACCCGATCCGCCGAATCGCCAAGCCTGTCGAGGTCCCGGGTCAGGCCCGGGACGCGGGGATCTTTGGGTCGGTGCGCGCAGCATGAACGTCCGTGCAAGGCCAAGAATGGCCCCCAGACCAACCAGATCGTCTACATCGCGCGCTACACGCTCAGACAAACGGTCTTCGTCTCAAGGTAGTTCTCCAGCCCCGGCGCGCCGTTCTCGTAGCCCCAACCCGATATCCCGTGGCCGCCCTTCGGCAGTTCCGGCGAGAAGTAGCTGTGGCAATTGACCCAGACGGTGCCGGCGCGGAGGCTTTCGGAGGCGCGGGTGGCCGCCGACAGGCTTTCGGTCCAGACACTGGTGGCGAGGCCGTATTCGGTGTCGTTGGCCAGCGCAAGGGCTTCATCGATGTCGTCGAACGGGGTCACGGCGGTGACGGGGCCGAAGATCTCCTCGCGCATCAGCGCCATCTCGGGGCGGACGCCCGTCAGCACCGTCGGGCGGTAGAAGGCCGGGCCTTCCCCGGCGAGGCGCCCTCCCGCGACGGCCTCGGCGCCGGCGCGTTTTCCGGCCTCGACATAGGCGGCGACCTTCGCGGCATGGTCCGGCCCGATGAGCGGGCCGAGGTCGCTCGCCGGGTCGAGCCCATGGCCGAGCCGGAGCCGGTCGGCCTCGGCGGCCAGGCGGTCGGTGAAGGCGCCGGCGATCTTCCGGTCGACATAAACCCGCGCGCCCGCCACGCAGACCTGACCGGAATTGGCGAAGATCCCCCGCATCAGCCCCGGCACGGCAAGGTCGAGATCGGCATCGGCGAGCACCAGCGCGGGGGATTTGCCGCCGAGTTCCAGGGTCAGCTTCTTGAGGTTGCCCCTGGCGGCGTCGAGAAGCGCCCGCCCCGTGGCCGTCGAACCGGTAAAGGCGACCTTGGCGACGTCCTCATGGGCCGCGAGCGCCGCGCCGGCCTCGTGGCCGAACCCCGTGACGATGTTGACGACCCCAGGCGGGAGCCCCGCGCGTTCAAGGAGACGCCCGAGCATCAGCGCGGTCAGCGGCGTCTGTTCGGCCGGTTTCAGAACCAGCGTGCAGCCGGCCGCGAGCGCCGGGGCCAGCTTCATCGCTGCCATCAGAAGGGGCGAGTTCCAGGGCACGATCGCGGCGACGACACCGATGGGCTCGCGCAGCGTGTGGGCCCGCACCTGCCTGCCTTGGGGCTGGTAGGCGATGGAGGGTCGGATCGTGGTCCCATGGATCTTCGTGGCGAACCCCGCATAGTAGCGAAACTGCGCGATGGCGCCGGGGAGTTCGCCGCGCCGCGCGGTGGCGTAGGTCTTACCCTGATCGAGCACCTCGATCTCGGACAGAACGTCCGCCTCGGCCTCGATGAGGTCGGCGATGCGCCAGAGAACGGCGCCCCGGTCGGCCGGCGTCATGCCCGCCCAGTCGGCGCGCCCCAGGGCCTCCTTCGCGGCTCCGACCGCCGCATCGACCTCGCCCCGGCCGCCGCGCGCGACCTCGGCGAGGACCCCGCCGGTTGCGGGGTCGTGGGTCGCAAAGGTGCCGCCCTCGGCATCGACCCAGTCCCCGCCGATGAGGAGCTTGCCCGGGGCCGCAAGCGCTGCGCGGGTTTCGGTGGAGAGGGTGTCCGGAGCGGCAACGGTCATCGGGGCCCTTTCATGTCTAGGGCCGCACGGCGCGCGCCGCGCAGGATCGAGTGATACCCCGTGCAGCGGCAGATATGGCCTTCGAGTGCCGTCACGATTTCGTCCTCGGCGGGATCGGGGTTGGCCTTCAGGAGCCCCGCAAGCGCCAGCGTCACGCCGGGGGCGCAATAGCCGCACTGGAAGGCATTTGCCGCGTCGAGCGCGTCGATCAGGGGCCGGTAGGCCGGGTCGTCGCGGAGCCCCTCGATGGTCAGGACAGACCGTCCTTCGACCTGCCAGAGCATCACAAGGCACGCGTTGAGCGCCTTGCCGTCGACGAGCACCGTGCAGGCCCCGCAGCGCCCGATGGCGCAGCCGAGCTTGGTTCCGGTCTGTTCGAGCCCGTCGCGCAGGACCCGCACCAGCGGTGTCTCGGGCGAGGCATCCATGCGGATGTCCTCGCCGTTGAGGGTAAACGAAAGCGTGTCGAGGTCCTTCACGCCGCAGCACTCCCGGTGGCCAGCTCGAGGATCGCCTCGGGCGAGAAGGGGGCCGCCACCGGCCAGCCTCCGATGGCTGCGGCGACGGCGTTGGCGATGGCGGGAGTGACGGCGCCGATGCCCAACTCGCCCACGCCGCGGGGGCCCCAGGGGTCGTCCGCGTCGAGGTCTTCCAGCGCGGTGACGCGGAGCGACGGGGCGACGTCCCTGATAGAGGGTACCATATAGGCGTCGAGATTTGTCGTCAGGACCCGGCCCTCCCGGAAGAGCGTGTCTTCCGTCAGTGTCAGGCCGAGGCCCTGAATGAGCCCGCCCTCGATCTGGCCGAGATAGGCGGCGAGGTCGATCACCGGGCCAGCGGCGGTGTGCATCTCGAGCGCGCGGAGGCGGACCTCGCCGGTCACCGGGTCGACCGCGACCCGGGCGAGGGTGGCGCCGTAGCAATGGATGAAGCGGGCGTTGCCGTCGGTATAGTCGGTCTTGGGGAACGCAAAGGCGGTCTTCTGGCGCGGCAAGGCGGTTCCCGCATGGCGGGCCAGGTCGGCAAAGCGCGCAATCGGCGCATCGCTGTTGGTGCCGGCGACCGCGACACCGCCGGGGACGAGCCGCAGGGAGGTGGCCTCGACGCCGGTGAGGTCGGCGGCCAGCGCGAGCACCTTCTCGGCGAAACCGGGGGCCGCGCCCCGGGCGATGGACCAGGCGGCGAAGGTCCCCCGCGAGGCCGAGGTGGAACCGGAATCGGGCGCCGCCTGCGTATCGCCGTAAACGGGCCTGATGTCGCTGCGCGCGCAGCCGAGCCGCGCCGCGCCCACCGCCTGCAAGGCGGTCGCCAGGCCCTGACCCATCTCGTCGAGCCCGCTGGCGATTTCGATGGCGCCGTCGGCGGCCAGCCGGAGTTCGCCCTCGCCGTCGTCCTGCGGCAGGCTCCCCAGCCCGTTGCCCTGGAAGTTGAGCGCCATGCCGGTGCCTTCGGGATCGCCGTCCGGACCGGCCCGGGCGCTCCAGAGCGGGCTCGCCGCCGCCGCCGCCAGCATCTCGGCGAGCCGTTCGGAGCCGGCCACCTTGTGCCCCATCAGCCCCGGCATCCCCGGCCGGCGGAGATTGCGCCGCCGGATTTCGACGGGGTCGAGCCCGGTCAGCGCAGCCAGCCGGTCCAACTGGCATTCGATGGCGAAGGTCATCTGGTTGGCGCCGAAGCCCCGGAACGCGCCGCCGACCCCGTTATTGGTGTAGGCGAGGCGCCCCGAGGTTTTGAGCGCGGGGGCGAGATAGGGGCCCAAAGCATGTTCGAGGGCGGTTTCGGCGACCGCCGGCGAGAGCGAGGCATAGGCCCCGCAATCGGCCACAAGCTCGACCTCCTGGGCAAGGAGGCGGCCGTCCGCGTCGCAGCCGGTCTTCATGCGGATCGTCATCGGGTTGCGCTTCACGCCTGCCAGCACCGATTCGGCGCGGGAGAGATGGAGCCGGACCGGCCGGCCCGCCTTCAGCGCAAGAAGGGCGAGGGCGGGTTGGACGGTGAGTTCGTCCTTGCCGCCGAACCCGCCGCCGGTAGGGCTCGTGATGACATGGAGGCGCTCTTCGGGCATGTCGAGGATGCGCGCGAGCTGCTCCCGGTCGCGCCCGCCATGCTGGCCGCCCACGGCGACGGTGAGCGTGCCGTCGTCGCCCGGCGCGCACCAGCCGCCCTCGGTTTCGAGGAAGACATGCATCTGGCGGGGGGTGACGTAGGTCGCCTCGACGATATGCGCAGCGGCCCCGAACCCCGCCTCGACGTCGCCCCGTTCGAGGTCGAAACCGGCGGCGAGATTGCCGCCCTGATGAAGCCGCGTGGCATCCTCGGCCAGCGCCTCCGCCGGGCTCGCGATGACAGGCAGGTCCTCGTAGACCACCTCGATGGCCTGAAGCGCGGTCTCGGCGGTGGCCTCGTCGACAGCGGCCACGGCGGCCACCGGGTCGCCCTCGTAGCGGATGACGTCGTGGCAAAGGGCGGGCTGGTCCTGCCACATGATCCCGAAGGCGTTGAGGCCCGGTACGTCCGCGTGGGTGACCACGGCCGCGACCCCCGGGAGGGTCTCGGCGCGGGAAGTGTCGAGGGAAAGGATGCGGGCATGGGGCCGCCCGGCGCGGAGGATGCGCCCAACTAGCATGTCAGGCGCGCGGGCATCGGTGAGGTAGCCCGCCTGGCCGGTGATCTTCGCCCGCCCGTCCGGGCGGGGGTGCCATTCGGGGCCGCCCGGCCCGCCTTCGAGGCTGCGAAGGCCCTCGGGCGGCGGTTCGGCGGCCGGCACTTTAAGGCTGGTTTCCGCCGCCGGCGCCCGGGGCGTGCCGAAGAGACCGCGGGTCAGCGCCGCGGCGGCAACGCGGGCCCGATACCGCCCGGTGCGGTGGATGCAATCGGGCGCCTCGATCTCGGCTTCGAGGGCCAGACGCAAAGCCTCCGGCCCCTCGGCTACCGCCGCTTCGGAGACCGGGAGGCGCCGCGGCGGCACCGGCCCGCCGCCGGCGCCCAGCGCGGCGCTTGCCTCGCTCCGCAGCCCCGCAACCGCGATCACCGAGGGCGTGAACGCCGCACGGAGCCCGATCTTGCGCCAGGTCCAGGTCGCATCCGGGGCCTGCGGGGGGACGGTGACGGACAGAACGAGGCCGTCCGGAGCCGCGAGCCAGTCGGCCAGCGGCATGTCGACAGGGTCGGTCGAGCCGGCCGCAAAGACCCTGGCGTCGAGCGCCAGCAGCGCCGGCAAAAGACAGCCCGCCCCCCAGCCGATCTGCCCCCCGAGCGTTGCGAGCCGCCGGATGCCGGGCGCGCCGATGTCGCGAACGGCGCGGGCCAGAAGCGGCGCGGTGTCTGAGAGTTGCGGGTCGTTCTCGATGTCGGCAAGGGTGGCGGCTGCGCCGATCGTCAGGCCACCGTCCGCCGATGCCGCGATGTCGCCGAGGCCGAGCCGCGACAGATCGACGAGCGCCTCCGGCGGCGTCGCACCTGACGCCCAGCCGAGCTGGAGCACCGTCCCGCCGCCCACGGCAACATGCCCCGGCCGGGCGATAAGCGCCCGTGCCTCGCCGAGCGTGCCGGGACGAAGGACCTTCATGCCGCCGCCTCCGCGCCCGCCGTCGTTCCGAACCGCAGCCCCTTTTCCTTCAGCCACCGCCGATAGGCCACCGACGAGCCGTCGGCCCGGGTCGGGATTTCGTGGCGCGGCTCCAGCGGCAGGCGCAGCGGGCGCTGGTTTTCCACCACGATCCGGTCCTGCATGAAGATCACCTGCTCGAACCGCAGAAGCTCGGCGTGGGTCGACGAGGTATCCACCAGCCACATCAGCGGAATCGCCCGGCAGAGCGTCTCTTCCATCGGTTGCAGAAAGAGCGCGATGGCGTCGAGCCGGTCGGGGGCCGACGGGCAGACGCGGTAGAGCATCACGACGAAGGGCGCGGGCACCCGGTAGGTCAGATGCACGAAATCGCCGCCGGTCTCGGTCGCGGCAATCTGGGACTGGAAGAACGTGCAGTTCGTCGCCCAGACTTCATCGACGTCGCGGCGTATCTCGCTGGCATATTGGGGAACTTCCGTATGCGGCTCGGTGCCGAGAATGCCCGTGTGGATGAACGGGAAATGCGCCATGTCGAGGAAATTCTCGACCACACGGAGCCCTGAGGCCCTGAGCGTGATCCAGCCGCAGGGCACGAAGCGGCGGTCGGTTTCGCGGGCTTCGGCGATGTCGAAGAGCGCGCGGGGCGGCCTGCCGAAACTGGCAAAGAGCAGTCCCCATTTCTCGCAGGTCCGGAGCGCTTCGCCGGTGGCGAGGCTCCTCACGCCGCCACCGGGGCCGATCTCGATGTCCTCGCCGAGAAGGCGGGTCGTTTGCGGCGCGGCCCCCGGCTCGTCGAGGCTGGCGACCGCATACCATTCGTTCAGGGCGACGGGGTCGTCGGTCCGGGTCATGGGGCAGGGCGCTCCGGGTCGGTCCATTGCGTGGACTGGTTCTCTGCCAGCCAGGCCGCCCGGCGGGCGAAATGGCCGGGGACAAGGGCGCGGACCTCGGCGATGATGTCCGAAAGGCGCCCGGTCAGAAGCGCGCCGTCTTCCACCACGACCTGCCCGTCGACCATGGTCATGGCCACGTCCGAGCCGCGCACGGCATGGGCGAGGTTGTGGTGCAGGTTCATCCACTCGCCGTCGGCAAAGAACGGTGTCATCCGGGGCGTGTCGCACCGCACGGCGATGATATCGGCGCGCTTGCCCGGTTCGATGGAGCCGATCCGGTCGTCGAGCCCCAGCGCCCGGGCGCCGCCGATGGTGGCGAGCTTCAGCGCCTCCCAACTGTCCATCGCCGCCGCGTCGCGGTTGCGCAGCTTGCCCAGAAGCGAGGCCCCCTTGATTTCCTCGAACATGTCGAAGTTGTTGTTTTCCTTCTCCCCGTCGGTGCCGAGACCCACCGCGAGCCCGGCGGCCAGCATGTCCTCCACCGGAGCGATGCCCGAGGCAAGCTTCATGTTCGACACCGGGTTATGGGCGACCGCGCCGCCGGTGTCGGCGAGCCTGGCGATCTCGCCTCGATCCAGCCAGACCGCATGGGCGATGAGAAACCGCGGCGCGTCGAGCAGGCCGATCTCGCCCAGGGCATGGACCGGGCGCTTGCCGTAGCGCCGCTCGAACTCGGCGACCTCGATCTCGGCTTCCGAGCAATGGGTGTGAAGCCCGGTGTCGTGGGCCTTGGCCATGGCCAGCGCCCGGGCCTGGCCGGCCTCGTCGGCATAGAACAGGTGTTCGAGCCCGACCCAGACCGTGACCCGGCCGTTCGCGCCCCCGTGCCACTCTCCGATCAGGGCCTCGTTCATCTCAAGCGTGTCGAAATAGTCGTAATCGGGATGGGCGCCGACATAGGGCACCGCGACAAGCCGGTTGCCAAGCGTCTCGGCACAGCGCGCCGAACGGTCCATGAAGCGCCACATGTCGAGGATCGTGGTCGTCCCGCCGAGGAGCGATTCGGCATAGGCGAGCCAGCTTGCGGCTTCGGCCTCTTCGGGCCTGAGCATCCGGTGCATCGGATTGATATGGATCGTGAGCCAGTCCCAGACCGGCAGGTGCTCGGCCGTGCCGCGCAGAAACCCCGAATGGGCATGGGCGTTGATGAGCCCGGGCATCAGCACGCAATCGGGCATGTGGCGCGTCTCTGCGCCCGGGTGGGCTGTGGCGAGCTCCTCGCGCGGACCCACCGCCAGGATCTCGCCGCCGGCGAGCGCGACCCCGCCCTCGGGGAGCACCCGAAGCGCCTGGTCCATCGTAACGAGCGCGGCCCCGGAGAGGATCGTGTCGGGCTCTTTCATGCGTCCTCCAGAATGAACTCAGCCGCCCGCTCGCCGATCATGGTGACGACCGAATGGGTGTTGCAGCTTGGGATGTCCGGGATCACCGAGGCATCGGCGACCCAGAGGCTCTCGGCGCCATTGACCCTCAGACGAGGGTCGGTCACAGCCTCGTCGTCGGAGCCCATGCGCGCGGTGCCGCAGGGGTGAAAGAAGGTCCCGCAAGCCAGCGCGAGGAAGGCGTCGAGGTCGTCCTCCTCGGTAGGGCAGAGACGGCGTTCGGTCAGTGCCGCGAGCGCGGGTTGGCGTGCAAGGTCCTTGATCGCCTCGATCCCGAGGCGCAGCGCTTTTCGGTCGTCGGGGTGCGACAGCAGCCCCGGGTCGATGTGCAGCGGCCCATCCGCCGTGGCACCGGTGAGCGTCAGCCTGCCGCGGCTTTTCGAGCCCATGAGCCCGACACAGATCGCGAAATCCGCCTTCGACAGGCGTTCGGCCAGGGCCGGCGTCGCGCTTCGCGCCGCGACGGGAAAGGCGTGGAGGTCGGGCTTGTCGCGGGTGGGCTCCGAGCGCCAGTTGAGGATCGCGCCGCCGCCATTGTCCCGCGGCGGCGGCAGCGCGCGCGACGCGGCGAAGTTCACGCCGCGGACCAGCGGATGGTCCTGGAGATTGTCGCCGACATCGGCGCGCGGCGCGACCACCGACACCCCCAGGGCGCGCAGGGTCGGCTCCGGCCCGATGCCCGACCCGATCAGGAGCCGGGGGGTCTCGAACGCCCCGGCGGCAAGCACCACACCCCGGCTGGCCCGGGCCTCGTGCCGCTCGCCGTCCCGGCACAATCTCACCCCGGCCGCGCGGTCGCCCTGCCAGAGGAGGGCGAGGGCCGCAGTCGACAGCGCCACGGTGAGGTTCTCCGCATCGAGGATGCCCGACAGATGGCCCTCCACGGGGCCGAAGCGGCGTCCCGCGTCGATGTTGAAGTTCGCCGGGGCCGCGCCCTCGTTGGACGCCCCGTTCGGGTCGTCGAGCACCGCATGGCCCGCCTGTCCGGACGCCTCGATCATCGCCAGCGCAAGCGGATGCGGGTCGGCCGGCGGCGCGACGCGGAGGGGTCCCTCACCACCCCGCAGGTCGCTCGGGCCCCCGGCCCAGGTTTCGGCGCGCCGGAAGGCCGTCAGGCAGTCCGCCCAGCTCCAGCCGGAGCAGCCGAGTTCGACCCAGCGGTCGTAATCCGACGGATGACCGCGATACCACATCATAGCGTTGGTCGTGCCGGAGCCCCCCAGCACGCGGCCGCGCGGGATGGCGATCGCGCGGCCACCGACCTCGGGAGTGGGCGCGTAGGACAGCCCCCAATCCCATTCGGTCCCGGCGATCTCGGTCCAGCGGCGGGGGTCTTCGAGCACCGGCACCCCGCGCCCGTCGCCGCCGGCTTCCACCAGCAGCACCTCGTGGCCCGCCTCGACGAGCCGGCGGGTCACCACCGACCCGCCGGAGCCTGAGCCGACGACGATGAAGTCGTAGGTCGCAGCGAGAGTGTCCCCGATCCCGGCCATCAATGGTAATCCGGGATGCCGGGCATCGTCACGAACCCCTCAAGCGCGCGGATCCGGCGGGCCCAGTTGCGCAAGGCGGGGAAGGCGTCGTGGTCGATGTTGCTGTCCCGGCTGAGGGCGAAGCCGGGAAAGAGCGCGATGTCGGCCACACTCGCCGCCGATCCCGCGACGAAACCCGAGCCGAGGAGCGACTGGGCGACAAGACGGTCCTCGGCAACGCGCAGCGCGGCTATCGCGGCCGCTCTGAGCGGGTCGAGATCGACACCGTCGCCGAAGATCGAAGCGCTGCGCGCGGCCGACAGCGCCAGCCAGTCGCGAAAGGCGAAGGCGAGCCAGTCCTCGACCGCTGCCGTCCCGACCGGGTCGGCCGGCAGAAAGCCCGTCCCGCGCGGACCGGTTCGCGCAAGATGGGTGAGCATCGCCGGCACCTGCCGGAGCTGCACCACACCGTCCTCGAGAAGCGGGACCCGGCCCAGCGGATGCCTGGCGAGATAGCCCGGCGAGTGGTGTTCGGCGCCCGGGTAGACATCGACCGCCCGCAGATCGACGTCCACGCCCGCAAGCGAGGCCATGAGCCGGACGGTGTAGGAGGCATCGTCGAGATCGTAGTTCCAAAGGACCGGTCGGGTCATCGGCCCGCCTCCGCCAGCCGCCGCAGTTCGGCCGTTGCGGGGATCATCGCCGCCCGCGCCTCGGCGCTCACCTCGCCCTTGAGGAGGATATGGAGCGCGGTGCCCGACGGGCCGGTGGGGTGGCGTCCGACCACAAACCGGTGCCCCGCCTGGTCGAAGTTCAACAGAGGCCCGTCTTCGGCCGATTCAACGACCGGCCCCAGCCCCGGCAGGCCGTCCGCGGCAAGCCGGTTCAGAACCTCGCCGAGGGGGGCGTCGATGAAGAGGCTGCGGAGCGGGCTCAGGGGGTCCCCGGGGTCGGGGAGGTCGCCGCTCCCGGTCCCGGAGGCCACCCAAAGGAGCCCTGCGGCGTCGGCGGCGCTGTAGCGATTGACGCAGATCGAGGCCGGCACGTCGAGGTCGGGATGGGCGGGGATGTAGCGGCATTGCCCGCCGCCGTCGTATTCCCAGCCGTGGTAGAGGCAGGCCAGCCGCTCGCCGCGCACGAAGCCGAAGCTGAGCTTCATGCCGCGATGGGGGCAACGGTCTTCCCAGGCATGGGGGGTACCTGCCGTGTCGCGCCAGATCGCGACCTCCGCGCCGTCGACGACCACGCCGGCGGCGGCACCGGGTTGGAGGTCTGCGGCGAGGGCCACGGGCGTCCAGGCGACCGGCGGTGGGGGCATCAGCTCTGCGCGCCGTTTTCGAGGCGCCTGACATCGCGCACCAGGCAATCGGCGGGGCCGAGGCTGAGCGCCATCTCGAAAGCGTCGATCAGCGGGTCGGGGCCTTCGAGGCGGATCACCGTTCGCTCCTGCGCGCCCGAGACCACCAGATGGTCGAGCGACAGGCGCTCGGCGCGGTGGGCGGCGAAGGCGGCGAAGCTCTGAGGGTCGAAGCGGCCGACGAATTCCAAACTGACGATGCTCCGCATGAGGGCTCCGCTTCGGGCGGTGGGATGCACCCACGCTGGCCCCCGCGAATTCCGGCCTCAAGCCGATGGGGGCCGTGGCGCAGGCCGGCGCCCCGGTTCGCTCGGCGGCTGCCCAAGGCGCATGCAAGCGCGCCACTTTATTGTGCGGCCTCATAACCGATGGTCGTGCGCCAAGGGGTCGACCTTGCGGCCGCGGCACCTGCGCCTTGGCATGCACGCGTCATCCCGCGACGCTGCCCGGAGGGTCGAACGAGGAAAGATGCCCAGACCATGACAGCAGCCGAGCCCGCCGTGCGGGACCAATGGTATTGCCTCGGCGCGCTGGGCGAGATCCCGCCCGGCACGAGCCGGACCGGCCTTCTTGGGGAGACGCTCGATCTCTACCGCGACGGCGAAGCGGTTGCGGTGCGCAACGGGCCAGCCGAGGTGGCGACATGCGTTCGCTATGGCTGTCTCTGGGCCAATCCCGGTACACCCGGCGAGCCGGTGCCCGATATCCCGGAGGCCGGCGAAGCGGATCGCCGGCTGGTCCTTTGCGGCGGTGTCACGGTGCGCACCAGCGGGCCGAGGGTGATTGAGAACTTTCTCGACATGGCCCATTTCCCTTTCGTCCATACCGGTGTGCTGGGGGCGGAACCCGATACCGAGGTCCTGCCGTTCGCCTGCGAAATCCGGCGCGAGGTAAACGAGGTCTGGGCCACCGATTGCCGCTTCGTCCAGCCGAAAGCCGCCCTGAGCGCGGAGGGGGCCATCGACACCCGGTATATCTACCGCGTCGTCGCCCCCTTGGCGGCGGTGCTTCTGAAGACCTGCCCGAATGCGGAAGACCGCTGGGACGTCATCGCGCTGTTCGTCCAGCCGGTCACCCCGGAGATCAGCCGGGCCCACCCGGTGATGTTCCTCATCGACGAGGCCTCCGACCAGACCGATCTCATCGCCTTTCAGCAGCTCATCTTCCTTCAGGACCGCATCATCATCGAAAACCAGCGGCCGAAGCTTCTGCCCCTCGAACCGCGCTCGGAGATCCCGACCCGGGCCGACGCCACATCGGTCGCCTATCGCCGCTGGCTGAAGGAATGCGGCTACACCTACGGCACGAGCCTCGGCGCGGCGGAGGCGGGATGAGCCTTGGCGACCTCAGAGGGCAATCGCTTTGCGTCGAGGCGTTCCACACGCCCGAGCGGGGGCGGGTCGAAGCGCTCACGGATGTCGTCATCGACCTCGACGCCGCCGGAGAGATTGCGGCCCTGCATCTGCCGGGAACGCCCGCGCATGCCGAAGCCAGGGCCAGCGAGCGGCTCAGATCGCCGCCGCCCGGAACGGTGCTCCTGCCGGGGCTGGTGGACCTCCATGTCCATGCGCCGCAATACCCGCAACTCGGCACCGCGCTCGACCTGCCGCTCGAGGACTGGCTCGACACCTACACCTTCCCCCTCGAAGCGCGCTATGCGGACACCGCCTTCGCCCGGCGGGTCTACGAAGCGCTCATCGACCGGCTCCTGGCCTGGGGTACGACGACGGCGGTCTATTTCGCCACGCTGCACGACGCGGCGACGAAGGTGCTCGCCGATGTCTGCCTCGAGAAGGGCCAGCGGGCCTTTGTGGGGCGGGTGGCGATGGACCACCCCGAGACCTGCCCCGATTACTACCGCGACCCCTCCGCCGAGGCGGCGGTCGAGGGCACCCGGGAGGTGATCGGGCATATCCGCGGGCATCCCGGCAATGCCGATGCCCGGGTCCGCCCGATGATCGCGCCGCGTTTCGTGCCGGCCTGTACCGACGGTCTGCTCGCAGGGCTCGGCGCGCTGGCCGCAGAAACTGCGACCCCGGTGACGAGCCACGTCTCCGAGGGCGACTGGGAACATGCCTTCGTGCTCGAACGGTTCGGCCGCAGCGATGCCGAAACCCTTGCAGGCTTCGGTCTGATGCGCCCGGGCTCGGTCATGGCCCATGGCTGCTACCTGTCGCCGAGCGACATGGCGACGATGATCCGCTGCGGGACCGGCGTTGCCCATTGCCCGGCCTCGAACGCCTATTTCGGCGGTGCCGCCTTTCCGCTGCGGCGGGCGCTGGACGCCGGCCTCGGCGTCGGGCTCGGCACCGACATTGCCGGCGGGCCCTCCGCCTCGCTCTGGGACACCGCGCGGCTGTCGATCCAGACCTCGCGGCTTCTCGAAAGCGGCATCGATCCCGACCTCGCGCCGGAGGCGCGCAGCACGCACAGGCCGGCGCGGATCGATGCGGCCACCGCGTTCTGGCTCGCCACTGCCGGCGGGGCGGACGTTCTGGGCCTGCCGGTGGGCCGGTTCGCGCCCGGGCAGAGTTTCGACGCGCTTTTCATCGACACGACCGCCCCCGGCGGCGGCCTCACCTTCTGGGAGGAGGGCGCTCACGACCCGCCCGAGCGCCGGCTCGAACGGCTGCTTTACGGGACGGGGGAGGCGAACATCGCGTCGGTCTACGTCGCCGGTACCCCGGTCGCGGGACGGGCTCCAGCGCCCTGACACGATGGCTTCCGGTCAGGCCGCCAGGGGAAACTCCGCCAGCGACCGGCAGATCTCGCGCCACCGGGCTTCGGCGCGCGGCAGGTAGCTGTCGCGGTACCAGGCGACGCTGCGGAGGCCGAGATCGGCCAGCGCTTCGCGGTCGCCCAGCCGCCGCTCCACCTCGCCGGCAAGGGCGGCGAGCGGCCGTTCGGTGACGAACTCCCCCGCGCCGAGCCCCGCGATCCCGTGGCTCGTCTCGGTGACGACCGGGCAGCCATTGGCCAGCGCGGCGACGATCCGGGGGATTTCGAGATGGTTCGAGCGGTGGACATGGACGTTGAGGCAGCAGGCCGAGGCCGCGGCGATGCTCTCGATGGGCGCGCCGGAACTCGGCGACAGGGTGAAGCCGCGCGCGGCGATCCCGTCCAGCACCGTCTGCCTGCGCTCAGACAGACCGCCGACGAAGCACACGTCGTAAAGAACCTCGCGGCGCCCCCCGGTACGGGAGGGATCGACCGCGTAGTCGAACCCCATCACCGGAACGGGCAATTGTCGGCTGAGCACCTCGGTCTGCGGCGCGTAATAGTCGAGGACCACATCGACGAGATCGAGCTTGGCGTTGAGCAATTGCCGCTTCTGAAGGATCAGCCGGTGGCCTTTGACGCTGGCGGCGAGCGGGCTGCCGAGCCGGGAGACGACGGAGAGGTTGAGATAGGCATAGACGCACCCCGGGCGGCGGCGAAACGGCGGGAACTTCTCGCCGATGATGAAGACGAGGCCGGGCCCGTGGGCCGCGTCGTCGACGCTCTTGCAGAAGACGAGCTCGGCTTCGGGGTCGGCGTGCCGGCGGAGTGCCTGATGAAGGTAGCGGACGAAGTTCCCCACGTAAGCCTGGCTGAAATCGTGGACGATGAGCGTCGTGCGGCGCATTGGCAGCCCCTCGAACCTTTCGCGTTCGGCGCCGCCCACCCGGCCGCGAGCGTAGCACCCGGTCTGCCCGGAAAAGGAGCAGGAATTGAGCCTGCCGGGGCTGCGAAGGCGGGAAACCGCCGAACCGCCCCGGCGGCGACCGAATCCGCTTGTCCAGCGCTGGCTGTGGGACACTCTTTCTCTCGGGTGCGGGCGTTTGGCTCCGATGTCTTCGGGCATCCGGGGCGGCAAGCGCGAGAATTGGTTTGCAAACGGGCACGCTCCCACCGCTCCGACCCCTGATCGTCGTGCCGTGCCTCAACGAGGCGCGGCATATCGGGCCGCTGATCCGCCAGTTCGCCGGCGCGGCCGCCCGCCTCGGCGGCACGCTTGTGGTGGTCGACGGGGGCAGCACCGACGCCACCCGCGACATCGTCCGGCGCGAGGCGGCAGGCGCGCGCGAGGTGCATCTGATCGACAATCCCGCGCGCATCCAGAGTGCCGGCATCAACCGCGCGGTGGCCCGGTTCGGCGCCGATGCCACCCACCTCGTCCGGGTCGACGCCCATTGCGCCTATCCCGAGAGGTTTTGCGAGATCCTGCTGGAGGAGGCCCGCGCCACGGGGGCGGCGAGCGTCGTTGTGACCATGGAGGCCCAAGGCACGGGGATCATACAGCGCGCCATCGCTGCGGCCCAGAACGCGCCGGTCGGCAATGGCGGCTCGAAGCACCGCAACGCGACGGCCGGCGAATACGTCGATCACGGCCATCATGCGCTCATCGCAATCGACGCCTTCGACGCGGTGGGAGGCTACGACGCGGGCTTTGCCCATAACGAGGACGCCGAGTTCGACCATCGGCTCGCGCTGGCCGGTCACCGGATCTGGCTCAGCGGACGGGTCGCGGTGACGTACTTTCCGCGCAGCGACGCCCCGCGTCTGGCCCGGCAATACTTCAACCACGGCAGCGGACGGGCGCGCAACATGCTGAAGCATCGGATGCGCCCGAAGGTCCGGCAGGCGGCGGTCATCGCGGTCCTGCCAGCCGTAGCGGCAGCCGCGCTCGCCCCCGCCGTCCCAGTCTTTGCCCTCCCCGGGGGGCTCTGGGCGGCTTTTTGCGCGGCGATGGCGGCGTCCCTGGCGGCAAAGGGCCGCGACCCGGCGCTGCTCGTGGCCGCGCCGATGGCGATGGTGATGCATCTGGCCTGGTCGGCGGGGTTCTGGGCCACCCTCCTGCGGGCCCGCGCGACAGTCGCGCCGAGCCCCGCATGAGTGCCGCGCGCAAGACCCTCGAGGTCGCGGTCTGCACCTATCGGCGGGCCGGGATCGTCGACACCCTCGCCTCGCTCGCCCGCCAGAACGTTCCCGAGGGCTGGGAGATGTCGATCCTCGTGGTCGACAACGACGACCGCCCCAGCGGCGAAAACCGGGTCGCGGCCTTCGCGGCGACCGCCCCGGTGCCGATGCGCTACATCCACCGCCCTGCGGGCAACATCTCGATTGCCCGCAACGGGGCGCTCGACGCCGCACGCGGGCGGTATCTGGCCTTTATCGACGACGACGAGACGGCGGATCCGGGCTGGCTCGCCGCTCTCGTCGCCACCCAGGCCGAGACGGGCGCGGATGTCGTGCTGGGGCCGGTGCGGGCCGTCTACAGCGCCGATGCGCCGGTCTGGATGCGGCGGCTCGACGCGCATTCGGCGGCGCCGGTCGACGTGGCCGGCACGATCCGGACGGGCTATTCCTGCAACGTGCTCATCGATCGTTCCGCCCCCGCTTTCCGCGGCCTGCGCTTCGATCCGGGGCTGGGGCGGTCGGGCGGCGAGGACACGGCGTATTTCACCCATGCCTTCCGTCGCGGGGCACGGTTCGCCGAAGCCCCCGGCGCGGTTGTGCGCGAAGCCGTGCCGACCCATCGGGCACGTTTCTTCTGGCTCGCGCGGCGCCGGTTCCGCTCGGGACAGACCCATGGCCGGCTCCTTGCCGAAACGGGGAGGGGCCCGTCGCGCGCCGCCGCGGCGGGAACGGCCGCTCTGAAGGTGCTCTATTGCCTCGGCCATGCCGCGCTCGCGGCCCCCGACGCGGCGCGGCGCAACGGCGCACTCCTGCGCGGCACCCTCCATGCGGGGACCCTGAGCGGCCTGTTCGGCGCCCGGCCGATCACGCTTTACGGGGCGAGCGAGGGAGGCATGCGCCCATGACCCAGCTCGACATCGCCCGGCTCCCCGGCGCCGACCCGGCGGCGGTGCCCCCGGTTTCCAATGCCGACGGACCCGCGGCCCCCGATCTCCTCCTCCTGCTCGGCCGTCAGCGCTGGCCGTTGCTCCTCGGCGCATTGTTCGGGCTCATAGCCGGCGGGCTTCACGACGCGACCAGTCCCGACCGGTACTATGCCGCCGCCACCGTGCTGATCGACGAACGCGCCACCGACCCCGGCGAGGAGTTCACGGCGGACTTCCCGCTGTTGCGCAACGAAACCGCCGCGCTCAACGAAATGCAGGTGCTGCGCTCGCTGGAACTGGCCAAGGACGTGACACGCCGGCTGTCTCTGCACGAGGACCAGGCCTTCCTGCATCCGCCGGTCTCCCTCGCCCGGACCGCGTTGGGCAATGCGGCATCCACCCTGAGCGGGCTTGTCGCCGCCCCGGAGCAGCCGGCAGAGGGCGCCGGGCCGAGCGAGGACGAGCGGATCGTCGCGGCGGCGGCGAAGCTCCAGCGGGAGGTCGGGATCACCCGGGTCGGGCGGAGTTTTTCCATCGAAATCAGCATGATCCTGCACGAGCCTCAACTCGCGGCCGAGATCGCCAACGCTTATGCGACAGCTTACCTGGCCGATCGGCAGGTCGCCAGCCGGGCGATGTCCTCGGCCGGGGCCGACTGGTTGCGCCGCAACATAGACGACGTGCGCCGCAGCGCCGACGCGGCCGCGCGCGAGGCGGCGGCTTTCCGTGCCGAGAACCGCGCGCTCGACCCGCAAGGCATGCAGGCCCTCGAACAACGGGTGGTCACGCTCAACGAAATCCATGCAAAGCTTCTTGAACGGCTCGAGATGATCACCATCGAAGGGTCCTACCCGATCTCGAACGGCCGGCTTCTGAGCGAGGCAGTCACACCGCAGACGGCGGCCCTGCCGAAGGCCTGGCGGCTCCTGGCCGGAGGCCTCGTGCTCGGCCTCTTCGGCGGTCTGATGTTCGCCGTCTGGCGGGAACTGCGCGAGACCGGCGTCCGGACCGGCGCGGAGGTGCGCGCCCTGACCGGCCTGCCGTTCCTCGGCTACCTGCCGCGGTTCCGCAAGCGCCGGTTGCGGCGCCTGCGGCCAGTGGTGATGCAGCCGCTGCTCCTCGAAGGGATACCGCCCGTCGAGTTCGCCCGTGTTCGGCCGCAAGCGCCGGAGGTCGTCACGACCGTGAGCCCCACCGACCCCTGCCGGCACTTTTCGCCGACGCTCTATCTGCCGTCCGTCGCGCCGGACCTGCCCTATAACGAGCCGCTGAAGGGGCTGCTCGCGCGCCTCCTGCGGCAACCGCGCCCCGGCGAGGGGTGCGTCGCGGCGATCGGCAGCGTCAATTCCGGCGAAGGGCGCACCACGCTGGCGGCGAACCTCGCGCAATTTGCCGCCCTGAGCGGGCACCGGACGCTTCTGATCGACGCCGACGTCTCGAACCCCTCGCTCAGCGCCGAGCTTGGCTTTGCCGGGGAGGTCGGACTCTACGACGTTCTGGCGGGCCGCGCGGTGCTCGGCGATTGCGTGACCGTCCTGCCGGCCACCGGGCTCGATGTGCTCCCCTACACGGTGCCGGCCGCCCATCGCGGTCAGACCGGGATCATGAAGATCGGCTCGCCCCTGGCCGAGGCGCGCCGGCGCTACGATCTGGTTGTTCTCGACACCCAGCCGCTCGGGCACTCCTCCGACATCGCTGCGATGCTCAATGCCCTCGATGCGGTGGTCATGGTCGCCGACTGGGGCCGGACCGCCCGTTCGGCGTTGCAGGCTTCGGTTGCCAACGACCCCGAACTGGCGAGAAAGACCCTCGGGGTGGTTCTGAACCGAACGATCATGGGTCGGCTCGGAGCCTATGGCGTTCAGCGCGACCAGGTCAGACGGCACCCGCGCAGGCTAAGGGCCTGAGCCGGCACGGCCGGGGGCCCGCGCGCCACGCAATGGGCCCGGTAAAGCCGCGGCGCGATCATATTTTGGGGACGGTTTGCGGCGCATCCTGTGGTGCGCGGCGCTGTTGACGGGGCCGCGGATTGCCGTGAGGGTTCTCAGCACAGGTCGTCGGGATACCGGATATGAGTATGCAAAGGTTCGCGCTGATTGCGCTGTGTTTCTCGATTGCCGCAGGGGTCGCGCTGGCTTTGGGCGGGGCGACGGTGGGCGGGGCGGTGCTCGGAGCGCTCGGCGTGCTCGTCGTCCTTCAGGTGGGCTATTTTCTCTTTCTGATCGTCAAGGCGGCGATGGCGCCGCGGAACGGCGACGGCTGACGAGCCGGTCCTCGACGAACCGGTCGAGGCCGCGTGCGGGGCGCCCGGCGACCCGGATCGCCGCGCCGCGCAGGGCGAGCCGCAGGACTTCGCGGCGCGGCAGCGCCCCGCCGGTGCGAAACCGGCACAGGGATTTGACGAGGCCCGTTGCGCGCTTGCCGGCCGGATAGCGGAAGCCGGGATTGGCGAGAAACGCGCGCCTGGCCTCGGACGAGGCGTCCTTCCAGACCCGCCGCTGGAGGTCCTGGACCGACCGCTTGAGGTCGAGCTCGCGGCGCAGCCAGCCCGCCCCGTCGCCGAGATCGCGGGCGGTGTCCGCACCGTTTTCGGCCCATATCGCCAGCGGTTCGAGGGCGACATAGACCGGCTCGACGATTGCGACGGTGCGCAGGTATTCCTGGAACGTCGCATTGCAGGGCATGCCGATTTCGAGATCGCTGGCCGCCTCCGCCGACCAGAACAGCCCGCCGTTCGAAACCCCCATATCCGCCATCACCGACAGATGCAGCAGATCGGGCGGGCAGGGGCCTTCGGGCAGCTTGGTGTCGAGGAGCCCCCAATCGCTGAGCCGGGCCTCCGGCGTTCCGCTGCAATGCTCGACGAACTGATTGCGGAGCACGATGCCGACCCCTTCGCGCTCGCAGAGGGCGATGTTGTCCTCGATGAAGCGGGGCAGCACCTGGTTGTCGTCCTCGAGGACGAAGAAGTACCGCGCGCCGTGCGGGTTGTAACGCGAAAAGCAGAAATCGAGGTTCCGGGAGGCATGGCGGCGGGGCCGGTTCGCCGAATACCTGATCCGGGCATCGGCGAGGCCCTCGACGACGGCACGGCCCGATTGCTCGGGGTCGTCGTCATAGACGTCGCAGACCCAGTCCGGGACGGTCTGGGCCTGCAAACCCCGAAGGGCGCGGCGGAGCATCTCGGGGCGCTTGTAGGTCGGCGTGCGGATATGGACGCGCGGAGGCGGTGAGACCGCGGTGCCGGACCCGACGAGCCGTCCGGGTTCCGGAACGAAACCGAGAAGGTCGTCGCCGGGATCGCCCTCGACAAGCACCGTCCGCGTGGGGTCCGCCGTCGCGGCGGTAAGCGCTGCGCGGTCGTCGGAGGTCATCTCGGAAAGGGGTTTGAGCGCGAGGTCGCCCCAGGAGGCGGGGCGAGCGGCCCCGGTCGCTCCGGGGGCACGCAGGCGGAGCGGCTGGCATGGCGTTTCCGACCGGCTCGGCGTCAGGAAGCGACGGCGGGCGGCGTCGGCTGTGGTGGCCAGAACCGGGCGCGCGGAGGACGGCTTGCCGATCAGCCCCGCCGCCGCCGCCGCGTAGCGCCGCGCCCTGAGATGTCCGAGCACGGCTGCCTCCTGCGCCCCGGCTTCCATGCGGGCGATCCGCCGGTCGAGCGCCGCGGTCACCTCGCGGTCGAACGGGCCGGCCGCGGCGGCGAAATCCTTCATCGCGCGCACCATGGCGGCCGCGTGGGCAGGATCAAGGCGGTGGGAAACCGATGCGGGGTGGCGGCGGTAGAGATACCAGGCCCCGGGCAGGACCGTGAGCGGATGCCCCGCCGCCGCAAGCCTCAGGAGAAGGTCGAAATCCTCTCCGACCATGAGGTCCTCACGGTAGCCGATGGGCTCAAGGGCGCGCCTGAGCGCGAGCGGTTTGACGTAGCCTATATGGTTCGGAGCCCCGGCGAAGTCGTCGTCGAGAAGCCCCGACAGCCCCAGCGCCCGGGGCCGGTCGAACCGCGCGCCGCTGAAAAGCCGTGCTGCGGCGGCGGGCGCGTCGGTGGAGAAATGGATCAAATCGTCCGCGACGACCGATGCGCCTTGAGCTTCGGCCGCTGCCACCAGCCGCTCCAGACGGCGGGGGTGAACGAGGTCGTCGGCATCGACGACCGACACCCATTGCCCGCGTGCCCGCGCAAGGCCGAGATTGCGTGCGGCGCCGGGGCCGCCGCGGGCGGGCGATGTCAACGCGACGACGCGATCGTCGTCGACCGCAACCCTGGCGATGATCGCGGGGCTTTCGTCGGTCGAGGCGTCGTCGATGACGATGAGTTCGAGGGCCGTGAGCGTCTGACGAAGGACCGAGCGCATCGCCGCTTCGAGATGCGCCGCGCCGTTGCGGTTGGCCATGACGACCGAGACCGCCGGAGCGGTGCCGGGACTTGCGGAAGACGCCATGGCGATCCCCATGAAATCCTTAGCCCCCGACCGGAGTATAGGCTAACGCGAAGCTGCACCGCAGCAAACGCCAGGGGACGGCTGCCGAGGCGGTTCGGCGGGGTTTCGCCGAAACGGCGCAACGGCCTGACATGCCACATTTTCAGCCGCTCGCTCTTCCACTCTGGTAGCGGCTGGAATCGGAGCGAGGCAGCGCCCCCCGCATGACCGCATTGAGCGACCCCCATCCGCGTCTTGCGGTCTCCGTCGGCGGCGGCCGCCTTGGCCGCGCCGAGATCGAGCTTCAAGGCCTCCTGGCGGCTCTGGCGCTCTTCGGCGTGGTGTTCCTCCCGGCGCTTGGGACCATCGGCGCGGTCGTCTTCCTGCTGGCTGGCACCTGGCTCTGCGTTCTGAACCCGGCGGCCGTGCTCGACCGGGCGATCCGGGCCTGGCCGGTGATCGCCATCGCTCTCTTTGCGGCGCTGAGCTTCACCTGGTCGCGGGAGCCCGCCCTCTCGCTGCGGTTCGGCCTCCAGCTCACCGCCACCATTGTCATCGCGCTGGCCATTGCCGAACGGCTCGCGCCCCGCGCCTTCTGCCTCGCCCTCGGCGGCTTTCTGGGCCTGGCGATGCTGGCCAGCGTCGCGATCGGCGGGGTGAGCGGGGAAACTGCCGCCTGGACCGGGATCTACGGCAGCAAGAATGCGTTCGCGGGGGCTGCGGCGTCCTTCACGATCCTCGCCCTCGGCCTTGGGATGGCGCGCGGGAGGGTGGCGATCCGTCTTGGGTTTCTGCTCGCCGCCCTGCCGGGCATCGCCCTCGTTCTCCTGGCCCAGTCCGTCGGCGCGCTGGCGCTTCTCGGGGCAACGCTCCTGGCCGGGGTCGCCGTCCTCGGGCTCTCCCGCCTTGGGCGTCTGTCGGGCCTCGTCGTCGCCTTCGGCGGCCTCCTTCTCGCCCTCTTCGCCGGGCTCCTGGCCTCGGCCCATCTCACAACGATTTCCGCAGCCTTTCTCGACGCCACCGGCAAGGACCTCACGCTCACCGGCCGCACCGAGCTCTGGGCCGTGGCCCTCGGTCTGATCGCCGAGCGCCCGGTTCTCGGTGTCGGTTATCAGGCGTTCTGGGTGAAGGGGCAGGCCGAGGCCGAGGCGCTGTGGCACCTATTCGGGATCGAGAGCCGGAGCGGGTTCAACTTCCACAACATGTACCTTTCGAACGCGGTCGAGATCGGCATTGCCGGGGTCGCGCTCCAGGCCCTCGTGCTCTTCGGTGCCGCTCTGCTGACCCTGCTCTGGACGCTCCGGACCGGCAGCGCGATTGCCGCGGTGTTTTTTTCGCTGACGCTCATGGTCGTCATGGCCAGTTTCATCGAAGTGCCGCTCTTTTTTCAGTTCAGCCTCAGGACCGTGCTCGTCGTCGCCGCCTTCGCCTATGCGCGGGACGCCCGGGCGCGCGGGGCGTAATCGGCGACGAGCCGGTCGAGCGCGGCGAGGGCGCGCTCGGTGGCCCGCTCAAGCGCCTGGGCGTCGCTGAGCTGCGGTTCCGATTTTGCGAGGCGGGCGAGGCTCTTTGCGGCGGCATGAAGGATGGCGGTATCGACGGGCCGGAAGGCGGGGCTTTCGAACACCGCGCGGGCGCGCGGCCCAGAGCCCCAGCGCCCGGTGTGGTAGGCCCAGAACTCGCGGCCGTTCGATGGCCGCAGCCGGGCCGGCCGGTAGTCGATGCCGAGCGAGGCGGCCCAGTCGAACCATTTCGCGCGGTGGACGTGGTGCATCGTCTCCACACCGATCCAGGGGGTGCGCATGGCATCGGCGACGATGGCGCCGTGCATCGCTTCGCAGATCAGAAGACCGGCGCCGCGAATGTCGGCAAGGACCTCCCGCGAGGGTCGCGTCGGGTCGATGAACCGCACCCCCGCAAGGTCGCAGACCGTTGCCCAGTTGCCCCGCTCGACGCTTTCGTAATGGGGGATGAAGGCCACCCCAATGCCGGGGCTCGGAGCCGGCACCTTAAGCGCGCGCAACAGCACGGCCGCGTCGGTGATCGCGAGGGCGGGGTCGATGCCGAGGTGCCGGCAGGTCTCGGGCCCGCGCACGAAGCGGATGTCCCACGAGCCGTCACGGACGTCGGGGAGGGAGGAATAGGCGCCGGCAAAGCCCGAGCCCACGACGACTTTCCGGGCTTTTTGCGGATAGACCGACTGGATGATCGACCCGATCCCGAGAAACAGGACATCGGGGTCGTCGTCGAGAAACCCCGGCGGCAGAAGCGCGTCCCAGATCCAGGCGTTGAGCGCGTCGCCGAAATTGGGCGGTGTGCCTTCGAAATAGGTGAGCTTCATGGGCTGTCCTTCGGTTGGCGGCGGAGGAGGGACCGGGCTTCGGCGAGCCGGTGGCGGGCGAGGACTGCGGCGACCGGGGCATAGGCGGCGGCCCCCGTCGTGACATGGAGCACGAGACCGCCGCCGCCGGCGATGGGCTGCAGCAGGGCGAGGGCGGCCACCATGCCAAGCGTGGCGACGGCCGGTGCCGCGAAGCTGCGGGCATACTCGGCGAGGGGGCAGGCCAGAAGCCGCAGGCAGATGGCGACCGAGACCGGCCAGATCAGAAGCGTTTTCAGGACGATGGCCGTCACGACAGCCTCGATGCCGAAGCGGAACGTCAGGGCGATGGCGAGAACGGAGGCCGACTCCTGGGCAAGCTGGTAGTAGAACAGCCAATCGGCATGGCCCCGGCTGCGGATGAGGGCGGCCTGCACGATGCCGGGGGTGGAGAGCAGACCGGCAAGGCAGAGGATCTGCGCCGCCGCCGCCGCGCCGGACCAGTTCTCGGCAAAGTAGAGGCGGACGATGTCGTCGACGACCATCGCCGCACCGGCAAAGACGGGAAAACCGATGGCGGCGGCGGCGAACGAGATGAGGAGAAAGGCCCGGCGCGCCTTTTCGGGTTCGTCCTGCATCGAGGAGAGGACCACATGGGTCACCTGCCCCAGCGCGCCGCTGCCGAGGCTCGACAGGCTGACGAAGATGCGCTGGGCGAAGACGAGAAGGCCCAGAAGCGTCGCACCGCCGAGAGCGCCGAGGACGAGGTGGTCGAGGCGCACCATGGAAAGCACGCGCTGGCCCGAGGAGAAGATGCCGTAATGCGCAAGCTCACGGAGGTGCCGGGCGCGCCCGGCCCGGCCGGGCCACCACCCGGCCGTCCAGACGGCCACGAGGAAACCCGTGGCACTCGCCGCCACCTGGCCGATCACGAGCGCCAGAAGCCCCTGGCCGCCGAGGAGCAGGGCGAGGGACACGGCCATGCCGACGGCCGCACCGACGGCCGAGCGGAGCGCGAGGAGCCGGAACGCCATCCGGCGCACGATCATCGCCGACGGGACGGCGGCCAGAAGTTCGAAGGGGACCCTGAGGGTCAGAAGCGGCAGGATCCAGGCAAGGTCGGGCACGTCGAACCACCGGGCGGCCGACGGTGCCGCCACGAGGAGCGTTCCGGCATATCCCGCCGCGAAGACCGCGTTGAGCCAGAACACCGCGTCCGCATGGGACGGATCGAGCTTCGCTTTCTGGACGAGCGCCTCGCCGAAGGCCATCGGCGACAGTGCGATGGCGACAGAGACCACCGCCGTTGCGATGGCGAGATGACCGAAATCGGCCGGCGCAAGGAACGCGGCCCCGACAAAGAACACGATAGTGGCGCCAAGGCTCGGCAGAAGCGCCTGGAGCAGCGACCAGAGCGTGCCGGCAACCGCCGCCCGCGACCGGCCTGCGGAAGGATGCGGCGCGAAGGCGCCGGCGGGGGCGGGGCGGGCGAGACCGGTCAATCTGCGACCCTCAGCAGGAGCCGCGGGCGCCGAGAACGGCCGGGATCGTCCGCAGAAGAATGAGCAGGTCGAGGCCATGGGACCATTCGGCGGCGTAGCGGCTGTCGAGCGCGACGCGCTGGTCGTAGCCGGTGTCGCTGCGGCCGCTCGTTTGCCAGAGCCCGGTGATCCCAGGCCGTGCGGCGAGATAGGCCCCGACGGCCGGTCCGTAGCGGGCAAGCTCCTCGTCGACGACGGGGCGGGGCCCGACGAGGCTCATGTCACCGAGGACGACGTTGATGAGCTGCGGCAACTCGTCGACCGAATAGGTGCGCAGGACCTGTCCCAGCCGCGTGACACGAGGGTCCGCCTTCAGTTTCCGGTCGCGCTCCCATTCGGCGCGGGCTTCGGGGTGGGCGGCGAAATGGGCGGCGAGCACCGCCTCGCCATCGGCGACCATCGTGCGGAACTTCCAGCAGCGAAACGACCGGCCGCCCTGGCCGATCCGGGCATGGCCGAAGAGCATCGGCCCGCGCGACGACAGTTTGACGGCGATCCCCAACAAGAGAAACAGCGGCAGAAAGAGCAGAACGAGGAGGGCGGCGGCGAGGATGTCGGCGGCGCGCTTGGTGAGGCCGCCCAGGGGACGGCGCTTGCTCTTGCCGCCCGACGGCCCGGCACCGGTGCCGTCGGCGAAACCCAAAACATACTCCCGGCGCGCAGGGCTTTTGGAGTTGTTCACTGTTCGGCTCCCCACGGGAGCCCCCACGGGGTCCACGTGACCGAAAGCCCGGGGGCGATGCCAGTGCCTTGATGCTGCGCCGCAACAATTTCGGCGGCTTTTCGCCACGATCGGATCACAGAACTGACACATCCCGCGTTGGCCGGACGCGCGCGTCTCGAACATCTAGAGGTGGGCAAGGCGCCCGCCCGCAAGATATTGGCGTCCTGTCCGCACGGGCGTTGGGGAGAGCCCGGATCCGGCCTGCCGGTGTTTTGGGCAGTCTGCGAAAAGTGGCACAGGGGAAACCGGCCGCGCCGGGCCGGCGACTCACGTCCCCGATGGCAATGCCCGGCCTCCCGCCACATCGAGAACCGGGGCGAGTGCGGCGTCGAGCTCCGCTCCATCGAGCCGGAAGGCGCGCTCCGGTGCCGCCAGCATCCGTGCGGCCGCGGCGTCGAAATCGGCCGGACGGAGGCGCGCGATAAGCTCGGCGAGCGCCTCGGGCGTCGCCGCGTCGATGACGAAGCCCTGCCCGCCGGCGGCGACCCGGCGGCCGGTCTCGGTGCCGGCCACGGCGATGGACGGGCAGCCGAACCAGCCGGCCTCGTAGATGCGGTTGGGCAGAAGCCAGTCGGAGTTTCCGCCCCGCTGCCAGAGGTCCTGCGCCCAGACCGCATCGCAGCCGGGATAGATGCGTCCGAGGTCTTCGGGGTACCGATAGGGCCCGTGGTAGGCGATGGTGTCGTGGCTGGCGACGACCGCGTCGAACTGAGGCACCGCGTGGCGATGGATATTGCCGTGGACCGCGATGCGGAGCGCCGGCCCGGCCCGCTCGGCCGCCCCTGCGAGGATCGCAAGGCTCGGGGCGCAGCGGATCGATCCGACCCAGCCGAGCGTGATCGGGCGGTCGCTGCGAACCGGCGGTCTCGCCTTGGGCCTCGGCGGCGGCGAGCCGTCGAACCAGAGTTTGTTTTCGACGAGCGCATGGGGGCCGCGATAGCCCTGCACCGGTTCGAAATAGTGACGAAGAAAGCCCGGCGAGGAGACCCAGAGAAGGTCGATCCGGTCAAGGAACAGGCGTTCGAGGCCGCGCATGAGCCGCGCGGCCGGGCCCTGGCCTGTAAAGAGCGCGTGGATGTCGAGGCATTCGTAGACGAGGCGCGGCCGGCCCCCGAACGACAGCGCGCGGGCGATGGCGGCCAGCACCAGAAGGTCGAAATTGCGCGCGACGACCACATCCGCCTGCGCCAACCTCCGGGCGCGGCGCAGCACCTTCGGGACGGCGAGCGCCAGGAGGAGGAGGCGCAGGGCGAACCGGCGGTTCGGCATGGGTCCGAGATCGGTGTTCGGCCAGTCGGGCGCGAAGCCGTCGTTCATGTTCCCGCGTCGAAACGCGACCGAAGAGACCTCGTGGCCAAGCCGGATCAGGCCTTGGATGCGGCGAATCTGGGAGGCTTCGGTGAGATCGAAGGCGAAAACGACGATGCGGGCGATGTCTCACCTCCTGCCCACCGACATCGGCTGTAACCGGCTCGGGCGGCGGCTGTCCAATGCGCGCAGCTCCATCGGGGCCGGGTCAGCGAAACCCCGCCACCCGGCGGGTGGGATCGGCCCGGCTCCCGGGGCGTCGTCAGAGCGCGTCGAGGCTCGGGATGTCGCCGATGGCCGTCGGGGCACGGAGACAGGCGGCGGCAAGCCTGTGGCCGAGCCTGACCGAGGCCCCGGGGGCCCATCCTTCATGGAGCCCGTGCAGCACGCCGGCCGCGAAGGCGTCGCCGGCGCCGACGGCGCTGACGATTTCGGATTTCGGCAATGGCTCCACCTCGAACCAGAATTCGCGGTCGCGTTCCTTCCAGAGCGTCAGTTGCGGGGTGTGAAGGATGCAGCCTTTGCCGAGGCCGGCGCCGACAAGCGCCCCGGCCGCGCCCGCCATGCCGTCCCGGTCGGTTTCGCCCGCTATTGCCACGCCCGTCGCCCGCGCCGCTTCGATCTCGTTGAGAAAGAGCCAGTCGACCTCCGGCAGGGTGGCAAAGACCGTTTCCGCGTAACGTGCGCTCTCGGAAGACACCAGATCGAGGCAGGTCGTCATTCCCGCCGCGCGGGCCTGCCCCAGCGCACGGGCCGCCTCCGTGCGCCCGTCGGGGCCGATGGCGTCGAGGCGCGGCAGGAGGGTGAGGTAGCCGAGATAGAAGAGCCGTGCCTCGGGCAAGGCCGCGACCCCGGCGGCGATGGCGTCGGGGCCGAGATGCTCGTTGGCGCCGGGATGGTAGAAGAACGTCCGGCTGGCACCGGTGACGTTCATGACATGGGTATGGGCGGTCGCGACCCCCGGACGGCGCGCGAGGCTCGCGACCGGAAGCCCCGCCGCCCCGCAGACCGCGATCACGGTGTCGCCGTGGTCGTCCGCACCGATCACGCCGAGCGGCAGGACGGGGTAGCCGCCGCCGAGGGCTGCGAGGTTCAGCGCCACATTCGCCGCCCCGCCGCCGATGCCGGTGCGTTCATCCGAGATCACCGCGAGGTTCGATTCGGCGGGGTAGGCGGGGATGTCGTGGACGATATCGACGATCCAGTTGCCCGCACAGATCACGCCGGACCGGGCCGCCGTCATGGCGCGTAGTCCACGGTGCGCACCTCGCCGGTCGTTCCCGAGGCGAGGGCGGCGGTCAGGATCGCATGGTGGTCGCGCGCCTCCTCCGGCGTGGCGCAATGGAAGCCCCTGGCATCTCCGCCGGCCAGCTCATCGAGATATGCCGCCCACATCTGCTGGATGGCGTCGGAGAACCCGAACTCGAAGATGCCGCCGGTGATGGCGGGAAAGAGCGACTGGTAGCCGAGATCCTCCACCGACCAGGCCTGCGGGCCACCCGGTTCGTACTGCATGAACTGCCACTGGCGCGGCGATTTGGTGGAGAAAAAGGCCGAGCCCCGCATGCCGAGGACCCGGATCGACCAGGTGTTCGATTCCCCCGGCGCGATCCGCCAGGTCTTGAGCACCAGCGGAAACCCTCCGTCCTCCCCCGGGACACGGCCCGTGATCGTGGCGTTGTCCCAGGTTTCGCAGGGCACCCGCGCGCCGGTTCCGTCGGGCCGGGTCGTCACCCGTTTGACGAGCGCGGCATGGACGCTTGCGGGCCGCCACCCGAGGCGCAGGGGGATATGGGCGACATGCATGCCGAGATCGCCCATGCAGCCGTAGTCCCCGTTCACCTCGACCTTCCGCTTCCAGTTGATGACCTTGTCGGGGTTGATGTCCGAGGAATGGAGGAACGCCGCCTCCACTTCGAGGATGTCTCCGACGGCCCCCGATGTGACGAAGTCCACGACCCGCTGGGCGCCGGGGAAGTACGGCATTTCCGAGGAGCAGCGCACCAGAAGGTCGGGCCGGTCGGCGATGGCGGCCATAATCGCCGCATTCTGGCGCGCATCCATCCCGAAGGGCTTTTCGCCGAGGAGGTGTTTTCCGGCGGCGAGGATCCGGGGGTAGATGTCGCCGTGGAGCACATGGGGCACCGCGCAATAGACCGCGTCGATCTCGGGGTTGGCCAGAAGCTCGCGGAAGTCGGTCGTGGTCTGGGTGACGCCCGGCAGATGGGACGTGAACCAGCCCATGAGCGCCTCGTTGGTGTCGCAGACGCCGACGATCTCGGGGCGCGCCCTGGGGTCGGTGAGATGCATCCAGCGGGCGGCGGCGGAGGCGAATTCCCGGCCCATGAGCCCGCAACCGATGATGCCGAAGCGGATCGTCTCCATTGGCTCAGGCCACCATCGCCAGCGCGTCCTCCACCGAGGCGTTCTCGTGGACGACGGCCATCAGCGCCCGGGTCATCGCGCCTGGCTTTTCGTGGTGGATCACGTTGCGCCCGTAGACGATGCCCCGGGCGCCTTCGGCCATCAGCGCCTTGGTGCGGGTGAGGATTTCTGCGTCCGATACCTTGCCGCCGCCGCGCACGAGCACCGGCACGCCCTGGGCGATCTCGACGACCCGGTGGTACTCGGCGACCTCGTCGCAAGGGTCGGCCTTGATGATGTCGGCGCCGAGCTCCACCGCCTGGCGGACGAGCGGCAGGATCTTGTCGATTTCGCCGTCCACCATGTAGCCGCCCTTGGCGTTGTCCTGCATCGCCAGCGGTTCGACCATCAGCGGCATCGAGGCGAGGTCGCAGGCATGTTTCAGCGCGTTGATGTTCCTGATGCAGTCGCGATGCACCGCCGGCTGGTTCGGCAGCATCAGAAGGTTGACGACGACGCAGGCGGCATCGAGGCGCACCGCCTGTTCGACGGGTCGGTCGATCACTTCCGAGAACAGCACCTCGGGCAGGGGGGTGCCGTAGACATTGGCGATGTCGGTGCGCAGCACGAGTGCCGGCCGGTCCTTGCCCTTGCGCGCCTGGAGAAGCGGCGCGGTGCCCGGCGGAAGCTGGATCGCGTCAGGGGCCGCGCGGGCGACGATGTCGACGGCCTGCGACATGTTCTCGATCCCGCCGAGGAAGGACTTCTCGTTGAACATCCCGTGGTCGATGGCAACGTCAAAGCAATTGCCCGATGCGCCGAAGAGACGGTTGAGGCGTGCCGCTTTCATCGTCGCGTCCTCCTTTGTGCGATGTCTGAATGCCCGCCGCCAATGATGCACAATGGCAGGGCTTTCGGCCAGTCGGCGGGGTGAAGTGCCGGGCGCGGCGTCAGCATGCGGTGAACCCGCCGTCGATGGGGAGCGCCACCCCGCTGATCATCGCCGCGCCGTCGCTGAGCAGAAAGGCGATGGGCGCGGCGATGTCCTCCTCCGTGGCCCAGCGCCCCAGCGGCATCTGCTTGAGGAACGGCTCGCCGATCTCCGGCCGACCCCAGTAGAAGGCCGACATCTCGGTCATCACCACCGTGGGGTGCACGCCGTTGACGCGAATGCCGTAAGGTCCAAGCTCCAGCGCGGAGACCCGGGTGATGTTGTCGAGCGCGGCCTTCGACGAGCCGTAGGAGATATGACCCTTCAGGGCGACGAGCGCGGCCTGGCTCGACACGTTGACGATAGCACCCCCCTTGCCGAGGCGGATCATGCTTTGCGAGGCGTATTTCGTCACCAAAAGCGCGCCGCGGGTATTGATCGCGATGACCTTGTCGAAGACCGCGATGTCGGTTTCCATGGGCGTCGCGATCTCGCCGCCGAAGCCGCCGCAATTCACCACGCCCCAGAGATCGAGCCCGTCGAGGGCGGCGGCGACGCTCTCCTCCGAGGTCAGATCGAAAGGCAGGGTGCGGCAGCCGATCTCGGCGGCCAGGGCGTCGAGCTTTCCCGCGTCGCGGCCGCTGGCGATCACCTCGGCCCCTTTTTGAGCGAGAAGCCTGACAGTGGCGCCTCCGATCCCGCCGCTGGCGCCGGTCACGAGGATCGGTCCGTTCTTGTAATCGTCCATGGCGATGTCTCCTTCGGGTGGGTCAGGGCGCGGTCAGGGCTCTATGAATGCGGTCGAGGTCGCCCGTCCCGAGGGGCGCCTCGCCGTCGATGCGGATCACGGGGCCGAGGGCGCGCGGGGCTGCGCTTGCGGCAAGCGCGAAAAGTTCCTCGGCGTAGGACGGCGGCAGGTGGCCGGCATGCCGCTCGGCACTGCGGGCGCGGTAGCGGGCGGCGGCGGTGGCGGGCGTCACGTCGCACCAGATTTCGACCACATGGTCGGTCCGCGCGCGGGCGAGGTGCGCGTTCAGCACTTCGGGGGGCTGGAACCCGTGCCAGGCGTCAACCAGTGGCACGAGTGCGTCGGGAAAGGCGGCGATCGAATTGAAGATCGCGCGGTAGCTCGCCCGCCCGAGCATCCGGTTGTGGTCGCGGTCGCCGATTCCGATCTCCTCGAAGAGCCCCTCCTTGACGTTGTCGAGCGTGAGCGGCACGGCGGCGATGCCGCGGTCGATCAGATCGTCGGTCACGCGCTTGAGAACCGTCGATTTGCCGCTGGCGGGCACACCGTTGACGAGTATCACCTGGCGCATCCTTCGCCCCGCTCTCAGGCCGGCGCGACGCGATCGAAGGCGCGGAGCCCCGCGCCGATCACCCCCGCCGCGTCGCCCAGGCGCGCGGCTTCGACCGGGCGGTCGAACCAGCCGGCATTGCCCTCGGTCAGTCGAAGGGCCCGGGCCATCTCCGCACCCAATCCGCCGCCGAGGAGGATCAGCCTTGGATCGACGGCGGCGACCAGCGATTGCAGGGCCCGCCACATCGGGGCGGCCCAGGCGACAAGAAGGTCGCGGGCTTCGTCATCGCCGGTCTCGGCCCGTTCGACGAGGGTTTCCGCCCGGGTCCCGAACGGGAGCCCCGCGTCGCGGACCAGATCGCCAAAGGCCGTGCCGGAACTGAAGGTTTCGATGCACCCCACCCGGCCGCATTTGCAGACCGGGCCGTCGGCGGCCACGACGAAATGTCCGAACTGGCCGGAGAGCCCGCCGCCGTACCAGGGCGCCCCGTCGGCAACGAGCGCCCCGCCGATACCGGTGCCGATTGTCATCATCGCGATGAGCCCCCGGGTGTCGGACGCACGCAGACGGGCCTCGGCGACAAGGGCCATGGTCGCGTCGTTCTCGACCGCCACCGGCCAGGGGCCGACAGCGCCCAGAAGGGCCGCGACATCGAGCCCGGCCACATCGAGAAATCCGGCCGATCTGATCGCCCCCGTCGGTCCGTCGACCCGGCCCGGAATGCCGAGCCCGACCGCGCGGGTGCTGGCGTCCTGCATTGCCTCGGCCAGCCGGACCACCTGTTCGGAAAACCCCTCCCGGCCGCGGAGCACCGGTTCGGTGCTATGGGCGAGGACCTCGCCGCTTCGCGACACCCGTGCCGCGCGAATGCGCGACCCCCCGGCGTCGATGCCGATCGCGGTCTCACCCGGCGCCGGCATAACGGTCGAGGATGGCCGAGATTTCCCGCAGGCGCCCGCTGGCTATGGTCTCCAGCCGCTCCCGTCGCAGCGCCGCGTCGAGCGAAATGCAGTCCTTCCAGAGCGACCGCCCGGCGATCACCCCCGACGCCCCGTTTTCCATCGCCGTCCCGACATGGCCCACGAAGGTCTCGTGGTCGACGCCGGCCGACAGAACGGCCCAGGGCACGTCGCCGCAAAGGTCGCTGATCTGCCGGCAGGCCTCCGGCGTTCCGGGATAGGGCAATTTCAGAACCTTGCTGCCGAGATCGAGCGAGATCCGGGCGCTGTCCACGATGAGGTCGGGAAAGGCCGTCCGGTAATCGTCATCGCTTTCGCCGTCGAGCTGGTAGGTGAGGATTTCGACCACGAGGAGGACGTCCTCGACGGCGAAATCGGCGATGCAGTCGCGGATGATGCCGATGTTGTGGTCGTTCGCCTCCGGTCGGTCGGGCCTGAGATAGACCATCAGCTTCGCAGCCGTCCCGCCGAGTTCCCGGGTGCGGCGGGCGGTGATCCCCGGCACCAGGATCGATTGGCGGTAGCCGGCCTCGTCGGTGTTCCAGCCCGAGGCATCGAGCCCTATGAGAAGTCCCGTATCCCGCGCCAGCACGCGTTCGTCTACGACGGCGGGCACCGCGCAGACCGCGTCGAGGAGCACGCTGGAGGCCTTGTTGGCCAGATGCGCCACGATGGCGGATTTCACCACCCCGAGGGTCGCCTCGTCGATGGCCGCCTGGGCCTCCTTGGTGTCGGCGAGGACCTTGCGCATACCGCCGCGCTGATCGGCGGCGACGATCATCATCAGACCGTCGTCGCGGGCGATCTGGCCGTATTGACGCCGCTCGGCGGTGGTCATGGCCGAGGTCATGGGGTGTCCGGGTCCGTCCGGCGCCGTGGCTCGCTTCTCGCCGTCATATCCTCCCCCGGACTGTTCCGTCCGCGCCATCGCAGCGCAGGTCGCGGCCCTGACGGCAGGAGGATCGGCGATCCCACGCCGCTATTCAACAAAATTTTGCAGAAATATATTGCGCATTCGGAAGCTCATGGCCGCGCCTCCTGAAGGTGTTCCGCGGTGCGGATATCGGTGACCAGGGCGTTGATCATGCTAGACCGGGCGGCGCCGATGATCGGGCGGACCTTGTCTTTCCCCAGGGCGACGCCGATGGAGAGCGGGACCCGGCGAAGCTGGTCGGGGCTGATGGCCATGAGGTTGTCGTATCCCGGCCAGGTCTGGATTGTCCCGGCCTCGTCGAAGTAATGCCGCGCAACGTCGCCGGCAATCCGCTCGGACGCCCCGGCGGCGATATCGACATCGTGCATCGTCCGGGCGTGCTGGAAATCCCCGATGCCCAGAATGGCGGCATCCACGCGGTCCCAGAGCGAGACGACCCGGGCGATGGCGGCGTCGCCGAGAAGTTCATGGCGCAGTTCGGGCGAGACGATCGAGGGGGCGTAGAGAAAGCAGGCATGGCCCCGGGTCTGCTCGGCCGCGCTGCGCACGAACTCGTTGATCTGGAAGTGCGTTGCCGTCTGGTGGGTCCCGCCCATCGTGGGGATGACGGTGATGTCGGGGAGTTTCGGCAGGCCGGCATTGATCACGCTTTGCACCGTCCGGCCCCAGCCGACGGCGAGTACCGATCCGCTGTCGAGCTTGGCTTCGCGCAGCAGACTCGCGACCTGGGTGGCCAGTGCGGCCGGCTGGCTGCTGTCGAGAACCCGCACGACCCGGAGGCCCAAGGCTCCGGCGAGGGCGCCGCCGATCTCGTTGGCCTCGTCGAGGTCGGGCACTTCGAACCGCACGATCCCCTCCCGGCGGGCCCCCGCGAGAAGCCGCGATACGGTTGCCGTGGAGACCTGCATCCTACGGGCCACCTCCACCTGCGAGATCCCGTCGACGTAGTACATCCGCGCGGCGGTGTGCATCAGGGTCCGGTTGAGAAGTTTGGCGCGTTTGTTGCCTTCGGGAATCGATTCTCTCCGCAAGAAATTTCAGATATATAATTCTTGATAATCAAAGTGCTGCTGGGCAAGCTCAAAATCATCAAAGTCGATTTGATTCGTCGCCGAATGGTTCCGGTGGCAAAAAAAGGCGGTCCGCAACAGGGCCGTGACCAATGGGAGGACTTCAATGCGGAAAATCATGACAGCCGTGGCCGCGGCGACCTTCGCGCTGGCCGGTGCGGCAAAGGCTCAGGACGATGTGTCGATCACGCTGGTGCCGGGTCTCACGACGGACGCCTTCTACATCACCATGAACCGCGGCGCCCAGGCCGCCGCAGAGGCGCTTGGCATCACGGTCGACTTTCAAGGGGCCGAGGAGTTCGATCCGGTCCTGCAAACGCCGGTGCTCGACGCGGTCATCGCGCGGGGGCCGGATGCGATCCTGATCGCGCCGACCGACACGACCCAGATGATCGAGCCCCTGCGCAGGGCCCATGAGGCCGGGATCACCATCGTCACCGTCGATACCTTCATCGATGACGGGATGTATCAGGACGGCGCCGGCGACGGCGATTTCCCGATGACCTACATCGCCTCGGACAACGTGGGCGGCGGCCGGATGGCGGCGCGGTTCATGGCCGAGGAGATGGGCGGATCGGGCAAGGTCTATGTCTCGAACGTGCGGCCGGGCATCTCGACGACCGACCAGCGCGAGGAAGGGTTCAAGGCGGAGATGGCGGCGAACTACCCCGACATCGAAGTGCTCGAGACCCAGTACAACGAGAACGACGCCTCGCTCGCGGCCTCCCAGTTCCAGGCGGTTCTGGCGCGGCATCCCGATATCGGCGGTGTCTTCGGCGCGAACCTGTTCTCGGCCCTCGGTGCCGGCAACGGCGTGGAGGGGGCCGACATGGCCGATCAGGTGACCGTGATCGCCTTCGATGCGCCCGGCAGCATCGTCAACAACATCGAAAGCGGTCTGGTGGACGCGGCCATCGCCCAGCATCCCGCCGAGATCGGCTATTTCGGTGTGATGGCGGCCTATGCGCTGCTGACCGGCAATTCCGTACCGGTCTCCATCGGGACGGGGTTCACGGTGATCAACGCCGATAACGTCAATGACCCGGACATCGCCAAGTTCATCTATTCTGAATGACGGCGACGGAGGCAAACACGCGGGCAGGGGCTTCCTTGGTGAAGTCCCTGCTCAATGCCTGGTCCTGGCTCTTTCTGATCCTGATCCTCGGCTTTTTCGAGATCTACGCGCAGATCGAGACCGGCAATACCTTCCTCTTTCGGATCTACAACCTGCAATCCATTGCCGTTGCGGCCTCGCAGATCCTGCTTCTGGCCCTGGGGCTGACGCTGGTGGTGGTGGCGGGTCATATCGACCTTTCCATCGCCTTTACCACCGGCTTCGCGGCGGTGGCGATGGCGCTCGTGGTGCGGGCGGCGGGCCCGGAGGCGGGCTGGCTTGTGGTCATTGCCGCGATGCTCGTGGGGATTCTCGCCGCGATCCTCGTCGGCGTCGTCAACGGCTGGCTCGTGGCCCATCTCGACGTGCCGAGCTTCATCGGAACGCTCGGCACCTACGGCGTCGCCCGGGGCGCGGCGCTGATCGTGGCGGGGGGCGCGACCGTGTCGATCCGCTCCGACGAGGCGCGCGCCATCGGCAATGGCGACATTCTGGGCTTTCCGGTGCCTGTCGTGGTCGCCGCCGTTCTCGCCCTCGTCTGCCACTACATCCTGACCCATACCAAGTTCGGCGTGCACACCTATGCGCTCGGGGCCAATCGTGCCGCAGTCGAGCGGGCCGGCGTGGACGTGAAACGGCATCTGATGCTGCTCTTCATCATCTCTGCCGTCACCGCCGGGATCGGCGGGCTCATCTATACGAGCCGGTTCTCGGCGGGGGCGGCGAATGCCGGCGAGCCGATCCTGCTTTATGCCGTCGCTGCCGTCTTCATCGGGGGCGCCTCGCTCACCGGCGGACAGGGGACGATCGCGGGAACCGTGATCGGCGCCTTCATCATCGCCGTGATCCAGTTCGGCCTCGTCTTTTCGGGCCTGCCACCCTACTGGCAGTTCGTCGCCGTGGGCCTTGTCATCATCGTCGCGGTGCTCGTCGACCAGTCAAAACACCGGATCGTGGGTGGCAGGGGATGAGCGCGCTTCTGACAGTGGACGGGCTCGCCAAGCGGTTCGGCGGCAACGAAGCGGTGAAGGACGTCAGTTTCGACGTCCACCCCGGCGAATGCGTCGTTCTTGCCGGCGACAACGGAGCTGGCAAATCGACGGTCATCAAGATGATCTCGGGCGTCTATCAGCCCACCGCCGGGCAGGTCTATTTCCTCGGCAACCGGCTCACGGGCCAATCCGCCGAGGCCGTGCGGCGGGCTGGGATCGAGACGATCTATCAGGACCTCGCGCTGGCCGACAATCTCGACCCCGGTCTCAACCTCTATCTCGGGCGCGAGAAGACGAAGCGGGTCCTGGGACTGCCGGTTCTCGACCGGGCGGCGATGCGCCGGGATGCCGTCGATGTGCTGCGGGGGCTCGGGATCGTCGTTCCCGACCCGACGGCCTCGGTCCGAGAGATGTCCGGCGGCGAGCGTCAGGCGATTGCCATTGCGCGCGCGATCCACTGGCATGCGCAGCTTGTGATCATGGATGAACCCACCGCCGCGCTCGGCGTGCCCGAACAGCGCGAGGTGATGGCGCTGATCGAACGGCTGAAGGCAAAGGGCGTTGGGATCATCCTGATTTCCCACAACCTGCCCGACATCTTCGCCGCCGGGGACCGGATCGTCGTTCTCGCCCGGGGGGTGATCGCGGGCAACATGCGGCCCGAGGACACCAACGACGAGGAGATCGTGCGGATGATGATGGGGGCGACCCTGTAGGCGCGGCGAGCGGCGGGGCGTGCCGGTTCGGCCCGACGGGGCATTCGCCACCTTGCCGATGGCTGGATTGGCTCCCGTCCCGGGCCTGACCCGGGACCTCGCACGGCGTGGCGCTCCAGAGGATCGGGCCCCCGGATCGGGTCCGGGGCGTAAGTCGGTGTTGGCGTTGAGCGGGCGTTTGGGTCTTGCTCCGGCAACCCTTGGCGAAACACGCCCCGGAACTGATCCGAGGCCTCGATCCAACGGAGTACCAAGCCTATCGAGGTCCCGGGTCAAGCCCGGGACGTGGGGGGCTTGGTTCGGGGCGTGCAGCATGGATGTCCCCTTCAGGCCAAGCGCCACCCGAACGGTCTGACGTCTCAACCCGACCTATTCGGCCCAGCCGAGGGTGCCCCCCGGATCGCCCGCCTTATGCGGCGTGTTTCACGATCCAGTCCTTCACGCTTTTCGACGCGACGCTGAAGGGTGTGCTGTTCTCTGTCAGAAAATAGCTCCAGGGGCTTTCCGGCATGAAGTCGAAAAGCTCCACCAGCACGCCGCGGTCGAGATAGGTGCGGGCGAGATCGCGCGGGGAGGCGGTGATGCCCGCTCCCGACGCCGCGATTTCCAGCGCGATGTTGGTGGCGTTGGTGCGAATGCTCCGCGACATGTCGAGGTCGAGACCGCCGAGGGCCTCGGAAAACGCGGTCCAGTACTCCTGGCGGCCGAGGACGACCACCATCGGGTGATCCGGCACCTCGCTGAGATCGCGCACCTTGTTGGCCCATTCGGGCGCGGCCAGCAGCGACAGGCGCTCGCGGAGAATGCGGAAGGCGCCGGGCGGGGCGTCCTCGTCGCGATGCATCGAGATCACGAGATCCGCCGCCGGCACGGCGGTTGCGTCCCAGATCGTGCCGTAAATCACCAGTTCCACCTCGGGGTGCTCGGCCCGGAAGCCGGCCATCTGGTGGGCCAGCCAGTTCTCGGCGAGGCTCATCGGGCAGGAGATCGTCACCGTGTTGCGCTTGTTGCCGAAAACGACGGTTTCGGTGGCGTTGTCGATCATCTGGAGCGCCTGGCGCAGGGTCGGCAGAAAGGCTTCCCCCGTCTCGGTGAGCGCGAGGCTTCGGGGGTAGCGGTGGAAGAGCTTCGCCCCGAGGTAGCGCTCCAGCGAGCGGATATGGACGCTGATGGCGGCCTGGGTGTAGCCGAGTTCCTCCGCCGCCTTGGTGAAGCTCAGATGGCGCGCGGAGCATTCGAAGGACCGCACGTAGTTCAAGGGCGGTGGCGGGCGGCTGAGCATGGCGGTGACCGTGTTTTCCAATGACGTCGCTTTTTTTATGTATAGGCGCCGCAAAACTCAAATGCAGGTGCGATGGATCAGAATTATGGTCCCTTGGGCAGGCGGAGCGCGACGGTGCAGACATTTCCTTCAATCCCGGACGCATCCGTTTCCAATGCGCTCGATTTCGCGCTCGGGCTCGACCCGTCGGAGGTTCCGAAGAGCGCCATCGAGGCGGCAGCCCTTGCCTGTCTCGACACGCTGGGCGTCTGTGCTGCGGCAACGCCGATGGAGGCCGGACGGCTGGCGCGGGACGCCGCGGTCATGCTCTACAACACCCCCGACCTCGCCCACCGGGCCCGGCTTCTCTTCGACGGGCGGTCGGCGAGCCTGCCGGGAGCGGCCTTCGCCGCCGCCACCCAGATCGACAATCTCGATGCCCATGACGGGTACAACCCGACCAAGGGCCATATCGGGGTCGCCGCCGTCCCGGCGCTGGCGGCGCTGGCCGAGGCCCGACCCGATCTGTCGGGAGCCGAGGCGCTGGCAACGCTCGTGGTCGGCTACGAGATCGCCGGGCGCGCGGGTATCGCGCTCCACGCCACGGTCGAGGATTACCATACTTCGGGCGCCTGGAACGCCCTCGGCGTCGCCGCGATGGCCGCGCGGCTGCGCGGGGCGTCCCGGGAGGTCCTGCGCCATGCGATGGGGATTGCCGAATACCACGGGCCGCGCAGCCAAATGATGCGCGAGATCGCCAACCCGACGATGCTCCATGACGGGTCGGGGCAGGGGGCGCTGGTGGGCCTTTCGGCGCTGGTCATGGCCGAGATGGGCTTTCAGGGCGCGCCGGCGGTGACCGTGGAGGCGCCGGAGGCGGCGCTCCACTGGGCCGATCTCGGCACGTTCTGGCAGGTTGAGCATCAATATGTGAAACCCTATCCGGTTTGCCGCTGGGCGCATCCGGCGATCGACGCGGTGCGTGAGATGGCCCTCGCCCACGACCTTCGCCCGGCGGCGATAGCGCGGATCGAGGTGCGCAGCTTCCACAACGCCGCCCGGCTTTTTCCGGGCATGCCGGCGACCACGTCCGAGGCGCAGTATTCGCTGCCGTTTTCGGTGGCGACGATGCTCGTTCGCGGCGCCGTCGGCGTCGAACACATCACCGGGGCGGGGCTTGCCGACGCGGAGGTGGCCGCCCTGGTGGACCGGATCGCGATGATCGAGGACCCGCGTCACGAGCGGCGCTACCCCGCGGGGCGCTGGGCGGATGTGGCGGTGCATCTCACCGACGGGACGGTGCTTGCCTCGGGCGACACCGAAGCCCGCGGCGGGCCCGAGCGGCCGTTCTCCAAGGCCGATGTGGTGGCGAAGTTCGAGGCTTTCGCCGAGCCGGCGCTCGGCCGGAGCCGCACCGTGGCGATCCGCGACGCGGTGCTGGGCCTTGCCGAGCCCAGCCGGCCCTTCGCCGACCTCGCGCGCCACCTCTACGACGCGCCTTGAGACGCCCATGCCCCTGTCGCTCCTGAAATACGGGCTCAGCCGAGACTACCCGGTGACCGGGGACATCCCCGCCACGCCGGATCTGAAGCGGTCCTACGATGTGGTGATCGTGGGCGGCGGCGGGCATGGGCTCGCCTGTGCGCATTATCTGGCGAAGTACCACGGCGTGACCGACGTGGCGGTGCTGGAGAAGGGGTATCTCGCCGGCGGCAATACCGCGCGAAACACCACGACGATCCGCTCGAACTACATCACGCCCGAGGGGATCGCCTTCTACAAGGAAGGGGTTAAGCTCTACGGCGAGATGAGCGGAGAGCTTGACTTCAACGTCATGTTCTCCCAGCGGGGGCAATTGACGCTCGCCCATACCGAGGCGACGCTCAGGAGCTTTCACCTGCGCGCCGAGATGGGCCGGCACATGGGCACAAGGCTCGAAGTGGTCGACCAAAAGGGGGTCGAGGCGCTTTGCCCGCGCCTCAACATGGATTACGGCGGCCCGCTCGAGGTCTTGGGCGGGCTCTGGCACGCCGATGGCGGCACCGCGCGGCACGATGCAGTCGCCTGGGGATATGCGCGGGAGGCATCGCGGCGGGGCGTGGAGATCCACCAGCGCACGACCGTCGAGGCCATCGATGTCGAGAAGGGGCGCGTCACAGGCGTCGTGACCGACCGGGGCCGGGTCGCGGCAGGGGCGGTGATGATCGCCTGCGGCGGGGCGAATTACGAGGTCGCGAAATTGGCCGGGGTGGAGCTTCCGATCCGCTGCTATCCCTTGCAGGCGATGGTCACCCAGCCGCTGAAGCCTTGGCTCGACACGCTTGTTTCCTCGGTGAGCCTGCACACCTATCTCGTCCAATCCTCGCGCGGGGAACTAGTGATCGGCGGCGGGTCGGACCCCTATATGAGCTATTCCACCCGCTCGACGCTGGAGATGAAGGAGCATCTGGCCGAAGGCGCGGTGCATCTCTTTCCGTTCCTCAAAGGCGTCCGCGTCCTGCGGCAATGGGCCGGGACGACCGACATGACGCCCGATTACAGCCCCATCATGGGCGCCTCGCCGGTCGACGGGCTCTGGCTCGATTGCGGCTGGGGCACATGGGGCTTCAAGGCGACCCCGGTGGCGGGCAAGCGGATGGCCGAGACCATCGCCGCGGGAAAGGTCCCCGACATCCTGGCCCCCTTCGCCCTCGACCGGTTCGAGCGGTTCGCCGTTCTCAATGAGATGGGCGCCACGGCGGCGAGCCATTGAGGGGGCGGCGATGAAACTTCTGACCTGCCCGATGAACGGGCCGCGCAATATCTCGGAGTTTCAGTACCTTGGGCCTGTCCGCCTGTCCCCCAACCCCGAGGCGGCCAGCGATGCCGATTGGGCGGGCTATCTCTTCGGTGCCCCGAACGACCGGGACTTTCAGCGCGAGTTCTGGCGCCATACGCCCTCGAACTACGTCTTCGTCGCTGAGCGCCATATCGGCACCGGCGAGGTGCGGCGCACCTACGATCCGGGGGAGATGGAATGAGCCGGTTGCCGCCCCCCTATGGGTCGCGCATCGACCGGTCGCGCAGCCTCGCCTTCACCTTCGAGGGGCGGCGGTTCGAGGGCCATCCGGGCGACACGATTGCCAGCGCGCTGGCGGCGAACGGGCAGTGGATGCTGTCGCGGTCGTTCAAGTATCACCGGCCGCGCGGGGCGATGAGCTTTGCCGGGACGGATGCCAATACGCTTGTGCAGGTCGGCCCGGAGCCCAATGTGGCCGCCGATCTGACGCCGCTGGAAGACGGGATGGAGATCGCCGCCCAGAACGTCAACGGCTCGCTCGCCCGTGACCGCGATGCCGTGATCGGCCGGTTTGCGCGGTTCCTGCCGGTGGGGTTCTACTACCGCACCTTCATGGGGCCGACGAAGGACGCCTGGCTGAAGCTCTGGGAGCCGCGCATCCGCGCGAAGGCGGGGCTCGGGGTGATCGGGGCGGATGCGCCTGATATCGCCGTGGACAAGGCGACCTGGCACGCCGATGTCGCGGTGATCGGTGGCGGTCCGGCCGGGATCGCCGCCGCGCTTGAGGCGGCGCGCGCGGGCTCGGACGTGGTGCTTATCGACGACCAGCCGGCCCTCGGCGGGCATCTGGCCTATACGCCGGAGGCCGGGGCGGTGGGTGAGCTTGTCGCCGAGGTGGACGGCGCGGCCGACATCCGGGTTCTGACCGACACGATCTGCACCGGGCTTTTTGAGGACAACTGGCTGGCGCTGGCCCGCCGCGACCGGCTGATCCGGCTTCGGGCCGCAGAGGTGGTGCTGGCGACGGGGTGCATCGAGCAACCCGCGATCTTTCACCAAAACGACCTCCCCGGTGTGCTGACCGCAGGCGGGGTCCGGCGGCTGATGCATCTTTATGGCGTGGCCCCGGGGCGGCGGGCGGTGGTCTATGCGGCCGACCCTGAGGGCTACCGCGTGGCCGAGGAGCTGCGGGCGGCGGGGGTCGAGGTTGCCGCTATCGTGGACCCCGCGCCGGGGGCCGCTGCCCCGGAGGGGATGCGGGTTGTCGCGGGGCATATCGCGGCGGCGCGGGGGGTATCCCATGTCACGGGGGTCGAGGTTGGAGGCGAGGGCATTGCCTGCGACACTCTTGTCGTCGCCGCGGGCGAGGTGCCGGCCTGGCAGCTTCCGGCGCAGGCGGGGGCGAAGCTCGGGTACGACGACGCGACAGGGCGTTTCGTGCTCGACCTTGAGACCCCCGGTGTGCGGCTGGCCGGCGGGCTTGCCGGAGAGGGGGCCACGCCGGTCGGCGCGCCGCCGATGGCCCCGCACCCGAAGGGCAAGGATTTCATCGACTTCGACGAGGACCTTCAGGTCAAGGACATCCTCAATGCTGTGAAGGAGGGCTACAGCGAGCTGGAACTCGTCAAACGCTTCTCGACCGTGGGCATGGGGCCAAGCCAGGGACGGCATTCGGCGCTGGCGACCGCGCGGCTGGTGGCCGGGGCCACGGGGCGCTCGGTGGGCGAGATCGGGGTGACCACGGCGCGACCGCCCACGGCGCCCGAGACCCTCGGCGCGCTCGCCGGCCCCCACCATGTCGCCGAACGGCGCACCGCACTTCACCGGGAACACCTTCGGCTTGGGGCCGAGATGCGGCCCGTGGGCGCCTGGTGGCGGCCCTATCTCTACGGGTCGGGCGACCGTTCGGCGCTCATCGAAGCAGAGGTGCGCGCCGTACGCGACGGCGTGGGCGTGCTCGACGTCTCGACCCTTGGGACGCTCGAAGTGCGCGGCCCCGATGCCAGCGCCTTCCTCGACCGGCTCTATACGATGGCCCACGCCACCCAGCCCGTCGGCAAGGTGCGCTATTGCCTGATGCTGAACGAGATGGGCACGGTGATCGACGACGGTGTCGCCTACCGCCTCGCCGAAGACCGCTTCTACGTCACCGCCACCACCGGGGCCGTGCCCCGTGTCTATGCCGATATGGCGTTCTGGAACGCTCAGTGGCGGCTCGATGTGGATGTCGTGAACCTCACGGCGGGGTTTGCCGGCTTCAACATCACCGGCCCCTTCGCCCGCGACGTCGTGGCGGCCCTCGACGGCGATATCGACTTTTCCGCCGAGGCTTTTCCCTATCTCACCGGCCGGAGCGGGCAGGTGGCGGGGGTTCCCGTTCACGCGATGCGGATCGGGTTTACGGGGGAGTTGAGCTTCGAGCTGCACTGCCCCGCAAGCCGGGCGGGGGACCTTTGGGCGGCGATCCTTGCGGCTGGGGAACCGGTGGGGCTGAAGCCCTACGGGTTGGAGGCTAGCCGCATCCTCAGGCTTGAAAAGGGCCATATCCTGATCGGGCAGGACACCGACGCGCTGACCTCGCCGGAAGAGTTGGGCTTCGGCTGGGCGGTGTCGAAGAAGAAACCGTTCTTCGTCGGCAAACGGGCGCTTGAGATGCGCCGGCGGCTCGGCTCGACCCGGAAGCTCGCCGCGCTCACCTTTGCGCCCGACGCGGAGCTTCCGGGAGAAAGCTGCCTCGTGCTGCGGAGCGGCGCGCCGGTGGGCCATGTCACGTCCGTGGCCCATTCCCCGACGCTCGGTCACGGCATCGCGCTGGCCTTCATCCATGCCGAGGATGCCGAGGAGGGGCGGAGGGTCGCGATCCGGGCGCGGAGCGGGCGGATGGTCGAGGGGACGGTCGTGGGACATGCCTTCTATGACCCTCAGAACGAAAGGCAGATGTTGTGAGCGCGGTCTATCCTCTCTCGGAAGCCGGTGCTGCGGGCGATCTTCGCGACCGGCTGGTGGCGGGCGCAGACGTCGCGCTCGCCGACCTCACCCCCTGGCCGCGCTTCGGGCTGAAGGGGGCGGGGGCGGAGGCGTGGTTCGCCGACCGGGTCGATCTGCCGGAGGTCAACCGCGTGACGGAGGGCGCGGGCCTGCGGGTTCTGCGGCTCGGGACCCGCGACATCATGGTGCTGAGCACCGACGCCGAGGGCAGCCCAGTCCAACCCCTCCGCAGCGCGTGGGAGGCAGCACCTCAGAGCTATTCGAGCTGGCGCGAGGAGACCTGGGCCTGGCTCAGGCTCACGGGCCCGAAAGCTACAGCCGTCGCCCGGCGGCTCACCGCCTTCGATCTCCGCGCCGCCGCTTTCGGGGAGAGCGACATCGCCCAGACCCGCTTTGCCCATCAGGACGGCGTCTTGCTCCGCACCGGCGACGGGTTCGATGTGCTCTTTGACATTGCCAGCACCGCGAAGGTGGTCACAGATATTCGTGCGGCCATCGACCGCGAAGAGGTCTTCGGATGACAAGAGACCCGATCGTGATCCTCCATACCGACGAACCGGGCCCGGCGCTTGAGGTGGCGCGCAAGGCCCATCCCGACCTCACCTTTCACGGCTGCGACAGCTATGAGGGCCTTCCCGGCGCCATCGCCGAGACCGGGGCGGAGGTCGTTTACACCGTGCGTTTCGCCGGCACCCCGGGGTTTCCGCGCGAGAGCCTCTTGGAGAGCGACACGGTGCGCTGGGTGTCCGTCGGCGGGTCGGGCACGGACCATCTGGCCACCTGGGACGCCTCGCGGGTGACGGTGACCAACGCGGCCGGGGTCGCCGCCGGGATGATGGCGGAATACACGCTCGGCGGGCTCTTGCACTTCAACCTCGACCTGCCGGGGTTCCGTCGCGCCCAGGCGGCGCGAACCTGGGGGGCGGGCAAGGTACGGCCGCTCGCGGGTCAGACGCTTCTGATCCTCGGGCTCGGTCAAACGGGCCAGGCCATCGCCGCCCGCGCCAAGGCGCTTGGGATGACGACCCTCGGGGTGCGCGCCCGGCCCGCCGAGATGTCCGACCTCGATGAAGTCCACCCCACCGAGCGCCTTTCCGAGCTTCTGGCGCGCGCCGATGCGGTGGCGATCTGCGTACCGCTCTTGCCCAGCACACGCGGCCTCGTCGATGCCGCCGCGATCGCGGCGATGAAGCCCGGTGCGGTCGTCGTCGATGTCTCCCGGGGCGGGGTGGTCGACCAGCGAGCCCTCGCCGCGGCGCTGGCCTCGGGCCACCTCCGGGGGGCGGCGCTCGATGTGTTCGAGACCGAGCCCTTGCCAGAGGACAGCCCGTTCTGGGCGATGGAAAACGTTATCGTCACCCCCCATTGCTCGTCGGTCTACGAGGGTTGGACGCTGAAATCGGTGGCGATGTTTTGCGACAACCTGCGGCGCTACCGGGAGGGTGCGCCATTGACCAATGTCGTCGACCCCGCGCGGGGTTACTGAAGGGGAGGGAGAACCCATGGGACGCGAAGGCCGAAGCGGCGGACGGCGCGGCAAGGCGGCCGGGCGGGGCGGGGGCGGTATTCCCCAGCTTCCCTGGCGGTCGGTGACGAACCCCTATCCGCCCATCGAAATCCTCGATGAAGAGCGGATGGAGGCGCTCCATGCGACCTCGATGCGCATCCTCTCCGAGCTCGGCATCCGGGTGATGGGCGAGAACGTGATGGACCTCTTCGAGGCGGCCGGGGCCATCGTCGACCGGGAGACTTCGACGATCCGCATCGACGAGAGCATCGTCATGGCGGCGGTGGAGAGCGCGCCCTCGGAATTCACGCTGACCCCCCGCAACCCCGCAAAGCGGCTGCGGATCGGGGCCAACAACCTCTGTTTCGGCCTCGTCGCGGGGCCGCCCAATGTGCACGACCGGATCAACGGGCGGCGCTCGGGCAATATCGAGGATTACCGGAACTTCATCCGCCTCGCGCAGCATTTCAACGCCATCCACCTCATCGGCAACCAGGTCACCTCGCCGATGGAACTGCCCGCCAACAATCGCCATCTCGACACGTATTTCGCCAATCTGACGCTGTCGGAGCTGGTGTTCCACTGCACCGCCATCGGGCGCGGCCGGGCGATGGACGGGATCGAGATGATGGCGATAGCCCGGGGGATGAGCCTGGAGGAGATGGCGACCGACCCCGGTGTCATCACGATCATTTCCGTGAACTCGCCCCGGCTTTTCGACAAGGAGATGGGCGACGGGCTCATTGCGATGTCCGAACACGGGCAGGCGGTAACGATCACCCCGTTCACGCTGATGGGCGCGATGACGCCGGTGACGCTGGCTGCGGCTTTGGCGCAGCAGAACGCCGAAGCGCTTTTCGGGGTGACGCTCACCCAGCTTGTGAACCCCGGCGCGCCGGTGATGTACGGGGCGTTTACCTCGAATGTCGACATGCGCACCGGCGCGCCCGCTTTCGGCACACCCGAGAACACCAAGGCCAACATGATCGCGGGGCAACTCGCGCGCCGCTATCGCCTGCCCTACCGGACCTCGAACGCCAATGCGTCGAACGCCGTCGACCTGCAAGCGGCCTACGAGACCGAGATGGCCACCTGGGGGGCGGTCATGGGGGGCGGCAACATGATCTATCACGGGGCGGGCTGGCTCGAAGGGGGGCTGACGGCGTCCTACGAAAAGCTCATCCTCGATGTGGAAATCCTTCAGAACATGATGGAGTTTCTCGCTCCCGTGCCGTTCACCGAGGACGATCTGGGGTTCGAGGCGATCAAGAGCGTCCAAACGGGCGGGCATTTCTTCGGCGCGGCCCATACGATGGAGCGCTACGAGACGGCGTTTTATCGCCCGATGCTCTCGGATTGGACGAATTACGAGAACTGGGAGGCGGCGGGCGCGAAGGACGCCGCCGAGCGGGCCACGGGGCTCTGGCAGCGGGCGCTGGAGGAGTATCAGGAGCCGCCGATGGATGCGGCGGTGCGGGAGGCGCTTGAGGCATATGTGGCCAGGCGGAAAGAGGAGATCGGCGCGGGCGATCCCTGAAGCGATTGGCGGGGTCGGATGGCGGCGGTGGTTTGTGGGCTTAAGTGGGCGTTCGTTTGTCCGCCCCTGCGATCACAATGCCCCCCACGTCCCGGGCTTGACCCGGGACCTCGATAGGCTTGGCAATCCGGTGGATCGAGGCCCCGGATCAAGTCCGGGGCGTGTTTCGCAAAGGGCTACCGGAGCAAGACCCAAACTGCCGCTCAAGGCCAGATCCAGCCTTTCGACGGGTTGGGTGTCCTGCTCAGACAATATCAAAGAGCCGCCCGAAATCCCCCGCCGGGCGGGCCAGACCCAGAGCCCGGCTCAACTGGAAGACCATCGCCTGATTGGAGGTTACCACGGGCAGGCCCGTGGCCGCCTCGAGCCGGGCGATGGTCTCGACCGAGCGCATGTCTGTGCAGCTCAGCACCAGCGCCTCAGCCTCGGGCGAGACGGCCCGGGAGGCGAGGGCGAAGACCTCGTCCGGCGTCAGCTCGCCTTGCCCATAATTGCCAAGGTCGCGGCCGATATCGGCGCGGGCGACGGTCTCGATGCCTTCGTCGACCAGAAACGCCACCGCCTGGTCGTTGATCTCGCCGACATAGGGCGAGGCGAAACCGACCCGTTTGGCACCGAGCGCGTTTAGGGCCCCCACCAGCGCCCCGGCTGCGGTGATCGACACCGCTCCGGACGCCGCCTCGATCCGCGCCGCGAGGTCGCGGTCGAAGGCCGGCCCATGGGTCAGCGTCGCCGACGTGCAGCCGTAGAGCACTGCCTTGGGCCGCACGCCCGCGATGAGCCGCAGGGTTTCGGTGAGGTCGGAGGCCCCGAGGCCCGCCATCTGGTCGGCATCGGGGATCTCGTCGACGTCGTAGCCGCCCATCCGTTCGGTATGGAACGTCACGCCTTCGGGGCGCATCAGGGCGAGGTCGGGTTCGAGATTGCAATTGGTGTAGGGCACCAGAACGCCGACCTTCGGGCCGGAGCGAGGATCTCTGCGGGGGTCGGTCATCGGGGCAGGCCCTCCAGGGTCGCGCACATCCGGTCCATCGCCTCCGGCGGGCCGATGGTGGCCCGCAGCGCGTCGGTGAGACCGTAGCCGCCCATGCCGCGCAGGATGAGCCCTGCGGCGCGCAAGGCGGCATCGGCGCGGGCGGCGGTCGCGGCATCGGCGAACCGGATCAGCAGGAAGTTGGCATGGGAGACGGGGAGGTCGTAGCCCGCCGCGCGGAGCCTCTCGGCGGTGGTGTCGCGCAAGGCGGCGGTCTCACCGACGATCCGGGCCATATGGGTCTGGTCGGCCATCGCGGCGGTGGCCATCGCTTGAGAGGCGCCCGATATGTTGTTGGGATTGAGAAGTTTTCGCACCTCCGCCCCGATAGCCGGCGGAAACGCCCCCCAGCCGACCCGGAGCCCCGCAAGGGCGTAGGCTTTCGAGAAGGTGCGGGTGACGATTGTGTCGCCGCGACCGACGAGGGCGAAGATAGGGGCGTGATCCTGTTCATCGAACTCGCCGTAGGCCTGATCGACAACGAGGAGGACATCCTTTGGCAGAGCGTCGCGGAGCTGGACGATCTCGGCATTGGCGATGCGCGTCCCGGTCGGGTTGCCGGGGTTGCAGAGAAAGACGAGGCGGGTCGTCGCGTCGACCCGGCTTAACAGCCCGTCGACGCAGACCCGAAGCTCGGGCTCCGGCGCCGTGACATAGGCGGCCCCGGCCTGCTCTGCGGCGGTGGCGACGAAGAGATAGCCGTATTGGCTGCCGAGGACGGTGTCGCCGGGGCCGGCGAAGGCGCGGATAAGGGCGCCGATAAGCTCCATCGAGCCTGCGCCGCAGAGGATGTCGTCGGCCGCGACGGGGTGGACGGCGGCGATGGCGCGCCGCAGGTCGCGCCAATCGGGGTCGGGGTAGAGGGCGGCGGTCTCAATCGCGCGCGCACCGGCCGCGCGCGCGGCCGGGCTCGGGGGATGCGCGCTTTCGTTCTGGGCGAGCGAGACCGCCGAGGTGTCGCCAAGGTCGGCCAGGGCGTAGCTCGCCATGGCGGCGACATTTGGAACGGCGCGGATCACTTCTCGCTCCCGTAGAGGGTGCGGGCCGCCGCCTCGGTGACGAGCCCCGCCGCGACGTCTGCGGCAAGTGCTGCCGGCGCGCGCGCGCCGGGGTCGCCGAAGCCGCCGCCGCCCGGCGTGTCGAAGACGAGGCGCTCGCCGGGCTCGACGCGCAACTCGCATTTGCCGGGGATGTCGGCCTCCCGCCCGGTGACCCGGATGCGCCCCGCCGCGCCCGGCTTGCCGCCCGCGCGGCCGGCGGCGGGGTTCTTGATCCGCTCGACGGAGAGAAAGACGAGGAACGGCTCGCCTGTGGCCGAGGTCATCTCGATGCGCTGGCCGAGCCCGCCGCGAAACTCCCCCGCGCCGCCCGAATCCGGCAAGAGCTCCCGGCGCCAGACCGTGACCGGGGCCGCCGCCTCGGTGATCTCCACCTGGCTGCCGAAGACGCCCGAGGGGTAGGCGGTGGCCGACAGCCCGTCGCTTGCCGGCCGCGCGCCGGTGCCGCCGTTATGGACAAGTTCTATGGCGAATTCGGTGCCGCCGGTCAGGGCCACATCCGCCGTATGTCGAAGGGGCAGGTCGAACATCGACGACGCACCTTCGGCGGGCACCCGTTCGGGCAGGGCCTGGTGGAGGCAGCCGAGCACCAGATCGGGGGTCATTTGCCCCAGCGTATGGCGCATCGCCACCGGCGCCGGGCGCTGGGCGTTGAGAATGCAGCCCGGTGGGCCGGTGACGACGAAGGGTTCGAGCGAGCCCGCGTTGTTCGGGATGTCCGACCCGATGATGCAGCGCATCGCGAAGACCGCATAGGCGGTGGCGTAGTTCAGAGGCACGTTGATGCCCTTGGCTGAACAGCCGGAGGTGCCCGCAAAGTCGAGATGGAGCCGGTCGGCGGTGATGGACAGCCGCGCCTTCAGGGTGAGCTCTTCCTCGTAACCATCTACTTTCAAGGTATTTTCGTACACACCGGGCGGAACCTCGGCGATGGCCTGAAGGGTGCCCCGCCGGGAGGTTTCGATGATGTACTCGGCGAGACCGTGCAGGTCGGCGAGCCCGTAATCGGTCATCATCTCCGACAGCCGCGCCGCGCCGGCCTCGCAACACGCGATGAGCGCGTAGATGTCGCCCTCGTTGGCGATGGGTTCGCGGGAATTGGCCTTGACGATGTCGAGAAGAAGCGCGTTGACCTCGCCGCCGATGACGAGCTTGCAGGGCGGGATCAGGAGCCCCTCGTCGTAGACGTCCGAGCCTTCGGGGCCCATGCCCTGACCGCCGAGGTCCACCAGATGCGAGGTGCAGGAGGTGAAGGCGACGACCTGACCGCCGTGGAAGACCGGCATCATCAGGAGAAAGTCGTTGAGGTGCCCCGAGGCCAGCCAGGGATCGTTCGTCATGTAGATGTCGCCCGGCGACATTTCCTGCACCGAGAAGCGCTCCCGGAGGTGGCGGACGGCCTCGGCCATGGTGTTGATGTGCCCCGGTGTGCCGGTCACGGCCTGGGCGAGCATCCGGCCCTGAATGTCGAAGATACCGGCCGAGATGTCTCCACATTCGCGCACGATGGGCGAAAACGCCGCCCGGATCAGCGTCTGGCCCTGTTCCTCGACCAAAGCCAGAAGTCGGTTCCACATCACCTGAAGGCGGGCGGGGGAGAGGGTGTCGGTCATGGGCGCGCCTTTCGGGTCAGAACGAGGTTGCCGAACCCGTCGACCTCGGCGGCGAAATCGGCGCCGACGAGGGTGGTCGTTTGCGGCTCGACGATCAAGGCGGGGCCAGCGAACCGGGCGCCGGGCGTGAGTTCTGCGCGGCGGACGAGCGCGGCCTCGACGCTCTGGCCGGTGACGTCGCATTGGATGGTGCGGGTTTCGGAGACGGGGTGGTCGGTCTTCTCTGGCGCGGCACCCGGGGGGGTGGGGCTTTGTGGCTGGGTGGCGGTGCGTACCGCCCAGTTCAGGATCTCGATCTGCATCCCCGGCACGGGGCGTGAGAATTGCAGCGAATAGGCCGCCTCGAAAGCCGCTGTGAGGTCGGGGATGTCCTCGGCCTTAAGCGCCCGGTCGGGCAACCCGATCTCGATCTCGTGGCCCTGACCCCGGTAACGCATGAAGGCGGTGCGGCGGGTGTGGAGGCGCGAGGTTGCATCGCCCTGACGGACAACCTCGGCAGCCTCGGCGCACATCGCCTCGAAGAGCGCGTTGATCGCGGCAAGGTCGATCTCGGCAAGGAAGGTGTAGCGGCTGCGGACGATTTCGAAGGAGACCGGGGCGAAGAGGAAGCCAACCGCCGAGCCGACCCCGGGGGCGGGGGGCACGACGACGCGGGAGACGCCCGCGCTCCGGGCGACCCGGCAGGCGTGCAAGGGGCCGTTGCCGCCGAAGGCGATCATCGTGCGCGCCCCGAGGTCTTTGCCGGATTCGACCGCATGGGCCCGGCCGGCGCTGGCCATGCTCTCGTCGACGATCCGGCTGATCCCGTCGGCGGCTTCGGTCCCGTCGATGCCGAGCGGCGTGCCGATCTTCTCGGCGATGGCGGCCCGGGCGGCGTCGATATCAAGGGCGAACTGGCCTTCGGCGAAGGTTTCGGGGCGAAGGTAGCCGAGGGCGGCATCGGCATCGGTGACGGTGGGCTCGGCCCCGCCGCGCCCGAAGGCCACTGGCCCGGGCTCGGAGCCGGCACTTTGGGGGCCGACGGTGAGCCGGCCGAGCCGGTCGACGGTGGCGATGGAGCCGCCGCCCGCCCCGATTTCGATCATCTCGATGACGGGGATGCGCACGGGCATGCCCGAGCCCTTGATGAACCGTGCGGCCCGACCGATCTCGAATTGCCGCGAGGTCTGAGGGGTGGCCTCGTCGATAAGGCAGAGCTTGGCGGTGGTTCCGCCCATGTCGAACGACAGGACTTCGTTGAGCCCCGCCTCCTCGGCGACCCGTGCAGCGAGGATCGCGCCGCCCGCAGGGCCGCTTTCGACGAGCCGGATCGGGAAACGGGCGGCGGTGGCGAGCGTGGTCATGCCGCCGCCGGCGGTCATCATCAGGATCGGGCAGGTAAGCCCGCGGGCGTCGAACGCAGCCTGAAAACGCGTGAGATACCCCTCCATCAGCGGCTGGACATAGGCATTGGCCACTGTGGTGCAGAGCCGGTCGAACTCGCGGGCCTCGGGGCTCACGTCGGAGGAGAGCGAGATGACGAGATCGGGGCGCGCCGCACGGATGAGATCGCGCAAACGGCGCTCGTGGGCGGGGTTGGCGTAGCCGTGGATGAGGCAGATCGCGATGGCCTCGACGCCCGCTTCGTCGAAGGCGGCAAGAAGCTCCGGCACCGCCGCCTCGTCGAGCGGGATCAGCACCTCGCCCGAGACCGACATCCGTTCGGGCACCGTGAACGATAAAGTGCGCGGGACGAGGAGATCGGGCTTTTGCAGGTCGATGTCGTATTGGCTGTAGCGGCGCTCATAGGCGATTTCGAGGATGTCGCGGAACCCTTCGGTGGTGATCGTGGCGACCCGCGCCCCGCGCTTTTCCAAGAGCGCGTTCGTGGCCAGGGTCGTGCCGTGGATGAACCCGCCGATCCGCTCGATCCCGACGTTCGCGGCTTCAAGCGCCCGCTCGGCCCCGGTAATTGCCCCGGTCGCGGGGTCGTCATGGGTCGTCAGGGTCTTGTTCGAGGCAAGAACGGTGCCGTCGGCGGCGGCCAGCACCGTGTCGGTGAAGGTGCCGCCGACGTCAATCGCCAGTCTGAGATCGGGGGAGGCGGGCATGGGCGGGGTCCGTCGAAGAGCTGTTGGTCGGTATCGGGGCGAGGGCCCGCGATAACGCCACCAGATCGCAGCCCGTCGCGCGCCGGTCGGTCGGGTCGGCCATGATCGTCTCGTCGGTCAAATTCGCACCCCCAAAGCACATGCCGCGCCCCTTAAAGACGCGGCATGGCCCAATTCGTCGCCCTAGGGGGCGATCACGCCTCGCGCCACCAGCGCTCGGGCGCCTTGGCACCGTCAAGCTCCCAGTTCGCCGCGACGTCCTCGGAATGGCCGATGTTCTTCGACACCGCCATGATGTGGTTGGCAAACATCGGGATGATCGAGCCGCCGTCGTCGTGGATGAGCATCTGGGCTTCGGCGTAAAGCTCGCGGCGCTTCTCCTGGTCGAGTTCGGCGCGGGCTTCGACGACGATCTCGTTGAACCGCACCGCCGAATCCGTTGTCCGCCAGGCGGCCTCGTTCCACTCGATGTCGGCTGTGTAGCCCGAGGAGAACATCCAGTCCTCGGTAGGCCGACCGCTCCAGTAGCTCGCGGTCCACGCCTTCTTGTTCCACACGTTCGACCAGTAGCCGTCATTGGGCTCACGGACCACCTCGACATTGATCCCCACCTCGGCGGCAGAGGCCGCGATGAGCTGGGCCGCATCCACCGCGCCGGCGAAGGCCGCGTCGGAGGCCGAAAGCTGCACGGAACCGGAATGCCCCGACTTCTGGTAGTGGAACGCGGCCTGCTCGGGGTCGAACTCCCGCTGCGGGATGTCGGCGTGGAAGCGGTTGGCGGTCGAAATCGGATGGTCGTTGCCGAGCGCGCCGTGGCCGAGGAGGATCTTGTCGACAAGCTCCTGGCGCTTGACCGCGAGCTTCATCGCCATCCGCATGTCGTAATTGTCGAACGGCGGGCTGTCGAGCCGCATCGGGAAGGTGTAGTGCAGCGTGCTGGTGCGCTCGAGGATTTCGAGCGTCGGCACACGGCCGAGGAGCGACACGATTTTCGGGTCGACCCGGTCGATGGCGTCGACATTGCCGTTCATCACCGCGTTCTGCCGGGCGGTCGCGTCGATGATCGAGATCAGCTCGATCTGGTCGAAATGGGCCCGGTCGTCTTTGAAGTAGTTTGCGAACTTCGAGGATTCGACCCGGACCCCCGGCTCGTAATTGTCGATGACGTAGCCGCCGGTGCCGATCCCCGAGGTCGGGTCGATAGCCCCGTCGACCGACGGCAGGATGAGGAGGTGGTAATCGCTCATCACGTAAGGGAAGTCGGCATTTGCCGCTTCAAGCTCGAAGATCACCGAGTTGCCGTCGGCGCGCATGTCCTTGATCTGTTTTACGAGACCGGCGGCGGCCGACTTGCTGTCCTCGCCCCGGTGATGGTTGATCGAGGCGATCACATCCTCGGGGGCCAGCGTCTTGCCGTTGTGGAATTCGACCCCGGGGCGGAGGACGAACACCCAGGTGGTCGCGTCGTCGGAGGTGAAGCTTTCGGCCAGTTCGGGAACGAGATTGCCCGAATGGTCCACCTCGACGAGGTTGTTGGCGTAGGTGTAGGCCAGCACCGTGTTGACCGTGCCTTCGTAGGTCGCGGGATCGAGACTGTCGGTGGTGGAGCCCGAGCCGACACCGAGCGTCAGAAGGCCGCCCTTCTTCGGGGTCTGCGCCCAGGCCGCATTCGCCCAGCCAAGCGCGGTGGGGACCGCGACCCCGGCGGCTACGGCGGACGTCATGAAGCTGCGGCGCGAAATCCCGCCCCGGCGGAGGTCCGCCTTCAGGCGCGCGAGATACTGGTCTCTGAGTGTCGGCATTGTTTTCCCCTGTTGTCACGAGCAGCAGATTCCACTGCACAATTACGCAACCCGCCGAAGCCTCGGGGGCGGCGCCAATTTTTTCGAAAGCGTAAGCCTCGCCCGGACCGGCACAATCAAATTCAAGGGGCAAGTTGCCCCCATTTTTTTTGTGCATCCCATCGTGCAGGACTGGATTAGCGTTACCCCCCGAGACAACAACCACAGTTCTGCCGCCCCATGCGGACGGCGCGCGTCGAGGGGCCCCTGTCGTTGCATCCAGTTCTGGCGACCATATTGAAGCGGCTCGGATTGGGGCTCATCACCCTCTTCTTCGTGTCGATCATCATCTTCAGTTCGATCAACCTTCTGCCCGGCGATTTCGGCGAAGCGGTGCTGGGGCAGGCGGCGACAGAGGAGACCGTGGCGGCCTTCCGGCGGGAGCTGGGGCTCGATCAGCCCGCGGTCGTCCGCTATTTCGACTGGATCGGCGGGGTGGTTCAGGGCGATCTCGGCACCTCTTTTTCGGGGCGCGCCTCCTCGGGCATCGACCGCTCGCGGAGCGTGGCCGAACTGATCGGCCCGCGGCTCGAGAACACGCTCTTTCTCGCCGCGTTGACGGCCGTGATCGCGGTGCCGCTGGCGCTGTTTCTGGGCATCACCGCGGCCCTGTGGCGCAACACATGGTACGACAAGTCCGCCAGCGTCACGACGCTGACGACGATCTCGTTCCCCGAATTCTTCGTCGCCTACATCCTCATCCTCCTGCTCGGCACGCTCTGGCCGGTCTTTCCGTCGCTTGCCAACGTGCAGGAGGACATGACCTTGGGCCAGCGCGTCTATGCCTCGATCCTGCCGGCACTGACGCTGACGCTGGTGATCGTGGCGCATATGATGCGGATGACCCGGGCGGCGATCATCAACCTTCTCGCCTCGCCCTATATCGAAATGGCCCGGTTGAAGGGCGAAAGTCCGCGCCGGGTGATCCTCAAACACGCCCTGCCCAATGCCTGGGCGCCGATTGCCACCGTGATCGCCTTCAACCTCGCTTATCTGGTCGTCGGCGTCGTCGTGGTGGAGGTGGTGTTCGTCTATCCGGGCGTCGGTCAGCTCATGGTCGATGCGGTGTCCTCGCGCGATATTCCGGTGGTTCAGGCCTGCGCGCTGTTCTTCGCCTCGGCCTACATCCTCCTCAACCTCCTTGCCGATGTGATCGGCATCGTCACCAACCCGAGGCTTCTGCACCCCAAATGAGCGACTCCGCGCAATACTCCGCCGCCGCCGAGGTCGGTCAGGTCCGCACCCGCAGGAGCCGCTGGGAACGGACCTGGATCGAGTTGAAGAAAGCGCCGTTCACCGCCTGGATCGGGATGGCGATCATCGCGTTCTACCTGATCCTGGCGGTCTTCGCGCCGCTGATCGCGCCGCATGGGGAGGCGGAGGTCTTCGCCGTCCCGTTCGCGCCCTGGAGCGGCGAGCATCTCCTCGGGACCGACCAGATCGGCCGGGACATCTTCTCGCGGCTGATCTACGGCGCGCGCAATACGATCGGCATCGCCCTCGCAACGACCTTTCTCGCCTTCCTGATCGGCGGCGGGCTCGGGCTCGTCGCCGCGATCAACCGGTCCTGGCTCGATCAGCTCATCAGCCGCGGCGTGGACGTGTTCATGGCGATCCCGAGCCTCATTTTCGCGCTGATGCTCCTGTCGATCTTCGGCGCCTCCGCCTGGAGCCTGATCGTGATCATCGCGCTCATCGACTCGACGCGTGTTTTCCGGCTCACCCGGGCGGTGGCGGTGAACGTCGCGGTAATGGATTACGTCGAGGCCGCGCGGCTCAGAGGCGAGGGTCTTGGCTGGGTGATGCGGCGCGAAATCCTGCCCAACATCATGCCTCCCCTGGTCGCCGAATTCGGGCTGAGGTTCTGTTTCGTGTTCCTGACGATCGCGTCCCTGAGCTTCCTCGGCGTCGGCATCCAGCCGCCCACCGCCGACTGGGGGTCGATGGTGCGCGAGACCGCACAGCTCATCCAGTTCGCCCAGTTCGACATCCGCGCCGCCTTCACCCCGCTGATCCCGGCGGCGGCGATTGCGCTCATCACAGTCGGGGTGAACTTCCTCGTCGACTGGTTCCTTCAGAAGAGCAGCGGGCTGCGCGATGTCAAATGACGACTACCTCCTCGACGTGCGCGGCCTGAAGGTCGAAGGCTGGGCGGACGAGAAGTGGAACCCCATCGTCAAGGGCGTCGACCTGCAACTCAAGGCCGGCCAGGTGATGGGGCTCATCGGCGAGAGCGGGGCGGGGAAATCCACACTGGGCCTGGCGGCGATGGGGTTCACCAAGGACGGCTGCCGGATTTCGGGCGGCTCGGCGATGTTCGACGGGATCGACCTCGTCAAGGCCACCGATGAGGAGAAGCGCCGGCTCTGGGGGACCCAGCTTACCTACGTCGCGCAATCGGCGGCAGCGAGCTTCAACCCCGCCCACCGTCTGGTGGAACAGACCGTCGCGACGACCGTGCGCGAGGGCATCAGCCCGATGTCGGCGGCTGTCGCCGATGCAAAGGAGCTCTATGCCGCGCTTCAGCTTCCCAATCCCGAGACCATCGGCGAGCGCTACCCGCACCAAGTCTCCGGCGGCCAGCTTCAGCGGGTGATGACCGCGATGGCCATGGCGCCGCGCCCCAAGCTCATCGTCTTCGACGAACCGACCACCGCGCTCGATGTGACCACCCAGGTCGAGGTGCTCTTGTCCATGCGCAAGGCCGTTCGCGACTTCAATACGGCCGCCATCTACATCACCCACGACCTCGCCGTCGTCGCCCAGATGGCCGATGTCATCAAGGTCCTGCGTTACGGCGAGGAGGTCGAGGAGGCCGAGACGCGGCAAATGCTGGCCGAGCCCAAGGAGGACTACACCCGCTCGCTCTGGTCCGTGCGGATGCTCGGCAAGGAGCCGAAGGCATCCGACGACATTGTGCTCGAGATCGACGGGGTGGACGCCGCCTATGGCGCGGTGAAGGTGCTCCACGACGTGTCGATCAAGCTCCCCCGGGGCCGCACGGTGTCCATCGTCGGCGAGTCCGGGTCGGGAAAGTCGACCACGGCCCGGGTCGTCACCGGGCTTCTGCCGCCGTCGAAGGGGGAGGTGCGGTTCAACGGGACCGCCCTTCCGGCGCAACTCGGACAGCGCAACAAGGACGTTCTGCGCAAGATCCAGATGATCTACCAGATGGCCGACACCGCGATGAACCCGCGCCAGACCGTCGGCGAGATCATCGGCCGGCCGCTGGAGTTCTACCACGGGCTGAAGGGCCGGGCGCAGGAAAAGCGGGTGATCGAGCTTCTCGAGGAGATCGACCTCAACGAGGATTTCTACGACCGTCTGCCGTCGGAGCTTTCGGGCGGCCAGAAACAGCGCATCTGTATCGCGCGGGCGCTTGCGGCAGACCCGGAGGTGATCATTTGCGACGAGGTCACGTCCGCCCTCGACCAGATCGTCCAGGAAGGCATTCTGAAGCTGCTGATGCGGCTCCAGAAGGAAAAGGACATCGCCTACATGTTCATCACCCACGACATCGCCACGGTCGCCGCGATCTCCGACGAGATCGTCGTGATGAACCAGGGCAAGGTGGTCGAACAGGGCAGCAAGACCGAGGTCCTCGCGCCGCCGCACCCCGAATACACCCAACTTCTCCTGTCATCGGTCCCCGAAATGGACCCCGACTGGCTCACCCGGATCGAAGAGCAACGCGTCTGACCGCCAGGCGCCAAACCATAGGTTCCTTGCCCCATGCGTACCCATGCCCAGGCTGTCGTGATCGGCGGCGGTGTCGTCGGATGCTCGATTCTCTATCACCTCGCCAAGCTAGGCTGGACGGAGACGGTGCTTCTCGAACGCGACGAGCTAACCTCAGGGTCCACATGGCATGCGGCGGCCAACATCCATGGGCTCCACGACGTCACCAACATCTCCCGGCTCCAGCACTACACGATGTCGCTCTACAAGGACCTCGAAGCGGAAACAGGCCAGTCCTGCGGGGTCTTTCAGCCCGGCTCGCTCTACCTCGCACAAACGCAAGACCGCGAGCACCAGTTGCGGCTTCAGGAAGCCAAGGCGCGCCGCTACGGGATGAATTTTCATGAGGTGAGCCGCGATGAGGCCGAGCGGCTGCACCCCTTGGTCGATTTCGACGGGGTGCGCTGCATCATGTACGAACCCGACGGCGGCAATGTGGACCCCTCGGGCGTGACCCATGCCTATGCCATCGGGGCGCGGCAGATGGGGGCGGAGGTGTATCGGTTCACGCCTGTCACGGGCACCGAGGCGCAGCCCGACGGCACCTGGATCGTGCGGACCCCGAAGGGCGATATCGCGACGCCCTGGGTCGTCAATGCCGCGGGGCTCTGGGCCCGCGAGGTTGCGGCGATGGCAGGGCTCGCGCTGCCGCTCATCCCCACTGAGCATCAGTATTTCGTCACCGAGACCATCGCCGAGATCGCCGCGATGGACCGGCGGTTGCCGTCGGTCGCCGACCGGGACGGGGAATACTACCTCCGCCAGGAGGGCAAGGGGCTGCTCGTCGGCGCTTATGAGCGCGATATGCGGTTCTGGGCCGAGGACGGCACGCCGCTCGATTTCGCCCATGACCTCTTTCCCGATGACCTCGAACGGATCGAGGACAACATGATGCGCGCGATCGACCGGGTGCCGGCGGTGGGCGAGGCGGGCATCAAGCGGGTGATTAACGGACCGATGATCTGGTCGCCGGACAGTTCCGCGCTGTTCGGGCCGGTGCCGGAGCTTCGGGGCTACTTCTGCTGCAACGGGATCATCCCCGGGTTTTCGCAGAACGGCGGTCTCGGCAAGCTCGCCGCGGAATGGATGGTGGAAGGCGAGCCCTCGCTCGATCTCTTCGGCTGGGACCTGGCGCGCTTCGGGGCCTGGGCGGGGAAGGCCTTCACTAAGGCCCGGGTCGAGGACCAGTACGCCCATCGGTTCAAGATCCATTTCCCAGGCGAGGAACGCCAGGCGGGTCGCCCGGTGCGCAGCCGCCCGATCTTTGAGACGCAGAGGGAGATGGGGGCGGCCTTCGGGCTCAACTACGGCTGGGAGCACCCGCTTTACTTCGATGCCGAGACCCCCGACAGCGCCGGGTTCGCCCGCCAGCCCTGGTGGGAAAGCGTCGGCCGGGAGGTGCGGGGGCTGCGCGAGCGCGCCGGTATCATCGACATCTCGAACTTCGCCAAATACCGCGTCGCGGGACCGGGGGCGGAGACCTGGCTCAACGCCGTTTTCGCCAACCGGATGCCGACGAAGATCGGTCGGTCGTGTCTGACCCCGCTCATCGGGGTGCGCGGCGGGATCGCGGGGGACTTCACCGTGACCCGGACGGGCGAGGACGAGTTCTGGATCGTCGGCTCGGGGATGGCCGAGCGGTTCCACCAGCGCTTTTTCCAAATGGTGCCGCTGCCTTCGGGCACCACGTTCGAAAGCCGCACAGAGGCGATGTGCGGGTTCAACCTCGCCGGTCCCCGGGCGCGGGATATCCTGCGCACGCTCACCAATGCCGATCTGTCGAACGAGGGCTTTGCGTTTCTGCGTTCGGCGATGCTCGATGTCGCCGGCGTCTCGTGCCTGGCGATCCGCGTCTCCTTCACCGGCGATCTCGGCTGGGAGCTCCATTGCGCGACGGCCGATCAGGCGAGGCTCTATGCAGCGCTTCTGGAAGCCGGTCGGGGACATGGCGCGGGGCCGGTGGGCAGCCGGGCGCTGATGTCCTTGCGGATCGAGAAGGGCTACGGCTCCTGGGGCCGCGAATACAGCCCTGAATGGTGGCCCCAGGAATCGAAGCTCGACTGGCTCATCAAGCCGGAAAAGGACTTCCTCAACAAAGCGGCCTGGCTCAAGCTCGCCAACCGGGCGCCGCGCGAGACCCTGGAGATTTTCGAGATCGATGCCAGCGAGGCGGATGCCTCGGGCGGCGAGCCGATCTTTCTGCCCGACGGCACGCCGGTGGGCCAGGTCACTTCGGGGGCCTATGGCTACCATGTCGGCAAGTCGCTGGCTCTCGGCTACGTCAAGGCCGGGGCGGTGGCCCCCGGCGAGGCGGTGGAGATTGCCGTCCTGGGCCGCCCCCATGCCGCGCGGATGCTGCCGGCAGCCCCCTTCGACCCGGAGGGCAAGCGCCTGAGGGCTGCCGACGCGGTGCTCGAAGCCGCCGGCTGACACCACGGGAAAACCGAGCCTCGCCGCGTGGGCTCCGCCGCCGGGCAGGAACCCTTCAAGCCTGCCGGTGCCGTGGACTCCCGGCCGGGCCGATTGACAATTGCCGATGTCGCTGACACCTCCGACGGAGCCGGTGCCCCCGGTCCGCGAAAGGACGTTCGAACATGCCGAAGGCCCTCGTCATCGACCCCGCCGTCACCCGCCAGCGCGACAGCCTCGCCGTGCCGCCGATCCCGGTCCATGCCTATGACGTCCCCTTCGCCGATGCCCTGACCCTCCACGGCGCCGAGACCCTGCGCGATGCGCTGCGCCATATGGTGCTGATCCGCGAATTCGAGAGCATGCTGGCGTCGTTCAAGGCGACGGGCGCCTATCGCGGGGTGGATTATGCCTACCGCGGCCCCGCGCATCTCTCCATCGGTCAGGAGGGGGCGGCGGTCGGTGCGGCGCTGGCGCTCGCGCCGGAGGACTACACGTTCGGGTCCCACCGCAGCCACGGCGAGTTTCTCGCAAAGGGCCTTGGCGCCATCGCGCGACTGCCCGAGGCGGAGCTCGACGGGATCATGGCGCGGCAGGACGGCGGGAGGCTTCGCGAGGCGGCGGAAACGGCTGTGGCCGGGGAGGGCCGGGCGCTCGCCGAGACCTTCCTCATGTTGGGGTTTCTGGCGGAGATCTTCATGCGCGCAACCGGGTTCAACGGCGGCATGGGGGGCTCGATGCACGCTTTCTTTCCACCGCTCGGCTGCTATCCGAACAATGCCATCGTCGGCGCCTCGGCCGGGATCGCCACCGGCGCCGCGCTACGCCGTCGGCTGGCCGGCGAGGCGGGCATCTGCGTTGCCCATGCCGGAGACGGGGCGACGGGCTGCGGCCCGGTCTGGGAGGCGATGAACTTCGCTGCGATGGGGCAGCTTTCGACCCTTTGGGAGGCCCCTTTCGATGGGGGCCTGCCGGTGCTGTTCTTTTTCACCAACAATTTCTACGCCATGGGCGGGCAGACCTCCGGCGAGACGATGGGTTGGGACAGGCTGTCCCGGATCGGGGCGGGGGTTGCCCCGAACGCGCTTCATGCCGAAACCGTGGACGGCACCGATGTGTTGGCGGTGGCCGATGCGGTGGCGCGAAAGCGGGCGCTTCTTGTCGACCGGCAGGGGCCCGCGCTTCTCGACGTCGAGTGCTACCGGATCAGCGGGCATTCGACGACCGACGCCAATGCTTACCGGTCGCGCGACGAACTGAAGCTCTGGGAGGCGCATGACCCCATCGCGCGGCTCGCGACCTCGCTGATCGACGCCGGGGCGCTGGCCGAGGACGGATTGGCCGCGCTCGAGGAAGAGGCCGGGCGGCGCATCGAGGCGGTGACCCGGGCGGCGGTGGACGAGGCGCTGTCGCCTTCGGTGGACATTGTCGCCCATCCGGTCTTGATCGGCGATCTGATGTTCTCGGGCGGTGAGACGCCCGTTCCCGATGCTCCGTCGACGCTGACCGCTCCGCGCGAGGCGTCCGCGGCGCTGCGCAAGCTCGCGCGGAAATCCCGCGCAGGTCGCGATGCCGACGGCGCGCCGCTTTCGCCGATGCGGGCGATCACCCTGCGCGACGGGCTCACCGAGGCGATCCTCGACCGGATGGAACGCGACCCGCGCCTCGCGGCCTGGGGCGAGGAATTGCGGGAATGGGGCGGCGCCTTCGGGGTGACCCGCGGGCTCAGCGATGTGCTACCTTATCATCGCCTCTTCAACGCGCCGATCTCGGAAGCCGCCATCGTTGCCACGGCCATCGGCCATGCCATGGCCGGCGGGCGGTCCATGGTCGAGCTGATGTATGCCGACTTCATCGGCCGGGCGGGGGACGAGATCTTCAACCAACTTGCCAAGTGGCAGGCGATGTCGGCCGGGCAACTGAAGCTGCCGGTCGTGCTGCGCGCCTCGGTCGGGTCGAAATACGGCGCCCAGCATTCGCAGGACTGGTCGGCGCTCATCGCCCATATCCCCGGCCTGAAGGTGATCTACCCGGCCACGCCTTACGACGCGAAGGGGCTCATGGCCTCGGCGCTGGCCTCCGACGACCCGGTGGTCGTGTTCGAATCCCAGCGTCTCTACGACCGGGTCGAGCAGTTCCGCCACGCGGTGCCGGCGGAAAGCTACACGCTTCCCCTCGGCGTGCCGGAGGTGAAGCGGGAGGGGCGCGACGTGACGGTGCTCACCATCGGCCCCTCGCTCTATCCCGCGCTCGATGCCGCTCGGGACCTCGCCGCGCTCGGGGTCGCGGCCGAAGTGATCGACGCGCGGTCTCTCGTACCCTTCGACTATGCGCCGGTTCTGGCGTCCGTGGCCCGCACGGGACACCTCCTGGTGGTGTCCGAAGCAAGCGAACGCGGCAGCATGGCGCAGACACTGGCCGCAACCGTCACGCGCCACGGGTTCGCTTCGCTGAAGGCCGCGCCGATCGTTCTCGGCGCGCCGAACTGGATCGTGCCCGGGGCGGAGATGGAGACCACCTATTTCCCCCAGGCGCACGACATCGTCGACGCGGTGACCGCTGAATTCTACCCCGACCGCAAGCCGAACCGGCGCGGGGTACGCGACTGGGACGGGCTGTCGCTCGCCCGGCGCGGCCTTTGAACCTCTGGCAATTGAGGAACCCTGCCTGTGGCCCAATCCGTGACCGTCCTCCTCGTGCCGCAGCTTGGCACCGAGGTGACCGAAGCCGAAATCACCGAATGGCTCATGGCCGATGGCGAGCCGGTCGAGGCCGGGGAGCCGGTGGTCAATATCTCGACGACGAAGATGGCGATGGACCTCGAAGCGCCTGCGTCCGGCCGCCTGAAGATCGTCATGGAAGAGGGTGAGATCGCCAAGGTCGGCGATACGCTGGCCGAGATTTCGTGACCGCCCGCCTCACGCATCTCGGCGGCGATGGGGCGCCCCTTGTCCTGATCCATGGCTACGGGGCGAACCGGCTGTCGTTTCTGCCGCTTCTCGCGGTGTTCCCGGTGCCGGCGGCGTTCCATGCGGTCGATCTGCCGGGCCATGGCGCGGCGGGCGCGGTGGCCGGCGACGCGACCCCGGCGGGGCTGGCCGAGGACGTCGCGGCGGTGCTCGATGGGTTCCCCGCGCCCATGCCCGTCCTCGGGCATTCCCTCGGCGGCGCGGTTGCGCTCGAACTCGCCGCCCGCCATCCAGGGCTGATTTCGCGTCTCGTGCTCATCGCCCCGGCCGGCTGGGGCCGAACGCTCGATGCCGGTTTCCTGCGGGGCCTGCCGGAGGTGGAGGGTGCGGAGGTTGCGCAAAACCTCCTCGAACGGCTGGTGGTGAAGCCCCGGCATATCCCGAAAGACTTCGGGCGCCAGGTGTATTCAGACCTCACTTCCGAGCGCCGGGGCGACCTCGGAACGATCGCCGAGGCGGCGCTGGCCGCACCGGCCCCTGCCGTCCCGGCGATCCCCGTCACCCTGATCTGGGGCGAGGCCGATGGGATCAATCCGCGCGACCCCGACCGGTCCTACCCCGGGAACGTGACCGAGCATGTCTTTCCGGGGGTCGGCCATCTGCCGCATATGGAGAAGCCGGGCGACACGGCCCGGATCGTCGCCGCGGCGCTCGGCTGAGCGGGGGGGCAATAGATAGCTACACCGCAGCCCCAGACAGGAAACCCTCGACCGCCGCACGCGAGGGCGGCATGCAGCCCGATGCGGTGCAGGTCAGTGCGGCGGCGGCCACCGCCCGTTCGAGGAGCGGACCGAGGGTTTCGGGGGTAAGGCCGGACAAGGCGGCCCGGGACGTGAGGCCGCGGACGGCGAGCCCTTCGAGGAGGTAGCCGGTGACCGTGTCGCCCGCCCCGACCGTGTCGGCGACCTCGACCCGGCGCCCCGGGCAGGACCGCCGCCCGGACCGGGTGTAGCCTTCGGCCCCGGCCGCACCGTCGGTGACAACGACGAGATCGGTCCCGCGCGCCAGTTGTGCCGCTGCAAAGTCGCCCGGCGCGATGCCGGGGGCGAGAAAGGCGAGGTCCTCCACCGACAGTTTCACGATCCCGGCCCGGTCCGCGAGCCGCCGGATCCGCGCGCGCCAGGCCTCGGGATCGCCGGTCATCGCCGGCCGGGCATTTGGGTCGACCGCCAGGGTCACCCGGTCGGCGAGCGCTTCGGCGCAGGCCGCGATGTTGCCCGCACCGGGCGGGTCGATCAGCGAAATCGACCCGACGCCGAGGATATCGCCGGGGCGTCCGGGAAAGCCGGCGGGATCGGGCACCATCTCCCGTGTCGCGGTTTCCGCGTTGAAAAACGCATAGCGGGGATCGCCAAGGGCGACATCGACGAAGGCGAGGGTGGTCGCATGATCGAGCCGCGGCGCATGGGCGGTGTCGATGCCGTGGGCGTCGAGGTCGGCGGCCAGCATGTCACCGAAAAGATCGCTGGAGAGGGCGCCGAGGAAGCCGACGTCGGCCCCCGCCAAGGCCGCCGCTTTGGCCGCGTTGTAGGGCGAGCCGCCGCAGCGCGGAGCGTAGGCGGGGCCGAGGTCGGACGTCGCCGGCACGAAGTCGATCAGCGCCTCGCCGAGAAACCAGATCCGTGCCATGCCGCGCTCCTTTGCCGAAGGCCGGGCGAGGGTCTCCACGGCCCGGGACCTTGTCAAGCTGCGCCCTCATCGGGCGATGCGGAGGGCTTGAAGCGCGGGGGCTTGAACAGGGCCGGGGCCAAAAGGCGCCGCGCCCCACGAACACCCGACCCGGGGTTGACCCGGGACCTCGACGAGCGGCGCGCTCCATCGGGTCGGGGCCCCGGGGCGAGCCCCATGGCGGGTGTCAGGGAGCACCGGACGGTGCCGTCGGGCCCCCGCCGCACCCGACACCGCCTCAGCCGGTTCCGCCCGTCCGGTACCGCGCCAGCCCGTCTTTCATCGCCGCGACGCGGGCATGGTGGTCCTCCCCGCGCGCGAGGCTGACCGCTGTCGACAGGATATCGACGACGACCAGCGCCGACAGCCGCGAGATCGTCGGCGTGTAAAGATCGGTGTTCTCAAGCGTCTCCACGACGATGGCGATGTCGCAGGCGGCCAGGGCCGGCCCGTCGGGGTCGCCGCAGATGCCAATTGTCGTTGCCCCGTTGCCGCGCGCCAGCGCCAGGGCCTCGACGACCTCGCGGGTGGTGCCTGTGTTCGATATCCCCACCGCCACATCCCCCGGCTCCATCATGTGGGCCGACATGAAGAGCTGGTGGCCGTCGAGCGGGGCGTTGCATGGAATGCCGAAAAGCGGGAACTTCTGTGCTGCGTCCTCGGCGACGATCGCCGAGGCGCCGAAGCCGAAAAACACGATCCGCCGGGCGACGAGAATGGCTTCGACCGCAGCGGCGATGGCTTGCGGGTCGAGGCGCGAGCGGACCCAGGTCAGGTTCGACAGGTTGAAATCGAACATCTTCTCGATGATCGCGTCGAGCCCGTCTTCCGGCGTGACCCGGCTGTGCGACGTCGCCCGCGCGAAGGCGAGCGAGCGGGCGAGCTTGACCCGCATGTCGCGGAACCCCTCGCAGCCCACCGCCGCGCAGAAGCGCAAGACCGTGGGTTCGCTGACCTCCGCCGTCCGGGCAAGTTCGGCAAGCGTCATGTCGACCACCGCCGCTGGTGCCGCAAGGATCGCGTCCGCCACCCGGTTGTCGGACGGGCGGAGTTCCTCCCGGGCCCGGGCGATCACTTCCAAAAGGCTGTCCTCGATGCCGAGTGTCTCGCTGCGCTCCATGGCGGGCCTCAGGCTGCTGCTATACCAAGCCGGATGCCCGGCGCGGGGCGTACCACGGCCACCCCGTCGGTGCTCGCCGCCGCCCGGTCTATGTCGGCGGGGTCGCAGGTGTTGAAGGCAAACATCCCCCAATGATGGGCCACCATGGCCGCGGCCCCGGTCCGGCGGGCAAGTGCCACCGCCTCGGCCAGGGTCATGTTGCCTGGGATGCCGTCCGCCAGCCGCCCCGGGTCGCGCCCGTTGACCGGAAAGAGCACGATCTCGGGGCGGAAGGCCGCGAGAGCCCGGTCGAGCGCCTCGAACGGCACCGTATCGCCGGGATGGGCAAGGCGCCGCCCGCCGCTTGCGATGCCGTAGCCGAGGAACCTGTCGCGGCCGCGGGCGTCCCGCACCCGTTCCTCATGGGCGGCGGGGAGGACGGTAACCTCAAGCCCCTCCAGCGGCGCGATGACGTCTCCCGCCGTGACGCCGATCAGCCGTGCCCCCGCGCCGATGCGCGCTTCGGCAAGGGCGCGTTCGGCGTCCGGCACGACGAAGGGCAGGTCGGCAAATCGGGCCGCGAGGGGGCCGAGCGTGCCGGGGTCCATATGGTCGGTGTGGCCATGGGTCACGAGCACCAGATCGGGACGGGGGAGGCTCTCAACCGTCACCGGCGCAGGCATCATCCGGACATGGGCGTGCTTTCTCCCGCGGTACTTTTCGGCCAGCGAGTCGGAGAGATAGGGGTCGATGAGCACCCGGTGGCTGCCGGTGTCGATCCAGAACCCCGCCTGGCCGAGCCAGACGAGCCCCGCACCGTCGCCGTCGAGGCCGCCGGGGGCGTGTTCAAGGCGAAGCGTCATCGAGATGTTCCAAAAGGAGATCGACGGCCATCTCAGCAGCCCGGTCGACCGACGCGCCGGTGAAGCCGCCGATATGGCTTGTCATGACCACGCGGGGGTGGGTCGTCAGCGCCGAGGGTTCGGGCGGCTCGGTCTCGAACACATCCGTGGCGTAGCAGCCGACCTGACCGGACATCAGCGCCGACAGGAGCGCTGCGGTGTCGACCAGCCCGGCGCGGGCGGTGTTCACGATGGTCGCACCCGGGGCGAGGGCTGCGAGTTCGGCCATCCCGATGAGCGGGGGGCCTCCCGGGGGGAGCGGGACATGCAGGCTCAGAAGATCGGCGCCGGCGAGCGCTGCCGCCAGATCGGTGCGGCGGAACCGGGCATGGGCCGGCCGGTTGTCCGGAGCGACCGGGTCGACGCCGGCCACCTCGGCGCCGAGGGCGAGCAGCATCTCAGCCATCAGCGAGCCAACCGCGCCGAGCCCCAACACGGCCGCCCGCGCGCCAGCGACCTCCCGGCCCTTGGCGCGCAGCCAGCCGCCGGCGCGGATGCTTTCATGGGTCTCCACCACGCGCCGCATCCCCGCGAGCGCAAGGGCCAGCGACAGCTCGGCGACGCCGCGCGCATTCGCCCCCTCCGTACGGCAGACGGCGATGCCGCGCGCGGCAAGCGCATCGAGCGGCAGGTTATCGACGCCGGTGCCGTTCCGCGCGATCACCCGCAGGCCGTCGGCGGCCGAGAGCACGGCTTCGCTGACCGGCTCGACACCGGCCAGCCAGCCCACGCAGCCCGGCAGGGCGCCGGCGAGGCAGGCCTCGTCCGGCATCTCTCCGGGGGCGGGGCAGCGCAGCGTGTAGCCTGCGGTTTCCAGTCGTTTCAGGGCCGGATGGGCGCCATCCGACAGCGAGCGCGGCGTGATGAGAACGGCGCCTTTCATGCCACCGCGCGGCCCGTGGCCTGCGCCGCGATATCGGCGATGGCCTCGAACCCCGGCCCCCCGGTCGGGATGTCGATGTCGAACACCTCGGCAATGACCCGGGTCCAGCCGTGGATGAAGTAGGTCCAGCCATCTTCCACGGTGAGGTCGCGCGGCTTCGCCTGTTTGCGGGCCTGGGCGAGAAACCACAGATCGCCGCGGTAGTTCAGCTCCCAAACCACACCGCCGCGCGGGAACGTTGCGGCGTCGGTCAGGGGAGAGCCAGGCTTGTCCTTCCCCAGCCCGGTGGCGTTCACGACAAGCGCGCCGTCGCCGAGCCCGGCCATAAGGGTATCGTTCTCCGCCGCGGTCGCAATCTGGACGTATTCGACGGGCACCTCCGCGCAGACCGCCCGGTGGATCGCGCGGATATGGTCGAGCCGTTCGGCCAGGATGTCGGTGATGACGATGCGCGAGGGCCGGTTCGCACCGCGTGCCGGGTCCATCAAGTACCACGTCATCGCGATGGCCGAGCCGCCGGCTCCCATGACCATCATCGCCGCCCCGGTGCGCTCGAAATGCTGTGCCGGGAGCAGCGCCTCGAGGGCCAGCCCCGCCGTCACCGGGTCCTTCGCCTCGGCCCTGAGGCGGCCGTCGCGCTTCGACAGGCAGGAGACCTCGCCCATCAGCGCCGCATGGGGGCCGATCTCGTCGAAGAGGTCCCGGGCCGCTGCAAAGAGGTCGAGCTTGTGGGTCGTCACCAGGGCACCTTTCGACAGCGGGTCGCGCTTCAGAAACGCCACCGCCTCGCGATAGGCCGCAGCCGGCGCCCGGGGCGGAAAGTCGATGCCGGCGATCACGGCCTCGAGGCCGAGATGGGCGGCCCATTGCGGAAAGACGCGCATGATCGAGGATTGGGCGGTTGTGACGCCGATGAAGTAGAAGGTCGGCCGTGTGGCGGGCGCATAGGCCATCAATCGCCCCGGATCTCGGCCACCCGTGCCACGGCGGCCTTCGCGTTGGCCGTGATCCTGTCCCACCTGCCCTCGGCGATGTCGCCTCGGGTTGCGATCCAGGTCCCGCCAACCGCGCGGACCACCGGCAGGGCAAGCCAATCGGCGAGGTTGTCGAGGGTGACGCCACCGGTAGGGTTGAACCCGACACCGGTATGGGCATAAGGCCCGGCGATGCTCATCAGCATGGCCGGCCCGCCGGCGGGCATCGCGGGGAAGAACTTCACCATCGAACAGCCGGCCTTGAGCGCGATCTGAAGATCGCTCGGCGTCATGATCCCCGGCGCGAAGGGCAACCCGCGCGCGGCGGCATGGGCCAGGATGTCGGGGTCGATCCCCGGCGCTAGCGCGAACTTCGCTCCGGCATCGGCGGCGGCATCGACCTGTCCCGTGTCGAGCGCCGTTCCGGCGCCGACCAGCATCTCGGGTCGCTCGGCCGCAATCGCCGCGATCGCATCGCGGGCGGCCTCGGTCCGGAAGGTGATCTCGGCGACCGGCAATCCCCCCTCCGCCAGCGCATCGGCCAGGGGCAGGGCGGCGGTAGGGTCGTCAAGCGCGATCACGGGAACGACCGCGTGGTGCGAAAGGGTGTCGAAGATGCTCATCGGGTCAGTCCTGGGTGGCGTAGATGGCAGCGATCTCGTCAGTATTGCGCGGGCGGTAGCTTTCGTTCGTCACGCTCTTCCAGCCGGGCCCGCCGGCATCGTCCGAGGCAACGATCCGCACCGCCATGCCTCCCGACCGTCCGATCACGTCATAATCCTGCCCCGAATCGCTGGGGTAGCAGAAGCTCATCACCAGCGCCGTATCGCCGACATTGACCGACCTGTGAATCCAGAGCGGCGGGACGTAAACGATGACCTTCGGTGCGATTTCGAGGATCCGGGTCTGGCCTTCGGGGCTTTCGAGAAGCATCACCCCGCGGCCGGCCTCGCCGTAATACGTCTCCGGGCGGTTGGCCCTGGCATGGATATGGCCGCGGGTGACGAAGAATTCCCGGCCGATCCGCCCAGGCTCCATATGCGTTGTGCCGAAGATGAGGTCGCCCGCAGCGGCGGCAGGGCGCACATCCTCAACCCGGTATACGATCCGCCCCGGTTGTGCCGCGCAGGCTGCGTCGAAGGCCCCGGCGTCGGCGTAGACGCCCGCGAGGTCTTCCAGCCGTTTCTCGTAAGACCCGGTGGCGCCGCCAAGCGTGCCGGTCAACGGATCGACCGGATGGGCGCTGGGTTCCGGCAGGGCGGATGGGGCAATCGACATGGCAGGCCTCCTCCTTGTAGTAAAACTACAGAATTTCGCCGGGCCGGCAAGCCCAATTCGGCCCCGATGGCAGCGCGCGGATGGCCCGAAATCAAGGCCGACGTCCAAATTTTGAGCAAACGCTGAGGGTCCGCCCGCCATGCGCGGCCGTCTTCTCGGTTGTTGTGCCGGATGGTGGTGCCCGCGCTTCGTAGTTTAACTACATTTTCTGCTTGATCGCCCCGATGTCTCTTGTATCGTCGAAGTCAGGGAGGAGCGGGTGATGCATCAGACCGCTGGACGCGGCGACGCCATCAAGCACGTCTTTATGTGGCCGGCCTTTTTAATCGTGCTGGTCGTCACGCTGTTTCCGCTCATCTACGCCCTTGTCGTCAGCTTTCAGGCGATCCGAATCGTTCCGCCGCTTCCGCCGCGCTTCGTCGGTGTCGAGAACTACGCCGACATTCTCTCGTCAGCGCGCTTCTGGGGCTCGATGTGGACGACATCCGTGATCGTCTTCGTGTCGGTGGCGCTGCAATTCGTCATCGGGTTTGCCTTGGCGCTGGCGCTGCACCACAACGTTCCGGGCGCCAACCTCTACCGCGTCACGTTCCTTCTGCCGATGTTTCTGGCCCCGGTCTGTGTCGCGCTCATCGCGCGGATGATCTTCCATCCCTATCTCGGGCCGGTGAACGACGCGATGTCGGGCATGGGGTTTGGCAACATCCCGTTTCTCACCGAGCCGAACCTCGCGGTCGCGGTGCTCATCACGGTCGAAGTCTGGCAATGGACGCCCTTCGTGACCTTGTTGATGCTCGCAGGCCTTCAGTCCCTGCCCGACGAGGTCTTCGAGGCGGCGAAGGTCGACAACATTCCCGCCTGGCGGCGGTTCCGCGACATCACCTTCCCGATGCTGCTGCCGCTCTCGGTCGCGGTGATCTTCATCCGGCTCATCGAGGGGTTCAAGGTGATCGACACCGTCTTCGTGCTAACCGGCGGCGGGCCTGGCACGGCGACAGAAACGCTGACGCTCTTCGCCTATAACGAGGGGTTCAAGAAGTTCAATCTGGGCTACACATCGGCGCTTAGTTTCACGTTCCTGATCATCGTCATCATCGTCGGCACCGCCTATCTGGCCGCTGCCCAGCGGGTCATGCGGAGGTACGCATGATGGAGACGGACGGCTACAAGCGGATCGGCCTCGGCGTCTCGCTCGTCTGGCTCTTTTTCTGCCTCTTCCCGCTCTATTTCGTCGCCGTGACGGCGTTCAAGCCGCCCATCGCGGTGAGCCAGGGACCGACCTATTTCCCCTTCGTCGACTTCGAGCCGACCCTGCAAGCCTTCCGCGACGCCTTCTCGGGGCTCCGGGGCGATTTCTACGGGCCGATCATGTCGTCGATCATGGTGGCCACCACCGCGACGGCCCTTTCGGTTTTTCTCGGTACCATGGCGGCCTACGCGCTCGTGAGGTTCGAATTCCGCGTGAAGCTTCTGTCGGGGCTGATCTTCGCGGTCATCGCCATCGGCGGGTTCACGGTGCTGTCGGAGGTCTACGAGTGGACGGTGCCGACCGCCCTCGCCACCGTCCTCGTCGTCGCGCTCGTGGTCTCGGTGTCGGCCAACCGGCTGCCGCTGCCGGGCCCGGTGCTCGGCAACCGCGACGTCACCTTCTGGTTCGTCTCCCAGAGGATCTTCCCGCCCATCGTCTCGGCCTTCGCGCTCTTTCTCCTTTATGCCGAGGTTGGCCGGGCGGGGCTGACGCTTCTGGACACGTTCGGCGGCCTCGTCCTGTGCTACACCGCCTTCGGGCTGCCCTTCTCGGTCTGGCTGATGCGGGATTTCCTCGAAACCGTGCCCATCGAGGTCGAGGAGGCGGCGCTCGTCGATGACATCTCGCGGGTGCGCATCTTCTTCCAGATCGTCCTGCCGATGGCGCGGCCGGGCCTCATCGCCACCTCGATGATCGTGCTCGCCTTCATCTGGAACGAATTTCTCTTCGCGCTGCTCTTGACCTCGGGCGAGTGGCAGACGCTGCCCATTCTGATCTCCGGCCAGAATTCCAGCCGGGGGGACGAATGGTGGGCGATATCGGTCGCCGCCCTGATTGCCATCGTGCCGATGGTGATCGTGGCAACAATACTGGGCCGGATGATGCGCTCCGGCCTGCTTTCGGGATCAATCAAATAAGTAAGCTTCATGTCAGGGAGGAAACGATCATGAATAAGCTTCTGCTCACCGCGGCCATCGTGCCGCTCGCCGGTGCCGCGATGGCCTGCGAGCCCGATTATTCGGGCGTCACGCTCACCGTCTCGACCCAGAACGGCCCGTTCATCGCATCGGCGATGGCGATGGCCGCGCAAAGCTGGGAAGAGCGCACCTGCGGCACGGTCAACGTCGTCGAGTTCCCCTTCGGCGAGCTCTATCCGAAATTCCTCACCGCGATGTCACAGCAGACCGGCGAGTTCGACGCCATCGGCTTCGTTCCGGCCTGGCTTCCGGACTTCGCGCCGTTTTTGTCGACCATGCCCGCCGAACTCCAGGAAGGCGGCGACTGGGAAGACATCCACCCCGTCTACCGCGAGCGGCTGATGGTGTGGAACGGCGAGGTGAAGTCGGCCACGATGGACGGCGACATGCACATGCTGAACTACCGCGCCGACCTCATGGAGGACGAGGCCAACAAGGCGGCGTTCATGGACCGCTACGGCTACGAGCTGGCCGCGCCGGTGACCTGGGACCAGTACTACGACATCGCCGAGTTCTTCCACGACCCCGACAACGGCCGGTTCGGCACCGCGGAAGCCTATCGGCGCGGCGGCCAGCAGTTCTGGTATTTCTTCAGCCATGCCGCGAGCTACACCAACAACCCCAACAACCCCGGCTCGATGTTCTTCGACCCCGAGACGATGGATGCCCAGATCAACAATCCGGGCTGGCTGCGCGCCCTTGAAGACTACAAGAAGGGTCTCGACTTCAATCCTCCGGGGGCGCTGAACAACGGCTCGGGCGACGTCCGGCCGCTCTATGCCGGCGGCACCGTGGCGATGAACATCGACTGGGCGGACTCGGGTGTTCTGGGGGCCACCGAGGGGTCCATCGCGGGCAATGTGCGCACCGCGATGCTACCGGGGTCCACCGAGATCTGGAACCACAAGACCGGGGATTGGGATACGTTCGACGACCCCGTCGCCTCGCCGTTTTTGGCCTTCGGCGGCTGGCAGCTTGCGGTTCCGGCCGACAGCGAAAACGCCGAGGCGGCGTGGGATTACGTCTCCGAGGTGATCTCGCCGGAGATGTCGGGCATCGCCATCGTGACGGCCAATACCGGGGTGAACCCCTACCGCTTCAGCCATTACGAGAACATCGACAACTGGCTGTCGGTCTTCACCCGCGAGGAGGCCGAAAGCTATCTCGGCGCCCAGCGGGCCTCGCTCGATGCGCCGAACGTGGCACTCGACATGCGCCTGCCGGGGTTCTTCTCCTACACCGAGGTCCTGGAGATCGAACTGTCGAAGGCGCTCGCCGGTGAGGTCGAGCCGCAGGAGGCGCTCGATGCGATCGCGGCGGAGTGGAACGAGCTGACCGACGAGTTCGGCCGCGACAGCCAGCTTGCCGCCTACCGCGCGTCGATGGGCCTGCCGCCGATGTAAGGGCCAGCGCCGGCTCCGCCCCCCCGACCTTCGAGACGGGCAGGGGGCGCCTCCGGCTCCCATATCCCGCCCCGGACCGCGCAGCCGGTCCGGGGCCCGTTATGAAGGACGCCCCCATTGGCGCATGTCGAACTCTCCCAACTCACCAAGGCCTTCGGCGCGGTGACCGTCATTCCGCCCCTCGATCTCGATATCGAGGCGGGCGAGTTTCTGGTGCTCGTTGGGCCTTCAGGCTGCGGCAAGACAACGACGCTTAGGATGCTTGCGGGGCTTGAGACGGCCAGTTCCGGCACGATCAGCATCGCGGGGCAGGACGTCACCGACACCCGTCCCGGCGAGCGCGACTGCGCGATGGTGTTTCAGAACTACGCGCTCTATCCGCATATGTCGGTGCGCGACAATATCGGCTACGCGATGCGCGTCCACGGCGCGGCGCCGGCGGAGATCGAGGCGCGGGTCGGCGAGGCGGCCGAGCTTTTGGGCCTCACCCCCTATCTCGACCGCAAGCCCAAGAACCTCTCGGGCGGCCAGCGCCAGCGCGTCGCCATCGGCCGGGCGCTGGTGCGCCAGCCCCAGGTCTTTCTCTTCGACGAGCCCCTGTCGAACCTCGACGCCAAGCTCCGCGTCGAGATGCGCACCGAGATCAAGCTTCTCCAGCGCCGGCTCGGGACGACGACGGTCTACGTCACCCACGATCAGGTCGAGGCGATGACCATGGCCGACCGGGTGGTGGTGATGCATGCCGGGCGCATCGAGCAGGCCGCAGACCCGATCACGCTCTACGAGCGACCCGCCAACCGCTTCGTGGCGAACTTCATCGGCTCACCAGCGATGAACTTTCTTTCGGCCCGGATCGAGGGCGGGGCAGTCCATGTTGGCGGCCAACGCCTGCCGCTCGACCCCGCCGATGCCGCCCGGCTCGGCGACAGGACCTCGGTGGCCTTCGGTATCCGGCCAGAGCACATGCGCCAGGCCGAGGCCGAGGCCGCGCTCTCCTTCACGCCGGAAGTCGTCGAGCCGCTCGGCGCCCATACGCTCCTTCTGGGCCATGTCGGCGAGGAAAAGGTCGTCGCCCAGGTCGACCCGAGGTTTCCCGCCGCACCGGGCGAGCCCTGCACCGTACCGGTCGACATGACCCAGGCGCACTTTTTCGACCCCGAAACCGATATTCGCCTCTGACCCTCGCGGGGCCCGTCCATGCGTGACCTCTATCTCTCCATCGATGTCGGCACCGGGTCGATCCGCGCCGCCCTTGTCGACCGCACCGGGCGGGTTCTGGCCGTTGCGGCGCGCGAGCACGAGCAGATCGTTCCCCGGCACGGCTGGTCCGAGCAGCGGCCGGCGGATTGGTGGGCCGGGACTACCGCCGCCATCCGCGATGTGCTGGCCCGGGTCGACGGTGCCACGGACCGCCTGGCGGCCGTTTGCGCCTGCGGTCAGATGCACGGCACCGTTCTGGTCGATGCCGAAGGCCGGACGACCCGTGAGGCGGTGCCGCTCTGGAACGACAAGCGCAGCCAGCCCCAGGCCGAAATCCTCGGCGCCCGTCTCGGCGACGAGGCGATGGCCCTTGCGGCCAACCTTCCCGCGCCGGCCTGGCCGGCTACGAAACTCATGTGGCTGATGGAGAACGATGCCGAGGCTGTCGAGCGGGCGACCACGGTGTTGATGCCGAAAGACTGGATCAACTTCCGGCTCACCGGCCGTCGGTCCCAGGACCCGACCGAGGCGTCGATGTCCTATCTGATGGACCCCGCCACCGGCACATGGTCGCCGCGCCTGGTCGAGGCCGCCGGCATTCCAGCAGGTCTCCTGCCGCCGATCCACCCCGCGACCGAGGTTCTCGGCCCCGTCACCGCTGACGCGGCCGCAGAGGCCGGACTGCCCGAGGGCTTGCCGGTGCTCGTCGGCGGCGGCGATTATCCGGTGGCGCTTCTCGGGTCCGGGGTGAATGCACCCGGATTGGGCTCGGACGTCACCGGGACCTCCACCATCGTCACGCTGCTGCACGACGCGCCTGTGCTCAGCCCCGATGTGTCGAACATCGCCACGGTCGAAGGTCACTGGGGCAGCCTGACGCTCCTCGATGCGGGCGGCGATGCCGTTCGCTGGGCGCGCCGGGCGCTTGCGGCCGGCGAGAAGAGCTTCGAGGAGCTCGAGGCTGCCGCCGCAGGGGCCGCACCTGGTGCCGGGGGGCTTCTTTTTCTGCCCTACCTCGCGGGGGAGCGGTTCAACCCGAACTCTCGGGCTCAGTTCTTCGGGCTGACGGCTGCCCATGGCGCGGGCGAGCTCCAGCGGGCGGTGCTCGAAGGGGTCGCCTTCTCGGTCCGCCACAAGCTCGAATCTGCGATGCCCCAACACGGTCACCCCGAACGGTTCGTGGCCGCCGGCGGCGGGGCGCGTTCGGCCCTGTGGCTGAAGATCAAGGCGAGCATGTACGGTGCCCCCTTCGTCACCCCCGAAGAGCCGGAATGCGGCCTTGTGGGAACCGCCGCGATGGCGGCGGCGGCGACCGGGGCCTACCCGTCGCTCGGCGCGGCAGTTGCGGCGATGGTCCGCTACGGCGAGGAGATCGTGCCCGACCCCGAATGGGCCGAGCGCTACGACCGGATGCTGCCGCTCTATGCCGATCTCTACGACGCCGCGCTTCCGTTCTTCGACCGGCTCGCCGCCCCCTGACATCGCCGGTTCGGCACCAAGGGCGGGTTTGGCGACCGCGCATGCCGCGCGACGTTCGGGGCGCGGTTACTCGGCGGGGTGCAGACCGACGATCAACTGCCGCAGGCCGAGGGCCGCGCCGGCGAAGATCGAAATGAACGCCACCGGCGCGCTGTACGCCAGGACCGAGAACGCCGAGACGCCTTGTCCGATGCTGCAACCCACCGCGAGGATCGCGCCGGGACCCATCAGGGCCGCGCCGAAGATCTGGCGGCGCAGTTCGCGGGGGTCCTCGCAGGCCTCCCAGCGGAAATGCCCCTTCGAATAGGAGCCGAGCGCCGCTCCGAGAACCACGCCGACGACCGAGCCCACGCTGAAGGACAGCGCGTTGCCCGAGGCGGTCATCGCGTAATAGATCGTGTCCCCGATCGGGGCCACGAAGGAGTGGGTCTCGATCGGTTCGGCTTCGAACCCGGTCGTGGCGACCCAGTAGGTGCCGACCCAGCCCGAGACGATCGCCAGCCCCACCGCGGTGCCCCAGAAAAGTGCGGTTCCGTCGCGCAGCATGCCCCGGCGCGCCAGGGCAAAGGCGACAACGGTGCCACCGATGACCAGTCCGCTGGCCAGCGGGGAGATACCGTGAGCTGCGAGGAGTTGCGAAAAACCTTGCGGCGATGTCGCGCCCGTCTCGACGGGAAAGAGCCACACGCGCGCATGGGCCAGGGGGCCCGACATTACGAAATAGGCGGAAAGCCCCATGATGATGACGATGACGAAGGACCGCAGGTCGCCGCCGCCCAGCCGGGCCAGAGCGCCGTAGCCGCAATTGCCCGCGAGTGCCATGCCGTAGCCGAACATCAGCCCGCCGACGATGGTGCCGAGCGGGTTCCAGACCCGGTCCAGATAGGCGGTATCCTGACCGGCGAGCAGCCCCGTGGCCATCGCGAGATGGGCGCCGATGATCGCCACGCCGATGGCGATGCCCCACATCCTGAGGCGGCGGTCGTCGTGGCCATAAAGATAGTCTTCGATGGCGCCGAGGGTGCAGAAGCGCCCGATCCGGGCGGCAAGTCCCAAGACGATACCGCCAACGAGACCGATCAGGGCATCGGTATTGGCCTCACCCAGAAGCTCCAGCATTCGGTTCCTCCCACCCGAACGCCTGGCTTGCTCTTGTTCGCCCGGGTCAGTCTTCCCTGCAGAACAGGTCGTAGACGACTTCCATGATTTGCCGCGGCCGATCGTCTGTCAAGCTGTAGTAGATCGTCTTTCCGTCCCGGCGCGGGGTCACGAGACCTTCGAGGCGCAGCCGGGAGAGCTGCTGGGAAACGGCGGCCTGACGGGCCGAGAGGAGTTCTTCGAGCTCGGTCACGGATTTTTCGCCGGAGGCGAGGTGACACAGAATCATCATCCGCCCCTCATGGCTGATGGCCTTGAGGAAGTTCGACGCGCGCTGGGCGTTGCGCATCATCTTTTCCATGTCTTCGGCGCACATGTCGGCGTCGAAAACCGGGAGCCGCGAAGACGCCGGCTCGAAACTGTCGTCTCGCATCGTCACTTGGAGTGTCATACGCGCTTACCCCGCTTCGTCAAAGAAAATCCCGTTTTCACTCATCAACATACCGAGAAGGCCCCAGAAAAAGTCCTCGCCCGGATAGCCCTCGATCCGGCCGAGTTCCCGGCCGTCTTCGACGAGGATGAAGGTCGGCGTGTAATGTACGCGCCGGGCGAATTCGATGCCGGGGTCGTCGGCGTTCAGATCGTAGCGGACCAAGGGCGCGGCGCGGCCCTCGCCGGTCTTCGGGTAGATCGGGCCGATTTCGGCGTTCCAGCGCGCGCACCAGAGGCAACCGGCCTCTTCGGCCATATAGAGCGCGGCCTGTCCGGCGGCCGGCAGGGGCGCGATGAGCAGCGCGGCGAGGGCAAGGGCTCTGAGCACGGGGCGGTACGCCTATGATTGACCGACTTCCACAGTTGATCATAATCTAATTCGTGAATGTCTCAAGCCAAGGGAACGGGCGCCCGTGTTCGATGTCACATATTTCGGCGCTCTGCTCGCGGGTCTGCTGTCTTTCTTGTCGCCTTGCATACTGCCGATGGTGCCGTTCTACCTGAGCTATCTCGCCGGGGTGGGGATGAACCAGGTCGCAGCCGGGGCGGCGGTAACCGGCGAGGTGCGACTGCGCGCCTTTGCGGCGGCCACATGCTTTGCGCTGGGGGTGATCACCGTTTTCGTGGGGCTCGGGGCGACGGCCACGGCGTTCGGGGCGCTGGTGCGCGATTACTTCGACATCCTGCGCTGGGTCGCGGCGGCGATAATCGTCGCGATGGGGCTGCACTTTCTCGGCCTGATCCGCATCGGTTTCCTCTACCGCCAGTTCCGCGCCGACCCTGGCGCGACGACCAATGTCGGGCTTCTCGGCGCCTTCGTCATCGGCCTCGCCTTCGCCTTCGGCTGGACGCCCTGCGTGGGCCCGGTCCTGGCGACGATCCTCTTTACCGCAGCCGGTCAGGAGACCGCCGGCGAGGGGGCGCGGCTTCTCTTCACCTACGGGCTCGGGATGACACTGCCCTTCATCGCCGCGGCCCTCTTTATCGGGCCGTTCATGACCTCGATGGCTCGGTTCCGCCGTCATCTCGGCACGGTGGAGAAGCTGATGGGCGGCCTGCTGGTGCTCTTTGGCGTTCTGATCGCGACCAATTCCGTGAACCACATTGCCCAATGGATGCTCGAATACGTCCCGTGGTTCGCCACGATCGGGTGAAACACAGGGGAGGACCGACCGATGAGACCCATGATCGCTGCCATAACGGCCATTCTAATCGCCTGCGGCGCGCAGGCCGCCGAGCTGGGCGACGACGGGCTGCACAAGGCCCCGTGGATGCGGGACACGTTCAAGGATCTTGGCGAAGACCTCGCCGAGGCGACCGCCGAGGGCAAGCGTCTGATGGTGCTCGTGGAGCAGCGCGGCTGCATCTATTGCAGGAAGATGCACGAGGAGGTGTTCGTCGACGCGGATGTCGAAGCGGCCATCGAGGCAAACTTCTTCGTCATCCAGATCAACATGTTCGGCGATGTCGAGGTAACCGATTTCGACGGGACGACGTTGCCGGAAAAGGAGATGGTCCGCCGCTGGGGCGCGCTTTTCACCCCAAGCATCTACTTCTTTCCCGAAGAGGTGGGACCGGAGGCCACCGCCGCGACCGCGTCGGTGGCGAACATGCCGGGCGCCTTTGGGAAATGGACGACGCTCAACATGCTCAACTGGGTCGTCGAGAAGGGCTACGAGACCGACGAGCCGTTTCAGAAGTACCACGCCCGGAAATTTGCCGAACAGCAGGGCGAGTGACCGCGCCGGCAGGCGCGAGCCGTGTCGATCCGGCAGGGGCAGCCGTTCAAAAATTCACGTAATTGAATTTGATGTTGCGTGAATCGGAATGTGCGCAGTAGTGTACCGAAAAGACGGGCGGTGCTCGCCGCCGAAGGGAGGGAACATGAAGCAGACACTGGCCATCCTCGCCGCGACATCGCTGTTCGCGACGGCCGCCTTCGCCGAAGGGATCGCCCCGGGCGACGTGGAATTCGTCGATGGCGCGGTCGAGACCTCGCTCTCGGGGGTTCCGGGCAACCCCGAAAAAGGGGCCGAACTGATGAACAAAGGAGCCGGCAACTGCATTGCGTGCCATTCCGTCGAGGCACTTGCGCACCTGCCGTTCCACGGCGAGGTCGGACCGCCGCTCGACGGGGCCGGCGAGCGCTGGAGCGAGGCCGAGCTCCGCGGGATCGTGGCCAACGCCAAGATCATGTTTCCCGACTCGATGATGCCCTCGTTCTACAAGACGACCGGCTTCATCCGCGTCGGCGATGGCTACACCGGCAAGGCAGCGGCCGCGGGCGAGGTGGCCCCGCTGCTTTCCGCCCAGGACGTCGAGGACGTGGTCTCGTTCCTCGTCACCCTGAAATACGACTGACGACCGATACCGAACGGATTGGAGAACATCATGGAACTGACGCGACGCAACATGCTGACGATGGGCTCGGCGGCCCTCGCGGCCTACGGTCTCGGAGCTCTTCCGGCTTTCGCCTCGCTCACCGATGACGAGATCGCCAAGATCACCGGCGGGGCCGAAACCGCGGCGGGCGAGTTGACGATCACCGCGCCCGAGATCGCCGAGAACGGCAACACGGTGCCGATCTCGATTTCCGCCCCTGGGGCGGTGATGGTGGCAATCTTCGCGGAAGGTAACCCGGTGCCCAACGTGGCCACCTTCAACTTCGGCCCGCTGAACCCGACCCGTTCGGCATCGACCCGGATCCGGCTCGCCACGACCCAAAACGTCGTCGCCATCGCCAAGATGGAAGACGGCTCGTTCCAGCGCGCATCCGCGGAAGTGAAAGTCACGATCGGCGGCTGCGGCGGCTGATCCGAGCGACGAGGAGAGAGAACATGGCAGACAACGTGAAGCCCCGCGTCCGGGTCCCGAAAGAAGCTTCGGCGGGCGATACGATCACCATCAAGACGCTCATCAGCCACACGATGGAAAGCGGCCAGCGCAAGGACAAGGACGGCAATGTCATCCCGCGGTCGATCATCAACCGCTTCGTGGCCGACTTTAACGGCGAGAACGTTATCGACGTAACGCTGGAGCCCGCGATCTCGACCAACCCGTACTTCGAGTTCGACGCCATCGTGCCGGGGCCCGGTGAGTTCACCTTCACTTGGTACGACGACGACGGCTCGGTCTACACCGAAACGAAGTCCATCGACGTGTCCTGAGCCGGGCGCGAAAGGGAGGGAACATCGCAATGAAGATGACAAAGATCATCGCAACCGTGGCCGCCTGCGCCTTTGGCGCTGCGGCCTCGGCCCAAGACGGCAACACGCTCTTCGTCGAGGGCGAGAAGATGGTCACCGAGACCGCTGCACCGGATCATGTCGAGGGCCTGCGCACCATCTATTCGGGGTGGCGGTTCCGGACGCCGGAGACCCAGGCGCTCCAGATGGACGATTTCGAGAACCCCGCGATGATCTTCGTCGATCAGGCGCTCGATCTCTTCAATACCGTCGATGGCAGCGAGGGGCGCTCTTGCGCCTCGTGCCACGAAAGCGTCGAGGACTTCGCCGGTCTGACGGCAACGATGCCGAAGGTCATCGACGGCAAGCTCACTACCATGGAGGACCTCCTCAATGGACACCGGGCGAAAGCCATGGGGGCCGAGCCCTGGAAATGGTCGGGTCCCGAGATGCAGTCGATGATCGCGCTGATCGGCCTGCAATCGCGGGGAATGCCGATGAACGTCGCCATCGACGGTGATGCCGCCCCGTTCTACGAACAGGGCAAGGAGATGTACTACACCCGCTACGGCCAGCTCGAGATGTCCTGCGCCAATTGCCACGAGGACAATTACGGCAACATGATCCGGGCGGACCATCTCAGCCAGGGCCAGATCAACGGGTTTCCAACCTACCGGCTGAAGCAGGCCAAACTGATCTCGCGGCATAATCGCTTCCGCGGCTGCATCCGCGACACCCGTGCGGAGACCTTCGCCGAGGGGTCCGACGAGTTCCGCGCGCTGGAGCTCTACGTCGCCAGCCGCTCGAACGGTCTGTCGGTCGAGACCCCGGCCGTGCGCCAGTGATCCCGGGGGGCTCCGCGCTGGCGGGGCCCCTTTTTTTGGCTGTACGCATTCACGAATGCGCATGTGAAATTCGGAGCGAGGCATGATCTCAAGACGCGATTTCCTACAGGTCGGCATGGCCGCTTCTGCCGTGGTCGGCGCGTCGGGCTTCGGTAACTGGGCGCGGCTCGGCGCCCAGCAGGCGCTGACCCAGGACCAGCTCCTGGAGTTCGACAGCTTCGGGAACGTGTCGCTCATTCATGTCACCGACATCCATGCGCAACTGAAGCCGATCTACTTTCGCGAACCCTCGATCAACCTCGGGGTGGGCGGGAACAAGGGGGCGGTCCCCCACGTCACCGGTGCCGAGTTCCGCAGGCTTTATGGCATCGCGGATGGCAGCCCGTCCCACTACGCGTTGAGTTCGGGGGATTTCTCCTCCCTGGCCCAGGCTTACGGGCGTGTGGGCGGGCTCGACCGGGTGGCGACGGTGATCAAGGCGATCCGCGCCGACCGGCCGGACGCGCTTCTCCTCGACGGTGGCGACACCTGGCACGGCTCTTACACCTGCTACCACAGCGCGGGGCAGGACATGGTCAACGTCATGAACGCGCTCCAGCCCGACGCGATGACCTTCCACTGGGAGTTCACGCTCGGCAGCGACCGGGTGGCGGAGCTTGTCGAGAGCCTGCCTTTCGCCGCTCTCGGGCAGAACATCTTCGATGCCGAATGGGACGAACCGGCCGAGCTGTTTGCGCCCTACAAGCTGTTCGAACGCGGCGGCACGAAGATCGCCGTCATCGGGCAGGCGTTTCCCTACATGCCCATCGCCAACCCGCGCTGGATGTTCCCCGAATACTCCTTCGGTATCCGAGACGAGAATATGGCCGCGATGGTCGAAGAGGTTCGCGCGGCCGGCGCGCAATGCGTGGTCGTGCTGAGCCACAACGGCTTCGACGTCGACAAGAAGATGGCCGGGATTGTACCGGGCATCGACGTGATCCTGTCGGGCCATACCCATGACGCGTTGCCCGAGCCGGTGCTCGTCGGCGAGACGATCATCGTGGCCTCGGGCTCGAACGGGAAGTTCGTCTCCCGCGTCGATCTCGACATCCGCGACGGGCGGATGATGGGGTATCGCACCAAGCTCATCCCCGTCTTCTCGGACGCGATCGACCCCGACCCCGAGGTCGCCGCCCTCATCGATGCCGAACGGGCCCCCCATGCGGCGCAACTGACGGAAGTCATCGGGCGGACCGACAGCCTTCTTTATCGTCGGGGCAATTTCAACGGCACCTGGGACGATCTCATCTGCGATGCGCTGATCTCCGAACGCGATGCCGAGATCGCTTTGTCCCCCGGCGTCCGCTGGGGCCCCTCGCTGGTGCCGGGACAGGACATCACCCGCGAGGACATATGGAACGTGACCTCGATGACCTATGGCGAGGCCTACCGCACCGAGATGACCGGGGAGTTCCTCAAGATCGTCCTCGAAGACGTGGCCGACAACATTTTCAACCCCGACCCCTACTACCAGCAGGGCGGCGACATGGTCCGCACTGGCGGGCTCGGCTACCGGGTGAACGTCACCGCCCCGCAGGGCGAGCGGATCAGCAACATGACGCTTCTGTCTACGGGCGAGCCCATAGACCCGGCCCGGTCCTACGTCGTCGCCGGCTGGGCGAGTGTGAACGAGGGCACCAAAGGCCCGCAGATCTGGGACGTGGTCGAGACACATATCAAGAAGCTCGGCACCGTCACCGTGGACCCCAACACCAGCGTCGATGTCGTCGGCGTCTGAGAGCGAACAGGAGACCTGAAACATGGACGAGACTAAGAAAACGTCGCGTCGGGCCTTCCTTCGAGGCAGCGCCGCCGTTGCGGCAGGCTCTGTTGCGGGAACCGCGGCGGCAAACGGACCCGATCCGCTGATCACCGAACTCCAGGACTGGGCGAGCTACACCGGAGCCGGGGTGGACGAGACGCCCTACGGTCTGCCGATCCGGTTCGAACAACACGTCGTGCGCCGGAACGTCGAATGGCTCACCGCCTCGCCCATCTCCTCGATCAACTTCACGCCGATCCATGCGCTCGACGGCACGATCACCCCCCAGGGCTGCGCCTTCGAACGGCATCATTCAGGGGCTATCGAGCTTGCCAAGGAAGACTACCGGCTGATGATCAACGGCCTCGTCGACCGCCCGCTGGTCTTCACCTACGAAGATATCGAGCGCTTCCCGCGCGAGAACCATGTCTATTTCTGCGAATGCGCGGCCAACACGGGCATGGAATGGGCGGGCGCCCAGCTCAACGGCGCCCAGTTCACCCACGGCATGATCCACAACATGGAATACACCGGCGTGCCGCTTCGGACGCTGCTGAACGAAGCGGGGCTCGGGTCGGCAGGGGAGCTGTCGGACAAATGGGTCTATGTCGAAGGCGCCGACGCCTCCTCGAACGGCCGCTCGATCCCCATGGAAAAGGCGCTCGACGACGTGCTGGTCGCCTTCAAGGCCAACGGCGAGGCGCTTCGGATGGAGCATGGCTACCCCGTCCGCCTCGTCGTCCCCGGCTGGGAAGGCAATATGTGGGTGAAGTGGCTCAGGCGGATCGAGGTCGTCGACCGGGCCGTCGAAAGCCGCGAGGAAACCTCGAAATACACCGATGTCTACGAAGACGGCACGGCGCGGAAATGGACTTGGGTGATGGACGCGAAATCCGTCATCACGTCCCCGAGCCCGCAAATGCCGATCCCCCATGGGGCGGGGCCCCTGGTGATCTCCGGGCTCGCCTGGTCTGGCCACGGCAAGATCACCCGGGTCGATGTCTCGAAGGACGGCGGCATCACCTGGCAGACCGCGCGGCTCGGCCGCCAGGGTGAGGCCAAGGCGCTCACCCGGTTCTACCTCGACACAGAGTGGGACGGCGTGCCGATGCTTCTCCAATCGCGGGCCATCGACGAGACCGGCTACGTCCAGCCCACCAAGGCTCAGCTCCGGGAAAAGCGTGGTGAGAACGCGGTTTATCACAACAACTGCATCCAGACCTGGTTTGTGAACGCAGAAGGGATCGCCGAGAATGTCGAAGTCTCCTAACCTCCTTCTTCCCGCCCTTGGGTTTGCCGCACTCGCCGTCGGCGTTGCCTATGGCGTGTCGACTCGGAACTACAAGGCCGAGGAAGCCGCTCTTGCCCAGCTTCAGGCCGAACGGGCGGCGGAGCAGGCCGCGGCGAAGGCCGCAGAGGTGAGCGCCCTTGAGGCCCAGATCGCGCAGGTTCAGGAGGTCGCCCGCGAAGAGGTGCGGCTGGCGGCCCTTTCAGGCGGCACGCTCTCCGAACCCGCACCGGAGCGCGAAGGAACCTTCGGGCTGGGGCGCGAGGCGCACCCGCAAGAAATCGCAGCCTGGGATGTCGATGTCCTGCCCGACGGGCGCGGTCTGCCAGAGGGCTCCGGCGATGTCTGGACCGGTGAGGAGGTCTTCGTCGATCAATGCGCGGCCTGCCACGGCGATTTCGCCGAAGGCGTCGACAACTGGCCGGTGCTCGCGGGGGGCTTCGATACGCTCGCCGACGAAGATCCGGTCAAGACGGTTGGATCCTACTGGCCCTATCTCTCGACCGTCTTCGACTATGTCCACCGGTCGATGCCCTTCGGCGCGGCAGGCACGCTGACCGCCGATGAGACCTATGCGATCACGGCCTATATCCTCTATTCGAACGATCTTGTGGACGACGATTTCGTCCTCAGCCACGAGAACTTCGCCGAGGTCGAGATGTATAATGCCGATGGCTTTGTCGTCGATGACCGGGACGCGACTGAGTATGCCGAATGGCGCGCCGAGCCGTGCATGGAGGACTGCAAGGACGAGGTCGAAGTTACTATGCGCTCGGTCTTTTTGGTCGAAACGCCCCCCGAGGGCGGGTCGAACTCGGTCATGAACCCCGCGCGCGACATCGCATTGCCATCCTTCACCGCTGCGGGCCCGTCCTTCATACCCGAGGCCACGCCTCAGCCTGTGGAGACGGCCATTCTTGCGACCGCGCCCGCAGAGCCGGAACCGGACCAGGGCGACGCCCTTGTCGCGACGGGCGAAAAGCTCTTCCGGCAATGCTCGACCTGCCATGAGGTCGGTCCGGGAGCCCGCAACAAGTCCGGACCTCACCTCAACGGGCTCTTCGGTCGCGTGATGGGGTCGGTCGATGGGTTCCGGTATTCCGGCGGTTTCGAGACCGCGATGGAAGAGGGGAAGGTCTGGGACGAAGCCGAACTGGCCGCCTTCCTGGCCGATCCGAAGGGGTACATGTCCGGCACCCGAATGTCCTTCCGTGGCCTGAAGACCGATGAGGATCAGGCAGCGATCGCGGCCTATCTCTCGGCGGCGTCGGAGTGAACCGATGCGGCTGGCGGCAGCATCACTCTCTCTAGCGGCAGCGCTTTCCATAGTCGCCGTCGGCGTTTCTGCGCAGGGTCTGGGGGACGCTGCGGCAGGAGAGAAGGTCTTTGACGAATGCAAGGCCTGCCACCAGGTGGGTCCGGGGGCGCGGAACCGGATCGGACCCCATCTCAACGGGCTCTTCGGCCGCAAGGCTGCCGGGCTCGAAGGCTTTCACTATTCCGACAGTCTCAGGCGCGCCGGGACGAACGGGCTCGAATGGCATGCCGACACGCTCCATGCCTACATCGAAAACCCCCGCGCCTTCGCCTCGGGCACTCGGATGAGCTACCGCGGCCTCAAGGACCCCGAAGAGCGCGCCGACCTCCTGGCCTATCTGAGGGGGTATTCGGATGCCCCCATCGACATCCCAGAGGCGGACCCCACGGCGACGGCCACCGATCACGATCTCGATCCGGCGATTCTCGCCATCGTCGGCGACCCCGAATACGGCGAATATCTCAGCGGCGAATGCACCACCTGCCATCAGGCCGACGGCAACGTCGACGGCATCCCCTCGATCACCTACTGGCCCGAGGAAGACTTCGTCGTGGCGATGCACGCCTACAAGAACAAGCAGCGGTCCCATCCGGTGATGCAGATGATCGCGGGGCGCTTGAACGACGAGGAAATCGCCGCGCTGGCGGCGTACTTCAAGGACATCGGCAATTAGAGCAAGGGTTTAAGGGAGGACAAACACGTGGCACTCGACAGAAGAACGTTTCTAGGAACCTCGGCGGCACTGACGGCGGCGCTGGCGGCCCCGATGGTCCGCGCTCAGGCGACACCGCGCGTAGTGGTCGTCGGTGGCGGGGCCGGGGGGGCGACGGCAGCCCGTTACATCGCAAAGGACAGCGAGGGGGCTATCGACGTCACTCTCGTCGAACCGACGCGGACCTACTACACCTGTTTCTTCTCCAACCTCTATCTCGGAGGCTTCAAGGAGATCGAGGATATCGGCCATACCTATGGCGGGCTCGCCGCGAACGGAGTGAACGTGGTTCACGACTGGGCCATCGGCGTCGACCGCGACGCAAGAACGGTCTCCCTCGCCGGCGGCGCGAGCCTGCCCTATGACAAGCTGATCCTGAGCCCCGGCATCGACTTCGTGGACGGTGCGGTGCCCGGCTGGGACATCTCGGCGCAAAACGCCATGCCCCATGCCTACAAGGCCGGCTCGCAGTCGGAGCTTCTGAAGGCCCAGCTCATGGCGATGCCTCAGGGCGGCACCTATGCGATGGTCGCCCCACCGAACCCGTTCCGCTGTCCGCCCGGACCCTACGAACGGGTCTCGATGGTCGCCCATTACCTCAAGGCCAACAATCCGACCGCGAAGATCCTCATCGCCGACCCAAAGGAGAAGTTCTCGAAGCAGGGCCTCTTCGAAGAGGGCTGGGCAAACCATTACGGCGGCATGGTCGAACGTGTTGGGCCCGACTTTGGCGCGGACAACGTCGAGGTGGACCCCACCGCAATGACGCTCTCGATCGACGGGGTGGTCGAAAACGTCGATGTCTGCAACGTGATCCCGGCGATGAAGGCCGGCCGCATCGCCGAACTCGCCGGTGTCACCGACGGCCGCTGGGCGCCGGTGAACGCTGCCGATATGTCGACCAAGGCCGATCCGGACGTTTATGTCCTCGGCGACGCCGCGCAACAGGGCGACATGCCGAAATCGGGCTTCTCGGCCAACAGCCAGGCCAAGGTCTGCGCCAATGCGGTGCGCGGGGCGCTGACCGGCTCCCGGGTCTTCCCGGCGAAGTTCGCCAACACCTGCTGGTCGCTCATCGAGACCAACGATGGGGTCAAGGTCGGGGCAACCTACGAGGCCACCGAGGAGAAGATCGCCAAGGTCGACGGGTTCATCTCCGCAACCGGCGAAAGTGCGGAGGTTCGCAAGGCGACTTACGAGGAATCCGAAGGCTGGTACGCGGGCATCGTGGCCGACATGTTCGGCGCTTCCGCCTGAGCCCTCGCAACCCGGCGCGTGACCCCTCGACGGGCCCCGCGCCACCCACCAAGGGGGAAATCCTGATGAAACGTCTCTTGCTCATCGCCGGTCTGATGGCCGGCCCGGCCTATGCGGACGGTCCCATGGTCGTTCCCTTCGACGGCTCCTTTGAAGACGCCGCCTTCGCCGTCGAGACCGCCATCGTCGGCCAGGGGCTTGTGGTCGACTATGTCAGCCATGTGGGCGAAATGCTCAACCGCACCGGGGCGGATGTCGGCAGCGACGTCGAGCTCTTCGCCGAGGCCGACATCTACGTCTTCTGCTCGGCCGTCGTTTCGCGCCAGGTGATGGAAGCCGACCCGATGAACATTGCCCATTGCCCCTACGGCATCTTCGTCGCCGAGACCGCCGACGGCGTCATCGTAGGCCACCGCGACTTCCCCGACGGGCCGATGCAGGCGGTCGAGGACCTTCTGGTCGGGATCGTGGCCGAGGCGACCGCGAACTGATGGATTACGACGATTTCTTCGCCGGTGAACTCGACCGGCTGAGGGACGAGGGTAATCACCGTGCCTTCGCCGAGCTCGAGCGCCGCTGCGGTGCCTTTCCCGCAGCCACCTGTCACAACGGACCGGGCGAGGTCACGATCTGGTGCTCGAACGACTATCTCGGCATGGGCCAGCACCCAAAGGTGCTCGCCGCGATGCATGACGCCCTCGACCGCTCCGGCGCCGGGGCGGGGGGGACGCGCAACATCTCCGGCACCACCCACGATCATGTTTTGCTCGAAGCCGAACTCGCCGATCTCCACGGCAAGGAGGCAGCGCTCCTCTTCACCTCCGGATATGTCTCGAACTGGGCCGCCCTCGGCACGCTCGCCGCGCGCATCCCAGGCTGCGTGGTGCTGTCGGACGCGCTCAACCACGCCTCGATGATCGAAGGCGTCCGCCACAGCCGGGCCGAGAAGGTGATCTGGAAGCACAACGACATGGCGGACCTCGAAGCCAAGCTCGCTGCCCTGCCGGCCAACGCACCGAAGCTCATCGCATTCGAGAGTGTCTATTCGATGGACGGCGACATCGCTCCAATCGCCGAGATCTGCGACCTCGCCGAACGCTACGGCGCCATGACCTATCTCGACGAGGTGCATGCTGTGGGGCTTTACGGCCCGCGGGGTGGCGGCATCGCAGAGCGCGAAGGGTTGATGGACCGGATTACGGTCATCGAGGGTACGCTGGGCAAGGCCTTCGGCGTGATGGGGGGTTACGTCGCGGGCTCGTCGACCCTTTGCGACTTCGTTCGGTCCTTTGCCTCCGGTTTCATCTTCACCACGGCTCTGCCGCCTGCGGTGGCGGCGGGGGCGGCCGCATCGATCCGGCATCTGAAGGACAGCCAGGACGAACGGCGGGCCCACCGGGCGTGCGTCGCCGAGGTGCGCGCCAGGCTCGACGCGATCGGTCTGCCGCATCTCGACAACCCAAGCCACATCGTCCCGGTGATCGTCGGCGATCCGATGAAGTGCAAGTTCATCTCCGACCGGCTGATGAGCGAGCACCGCATTTACATCCAGCCGATCAACTACCCGACGGTGCCGAAAGGCACCGAGCGGCTTCGGATCACGCCGTCGCCGGTCCATTCGGACGCCGAGGTCGATCGGCTGGTTGCGGCGCTCGAAGATCTCTGGTCGCAATGCCAGCTCGCCAGGACCGCGGTCGCCGCCCAATAGATCAGACGGTGGCGGTCGTGGCTTTTCGGGTGAGAAGCCGGTGCGTCGTCATCGCCCCGACCCACATCGACAAGACCGCGATCCAGGCCGTGAGCGACAGGATCGACCCGCCGGAAACGCCCGCGCCCACTGCGCAGCCGCCGGCCAGCATGGAGCCGAACCCCATCAGTGTGCCGCCAATGAGGTAGCGTTCCATCGGCGTGTCCGGGCCAAACCGCTGTATGCGCGCCTCGCCCTTGATGAAGGCGGCGAGAAAGGCGCCGAGAAAGACCCCCGGGACCAGCCCGGTGCCGAACCCCATAGGCAGGCTGCGCTCGTTCACCAGCGCCATCAGGGTATCCGTAGAGGGGCCGGTGAAGGTCACCGACTGGACGGCGACGATCTCGAACGACGCGCTGGCGATGGCGAAGGTCGCAAGCCAGCCGAGAAAGACCGCAAGACCGACGACCGCCGCGCCGAGGAGCTCTGCGGGCTTTGCGCCCCGAAGCGCGCCGAAGAGAACGGCCGCGACGAGGCTTGCGGCGGCAAGGGCCCAGACCGTGGTCTGCGGCAGCCCGAGGATGGCGAGCAGGCTGCGATCCGCGCCGCCGGGAACCGTCCAGAGCGTTGCGAGCGCTTCGCGCGCCGGGGCCAGCACGCCGCCGAGAGAAGCTTGAGCGGTGAGGGTTAGGACGAGGCCCGTTACGATGGCGCGGAGATTGCCCGAGGCCGACAGGACAAGGAGCCGGCTGGCGCATCCGCGTGCCAGCACCATGCCGGCGCCGAACATCAGCCCGCCCAGGATGGCGCCGGAGACCGACCCGGTCGCCGCCAATTGCCGCGCCGCGCTCACGTCGAGACCGCCCCGGGCCGCTGCGCCCTGGACGAGGGTCAGGGCCATAAGGAACGCCACCAGCCAGATCGCCAGCCGCGCCCCGAAATGCCCTTCGGCCACCTCGACCGTCGCCGCGCGTAGGCAAAACCGCGAAGTATAGGCCGCCACCCCGAAGACGAAACCAACCGATAGCCCCGCCAAGAGCAGGGTGGCGGGGTCGCCGAGCGTTTCGATCAGGTCTTCCAAAGGCGGCCCAGGTCGCTGTTTGCAAAGGCAACTTCCACACCCAGCCGCCGCCCCGCCTTGACCGGTGTCAAATCACCGACCCGGGGTCCGGCGATAGGCAGAGGCCCATGTGCACTGCTATTCCCATTCCATCTGTTCGAAGACCCGGCCGGCATTCTTCGTTGCGAGTTCGTCGAACGTATCGAGATGCGCATAAGGGCTCTGGTCGACGTAATAGGCCCCCGCGAGGTCCCCGCCCGCATCGAGATGCTCGGCGATGCGTTCGCGCAGGAAGACGAGATAGTCACGGGTATAACGGCGGACCTGATCCATGTTGGTGGGGTGCCCGTGACCCGGGATCACATAGGTCGCGTTCAGGGCCTCGAAGCCGGTATCCCAGGTCTCGATCCAGTCCTTGACGATGGTGTCCGCGAAGATCGGCGGCATCCGTTCGTGAAACGCCATGTCGCCTGCGATCACGAGGCTTTGTTCCGGCAACCAGACCTGGATGTCGCCGGGGCCGTGTGCCGGGCCGAGATGCAGCACCTGGATGCGGAAACCGCCCATCTCGATGGCGCGGGCCTCCTCGAAGGTCTCGGTTGGCAACGCAACGAAGGTGCCCTCCGCCTTGTCGCGATTGTAGCGCTTCATGCTTTCGAGGATTTCGTGGCCATGGGCCTCGATCTCGGTAGCGGCATCGACGTGGGCGAGGATCGGCACGCCCTGTTCGGCCCAGTAGGAGTTGCCCAGCATGGCGTGGCCCTGTCCGTTCTCGTCGATCACAAGGCGCACCGGTTCGTCGGTCACCGCCCTGATCTCCTTGTGGAGCGCCTCGGCCAGGATGTAGGCCGCCCCGCCATTGACCACGACCACACCGTCTCCGGTCACGATGAAGCTGAGATTGTTGTTGTGGCCGGAGTTTTCATAGGTCGGCGGGGCGGTGGCGCCGATGGCCGACCAGACGTGTGGAATGACCTCGACCGGCTTCGAATAGAGCGGGGAGCCGGGGTATTGGTCGGCAATGTCCTCGTCGGCGGCGGCCGGGCAGGCAACGAGAGCGGCGATCAGGACTGCGGCGCGCATCAGATGTCTCCCGGGACGAAGCGGTAGCCGTCCTCGATGACCTCCGCGCGGCCGATGCCTCCGCCGGGGAGATGAAAACCGAGCAACGGCAGGTCTTCGCCGGTCAGGCGGTCGAACAGAATCTTTCGGGTCGCTATGGCGAGGTCGGGGTCCTGGTCCGACCCGCTCTTCCAATGCGGCCGGGCGAAGGCGACGTGGTGGTTGCCGATGGCATCTCCGACCACGAGGGCCGCCGCGCTTCCTTGCCGGATTTCGAAGGCCATGTGCCCCGGCGTGTGCCCCGGCGTTTCGAGCGCCGCGATCCCGGGCAGGATTTCTTCGCCGTCGTCGAACAGGACGACGGCGTCTTCGATCCGCTCCATCCGGCGCCGGGCCCCCACCGCAAAGGCCGCACGCGCCTCGCCGATGGTGTTCACGGTCTCTGGGTTCCACCAGTAGTCCCATTCCCTGCGGCCCATCCGGTACGTTGCACCGGGAAAGACCAGATCGTCGAAATCGTCGATCAACCCCCAGATGTGGTCGGGATGGGCATGGGTGAAGACGACATCCGTGATATCGCCGGGGTCGATGCCGATCTCGCCGAGCCCGTCGAGCAGGAAGCCGGCGGTGGCCATGAAATCCGGTCCCGATCCGGCGTCGAAGAGCACGGTTCTATCCGCATCCTGCCAAAGGGCGAGATTGCACTCGGGCGTGAGCTGTTGCCGGTCGATGTCGTACCGGCTGAGCAAACCGGGCAGTTCGTCGGCCGGCATCGGCCCGAAGATGAAGTCGCCCGGCAGGGTCAGATGGCCATCGCTGACCGTTGTCAGCGTGGCACTTCCGATCTCCATGCGGGCAAGCGACCGGCGCGGCAAGAGACCGGCGAGCGTCGAGGCGCCTGCGGCACCAAGGAGGGTTCTTCTGGTGATTTCCATAGCGGCACCACAATAAATTCGCATCTCTGAATGTGAAGCCTTTCGCCGCCCCTGGCAAGCGTCCTTCTCCGGATCGACCGGATCTCTCGGCCGGGATTCCGCTGTCACCTCAGAGTGCCACGGGTACGCCGCGTCGGATGCTTTCATCTGCCGCGAGGCAAACCGCAAGGGAACTCACGGCGGCCGCCATGTGATCTGAGAGGTCGATGTCCTCGGCGATGGCCCGAATCATGAACGCCTGTTCCGCGTCGCAGAGGTCCTGATGGCCCGGCTCGACAGGGATCTCGATGAGCCGGTCGCCCTCGGGTCGGTGCACCACGAGACCGCCGACGCTCGTATGCCCGTCGATATCGGCCGAGGCCCCCTTGTCGCCATCGACGATGGACACAGCGCCGTTGGGGCTGACGATGTCCTTCACGAAGAAGGCGGTTTCCGACATCATCGGGCCCCAGCCGGCCTCGTACCACCCGACCGATCCGTCGGCGAAGACCACTTGGAGCTGGCCGTAATTGTACATCTCGGGCGGTATCTCGTCGGTCAGCCGCAATCCGATACCCTGCACCCGGACCGGGCGGGCATTGGTGATCTGGCACATGACGTCGATGTAGTGGAGGCCGCAATCGACGATCGGCGACGTCGTCCGCATCAGCGCCTTGTGGGTTTCCCATTCCGCGCCGGTGGATTGCTGGTTGAGGTTCATCCGAAAGACGTATGGACCCCCGAGCGCCCGGGCCTCCGCGATCAGCCGCTGCCAGGAAGGGTGATGGCGCAGGATGTAGCCGACGACGATCTTCCGGTCGCGCCGCCGCGCCGTTCTCACCACCTCCTCGGCATCGGCGACCGTGGCCGCCAGCGGTTTTTCGACGAACACATGGGCGCCGGCCTCCATCGCCCGGATTGCAAGCTCGGCATGGCTGTCGGCATAGGTGGCGATCACGACGAGATCGGGGTTGGTCTTCATCGCCGTTTCGAACCGGTCGAAGACCGGGTACCGGCGAAGCTCCTCTGTCAGTTCCACCGGCGAGCGGTTCACCAGGGCGACGATTTCCGCGTCCCTTGAGGCGTGGAGGGCCAGGGCGTGGCTCTGTCCCATATTGCCAAGGCCGATCACCAGTGCCCGGATCATCTTCTGTCCCTCCAATGCTGTGGAAAACATCGCCGTTCCAGGCCCTTGTCACAAGTCGGCAGTTTGCTTCCGGCCGCCGAGAAGGCATTGTCGGCAGCAGCGAAGGAACTGTGCCATGCCCAGTCGGATGCGACACGAGATCGAAGAGATACCGGCTGCCGCGGCACGGCTGCTCGAGCGCGAGAAGGCCAGCGTTGCCGCCGCCGCCGCTGCGATCAGGAAGACCGATCCGCCGTTTCTGGTGTCGGTCGCGCGCGGCTCTTCGGACCATGCCTGCACCTATCTCAAGTATGCAAGCGAGCTTCTCCTGGGCCTGCCGATGGCCTCGGTCGGGCCCTCGGTCGCCTCGGTCTACGGGGCACGCCTGAGGGTTCGGGGGGCGGCGGGCCTGTCGGTTTCCCAGTCCGGGGCGAGCCCCGACATTGTCGAGATGACGAAGGCGCTTAGGGCAGGGGGCGGGCTGACCCTTGTCCTGACCAACCATCCGGCCTCGCCGCTGGCGGCAGAGGCCGAGCACGTCATCGACATCGCAGCCGGCGCGGAAACCAGCGTCGCGGCGACGAAGACCTTCGTCAACTCGGCCCTCGCGGGGCTCTGGCTTCTGGCCGAGGTGAAAGGCGACGCCGCCCTCCTGGCTGCAATCGAGGCCTTGCCCGAGGCGTTCGGCCAGGCAACAGAGACCGACTGGTCGGCCGTTGGCGCAGCGCTGACGCCGGGCTCGCTCTACACGCTCGGGCGGGGTCCGGCCTGGGCGATCTCGACCGAGGCCGCGCTCAAGTTCAAGGAAGTCTGCCAGCTTCACGGCGAGGGGTTTTCCTCCGCCGAAGTCCTGCACGGACCGGTCTCCATGGTCGAACGCGGCTTTCCGGTTCTGGCCTTTGCCGCCGCGGACGCCGCCGAGCCCACCGTTGCGGAGGTCGCCGATGCTATTGCGGCCAAGGGCGCCACGGTCTTTGCAACGAGTGGGCTTGTGAACCGTGCCACGCCGCTGCCCACGGTGCGCACCGGCCATTGGCTGACCGACCCGCTCGCCCTCATCGTCAGCTTCTATGCGATGATCGAACGTATCGCGGTCGCGCGCGGCCTCGATCCCGATGAGCCGCGGCATCTCAGCAAGGTCACCCAGACCACCTGAGCACCGGGCCCGTCAGCTTTCGAGGCGGCGGGCGCCGCCGACGGCGACTTCCTTGCCGATGATCCGCGAACGGACGGCAGCGAAGGCAACGGCGAGAGATTTGAGGTTGTCGCGGGCCCCGTTGATCGGGTCCCGGTCGTCCTCGATGGCACACAGAAGCTCGCCCATCGCGCCCCGGAAACCGTCGTTGAACCATGTGCCATGGAGCGCGGGCCGAGCGACGCCGTCGCCGGTCGTCAGCGTCACGCTCTGCCTGCCGAGATCGGGGCCCTCGGAGCGAAGGCTCCCCTTGGTGCCGCCGACATAGGAGGTGTCCCACGGCCCGTGTGGCACGCCGCCGTCGAACACCAGGCTCGCCTGGCCGCCATCGAACCGCACAAGCGCCTCGGCCAGAAGCGGCATCCGGTTGGCCTGGTCTCGGGCCTTCGAGGCAGTCGCGACCACGCTTTCGGCCCGGTCTCCGACCAGAGAAGCGACGAAGTCGAACCAATGCACGCCGAAATCGTAAAGCACGAGATCGGCGATCTCGTCGAAGGGCGTATGCGCCGTCCAGGTATGGTCCCAATGGACCGCGACATGGGCCGAGAGAACCTCGCCGATATACCCTCTGCGCACCGCCTCGCGGATGAACGCCATATGCGGCGACCAGCGCCCATTCTGGTTCACCGCAAGCTTCACGCCTTCGTCCTCGGCGATGCGGACGAGGTCTTCCCCGGCGTCGAGATCGCTGACGAAGGGTTTCTGGCTGAGGACGTGCTTGCCTGCCCGAAGTGCGGCTTCGACGATGGGGACCCGGTGCTCGGGGTGGAGCGTGACGTCGACAACGTCGATCTCGCTGTCAGCCAGCAGCGCCCGCCAATCCTCCTCGATCCGCGCGCCCGGACAGTACTCGGCGGCCTTCGCCTCGGCCTTCGACCGGGTCCGGTTCCAGAGCGCGGCGACCTCCCAACCGGCGCTGCGATAGGCATCGAGATGGCTCGCCGAGATGCCGCCTGTGCCGATCATGCCGATCCTTGGGCGATAGGTGCGCGGTGCCGGCGGCCGATAGGGGATGTCTGGCGCCTCGATCTCCGGCAGGTCCGCGGCCTTGAGCGCATAGGTGTCGGTATCTGTCGCGTCGTCGGTCACGCGAGAAGCACCAAGGTGCGCTTTTCCTGAGCCGAACGGGCCGCCGTGTCGACAATCCGCTGGGCGGTCAGACAGAGGCCGGGGTCGAGCGGCCCGGCGACCGGCGCGCCGCGTTCGATGCAGCCCAGAACATAGTCGATGCCGTTGCGCTCGCCCTCGGGCAGGGAATCGACAGGGATCTCGTGGCGCTCGGGCCGTGCCCGGGTCTGGACCGTGAGGTGGGTGGCGTAGTCGGGCGAGGCGATGGTGCCGTCGCTGCCGACGAAGGTGAAGCCGCAGGTCGGCTGGGGCTGGATCGTCCAGGGATCGGTGAAGGTGCCCCAGCGCGTTTCCATCTTCGAAAGCCCCCGGGCATAGCGGCAAACGGCGACGGCGTGCTGATCGACCTCGATCCCAGGCGTCTCGTCGGTAATGCAGGTGACCTCGAGAGGCGCTTCGCCCCCCATGTACCAAGTGCCGAGCGTCGCACCGTAGCCGAGGTAGTCGAGCAGCGACCCGCCGCCGCTGGCCGTCTTGTACCACCAAGAGGTCGGTTTCTGGCGCTCGACCTCTTCGGGGCCGACCTCTTTCTTGTCGGCGACGTGGTAGAGCGGGCCGCGATTGCCGTCGTAGAAATGGACCTCGCGAAGCTCACCGATCATCCCTTCATCGATCAGGCGTTTGGCCGTGACATGGCTTTCGACCCAGCGCAGCGGCCAGTTGATCGCCATCATTTTGCCGGTGCCGTCCATCGCCGCCATCATCCGTCGGGCGTCCCCGACGGAGGCGGCGAAGGGTTTTTCCACGAAGACGTGGAGGCCGTGGGGGGCAAGACGCTCGGTATAGGCGGCGTGATCGGCGGTGGCCGCGCAGAGGAGGGCCATGTCGTAGGGGCCGGCGGCCATGCAGGCGTCGAAATCGGTGAAGACCCGGTCCTCGGGAATGGCGAAGGTCGCGACCGCGTCTGCCATCCTAGCGGGATCGGGATCGAAGATGCCCGCGATCTCGGCCTCCGGGTGGTCATGTACCATCCGCAGAAGATCGCCCATATGCATGTGGTCGAAACTGATCCCGACGATCCGGTGTCTGGCCATGATGGTCCTCCCTAGCGTGCGCCGGTGATCCTTACGTAAAGGGCCGTGACGGCGAGAATGATGACGCCGAAAAGGGCGGTGCGGGCCCCTTCGGGCATCTGCATGAGCGTCAGCATGGTGTCGAGCACCCGGAGAATGAGCGCGCCGATGATCGCACCGGCATAGCTCCCGCGCCCGCCGAAAATCGACGTCCCGCCGATGACTGCGGCCGCGACGGAGGGCAGCAGGAGCGGATTGGCGAGGCTGAGCGAGGTCTGACGGATCATCCCGAGGTAAAGCAGGCCGGCCAGGGCCGCGATGAAGCCCGACAGCACGTAGAGCGCGATATAGACCTGCCAGGCCCGGACGCCGGAGAGCTTGGCGGCCCGCTCGTTCGAGCCGAGCGCGAAGAGGAGCCGCCCGAAGCCGGTATAGCGCATGAGCCAGAGGATGAAGATGGCGAAGGGCACGAACAAGACAAGGCCGTTCGGCATTCCCAAGGTCCGCCCGACCCCGAGCCAGACCAGAAAGTCGGGGACGACGGACCCCGCATTGATCACCAGCCGCTGATAGACCTGAAGGCAACCCGTGGCGATGAGCCCCGTGCCGAGCGTCATGATGAGCGGATGGACGCGGACGACACCGACGCCGAACCCGTTGACGAGTCCCACCATCACCCCGGCCGCCAGGGCGATCAGGACCGCCGGCGCTACGCCCCAGATCGAACTCAACGTTGCGCAGACAAAGGCCGAGACCGTCGCCACGACCCCGACGGAGAGGTCGATACCCGCCGTCAGCATGGTGAGCACCTGACAGGCGGCGAGCATTGCGAGCGGGATCGCGAACTTGATGAGATTGCCGACCCAGAAGGTCGAGATTAGCCCGTCGCGCCCGGCACGCACGGGCATCACGATCCCGGGGCGCATCGCTTCGAGAACCGCGATCAGGAGAAAGAGAAAGACCAGGAGCGGGATCATCGGGTTGTCCCGCAGGAACCGTCCAATGCGCACCAGCGGTGGATCGGTGCTGAGATCGCTCATCGTCGTGCTCCCCGCATCGTGAGCCAGGTCCCGAGCATCACGACCGCGACCATGATCGTGCCCTCGATAATGGTTGTGACATTGGGATCGACCGCCATCAGGGTCAGAATGGTGCGGATGATCCGCAGGATGAACACGGCGATGATCGGCCCGAGAAGACCCCCGCGCCCGCCGCCGAGCACCACGCCGCCGAGCACCACGGCGGCAACCGACGCGAGCAGATAGGGGCCCGGAACGGGCTCGCCGATACCGGTGAGTGCCGCAAGGCTGAGCCCGCCCATCGCACAGAACAATCCGCAAAGGCCGTAGGCGGCGATCTTCGTCCGGCCGACGGCAACCCCCGACCGGAAGGCGGCACGCTCGTCGGAGCCGGTCGCATAGATCGACAGGCCGAGCTTGGAACGCCGAACCGGCAGCCAGACGGCGCCGATGGCAACGACAATGATGAGAAGGGCCTGGGGGATGCCTTCCACTGGGAAAAACCCGCGAATACCCGCCTCAAGCCAGTCCGACGCCGCCCCGCCTGGGGTTTCGAGGATCAGGAGAGCCACCCCCTCCCAGACGAACAGCATGGCCAGCGTCACAACGATATCGGGCACGCGGGTCAGGACGATGAGGGCGCCGTTGACGAGCCCCATGACGAGACCGGCTGCGAGGACGATGAATAGGGCTGGGACGCCGGCAATCCGTTCCATCAGCACCGCCGCCAGAACCGCAGCGACGGCCATCATCGAGGCCACCGAGAGATCGATGCCGCCGACGATGACGACGATGGCCATCCCGGCGGTGGCGAAGGCAAAAGGCAGGGCGGCGCGGGCCAGGCTTTCGAACCCGCTGGCCCCGAACGTCGGCTGGATGAGACGGGTAACGGCGAGGAGCAGAAGGAAGAGCAGGCCCAGGCCGAGCGACCAGCCGTGCTTTCGAACCAAGCCCTTCACGCCGCGCTTGCCCCGTTGGTCAACCCATAGGCGGCCCGCATCAGCGTCGCCTCGTCGGCCGCGCTGGCATCGATCACATCGACGACCCGGCCATTGAAGATCACCACCGCGCGGTCGCAGGCCTGGGGTATTTCGGCGAGTTCGGAGGTGTAGTACAGCACTGCTGCCCCGTTCTCCGCAAGTTCCCTGACCAGCGGATAGATCTGGCGCTTGGTGCGCACGTCGATGCCGCGGGTGGGGTCGAAGAGCAACAGCGTCTCCACGCCCGTGGCGATCCAGCGCCCGATGGTGACCTTTTGCTGGTTGCCGCCCGAGAGCCGCTGCACCTCGCCCTGGGCGCGGGTGTCGATCTGGAGCTTGTCGATGGCGTAGCCCACCCGCTCTCGCTCGCGGCGGAGCTTCAACTGCCCCCAGGACCGGAGGCGGGCGGCAAAGGGCAGGGCGACGTTCTCACGCACCGGTCGCTGGGAGAGGAGCGCCTCGGACCGGTTGCCGGGTACGAAGGTCAGCCCCGCTGCAATGGCGTCGGCCGGATGGGAAAATCGCACCGGCACGCCGTCGACCTGTATCGTCCCGGCACCTGGGCGCTCGAACCCCGCAAGCACCTCGAAGAGCTCGTCCTGGCCCTGGCCTTCGAGGGCCACGACGCCGAGGACCTCCCCGGGATAGAGGTCGAAGGACACATCCGAGAGCTTCGGTCGGGCCGCCAGCGTTCTAACCGCCAGGCGCGGGGTACCGGTCTTCCGTGTGACCGCGCCGGAGGTCTCGCGGGCACCGAGATCGAGCGTCTGTCCGAGCATCAGCTCGACCGCGCGGTCCTCCACACCCGGCTCGATGGGCAGATCGCCCACCGTTCGCCCGTCCCTGAGCACACTCGCGCGGTCGCAAAGCTGGGAAATCTCCGCGAAGCGGTGGGAGACGTAGATCACGCCAAGCCCTTCGTCGGCTTCGGCCCGCACCACCTTCAGCACACGTTCGACGAGATCGGTGGGAAGGGCGGCAGTCATCTCGTCGAGAAGCAGGACGTCGGGCTTCGCGGCAAGGGCCCGGGCGAGATCGAGAATGCGGAGTGTGGCCAGCGGCAGCTCGCCGATCATGTCCGAGAGCTTGAGCCGGTTGATGCCAAGCTCCGCAACCCAGGCCCGGAACGGTTCGACCGGTGTGTCGCCGAGCCGGAGGTTGTCGGCCACGTCGAGGTCGGGAATGAGCGAGGGTTCTTGATAGACCGGCACCAGCCCCGACCGACGGGCCTCGGCCGGCGAGCCCACCGACGCCTCGGCCCCGCGGATCAGCACCCGGCCGGCATCGGGTCTGAGCGCCCCGGTGAGGATCTTCACGAAGGTCGATTTGCCCGCGCCGTTCGCGCCCATCAGCGCCACGACCTCGCCCCGGTCGACCGTCAGCCGGGCCTCGGTCAGGGCGCGCACCGCGCCGAAACTCTTGGCGATGCCGGAGGCGTCGAGAAGTGAGGTGTCGGTCATCGGTGGTGCTTCGCCCGCCTCATGGAGGCCGGCCCCGGAGCGCGCCGGGGCCGGCCGGGTCTTGGCTCAGCTATCGCCCGGACCTTCGCAGGCGATGATCTCTTCCATCGAATAGTCGGTCCAGCCGGGGATGGTCACTGACACCGGCCATTCGGGGTCGAGGTTGGGGTTCTGGGCCGCCTCGATGGTGGCCCGGCCCGCCTCAGTCGTGTTTTCCCAGAGAACGGGGTCGACCAGCACTGTTGCGCTCTCGGGCGCCTCGCCGTTGAGAATGTCGACCGCCAGCGCGATGCCCGCACCGCCCACCGAGCCGGGGTTCGTCACGGCGGCCCCCTGAAGCCCGTCGACCTCGCTGAGGTACTGAACGAAGCCTGCGTTGTCGGCACCGACGATCGGCACCAGCGGCGCACCCGACTCGACGAAGGCATCGACGATCACGTTATCGATGCCGCTGGTCCAAACGCCGTCGAAGGGAATGCCGGTCGCCAGGAAGTCGAACATCTGCTGCTTACCCTGGTCCTGTTGCCAGCCGGTGAAGACCTCGTGGACGACGTTGATGTCGGGATATTCCGCCAGCGCGCGCTTGAAGCCGTTATCGCGGTCGGTATCGGCCGACACGCCGGCGATACCGCGCATGTAGACGACGTCGCCCGACCCCCCAAGCTGTTCAAAGAGCCACTTCGCGCCGAGATAGGCGTATTCCTCCTGGTTGTTGGACAGGATGTACGCGCCCTCGGCCGTCACGCCCGCGTCAACCGCGACGACCACGATGTCCTGGGCCATCGCCGCTTCGAGCGCGGAGTTCAGCGCATCTGGGTTCGAGGGGTTGAGCACGATCGCGTCGACGCCGGCCTCAATGAGGTTGTTGAGGTCCTCAAGCTGGCCAGCGGAATCGGTGTTCCGATGCGCGACGATGAGGTTCGTGACGTCCCCCTCGACGAGCGCCTGGGCCCGCATCGCGCAGATCATCTGCTCGCGCCAGCCGTTGCCCTGCACGGTGTTCGACACCCCGATGGTGTAGGACTTGTGGCCGCCCGCGAAGCCCGCCGGGGCCAGCGACACGGCCATGGCAAGGGCTGCAGCACCTGTGAGAAGTTTCTTCATGTGATAGTCCTCCCATTACAAAGACTGTTTTGGTTTCAAGATTTTATGATTGCTTCTTCATTTTATGTACGGCTGTAGGACGTCGCGCGCCAGGAGAAAGCCCCGCTTGATCTTGTCATCGGTGCCCTCGAACAGCCGGTCTTCGTGCTCGATGATGATCGGCCCGTCATAGCCCGCCCGGTAGAGCCCCGAGAAGAAGTCGGACCAGTCGACGTCACCGAGCCCGCAGAGCCGAGGAATCTGCCACCCCATGCCGGTGGACATCACGCCGTTTTCGTAAAGCCCGTCGCGGTCGACCATGACGTCCTTGGCGTGAACATGGGCCATCATCGGCCCGAATTCCTTGATGAACCGGGTCTGGTCGATGAATTGCCAGATCAGATGCGAGGGGTCGAAGTTCATGCCCACCCTGTCGCCCCAGGTCTCGAAGATCCGCCGCCAGATCTTCGGGCTGTAGGCGATGTTGTGCCCGCCCGGCCATTCGTCATAACTGAAAATCATCGGGCAGTTCTCGAAACAGAGTGTGACCCCGGTGTCGGCGGCATGGGCGACGATGGGGGCGAAGATCTCCTCGGCGCGGGCCCAGTTTTCATCGACATTCAAACTCCGGTCGCCGCCGAGAAAGGTGTTGACCACCTTGATGCCCATCGTGCCGGCCGCCGAGATGACCTTCCTCAGATGGGCGATGACGGCTTCGCGGTGCCCGGCATCGGCCTGGAGCGGATTGGGATAGTAGCCGAGCCCGGATATCTCGATGCCATGGCCGGCGAGCGCATCGACGATCTCGGCGCCCTTCGCGGCGGTCAGCCCGTCGACATCGATATGGCTCGTCCCCGCGTAGCGCCGTTTTTCCCCGCCAGAGGCGGGCCAGCAGGCCACTTCGAAGGCGGAGAACCTATTCGCCCTCGCCCAGGCGGCGACATCGAGAAGCTCGCTGTCTTCGAAAGGGGCGGTCAGCAGCCCGAGTTTCATGTCATCCTCCCTCCACCTCGCTCAACGCCACCCAACGTTCCTCACGCGCCGAGCGCAGGACGGCGTCGCAGAAGCGCATTTCGTCATGGCCGTCTTCGAACGTGGCCCAGGTCGCGTCCGGTTGGCGGCCCCCGGCTGCAATATCGGTATAGACCGCGCGGAAGAACGCAAAGAAGCTGTCGGCGAAGCCCTCGACGTGACCTGGCGGCAGGCTTGCGGCGGCGGTGCCGGCGGGGTTCATCAATGTGAAATCCCGCATCAGCGTCTCGTTCGGTCGGTCGCGATGCCCGATGAAGAGATGGTCCGGCGTCTCGCTGTCCCAGGCCGCGCTCGCCCTCGCACCGGCAATGTCCCAGTGCAGTGCATTCTTCCGCCCGACATTGATCTGTGAGGTGCTCATCACCCCCCGCGCGCCGCCCTCGTAGCGGATCAGGATCATCGCCGCGTCGTCGGTTTCGATGGTCACCGGTTCGGTGGCCCCGCCGGCGGCCGAAAAGGTCTCCACCGGCCCAGCGGGCTTCTGGCGTTCGGGCAGGAAGGTTGCAAGCTCCGCCATCACCGCCTTGGGCTTCAGCCCGGTGACGAAGCTCGTCAGATCGACCCAATGGGTGCCGATATCGCCCACCGAGCGCAGCGCGCCGCCGACTTCTCTTTCGAGCCGCCAGTTCCAGTCGGTTGGTTTGGCGAGCCAATCCTGGTGGTAGTGGCCGCTTACGAACCGGATGTCGCCAAGCTCGCCCGCCGCCACCATACCATGGGCGTGCTGGTTCAACGGATAAAAGCGGATGTTGTAGCAGACCGCCGCCACCTTGCCCGCGGCCCGCGCGATTTCGACCATTTCCGCACTTTCGGCAGATGTCATCGCCAGCGGCTTTTCGCAGACCACGTGTTTGCCCGCTGCGAGGATCGCCTTCACCTGTCCGTAATGGGCATGGTTTGGCGTTGTCACGTGGACCGCATCAATGTTGCCGTCCGCCAGAAGCTCCTCGAGCGAGGCATAGGCGTGGGGCACGCCGATTTCGGCGGCGCGGGCCCTGCCGCGGCCCGGCGAGGAGCCCAGAACGCCTCTGACATCGACGCCGAGGCGCCGCAGCGCCTGAACGTGGACGGTGCCGATGAAGCCGGTCCCGATCACCGCAACCCCGATCCGCGCAAAATCGGTCATGACCCTCGCCCCTCAGGCAACCGAATACCCTCCATCGACGGGCAGGCAGGTGCCGGTGATGAACCCGGCGGCATCGGAGGCAAAAAAGAGAGCTGCGCCGACGATGTCACCGGGCAGGCCCCAACGGCCCATCGGCGTGCGCGCCTCGATGCTTGAGGTGAAGGCCGGATCCTGCCGCGCGCGGGCCGATTGTTCGGTGACGATGAAGCCCGGCGCGATGGCGTTGACGCGGATCCGGTCCGCTGCCCAGGCAATGGCGAACGACTTCGTCATCTGTTCGACGCCGGCCTTCGACGCGCCATAGGCCGGATTGCGCGGCGAGCCGAACCGGGCGTACATCGAGGCGATGTTGACCACGCAGCCTTCGGCCGCCTTGAGTGCGGTGTGGAGCGCTCTCATGCACCGGAACGACCCGGTCAGGTTCACGTCGAGAACATGGGAAAAGAAGTCCGGCGCCATCTCGGCGCCCCGCTCAGTGATTGCGGCGCAGTTGACCAGGATGTCGAGCCCGGCCCGGTCCGCCGCGAGGGCATCGACGGCGCCAGTGTCGGTGACGTCAAGCTGGGTGTAGACGAACCGGCCGGCATCCTCTGGCGCACACTCCGGCTCGACCCCCGTGATCTCGACACGGGCGCCGGCATCCTGAAGCGCGCGCGCAATGCTGGCGCCGATCCCCGCCCGGCTGGCGCCGATCACGAGCGCATCGGTGCCGGAAAAGTCGTATCTGGCCGCGCGGCTCACCGGGTGCCTTTACCCCCCGATCTGACTGCGTTGGTCCCCACTGACCGATCCCCCACATGCGCAAAGACCGTTTGTAATCCTTTACATCGCCTAGAAAGTGTATTCTTTGGCTATGCAATCGATTACACTCTCGGCTCCGGACCGGAGTCGAGTCAAGCGTCGAAATGCAGAAGGGCCCCAGACGACCGATGATCCAGAAGTCGGCCACGATCCAGGACGTTGCCCGCGCGGCGAATGTTTCCACTGCAACGGTTAGCCGGGCGCTGTCGAGCCCGCGCCTAGTGTCAGAGGGCACGCGCGAGGCCGTGCTGGAGGCGATCCGGCATACCGGCTACCGGGTGAATCAGGCCGCCCGGAATCTGCGAATGCGGCGGGCCGGTGCGGTGCTCGTACTCATACCCAACCTCGGAAAGCCGTTCTATTCCGGCGTTTTGGCGGGCATAAGCGAAGCATTTGCCGGGTCGGAGTACGCCGTTCTCATCACCGACACCGAAACGGACCCCGTGGAGGAGACGGCACTGGCCGACTACTTCCTCGACGGGCGTATCGACGGGGCAATCCTGCTCGACGGCGGCCTCTCACGGACCGCGCTCAGACACTGCACCGATCAGGGCGTGGGCGACCGCATCGCCTTTCTTTGCGAATGGGTCGAGGGCGAGACGTTCCCGGTCATCGCAAGCGACAACGCCGAAGGCGCCCGCCTTGCCATCCGCCATCTCCACGCGCTGGGGCACCGGAAGATCGCCCATGTCACGGGCCCCGAAGGCAACGTGCTGACGGCGACCCGGCGCGAGGGCATGGTCTCCGAGCGCGCCCGGCTGGGGCTGCCGGCCCGCCCCGAATGGATCGTCCGGGGCGATTTTTCCCTTGAGTCGGGCTACCAGGCGGCCTGGCGGATCGTGGCGATGGAGGACCGGCCATCGGCCGTTTTCTGCTCTGCCGACATGGTCGCCTTCGGCCTCATCGCGGGGTTGATGGCAGCGGGCATCGATGTGCCCGGCGACATGTCGGTGATCGGGTTCGACGATATCGAGATGTCGGCGTTCTACATCCCGGCCCTCACGACGATCCGGCAGGATCGCCATCGCATGGGCCGGCGGGCGGCAGAGGTACTGCTCAATAGCCTGCGACAGCCCGGGCGTGGGCCCGCACGGGAAGACCTCATCCCGGTGGACCTCGTGGTGCGGGCAAGTACCGCGCCGCCGCGTTCCTAGGGCAGGGCGCCGACGACGGCCTGTTCGAGGTCGATGGCGACGCCGGTCATCGGCGCCGAGGCGTCGGACAACAGGTAGACCGCCAGTCGGGCGGCCTCCTCGGCGCTCACATGGCGCCCGAGCGGGAGTTTCCTCCCCTCGCGGGCCAGCCAGCCCTGGCCCTTGCCGAGGTCCACCTCATGGAGCTTGCGTTCGGTTTCCGTATCGACCCAGCCGAGGTTGATGCCGTTTACCCGAATCCTGTCCGCAAGATGAGCGTTGGCCGCGTTTTTCGTCATCGTCTGAAGCGCGCCCTTCGTCGTGGCATAGATCGCGAGATCCGGCGCACCGCAATGGGCGTTCATCGACTGGATGTTGACGATGCTGCCGGTGGCCGACCGGCCGAGCATGTTCCCGATGGCGGCGGCCATGAGGAAGAACGGCGCGCGGGCGTTGACGGCCATCAGCCGGTCCCAGAGTGCCGGGTCGGCATCGGCGAAGCCGGCCCGCGTCGTCAGCCCCGCAGCATTGACGAGCCCGTCGATTTGGCCGAACCGGGCAAGGGCGGCGGCGGCTACCTTCTCAGGGGCGGTTGGCTCGGCAAGGTCCGCCACGAGCCTCTCGACATCGCATCGCACGTCTAGTTCGACGGGAGCCTGATCTACCAGCACGAGCCCCTCAGCACGGCTCGCATCGGCCGCGCGGGCAATCGCCGCCCCGATGCCCTGTGCCGCGCCGGTGATGACCACGATCTTGCCCTGGAGCGAAACCTCCATACCCCGGCGTCCTTTCATCGGTCGATGCCGCCTTCCGCGACGCCTGCATTGAGGGTCGCCCCGGTCGGGGGTGTCAACGCCCCGTCACGGCACATCGAGCCGCAGGAAATCGGCGAGAAACGGCATCCGGCGGACAGTCCCGTTTTCCCCGGTGACCGTCAGGCCGCCCCGCTCGAGGGCGATCTCCGCCACCGGCGCCCCGGAAGGCCAGGCGACGGCGCCGGTGACATGCCGCATCTCCCGGCTGCCGAAAGGGATTAGTGACAGCGCCCCGGGCCCCGATAGGGCGTCCTCGCCCGAGAGGCCCAGCATGTGCTCCGCCGCCCCCTCCTCGACGCCGAGACAGCCCCGGTGCCGGCCCGACCATGGCGGGTAGTCGCGCCCGCCGTTTGAGTGCCAGAGCATGGTCATCGGCACATGGCGCGGGTGGCGCAGCGAGAGATAGAGATCGCCCTCACTCGGCCGGGTCACCGCCGTCCAGCCGAGCGGGCTGTCCTTCGCCTCGATCCCGATGGCGAAATCCTCGCTGCCCTCGAACCACGGATAGACGGTGAGATCGACCGCGCCGCCGGACGCCGTCGGGAACGCACGCGGATCGCCGGATTTCGCGGGGCAGGCGAGGGACGACCGGCCCCGTGCCGGGTCGCTCTCAAGCGGCGTGGCCGGGGTCTCCCAATGGGTCTTGGCGGACGTGCGGATGAGCGCCCCGTTCGGCACGGCGACGTTGCCGTGATTGGCCGCTGTCACCCGCCCGGTCCCGCCGATGAAAACGTGGCGCTGATAGACGAACGGATGGGTGTCGATGACGCTGAGGTCCTTGATGAGGGTTGCACCAAACACCGGGCGGGAGCAGATCGCCCTTATCCGATCGGGGGCGGCGAGGGCGACGTCCCAGGGAACGTTCGGGGGCCAGCCGTGAAGCGGGCTGTCTCCTTCGGAGGCGGCGAAGGGCGCGCAGAAGAAATCGCCGCCGAGCCCGACCATCAGGGGGTCGGCCCCTTCCGGCATGACCTCCCCGGTCCCGACCCAGGGCGCACGGTGCAGCGGCGTGACCTTGCGGCCCTCGTCGGCGACCGCGAAACTGTCGAGCCGACCCAGTTCGGGAGCGAACCGGGCGGAAATCCCTTCCGCCGCGATTTCCATCAGGCGGCCATGTGTTCGCCGGTGATGATGTCCTCCACATCCTGGATCGTGGAGGTCTTCGGGCTGAGATCGTCGGCGACGACCTCGCCGCGCCGCATCACCACCATCCGGTCCACCACCTGGAACACGTGGTGGATGTTGTGGGCGATGAAGATGCAGGCATGACCCTTGTCGCGGGCGTCGCGGACGAAGTTCAGCACACCTTGGGTTTCGGCCACGCCGAGATTGTTCGTCGGCTCGTCGAGAATGATGATTTCGCTGTCGAAGTACATCGCCCGCGCGATGGCCACCGCCTGGCGTTCGCCGCCCGACAGGGAGCTGATCGGCGTCGTGGGCGGGATGTTCTTGGTGATCCCCACCCGGCGCAACAGGTCCGAGGCGACCGCGTTCATCTGCCCCTGATCGAGGCGCCCCAGCGGCCCACGGGTGATTTCGCGGCCGAGAAACAGGTTCCGCGCGATGGAAAGCTGCGGCACCAGAGCGCTGTCCTGGTATATCGTCTCCACGCCAGCGTCGATCGCGTCGTTGGTGGTGTTGAGCTCGACGGTGCGGCCGTTGATGAGAATCTCGCCCGACGTGAACGGGACGGCGCCCGACAGCACCTTGATAAGGGTGGACTTGCCCGCCCCGTTGTCGCCCAGAAGGCCGACGATCTCGCCCTTGCTGACATGGAGGTTGACGCCACGCAGGGCATGGATGCGGCCATAGAATTTTTCGATGCCGCGCATTTCGACGATGGGGGTGGTCATGGCTCAGGTCCCCTCGTTGTGGCGGCGTTCGAGCGCCGAGTGGAGGGCCATCATCCCGAGAATGATCGCTCCGATGAAGATGTTGTAGGCGAGCCCGGGCACGCCGATCAGCACGATCCCGTTACGCATCAAACGCAGGATCAGCACGCCGAGGACCGTGCCGAGAATCGTGCCGCGCCCGCCCATGAGTGCGGTGCCGCCGATCACGACCATGGCGATGACTTCGAGCTCGTAGGTCGTGCCGGAGTTCGGGTTTGCGGCGGACACCCGGATCGACGAGATGATGCCCGTAAGCCCCGCGAGGGCCGAGGTCAGCATGAAAAGGAGCATCTTCACCCGCCGGATCGGAACCCCGCGGTTCCGCGCGGCCGCCGGATTGCCGCCGGTCGCCTGGATCCAGTTTCCGAACCGGGTGCGGGTCAGGACGTAGTGGAGAAGGGCGGCGATGAGCACGAACCAGATGAGGCTCATATAGACGCGCAGGCCCCCGGTGCAGAAGTCCCCCGCACCCCCGATGCAGAAATCGCCCACCAGCCATTCGGCCAGCCATTGCTCGCCTGCGTCCCAGGTCCGCTGGGGAAATCCGCTCGTCAGCCAGAGCGCGCTGCCGCGCACCACCAGCAGCATGCCCAGCGTCACGAGGAACGAAGGAATCTTCAGCCGGGTAACGAAGAACCCGTTGATGGCGCCGATGGCGAGCGCCACCGACATTGCGATGAGAAAGGCCAGCGGCATCCCCAGCGCGGTGGAGTTGATCAGCGTCCACATCACCACCGCCGTGAAGCCGAAGACCGAGCCCACCGAAAGGTCGAACTCCCCGCTTGTCATCAGAAGCGTCATGCCAAGTGCGATCAGCCCGAGTTCCACCGTGAACGTCAGCGCATTGGAGATGTTGTTCAGCGAGATGAAGGCCGGATTGATCGCGGTGAAGACGACGAGCATCACGATTAGCAGGATCGCCGGCCCCAACTCCGGCGTCGCCGACAGCCGGCGCAGGAAGTCGACCTCGCGCGGCGGCGCGGCACCGGTAGGTGCGGAGGTTTTTTCGTCCGTCATGGGGTCTCCCGGGGGCCAGCGGTGAAGGGCAGGGGCGCCCGCGACGAGCGTATTCGCGCCGCGGGCAGGGGGCGAACAGCGTTCAGTTCCCGCCCATGATGCCGTGATAGAGCGGTGCCTGGTCGGCCTCGTAGAGCGCACCGGTGATGATGTTGAACCCGACCGGAATGCTCGAGGTCTCCATCAGCGCCGCCGAGAGGCACATGTAGCTTGTCGCCTGCGGATCTTGCCACATCGCCGCGTTCACATAGCCGTCCATCACGCCTTGGGTGGTGTCGAGGCTGTTGCCCCAGCCGACGACGGGGATTTCCCCCGGCGCGACCCCGGCCTGATTCCAGACCCGGACGACCGAGCCGGTGACGAGATCGCCAAGGCCGATCATCGCGTCGATTCGGCTGCGGTTGGCCGTCATGTAATCGGTCATCCGGGTGATGATCTCGGCCTGGTCGAGGGTGGCGTCGGTGACCTCCCAGGTGATGCCAAGAGGCTCGAAGACGCTGGCGATGCCTTCTTCTTCCTGCACGCCGTAGGTCGCCCCGGGCACCTCGACGGGCATCCATACGAAATCGCCTTCCTCGACGAGGCCGTTATCGACCAGATACTGCGCCCAGGACCGTCCGACAGAGACGAGGTCGCCGCCGATATAGGCGTTCCAGTCGGCACTTGGGTCCGGCGTGTTGAAGTTGAGCGTCGGGATTCCCGCCGCCCGGGCCTCGGCGACGACATCGATCAGCGAGCCGGGGTCGGGGTTCGACGAACAGATCCCATCCGCCCCAGCGGCGATCGCCGCGCGCAGCGCCTCCTGGTGGCTCGGCACGTCGCCGGAATGAAACGAGGTGTTGACCGTATGCCCGGTATCGGCGGCCCATTGCTCGGCGCCTTCGAGAAAGTAGGTCCAGACCGGGTCGGCCGGTGAGCCGTGGCTGATCCAGTAAAACGTCTTGGCGTCCTGCGCGAAGGCCGCGCTTGCCGAGAGGGCAAGTGCCGCGCTCGCCCCCAGAAATATCCGTCTGTCCATGGTAATCCTCCTCCGTGTTGGTTGTTTGCGGGCCATTGGGGTCTTGCCGCCTTGTCAGGCCCGTTCATCGTCTCAAATCTGCTCCAGCCCTTCTCTGAACACCTCAAGCTCGCCGGGTTCGATCCCGACAAGATGCTTGTTTTCGGGGTAGGCGCCGGCCTCGACATCGGCCACGAATTCCCTGAAGGCAGCGATGCGCTCGCGTTGCAGCCGCTCGTACTCGCCGGCGAAGTCCCGGTAGACCTTGGAATGGCGGGGAATGCGGCCCTCGGTATAGCCGAGAATGTCGTTGGCGAAGAGATACTGGGCATCGCAGCCCGGCCCGGCCCCCATCGACCACAACAGGATTTCGGTGCGCTTTGCAATCTCGCTGGCGACCGCTTCGGGGACGACCTCTATCTCGACGGCGAAGGCCCCGGCCGCCTCGTAATCCTTGACGTCCCGCATCAGCTTCGTCGCGCTTTCGGCGGTCTTGCCCACCGCGCGGAACCCGCCTGTCCAGGTGGCGCGGGCCGGGCAGAGGCCGACATGGCCGACAACGGGGATGAACTCTTTGGCGAGGTATTCCACCGTGTCGAAGGAGCCCGAGCAATAGATCGCGTCGGCCCCGCGGTTCATCGCATCCGCGGCCCAGCGAAGGTAATCGTCGGGCGTGCCGGCTTCAAGATGGGTGCGTCCGGTCATCGAGAAGATCGTCGGGGCCATCTCGCGGTAGCCCGGATGAAAGAGCACGTCGTCGGGGACCGAGGAGATGTCGATGCCCGCGGCCTCGGCGGCTGCCGCCTCCTCGAGACTGAAATAACGCAGCATGGTCTTCTGGCCCTTGCCCTTGTCGGCCAGAAGATCGGCGACTGTGGGGAGGGTCCGGGCGCTCACGCGTGGCTCCGGTCGGGCACGAACTGGTGGAGGTCGTCGCGGTAGGGGCTGGCCGTCGGCGGCAGGTCTTTGCGGACGTAATAGCTCGCGTCCTTCCGCTGGCGCATCACCGCGTTCCACATTTCGCGGTAGGCATCGGCAATCGAGGTGTTCGGCGGCGGCAGGTCGTCCTTGATGAGCTGATGGAGCTTCGGCAGCGCGTGATAGGGCACCATCGGGAACATGTGGTGCTCGATGTGGTACTGCATGTTCCAGTAGATCCAGGACGAGACCGGGTTGATGTAGACGGTGCGGCTGTTGAGCCGATGGTCGAGCACATCCTCGGCGAGCCCGCCGTGCTGCAAAAGCCCCATCATGACCATGTGCCAACAGCCGTAGATGCGCGGCAGGCCGATCAGCAGAAGCGGGATGATCGACGCCCAGCCCATCCCGGCGAGTGACAGGCCGAGCGCGGTCGCCCAGGTGCCGAGGTGGACCGCGACATGGACGCGGGCCCAGAACACCGCCTTCGGCCGCTCGGCCTCGGGGACGTAATCCTTCTCGTCGTCGGAGAACCGGCCGCCCGCCTGCCGGAAGAGGATGCCGAGCGACTTCCAGGCATCGACGATCCCGACATAGGCCAGCGCCTTAAGGGTGAGATTGATCGGGTGCATCCAGGCGATCTCGGGGTCGCGGCCGACGATGATCGTGTCTGTGTGGTGCCGTGCATGGGACCAGCGCCAGGCAACCGGGTTCCGCATGACCTGAAAGGACGCGATGTGATAGACGACGTCGTTCATCCAGCGTGTTTTGAACGCCGTGCCGTGCCCGGCCTCGTGCCAGCGCGAATCGCAGGCCGAGCCGTAGATGACCCCATAGGCGAGCCAGAACGGCACCGCCCACCAGGTGCCCCAGAAGGCGATGCCGCCGGCGGCGAAGAGCATGTGGAGCCCAACCCAGATCGCGGTGTCGCGCAAGGCGGGCTGGTCGCTACGCTTCATCAGCTCCTTCATTGTCTTGCGGGGGATCTCGCTGTGGTACCACTCAGCCGCCGCAAGCCCAACCTCGACAGCATGGCGGGCCCGCGCACCGGTCAGCGAATAGTCGGGAGCCGCGACGTCGGCGGCAAGATCCTTTGCCATCTCATCCTCCCAAACACACTCAAACCTGGCCACCCGGTTCGATGAGCCTGCCGGCCGCCCGTCCATGGGTCCCGGCGCCGTCGCCGCGGGCACGAAAAGAACGGCTTGCCCGTCGAAGCATTGCGAAACCGGGGCTGCCGGTAAACCGCCGATCACATCAGAACACATCAGCAAGCGCTCCTTCCGCCCCCTCCGGATCGTCGCGCCGCGAAGGAATTCGAAGCGAAGGCGGGACCTTCGCGGGATGATGTGATACATCAACCCCAGGTCGTTCCGGGGAGTTGGCCCCATGAGCAAAGCCACTATTCCCGACATCGCCCGGCGGGCAGGCCTGTCGACGGCAACGGTCGACCGGGCGCTGAACGGACGCCGTGGGGTCAGTGCAGCCAACCGGCACCGGGTCCTGAAGGCCGCCGAGGAGCTCGGCGTTCTCCCTTCGGAGGGTATGGTGAGGTTGCCGTCACGCCCGGCGCATCTGGTGTTCCTGATCCCGTTCGGCGAGAACAGCTTCATGCGCGATCTGGCGCGCAGCATCACCAATCTCTCCACTGGCCTGCCGCTGGTGGCATCCTGCAACATCGTCACCATGGACGGGATCGGACCCGATGCGCTCGAAAGGGCGATCGACGCGGTGTCGTCGCGCACCCATGGGGTCGGGATCATCACCACCGACCACCCGCGCAGTCGGGCGGCCATTGGCCGGCTCTGCGACAGCGGGGTGCGGGTCGTCACCATCGCCTCCGATCTACCCGGTACCCCGCGCTCGTCCTATGTCGGCGTCGACAATCGGACGGCGGGTCGAACGGCCGGCCAGCTCATGGGCATGCTGGCGCGGGGCCGGACCGGCAAGATCGCGGTGATCCTCGGCTCGCGGCGGTTTCACGGGCATTCCGAGCGGGAGCGGGGGTTTCGCGAATACGCGCGCGCCCATCTGCCGAGCCTCGCGGCGCTGCCGGTCATCGAGACTGGGGAGGACAACCGGCGCTCGAACGCGGCGACGCTCGATCTGCTGCGGCGATTGCCGGATCTCGTTGGGATCTACTGCGTCGGCGCGAGCCGGACCGGCGTCGTCGAGGCCGTCGAGGAGGTCTGTGCGGAGCGTCCGAGTTTGATTATGCACGACCTGACCGACAGCTCGCGCGACTGGCTCAAGCGAGGGCTGGTCGACGTGGTTATCGATCAGAACCCGCGGCTCGTGGGGGAACAGGCGGTGATCCACCTTCTGGGGTCGATCGCGGCCCGGACCCCGCTTTTGTCGCTCAAGCCCATCGAGCCGCGGATCATCCTGCGCGAGAACATTCCGGCCGGGGCGCCCTGACGGCGTGCGAACCGCCGCCGGTCGAAGGGTCAGTCCGGTGCCGCCACGGCGCGCAAATCGTCGTCGAAGAGCAGAAGCCCCACCCCTGCGCCATCGAGCCGCTGGGCCGGCAAGCCGAGTACGGCGCGCGGGATGTCGGTGCACATCGCCACCGCCCCTGCCATCGGAAGCCCACCAAGCCGGATCAGGTTGCCGAGAGAGGTGGCCATGTCGATATGGGCGCCGGCGAGGCTTCCCTCCTCGTTGACGAGCTTGCCGTTTCTCACGGAGATCGTCTGATCGTAGAGGCGGAAGCGATCCGGGCCGCCCACGGTGGGCATCGCGTCGGAGACCGCGAAGGTCGGGCCGGGGCGGGCGCGCACCGCGATGCGCAACATCCGCCAATCCACATGGTGGCCGTCGGCGATGATACCGGCGGGGCAGTCTGCGTTGAGAGCGACCCCGAGGAGACCGGGGTTGCGGGAAGTCATCGGCTCCATGGCGTTGTAGAGATGGGTGAAACAGCCCGCGCCGTTGGCGAGGGCGGCCTCGGTCTCCTCCGCCGTGGCGGCCGAATGCCCGAGGGAGACGACGGCGCCGGAGGCCACGAGGCGCCGAAAGAGGTCCGGTGCAGCCGCCTCCGGCGCGAGCGTGATCATCACAGCGACGCCTGCGGCCCGCAGCCGCTCAACGAGCGCGACGGTGGTCTCGTCGAGCGGCCGGATCAAGCGCGCGTCATGGGTGCCGCGCCGTGTTATGGCGATATGGGGGCCCTCGATGTGAAGACCGAGAAGCCTCCGGTCCTGACGCGCGGACAACACCGCCTCCGCAGCGGCCTCGATCACCTCGGGCGTATCGGTGATGACCGTGGGAAGAATGGCGCCGGTTCCCCGCCGTTCGTGGGCCGTGGCGATGGCGTCGAGCCCCAGGATCGTCGGAGAGGTATTGAACAGGACGCCGCCGCCGCCATTGACCTGAAGGTCGGTGAGCGGCGGGGTTGCGAGATGCACAGAAAGATCGGGGGTATCGGTTCCGAGCGGCCGGAGGCGCTTGACCCCGCCATTCCATTCGATGCCCAGATCGCCATGCAGGCGGCCACCCGACCAGAGATGCGTCGCTCCGATCAGCATCGGCCGGGCGCGGATCGCGTATCGCGGGTTTGGGCGTCAGTCATCGCGCGCGCCCCAGGCATGGATCGCGGCGCCCCGTGCGCCCGATGCCCCTCCGAAGCGGGCGAGCGCGATCTCGGGCAGGGGAAGCGGGGGCAGAGCGAGCGGCGACAACGCCGCCCGCGTCCGCTCGGAAAAGCCTGACATCTGCGAGAGGCCGCCGCCGAGCACGATCACGTCGGGCGCCAGAGCCAGATAGACGAGCCCCAGGGCTTCGGCGACGATCTCGAACCAGATCGAGAGTGCCGGTTCGGCCAGAGGGTCGTCGGCTATCGCCTCGAGAGGGGCGTTGCGGCCGGTGCGGTGGCGCAGGAGCGTCGCAAGACCGCCAGCCGAGAGATAGGCTTCAAGGCACATCCGCCGTCCGCAGCCACAGGGGAGGTCGGGCAGGTCGTGGCGGTCCCGGAGCCGTGCGGAGAGGCCCGCATGGCCGATCTCCGCGCCGTGGCCGCCAAACCTGACCGCCAGGGCGCCGTCGACGACATGGCCCGCACCGAGCCCGGTGCCGAATGTGATCCCGACCACCGACCGCGCGCCGTCGGCTGCCCCGCCGGTCGCTTCGGAGAGCGTGAACGCGACGCAGTCGTTGATAAGCGGGGTGTGGCGGCCGACCTGCCGGGACAGATCGCGCCCGACCGAGTGGCCGCGCGCGACGGTGTTCACCGCATGGCTCACGCCGCCTTCGCCGTCGACGGGGCCGGCGAGGGCCAGACCGACGGGCAATCGGGTGTCGCCGGCCTGCGTCCCGAGCCAGCGCACGGCGTCCGCAATCTGCGCCAGAAATGCCTCGTAGCTGTCTTGAGGTGTCGCCCATCGCTGGCCGGCGCCCGGTGCGAACCCCTCCCCCTCGAACAGCCGGGCCTCGATCTTCGTCCCGCCGACATCTATCCCGCCGCAAATCATCGTGCGCGCGCCAGCCCGATGCCTGCGGAAGACCGTCGTTGCCCGCTATGACGGGGACGGTTTTGCCGCCGACCTTTGCCGCCGATTTGCGTCAATGCCAAAGACATGCCCCCTGCAACTCCTGCTGGGGTACCATGACACGGCCGAAGGCCAGATCAAGCCGATCCCGATTTCCGAACGTTGCGCGCGGACGACCTGACCGCCGCGTTACGGCACGGAGCGGCGCCCAACCCGGGCGGTCGGGCTCCCGAGGCGCGGTTGTCAGGGTCGAACGAACCGGCCGTGCCGTCGGGCGCTCTTCGCCCACACGACGGGGCTCATCCGTCGAGCCGCTCGACACTGCCGTCGAGGTCCATCAGCAATAGCTCGACCGCGAGCCCCGGCTCACGTGCACGGACCTCTTCGGCGAGCGCTTCCATGGCGCGGATGTGGATCGCCCGTTCGCGTCCGCGCTCATCGGCGCAGTCGCCGGCGACGAAGGCCTTGCAGGCGCCGCAGTCGCGGTGGTCGATCACGATCAGCCGGCTGACCCCGTGTAGCTCCCGGGCGAGCCTGACATGGGCCCAGAAGGTCGCCGCCCATGGCGCGGTCCGGTCCGACATGACGCCGATGGCCCCGCCGGCTAGCGAAATCTGATCGTACCTACCCGCAAGGCCGCAGGCCGCGAGATAATCGCCGACCGCACCGATGAGGCGGTGGTCCATGCAGTTGAGGACAAGCGCCTCGGCCGGATGCGGCGACGGGAGGGGGGCGAGGGCTGTGGTGTCGGGTTCCACTGGCAGGGTCATGGCGTCGGTCCTTGCGGGGAGATTGTTTCTTCGCGGTGCTGGCAACGGTCGTCCTGACGGCGCGCCTCGGCTCTTCGCGGCGCCACTTCGGGATGGCAAATGCCGCACCTATTGACGAGATAGGATAACCTTCTTATCTGCGCAAGCATGAAGATGAAAGAAATGAACTCCGCCGCCGACGAGGTCTGCGAATTGATGACGCTTCTGTCCAATCGCAGCCGCCTGATGATCCTATGCCTGCTGACCGAGGGCGAGAAGTCCGTTGGCCAGCTCGCCAAGGCGGTCGGGGCCCGCGACACCGCGGTGTCCCAACAACTCGCCATTCTCAGACGCGAACGGCTCGTGAAACCAAGGCGGGAGGGCCAGACGATGTTCTACCGCATCGTCGATCCCAAGGCCGGGGCCGTTCTGGAGTTTCTTTACGCGACCTATTGCGGCGATGCCGCGGAGCCCGAAGGAGAGCAGCAATGACACTGAAGAAGATCGACCCGAAGACGGCGCATGCCATGCTGAAATCTGGCGAGGCCGTCCTGATCGACGTGCGCGAACCCGACGAATGGATCAAGGAACATGTGCCGGAGGCCCACCTGGTGCCGCTTTCGGGCTTCAACCCCGGCGACTTCCCGAAGGACCATGACAAGATTGCCGTCTTCCACTGTCGCTCCGGCGGTCGCACCGAAGCGGCGGCGCCGCAGATTCTGCGCACCGGCTTCCGGGAGGTCTACCAGCTCGATGGCGGCATCGAGGGCTGGCGCGACGCGGGCTATAAGGTGAACGAGACTGCGAAGGCACCGATCAGCATCATGCGGCAGGTTCAGATCGCCGCCGGCAGCCTTGTGTTGCTGGGGCTCGTCCTAGCCGTTCTGGTGAATCCCTGGTTCGCCGCCGTCAGCGCCGTCGTCGGGGCGGGGCTCACCCAGGCGGCGGTTACGGGGACCTGCGCCATGGCGAGCCTACTGAAACACATGCCCTGGAACCGGGTGATCTCTGGCCAGAAGGCGGTGGCTGACCCCGCCCTGATCTAAGGAGAGGACACATGTCGACCCAAAACCTCGGGCGGGTGCTGCCCATTCTCGACTGGCTGCCCGGTTATGGCCGGTCGGCCCTGGCAAGCGACGGCATGGCCGGTCTGATCGTGGCGATCATGCTGGTGCCGCAGGGCATGGCCTATGCGCTGCTGGCCGGTCTGCCGCCCGAGGTGGGGCTCTACGCCAGCATCGTGCCGCTCGTGTTCTACGGGCTTCTGGGCTCCAGCCGGGCGCTCGCCGTCGGCCCGGTGGCCATCGTGTCGCTGATGGTGGCGACGACGCTCGGCGAGTTCGCCGAGGCCGGCAGCGCGGGCTATCTCGCCGGTGCGGTGCTTCTGGCCTTCCTCAGCGGCGCGATCCTTCTTGGCATGGGCCTCGCGCGGCTCGGGTTTCTGGTGAACTTCCTCAGCCATCCGGTGATCTCCGGGTTCTCTAGTGCGGCGGCGCTGGTCATTGGGTTTTCCCAGCTCAAACATCTTCTGGGCTTCGATATCCCGCGCAGTCACCTCATCACCGAAACCGTCGCGCACGCAGTGACGCATATCGGCCAGATCAATCCTGCGACCTTCGCGATCGCTCTCGCCTCCTTCGCTATTCTCCTCGCTTTCAGATCGCGCGTCGCGCCGCTTCTGCGCGCCGCCGGAATCGGGCCCGGCGCGGCCGATGCCATCGCCAAGGCGGGCCCGCTGGTTGCGGTCTTTGCGACAACGTTTGCGGTCTGGCTGTTCTCGCTGAACCAGACCTCAGGCGTCGGCATCGTGGCCGAAATCCCCGCAGGTCTGCCACCACTGACCATCCCCAGCCTCGACCTCGCGCTGATTGAGCAACTGCTGCCCGCGGCCGCGCTGATCGCCGTCGTGGGGTTCCTCGAAAGCGTGTCGGTTGCCAAGTCGCTGGCCGCCAAGCGGCGCCAGAAGATCGATGCGAACCAGGAGCTCATCGCGCTTGGCGCCGCCAACATCGGCGCCTCGGTGACCGGCGGCTACCCCGTCACCGGCGGTTTCAGCCGCTCTCTTGTCAACTTCACCGCTGGCGCTGTGACGCCGATGGCCTCGATCATCACCGCCGGGCTCATCTCGATCACGGTGCTGATGCTGACGCCGCTGCTCTATTTCCTCCCGAAGGCCACGCTGGCCGCGATCATTGTGGTTGCCGTGGCGAACCTCATCGATCTGAAGACCCTGCGGGAGGCCTGGGCCTACAACAAGACCGACGCGGCCTCGCTGATCGCGACCTTTCTCGCAGTTCTGACGCTCGGGGTCGAACTTGGCATCGTCGCAGGCGCCGTCCTCTCCATCTCACTCTATCTCTGGCGCACGAGCCGTCCGCACATGGCCGAGGTTGGACGCGTCGGGCAGACGGAGCACTTCCGCAACGTGCTGCGCCACGAGGTCGAGACCGACCCGAACGTCTTGATGGTGCGGGTCGACGAAAGCCTCTATTTCGCGAACACCGCGTTTCTGGAAGACCAGCTTCTGGCACGCGTGGCGGACCGGCCGGAGATCGACCATCTGGTGCTCATCATGAGTGCGGTGAACTTCATCGACGCCAGTGCGCTTGAGACGCTGGAGACCCTCACTGAACGGCTGCACGATGCCGACGTGACCCTCCATTTCGCGGAAGTGAAAGGCCCGGTGATGGACGGCCTCGACCGCGTCGGCTTCACTGAACACCTGGGCGCAGGACGGGTCTACCTCAGCACCCACGAGGCGATGCGCGATCTGACAACCCGCCCGGAAACCCAGGTTGCCTGATCGGGTCCGGTCGCGGGGCGGCTGACGCCGCTGGCCGTCCGCCGTCGCTCCGGTCTGGCCTGACGGTCGCGTCTCGCGCCCTAGCGCACCCGGCCGTTTTCGCGGATCGCCAGGATCGAAGACAGCGTCGAGACGCAGTAGGGCACGAGGAACGTGAGCCCGAATCTTGCCCAATCCGAGCCGGTCATGGTCCCGGCAAGGATGCTGTGCCCATGATTGATCGCGCCGAGAACGTGGCCCACGACGAGGGCCATGAGTGCGGCGCGTTTGACGACGCGAGGTCGGATCGCCAGGCGGTACCAGGGCTCTGGTGTCATGCGGTGGGCGTATCCCCCGCCCATGCGGCCCGCAGGGTCGCGCGCAGCGGTTCGGGTTCCAAGGCGCGGGGGTTGAAGTAGGGGTTTTCGAGGGTGATCTCAACGGCGCGGTCGATCCCGTCCTCCGGCATTCCAATGTCCTTCAGCGCCGTTGGAACGCCTGCGGCTTCGGCGATTTGGAACAGCGCCCGCGCCGGTCGCTCGGACCCGGTGGCGCGTTTCAGCGCGTCCATCGCGGCGGGCACGGCCGGAGCGTTATAGCTCAGCGCATGGGGCAGGACGACGGTATGGGTCTCCGCATGGGGCAGATCGAACGATCCGCCGAGCACGTGGCAGAGCTTATGGTGCAGCGCGATACCGCCCGAGCCGAGGCACACCGCGCAGAGCCAGGCACCGTAAAGCGCGTCCGACCGCGCCTCGGCATCGTCCGGCGTTTCGGTCACGCGAGCCAGGGCGGCAACCATCTTGGCAATACCGTCTTCGGCGATCAGCGATAGAACCGGGTTGGCCTCCTGCGCGTAAAGCGCTTCGACGGCATGGGCGATGGCGTTCATTCCGCTGGTCACGGTCATCCGCGGCGGCAGCGTCATCGTATGGTCGACGTCGTAGATCACCGTCTCCGGCAGCACCTTCAGCGTGCGCTGGGTCGTCTTCTTGCCGGCTTCCGTCTGGCCGATGATTGGGGTCATCTCAGAACCGGCATAGGAGGTGGGGATCACCAGTTGCGGACAGTCCGTGCGAAGCGCGATGGCCTTGCCGAGACCGATGGTGGACCCACCGCCAATGGCGACCACCCCGTCGGCGCCTTCGTTTTCGTAGACGTCCATCGCCGTCCTCGTCACCTCGACGGGGGTGTGCATCGCGGCATCCGAGAAGATGCCGACCGACCGCTCGCCGAGGACGGCGGCGACCGCTTCGCCGGCCGCGACCTGCTGGGGCGTTGTGAGAACTATGGCGCGGGTTACGCCCAGCCGGTCGAGCTCTTCGGCCGCCTGGCCCGTCGTGCCGGTGCCGAAGATCACGCGGGCGGGCAGCCCCGTATAGGTGAAGGCGTCCATGGTCAAACCCTTTCCAATGCGATTGCAATGCCCTGGCCGACGCCGATGCACATTGTGGCGAGCGCCCTGCGGCCGCCGGCGAGGCTCAGTTCGAGGGCCGCAGTGCCGGTGATGCGTGCCCCGGACATGCCCAGGGGATGGCCGAGGGCGATGGCGCCGCCATTGCGGTTCACCCGCGGGTCGTCATCGGCGATGCCGAGGCGCCGGAGGCTCGCGAGCGCCTGTGAGGCGAAGGCCTCGTTCACCTCGATCACGTCGAACTCCGCTGGCGTCAGGCCGAGGCGGGCGCAGAGTTTCTCGGTCGCCGGTGCCGGGCCGATCCCCATGATCCGGGGCGGCACGCCGGCGGTCGCCCCGCCGAGGACACGGGCGATGGGGGTGAGCCCATGGGCCTTGATGCCCGCGTCCGACGCGATGACCAGAGCCGCGGCTCCGTCATTCACGCCGGACGCGTTGCCCGCCGTCACGCTGCCGCCGTCACGGAAGGGGGTTGGGAGGCCCCCCAACTTCTCAAGCGTCGTGCTGCGCGGGTGTTCGTCGGTATCGACAATGAGGGCGGGGCCCTTGCGCTGGGGAACCGAGACGGGAGTGATCTCCTTGGCCAGCCGCCCCGAGCCCTGGGCGGCGGCGGCCCGTTCCTGGCTCCGGAGGGCGAAGGCGTCCTGATCGGCGCGGGAGATCTCGAAGTCTTCGGCCACGTTCTCCCCCGTCTCGGGCATGCTGTCGACACCGTACTGCGCCTTCATCGCCGGGTTGACGAAGCGCCAGCCGATGGTCGTGTCGTGGATCTCGTTGGCACGGGAAAAGGCACTGGCGGCCTTCGGCATCACGAAGGGCGCGCGGGACATGCTCTCGACACCGCCGGTGAGGATGAGGTCGGCCTCGCCTGCACGGATCGCGCGGGCGGCGGCGATGATTGCATCCATCCCCGACCCGCAGAGCCGGTTGATCGTCGTGCCCGGAACGGTTTCGGGCAACCCCGCGAGCAGGGCCGACATCCGCGCGACGTTGCGGTTGTCTTCGCCGGCCTGGTTGGCGCAGCCGAAGATCACCTCGTCGATGGCGCTTGGGTCGAGGCCCAAGGTCTCTACGAGTGCCTTAAGCGGAATTGCCCCAAGATCGTCTGCGCGCACGCCCGAGAGCGCGCCGCCGTAACGGCCGATCGGAGTGCGGGTATAGGCGCAGACGTATGCCGCGCTCATGCCGCCGCTCCGTGGGCCGCCGCCGTCCGAGCCTTCAAGGCGCGCAGGACCTCGAGTTCGTCCGGTGTCGGCGCGGGGGTTTCGGCGACGTCCGCGGCATAGGTCACGTCCCAGGCCACGCTGTCGGCCATCTGCTCGCGGGTGACACCGGGATGGAGTGCCGTGACGGTGAAGCGCTTCGTCTCGGGGTCGGGCTCCCAGAGCGCGAGATCGGTGATGAGCTTCGTCGGCCCCTTCGTGGTCATCCCGAGCCGCGCCCGGTGGTCGCCGCCTGTCCCGTGGCCGAAAGAGGTGAAGAAGTCGATCTTCGGCACGAAGCCGCGTTTCGACTGCTTCATGGTGATGTAGACCTCGCCCGAATGGCTGGCGATCTCGGGCGCGCCGCCGCCGCCGGGGAGACGCACTTTCGGCGCAGCGTAGTCGCCCACGACCGTCGTGTTGATGTTGCCGAACGGGTCGAGCTGGGCCGCGCCGAGAAAGCCGATGGTCACCCGCCCGCCCTGGAGCCAGTAGCGGAACATCTCTGGCACCGAGACCGTGGTCAGCGCTGTGTCGCAGAGCTCGCCGTCGCCTATGGAGAGGGGCAGCACATCGGGTGCGGTGCCGATCGTACCGCTTTCGTAGATCAGTGTGATATCGGGCGCATGGGTGAGCCGCGCGAGATTGCAGGCCGCCGACGGCGCGCCGATGCCCACAAAGCACACGTCCTCGGACCGCAGCATACGGGCGGCGGCGATCGTCATCATTTCGTCGGGCGAAAACGTCATGGCCGGGTCCTCAGGGGGGCAACCCGGGCGGCGAAATCGGCCGGGGTGGCGTTGAGCACGTGGGCCTCCATCCAGGCGCGGAAGGCATCGCGGTCCGCCGCGATCCCGTCCCAGGCGGTATAGGCCGGATTGTCGCGGTCGTAATAGCCGTGAGCATAGGACGGATGCGCCCCGCCGGGCACGACCGAGATCGCGTCGATCACCCAATGGGGCAGGATGCAGGCGTTGGCGGGGGCTTCGAGGTCGTCGACGACCTCCTCCACGGTGACGAGCACTGCGCGGGCGGCAAGGGCGGCTTCCTTCTGGACCCCGACAATCCCCTCGATCAGCACGTTGCCGGCGCGGTCGGCCCTTTGGGCGTGAATGACGGTCGCATCGGGTCGCAGCGCAGGCACCGCCGCGAGATCCTCGCCCGTAAACGGGCAGGTAACCGATTTGATCGTCGGCGTCACCTCGGCCAGTTCCGCCCCGAGGTAGCCGCGAAACACCGCACAGGGCAGGCCCGCCGCGCCAGCCTCGTAGGCGTTGGCCATGGCGGCATGGGAATGCTCCTCGATCTCGACTGCGACCGGCCAGTTATGCTCGACGGCGTCCCGCAACCGCCGCAGAAGGCCCACACCTGGATTGCCGGCATAGGAGAAGACCAGCTTCCGCGCGAGCCCCATGCCGATCATCTGGTCGTAGATCACGTCCGGCGTCATCCGGATCAGGGTGAGTTCGCCGATCCCCTGGCGGATGATCTCGTGGCCTGCCGCATGGGGGATGAGGTGGGTGAACCCCTCAAGCGCCACCGCCATCCCGGGCCGGACGTGCCGGGCAATGGCGTCGCGCAGGTCTATGAACTCTGCCATGGGCGCTCCTTCTGGCTTGCGCGGGGAGCTATTATGCGCATCTTGCTTCGTAAAATGAAAAAAGCGGATAAAACGATGAGTATTTCGCATGGATGATCTCGGCGGCCTGTCCATGCGCCAGCTCCGGCTCTTCGTCGTTCTGCACCGGCGGTTGCATATGGGGGAGGCGGCGGCGGAGCTGTCGATCACCCAATCGGCCGCCAGCCGCAGGCTTGCCGAACTGGAGGCGGCGCTGGGGGAGAAGCTCTTTCGGCGCCAGGGCAGGGGGCTGGTGCCGACGGCGGCCGGCGACACTTTTCTGCGCTATGCCGAGGCGGCGCTGAGAAAGCTCGGCTCCGGGCTGCGGGCGCTCAGCCAGGCCGAGCCCGCCCAGGCGCCGCTGAGGATCGGCGCGCTGCCCAGTGTGGAAAGCGCGCTTATGCCCCGCGTGGTGACCGCACTCAGGGAGCGGCTGCGCAACCTGCCGCTGAGGGTCGATACGGGGACCGGCGATCAGATGCTGCCGCGTCTCCGGGCCGGCGCGCTCGACGCGCTGATCGGGCGCATGCCGGTCCTGGGCGAAAGCCTGCGCTTCTGGCCGCTCTACGAGGACCGGCTGCAGTTCTTCGCCCGGCCCGACCACCCGCTGACACAGGGTTCGCCGACGCCCGCCGACCTTCTGGATTACCCGCTGGTGCTGCCGCCGCCATCGGCGGTGATCCGCCCCGCGATCGAGGATTTCTTTGCCAGCCGCGGTGCGGTGATGCCGCGGGACGTCACCGAGATCGCCTCGCCGCTCATCGTCGCGCCGCTCCTCAGGGCGACCGACGCGGTCTGGGGCATTTCCCAGGGCGCGGCCCACGGGCTCGGTCTGGCACAGCTCGGGTTCGACACTGTCGATACCGTGGGCGCCATCGGGCTCACCATCCGGGTGGAGGATAACGACAGCACCGAATTGCAGATCCTCCTCGACGTACTGCGAACGGTCCATTCCGAAATCGTATGAAGGGCTCCGCGAAACGGTATTGGACCGTCGCGCCGGCGGCGTGCTCTCTCCGCAACGCTCTAGAAAAGGATGCGCGATGACTTTAGGCCCCTTGCCCCGCATGGCCCCGCTCGAAATCGGCCAGCTCAGCATCTTCTCCTGTCTCGACAGTGCCGGGCCGACGCGAAAGCCCGAAGAGATGCTGCGCGGTCTGCCCGATGGGCGCGAGGACCCCGACTGGCTGGCGCCCTATTTCAGCGACGACGGCCGGATGGTAATGGCCTATCAGAGCTTTCTGCTGCGTTTGGAGGAGCGCGTGATCCTGGTCGATTGCGCGGTGGGCGAGGATGGCACCTTTCCTGCGCGACCCGACTGGCACCGCAAGAAGTCGAATTGGCTGGCGCATCTGGGGCTGGCGGGCGTCACCCCCGACGAGGTCGATACGGTCTTTCTGACCCATTTGCACCTTGATCACACGGGCTGGCTGACGCGCTGGCAGGACGAGGCCTGGATCCCTACGTTCCCGCAGGCGCGCCACCTGACCACGCGGGTCGAGCATGAATTCTGGCTCGGTCGCCACGAGGAGTTTCCGTATATGGGCGCCTCGATTCCGGACAGCGTGGTGCCCGTCGACGAAGCGGGTCTGTTCGACTTCGTCGTGCCAGGCGACGAGATCGCCCCCGGTCTCGCGGTGGTGGACCTCGCCGGGCACTCGCCGGGGATGGTGGGGCTTGAGTACCGCGAAGCCGGCAAGCTCTTGGCGGCGTTCAATGCGGATCTGATGCACCATCCGCTGCAAATGGCCTATCCCGAGGTGACGACGCTGTTTTGCGCCGATCCTGCGCGGGCGGCCGCGACGCGGCAGGAGAAGCTCGCGGATTATGCCGAAGCCGGCGCGGTCATGTTCTGCAACCACTTCCCCGGCGATTGCGCGGGGCGGGCCGAGCGCGACGGCGAGGGCTTCCGCTTTGTTGCGACGCGATAGCCCCACTCAATCCATGCGATATTGAGCATTCATCATGCCGATGCCGTATGTGACATCTCAGCCGAAAGTATTGGAGGCACCGAAGCCGTCTCTTTAATTGTCGGACATCAATCACCCTGACGTGCAATGGGAGGACAGACGATGAACGAACGTGCCACGCTGATCACCAACGAGATCGTGGAGGCCATCCGCGGCGTCTTGCGGAAGAACAACGTGACTTTCGGCGAGTACCGGGCGGGCTTTATGCACCTGGTCAAGACACAACAGGCGGGCGAAATCCCGCTTCTGACCGACGTGTTCTTTAACTCCACCATCGTCGATATCGAGAACGAAAGCCGCAAGGGCACCCGGGCGGACCTCCAGGGACCCTATTTCGTGCCCGATGCGCCGGTCATCACCGACGGGCAGATTGCCGTCGAGGACGAGCACAAGGACAAGCCTGTCATGGTGCTGCGCGGCAAGGTCACCGACCTTGAGGGGAACCCGGTCGCGGGGGCCGAAATCGACATCTGGCATTCGACGCCGGACGGCCGTTACTCGGGCATCGAAAAGCACGGCAACATGGACAAGAAGTTCTACCGCGGCAGGGTCATGACGAGTGAGGACGGCTCCTACGAAGCGCGGTCGATCACGCCGGTGCCCTACCAGATCCCCAACAAGGGCCCCACCGGGCACCTCCTGGAGAACATCATGGGCGGCCATTCCTGGCGTCCGGCGCATGTGCATTACTGGGTCAAGGCGCCCGGGCTGCGCGACGTCATCAACCAGGCCTATTTCGAGGGCGACGAGTGGATCGGCAACGACAGCTGCAATGGCGGTCTCGACGAAATGGTGATCCCGGAAGTCATCGAGAATGGCGAGCGGATCATGGAAGTCGACTTCAAGCTCGAACCGGCCGTCGCGAAGTCGCTTCAGGCCGCAGAGTAACCGTAGCGTATCCGGTTCCGGGGCTGGTCGCCGGGGCCGGGCATCTCTGCCGACACGGCGCGCGTCGCGGCGCGCGCCGTTGACCGGGACATTGCAGGTAAGGTTGGCAAACATGACCGTTGAGATAGCCCAGTCGGCCGCGGCGCCGGTTTACCCGCGGCACCCCGATGCCGGAATTGTGAGCGTCCGCCATGCGCGATGATGAGCCCGGCGGGCCGTCTTTCACCCGCCGCAACATCTACGCCACCGCCCAGGCGTTCGAGGCTGCACTCGATCTGCACGAGATCGATGCGGCCGTGCCCGGGGACGTGCGCCGCCTTATCTCGGAATACGAGCGCGGCGTTATCATGGTGCGCGACCGGCTCGACCTGAGGTCGCGGTTCATCGTCTGGCTGTCTGCCGCCTGCGTGCGCGGCGCGACACATCGGTTGCGGGGGCTGACGCATCAGGCCGTGCAATCCGGTCTCAGCCGGGTGGAAATCTCCGAGCTGTTCCTGCAATGCGCGATCTATGCGGGGTTCACGAAGGTCGAGAGCGCCTTCAGAGAGGCCGGCTTGGGTGAATTCGCCCTGCCTGCCGACGACATCGATGCGGATCTTGCGGCGATTTCTATCGATCTGCGGACCCAGCTGCATGGCGATCGTGGGTCGTCGGGCTACTCGGATCCCGACCGTGCCCATATGGGCGAGCTCTACGATCTGGCGGCCGAATACGGCTACGGGGCGATCTGGAGCCGACCGGGGCTTGACCTGCGCGGGCGCCTGATCTGCGCCCTCGCCGCGATGACCTGCGAACCGCGCGCGACCCAATCCCTGCGGAAGTTCGCTGAAACCCTGCTCGACCACGGCGTGGCCGAGGCCGAACTGTCCGAAATCGTCATCCAGACCGTGCCGTTCATCGGCTTCCCCGCCGCCTTCGCCGCGATGAACGTCGTCTGCGACGCCATCGACGCGCGCGGTGTGGGGGTGAGGGCCGCCGAATGACCCTGGGTTTCGGTCCTTTCTTGCCGGCGTTGGTCTTCGATCTCTCCGCAGCGGGGGACGGACCCGAGGCGCGCCGAACGAGCGACGCCGTTTAGGGGGGCGGCGACGTCGGCCGCACGGCCATCGGCACTTGCCGGACCGGTCGGGTCTCCTACGGGCCTTCGTAGCGCCCGGTGTTGAGGTCGCGCAGGCCGGGACGCGCCGTCGCGCCGATATCGCCCCTAGACGGCTTGAGCATCGCTTGCCATTGTGGCGATACCGAAAGTGCAACGGAGCATTCATGGAATTTCGGCAATTGCGCTACTTCGTGGCGGTGGCGGAAGAGCAGAATATCGGCCGCGCGGCCGAACGTCTGAACGTCTCCCAGCCCCCCATCAGCCGCCAGATTCAGGCACTGGAGCACGAGCTCAAGGCCACGCTCCTGATCCGCACGTCGAAGGGCGTCGAACTGACGGATGCCGGCAAGACCTTCCTTGCCGATGCTCAGAAGATTCTTGCCCAGGCCGGATCGGCGGTGGCGCGGACCCAGGCGGCGGAGAAGGGGGAACTGGGGCGGCTCGACGTGGCCTTCTTCGGCTCCACCGTCTACCGCGTCGTGCCCTTCGCGCTGCGCAAGTTCCACCAGGAGTATCCCGAAACCCAGGTATCGCTGGTGCGCATGGGCAAGCGCGAACAGATCGGAGCCATTGCCGATGGGCGCATCCATATCGGCTTCGGACGCTTTTATTCGCCAACAAGCGGGTTGAAGATCGAGCAGCTCACGTCCGAGGCGCTCTTTGCCGCCGTGCCCGAGGATTCCGCTCTCGCGCGGCGCGAGGAGTTGACCTTGGCCGATCTCACAGGCCTGCCTGCGGTGCTCTTTCCAAGCGGCGACCGCCCCAGCTTTGCCGATACCGTCCTGCAATATTTTCTCGATGCCGGGCTGTCGATCGAGGTCACCGATATGGCGACGGATTCGACCTCGGCCCTGGCGCTGGTGTCTGCCGGCGAGCGGTTTACGATCGTGCCGCAAGCGATTGCCTCGCTTGCCTTTCCGACCATCGCCTATGTACCGCTGGCCAACACCGCTCTCACCGCGCCTTCGGCCTGCGTCTACCGCGCCGACAATCAGCCCCCCGTTCTCAAGGCCTTCCTCAACGTGCTGCGCGGAGTGGATTTCGGCGGCTGAAGCCATACCGAAACCAAATAGAATCCGGCACCAATAAGTATTGGGACGTAACGCTCGAATTCTTACAATTTGCGGCAGTCTTGAGGGTGGGCATGCTGCTCCACCATCTGAGGAGCGCGGACGCGCCGGACATCCGGGAGGATCAAATGAGCACAGATTACGAAACCGACGTCTTGATTGTCGGCACGGGGCCTGCGGGCGCGTCGGCAGCCGCGCTGTTGGGCCGCCTCGGCGTCAAGGCGCTTCTGGTGAACAAGTATGGCTGGACGGCGCCGACGCCGCGGGCCCACATCACCAACCAACGGACCATGGAAGTCATCCGCGACATGGGGCTCGAGGACGAAGTGCACAAATGGGCCGTCCCGAACGACCTGATGGGCGAGAACACGATCTGCGCCTCGCTTGCGGGCGAGGAGTTCGGCCGGATTCGCACCTGGGGCACCGACGTGCGCCGCAGGGCCGATTACGACGAATGCTCGCCCACTTCGATGTGCGACATCCCGCAGAACTATCTCGAACCGATCCTTGTGAAGTCGGCCGCTCTCGACGGCACCAAGGTGCGATTCGACACCGAATATCTCGGCCACACCCAGGACGCCGACGGGGTCACCGCCCAGATGCGCGACCGCCTGACGGGCGCTGAGTTCGAGGTGCGCGCGAAATACATGATCGGCGCCGACGGGGCCAATTCGCAGATCGTGGAGGACCTTGACCTGCCGCTCGAAGGCAAGATGGGCCTCTCAGGCTCGATCAACATGCTGTTCGAGGCCGATCTGACGGAATATGTCGCCCACCGGCCGTCGGTTCTCTACTGGGTCATCCAGCCGGGGTCCGATATCGGCGGGCTCGGCATCGGCGTCGTCCGCATGGTGCGTCCGTGGAACAAGTGGCTCGCCATCTGGGGCTATGACGTGGAGCAGGGCCCGCCGGAGATCGACGAGGCGTTTGCGACGAAGATCGTCCGCAATCTCGTCGGCGACCAAGACCTGCCGGTGAAGATCGAGGGGACCTCCACCTGGACGGTCAACGACATGTACGCCACCAAGCTCCAGAAGGGCCGGGTATTCGCCGCCGGCGACGCGATCCATCGCCACCCGCCGATGAACGGTCTGGGGTCCAACACCTCGATCCAGGACAGCTTCAATCTCTGCTGGAAGATCGCGATGGTGCTCAAGGGCCAGGCGGATCCCTCGCTTCTCGAAACCTACACGACCGAGCGTGCCCCGGTGGGCAAACAGATCGTTGGCCGGGCGAACAAGTCCCTTGGAGACTTCCCGCCGATTGCCATGGCGCTGGGGCTGCCGAAGGCCAAGAGTGTCGACGAGATGTACGCCAACATGGCCGCGCGCAAGGAAAGCACGCCCGAGGCTGAGGCCCAGAGGACGGCGCTGCGCGACGCCATTGCGGGCACGGACTATGTCTACAACGCCCATGGTGTGGAGATGAACCAGCGCTATGACAGCCCAGCCATCGTCTCCGACGGGTCCGAGCCGGAGGTCTTCGTCGATGAGGAACTCTATCATCAGGCCTCTTCGCGCCCCGGGGCGCCAGTTCCCCATGCCTGGGTCTATCATGCGGACGGAACCCCGGTCTCCACGAAGGACCTCTGCGGCAAGGGCCGGTTCGCCTTGCTGACCGGTCTCGGTGGCGAAGCCTGGCGGGACGCGGCCGCCGCCGTGGCCGAGGCGTACGGGGTCGAGGTCGAAGTATACCTCATCGGGCCCGGCCAGGCGCTGGAGGATCACTACGGCGAGTTCGCCAAACTCCGCGGCACGACCGATAGCGGTGCGCTTCTGGTGCGGCCGGACTATCATGTCGCCTTCCGCGCACAGGCCATCTCGGCGACGGCCAGCGAAGACCTTGTCGGCGCCATGGGCAAAGTGCTCGGCCGGGCGCCCGCCGAGGCGGCGCGCACCGCCGCCGAGTAAGAGATGGACACGGGCGACGCCTCCTCCAGGGCGTCGCTCTCCTCCCAGCGATGGCCGCACCACCCAATGCGTCGCCCGTGATCCGCACCATCGCCATGCCGGCCGACACCAATCCCGCAGGGGACATCTTCGGCGGCTGGCTGATGGCGCAGATGGACCTTGCCGCCGGCAGCGTCGCCTCACGTGTTTCCCGGGGCCGCGCCGCGACAATCTCCGTCGAAGCCATGGCGTTCCTCCGGCCGGTTCAAGTCGGAGACGAGGTCTCGCTCTTTGCCGAATTGGAGGATGTTGGGCGAAGCAGCATGCGCATCCATGTCGAAGCCTGGCGGCGGGCGCGGGACAGCTCGGACAGTATCAAGGTCACCGATGCGACCTTCACCTTCGTTGCGCTCGACGCGGACGGCCGGCCGAGACGGGTCCCGATGCCGGAGCTGCCCGAAAGCCGAACCGCCTGAACCGCCGGGCTGGAACCGGAAGTCCCCCGGTCCGCCGTGTCCGAGCGCGGCACTGTCCTGGGGCCTTGGGGACGCGGTTCAGCGCTTCGTGGCTTGCGCCCTTCCCTCCATGCACGACAGCTCCGCCCGAAGTGCTCCCGCGCTGGCAACGCGTGCATTCGCGGCACGGAGGGCGGCGGGCGCTCTAGCGGCCGTCGAAGGTATCGTTTCCGACCGCTTCGTCATCTGAGCAACGCCCGCCAACCCCCCGAAATTCCCCACGATACGGCAATTTCGGGCCACGTACTACATCGGAATGAGTTACGTTTTCGGTATATTAATGTCAATGAATAGGTATTGGACAGTATTGAGTGGCAGTCGATATGCACCTCCGGAAACGTCGATTTTTCTGGGGGAACCGGTGAGTATCGCACGAGTGCATGAGGCTTTGTCGACCGCAGTCGAAAGGCGGCGATAACGTGATACATAGCTGCCTCTCCCGTTTCCTTACCGGCAGGTCAAGTGACCCCGCGCTTCGGCTTCGGGGTTCGGCCGGTGGTGATGGCAACAGGTCCCCGATCGTTGGCTCGCGAGCGGCGGTTTTCGGGGCTAACTCAATCTTGGGAGGAGACGACAAGATGTTGAAGAAACTTGGTCTGACGGCAGCGACGGCACTCGCACTCGCATTTACGAGCCAGTATGCCGCGGCAGAAGAGCTGAGTGTGGCGACGTTCGTGCCGCCGACCCATGAGTCGAATGTCGGCGTCTTCGCCTGGTTCGGCGAGGAGATCGAGAAGCGCTCGGGTGGCACGCTGACGATGAAACTCTACCCCGCTGGCCAATTGGGCTCGGGGCCGGTTCAGCAATACAAGCGCGCCGTGGAAGGGGTCGGTGACATCACCTTCGGGCTAGCCGCGCTCACGCCGACGCTGTTTCCGAAAACCATGCTGGCGATCCTGCCCGGCAAGGCCACCGACGGCGAAGATTCCACCCGTCGTATCTGGGCGGTCTACGACGAATACCTCGCCGATGAATGGTCCGACGTGAAACTCCTGGCCCTAGGTACCGCCGCCGGCAGCGTGCTCGTCGGCAACCGCGACGTCTCGACCCTCGAAGGCATGCAGGGCGCGAAGGTCGTGCCCTTCGCCAACACCACGATCCCGATGCTGCAAGGCATGGGCGCGGTGCCCGTCGCCCTGCCGGTCGACGAGCATTACACCGGCCTCAGCACCGGGCTGATCGATGCGGTTGTGACCACGCTCAACAACCTGATGCCGCCCTGGAACCTCGACGACGTGGTCGATTACGCAGTGGTCAACACGCCGGCAACCTTCCAGGTGGCCTTCATCGCCATGAACAGGGAGCGCTACGAGGGTCTCTCCGACGAGCACCGCGCGATCATTGACGAGATCGCCGGTCTGCCGATGTCGCTGGAGCTGGCCGCCTCGTTCCAGCACGCCGACGATATGGCGCTCGACTGGGTCAATGCGCAGCTCGACTCGGGCGACATGAACTTCGAATGGATTGTCGTTTCGGACGAAGAGCGCGCGAAGATGGAAGACGCCCTGCTGGCGGGTATGGAAGAGATCTATGCCGACTACACAGACCGCGGCATCGGCAACGCGCAGGAAATCTACGAGGCACTGAACCAGTAAGCCATGAGAAGCGTCGCGCGCCAGGGGCCTTCGGACCGTGGCGCGCGGCGGATCGCCCCGGACCGACCCCCCCCCGTCATCCGTCGATGGGCCTCTCACCGGTCGGACGTCGTTCCCTGAAACAGGACACAACCGGCAGCTACGGCGAATGCGCGCCGGGCCCGTCGCCGGCACATTCCGCCCCCGCAAGGTTCTAGGCATGGAAACCGAACACAAAAGCAACAAAGTCGTCGCGGTGCTTGACCGCGTTCTGATGTGGGTCTCGCTTGTGGGCGGGGGGCTTGGGCTGGGAAGCCTTGTGGTTTTGTCGGTGTTCAACGTGCTGATCATGCGCAAGGCGCTGAACAATCCGATCATCGGGGCCGAGGATGTCATGGTGATCCTGCTGATCGTGATCGTCGCGCTCTCCATCGCGCTCGGGGCGCGGACGGGGGCGCATATCGAGATCGAGGTGCTGGAATCCTCCATGTCCGAACGGTTCGCCAAGTGGTCGCTGGTCTTCGTCAAAGCGCTCGGCGTGGCGATCCTCGCGATCATGGCCTGGCAGCTCTGGCATGCCGGCGGCAGCGCGGCGCGCTTTGGGGAAACGACGCAGCTGCTGCTGATCCCCTACGGGCCGTTCTACTACCTCCTCGCCCTGTCGATCGCCGTCTACGTTCTCGTCCTGATCCTCGACATCTGGCAGATCGTGCTGTTCGGCAAGGCTCCGAAGCTCAAAGTGGGCGGTGAACTCGAATGATCAGCATGACGCTTCTGGGCATTCTCGGCCTTCTGGTTCTCTTTGCCCTCCTGGCGCTCCGCTTTCCGGTGGCGCTGTCGATGCTCGCGGTGGGCTTCGTGGGGACGATCATCGCAAATGCCAACACCTTCATCGGGGTCGGGATGGACGCCGGGCAGGCCTGGTCGCGCGGGCTCAACATCGCCTTCTCCAACCTCTCCGGCGAAGCCTTCGAGGCGGCCTCGGAGTTCAACCTCCTCGTCATTCCGATGTTCGTGCTGATGGGCACGCTTGCGGGCGTGTCGGGGATGTCGAACGACCTGTTCACCGCCGCCTATCGCTGGCTGGGGCATCTCAGGGGCGGGCTCGCTTCGGCGACCATCGCGGCCTGCGCGGGCTTTGCCGCGCTCTCGGGCTCGTCGCTGGCCTCGGCGGTCACCATGGGCCGGGTCGCCCTGCCGGAGATGAAGCGCTACAAATACGCCGACAGCCTCGCGACGGGCTCGGTGGCCGCCGGCGGCACGCTCGGGTTTCTGATCCCGCCCTCGGGGGGGATGATCATCTATGCGGTGCTCACCGACCAGTCCATCGGCCGGCTCTTCATGGCGGGCGTGTTCCCCGGCATCATCCTCACCCTGCTCTTCATCGGCGCGATCTACTTCACCGTCTCGCGCAAGCCCGAGGCCGGACCCCCGGGCGAGAAGGCCAGCCGCGAAGCGCGCTTTACCGCCCTGTGGCAGACCGTGCCGATCCTCGCGGTCGTCCTGATCACCATCGGGGGGATGTATACGGGCTTCTTCACACCGGTGGAGGCCTCCTCGGTCGGCGCCTTCCTGACCTTCCTCGTCGCCGCCTGGCGCCGGTCGCTGACCTGGGAGAAATCCCGCATCGTCATCCTGCAGACGATGAACGCCACGGCGACGATCTTTCTCATCATCATCGGCGCCTTCGTCTTCATCCCCTTCATCGCGCTCACCGAAGTGCCGGCCGACCTGGTGGCGGTGCTGACCTCGCTGCCGATCGGCGAGCTCGGCATCCTTCTGATCATCATCCTGATCTACATCTTTCTGGGGATGTTCCTCGAAACCATCGCGATGCTCGTTCTGACCATCCCGGTGGTGATCCCGATCGCGCTGGCCCTCGACTGGGACCTGATCTGGTTCGGGATCATCCTCGTGATCGTGCTCGAAATGGGCATGATCAGCCCGCCCGTCGGGATCAACGTCTTCATCGTGAAGTCCCTCGTCCCGCGGGTTCCCATGGGCGAGATCTTCCGCGGCATCTGGCCGTTCTGGTTCGCGATGATCGCGATGATCGGCCTCTTGATCCTCTTCCCCCAGATCGCCCTCTTCCTGCCGGAGACACTCACCAGCTGACGCCCCCCCACAGCGCGCCCGCGCGGTCCGTCGCGAACGCCAAGAAGAAGGTGGGTGCCCGGCGCTTGGCCCGCCGGCGTCCCGGCGGGGCACGGCCGTCAGGTCAGCAGCCGGTCCTTGCTCGGCGAAACGCCGTAGCGCGCCTTGTAGCCGCGACTGAGGCTTTCGGTTGCTGGAAAGCCGCACATCATCGCCACCGTCCGGACCTTTTCGTTCGAGTTCCGCAACAGGTTGCGGGCCCGGTCCAGCCGCAGGTCGAGGTAGTAAGCCCGCGGCGACATCTTCAGGTGCCGGTGAAACAGGCGCCGCAGTTTCCACACCGGCAGCCCTACACGCCGCGAAACCTCGCAGATCGGCAGGGGGGTCTCCAGGTTTTCCGACATGATTCCAACGGATTTCGCGAGTGTCTTGTCGAGGCGCTGAATGGACCAGTCGCGGCCGAAGGCCCCCGAAGCGCGCGGGTCTTCCAGAGGACGGTAGTTCAGGGTTTGGGCCACCCGTCTGGCGAGTTTCGGATCTCCGAAGCGCGCAATCAGGGCAAGGCTCATGTCGAAGGTGGCGACACCGCCTGCGCTGGAACACCTGTTGAGATGCATGTCGTAAAGCCTGTCGGAGAACCGGTGCTCGCCGTGGGTTTCACGCAAGGTGTCGATCGCTTCGTGATGCACCGCTGCGGGCTGCCGCTCGAGGAGGCCGGCCTCGGCGAAGATCAACGCGCCGGTATCGACGCATCCCATGAGCGCGCCGGACCTCGCGCGACGGCGGAGCCAGTCAACGAGCCGGCTCGAGATCATCTTGTCGGCGAAATAGGACGCCAGAAGGATGACCGCGTCGGCGGGACGGTCGTCGAGCGGTCCATCGACGTCGATCCGCCGTCCGCTGGACGATGCCGGCCGATTGCCGTCCGGACTGAGGATGCGCCAGGAAAACAACGGCCGTTGGGCGTCGCGGTTGGCAAGGCGCAGCGGCTCGGTGACGAAGGCCAGTGAGAGCAGCGGAAAGCCGTCACCGATCACGATTGAAATCTGAACTGTGTTCTTTGACGTCAAGAAAATGCTCTTTGAAGTCAATGCGTACGATGCGAAGACCGATAGGCTAGGGGCGACGACCGAACAACCGGATTCTCTGATGCCGCGATCACTCGACGCCCTGTTTCGTCCGCGGTCGGTTGTGTTCGTCGGTGGAAGCAACCTCAAACCGGCGCTGAAGTACCACCGGGAACTGGGCTTTGCCGGTGACACATGGGTCGTCAATCCGAAGTATCCCGAGCTCTTCGGCGTGCCGTGCGTGGCGAGGGTCGAGGACCTGCCGCGGCCCCCCGACCTCGCTTTCGTGGCCATCCGGCGCGAGGCCGCCATTGACGCGATCGAGGCGCTCCGCCATGCCGGCTGCAAGGCGGTGGTCTGCAACGCGGCGGGGTTTGCCGAAACCGGTGCGGCAGGCCGCGACCTCCAGGCGCGGCTCAGCGCGGCTGCCGGCGATATGACCCTGCTCGGGCCCAACGCCATTGGGCTGGTGAACTTCGCCGACCCGATGGCGGCGATGATGGATCACTTCGGCGTCCGAAGCGTCGAACAGGGCGTCGCGATCTGCTCCCAGGGCGGGGGGTTTCTGTGCGATGCGGTGTTCAGCGACCGGGGGCTCAGGATCACCCATATGGTGGGCGGCGGCAACCAGGCGCTCACCGGCATGGAGGCCTGCGTCGACTACCTTCTCGACGACCCGCGCGTAACGGCGGTTGGCCTGTCGTTCGAGGCGCTGCGCGACATCGGCGTTCTGCGCCGCGCGGCCGTGAAGGCGCTGCGGCTCGGCAAGCCCATCGTCGCAATCAAGTTCGGCAAATCCGAGGCCGGGGCCCAGGCGGCGGCCTCGCATACGGCGTCGATGGCCGGCGCGGGTGCGGCATGGGAGGCGCTCTTCGACCGGCTGGGCATCATCTCCACCGCATCGGAATCGGAGTTTTTCGAGACCCTGAAGCTCATCGATTCCGGGCAGATACCGAAGGGCCGCAGGGTTCTGGTGACCGCTGTTTCCGGGGTGACGGGCGTGATGCTCGCCGACCACCTGAGCGCGGCGGGCTTCGACCTTCCCCAGCCGACCGGCGAACGTGCGACGCGCCTCCGTGAGATCCTGCCGGCCATCGCCACACCTGGCAATCCGCAAGACGTGACCATGGCGGCATGGAACGACCGCGCGCGGCAGACGGCGATCTACGCCGCGCTCCTCGACGAAGGCTATGACTTCGCGTTGATGGTTCAGAACTACCCACGCGAGGGGATGTGGGATGTCGCCGAATATGAAGCTCAGGTGGACGCTCTGGGGCGTGCCTGCGCCGGCCGCGACGTGGCGGCGATGCAATTGGCCCCGATGGTCGAATGCTTTCCCGCCGCCGCCCGCGAGCACACCGAGGCACTCGGTCTGGCGGCGATGCAGGGCCTTGAGGAATGCATCAGGGCGCTTGGCCATGCGGTCTGGTGGCGCGGGCGGCGCGAGGCGCTGATGGCCGAGGGGCTGTCGCATCTTTCCGAAACGCCGCGGCTGGCGCCCGAGCCCGGCACGAGGCTCGATGAGGCGGCCGCGAAGGCGATGCTGGCCGAAGCCGGTATCGCGGTGCCCCGGCGGCGCGTCTCGAGCCCCGAAGCCGCCGGGCAGGCCGCCGCCGACCTCGGATTTCCCGTTGCCTTGAAGGCGCTCGACGCGAGGCTTTTGCACAAGACCGAAGTGGGCGCGGTCCGTGTCGGATTGCGGTCGGCGGCGGAGGTTGCGGAGGCGATCGAGAAGATGCGTCGCGACATGGCCCGTCTGGCCCCCGAAATCGCCCTCAATGAGGTGCTCGTCGAAGCCATGGCCCCCGTTGCGGTGGCCGAAATCATGGCCTCGATCAGGTTCGATCCCTCGGTCGGCCCGGTCATGATGATCGCCGGCGGCGGAATCGAGGCCGAGCTTTGGAACGACAGCACGCTGCTGGCCGCGCCGCTGAACAGGGCCGAGATCGCCCGGGCGCTCCGCCGCCTGAAGGTCAGCGAACGGCTCAACGGCTGGCGCGGCCGACCTGCCGGCGACCGCGAGGCCCTTATCGGCATGCTTGAGCGCCTGGCCGCCTTCGCGCTGTCTCGGGAGACGGCGGAGGTGGAGATCAACCCCATAATCGTCGGGCGCGAGGGCGCATGGGCGGTGGATGCGGTTTTGAAAGTAAGCGACCGGCAGGACCGCGTCGCCTGAACGGGAGGAACCCATGGACGGGATCACCGAGGACACCAACGAAGATCGCTGGTTGATCGACCATCGTCGCGCGCGTTGCGTCATGCGAGCCAACGGGGTTGCCACGCCGACCTGGCCGGCGCTCGATCGCGCCGAGGTGCGCCGCGCGGGGCCCAACTGATGGATTTCGCGCTGAGCGAAGAGCAGCAGATGCTCCACGACACCGCCCGGGCCTTTTGCGACAAGGAGTTGTTCCCGCACGAAGCGCAGGTGGAGAAGACCGGCGAGTTGCCGCGCGAGATGGAAATGGAGATCCGCGCAAAGGCGATGGAGATTGGCCTTCACGCCTGCAACTTCCCCGAAGAGATGGGCGGTGCGGGCCTCGACTGCGTGTCCTTCACCCTTGTCGAGAAGGCCTTGAGCCGCGCCTCGCTGGCACTCGCGGAATGCGTGCGGCGCCCCAACAACATCCTTGAGGCCTGCACGGACGAGCAGATCTCCCATTTCCGCGATCCAGCGCTCGCCGGCGAGAAACGCGAATGCGTGGCAATGACCGAACCCGACGCCGGATCGGACCTGCGCGGAATGAAAACCACCGCGCGCCGCGACGGGGACGACTGGATCATCAACGGCACCAAGCACTTCATCTCGAACGCCCGGATCTCGGACTTCGTGATCCTCTTCGCCGCGACGGGCGAGGAAGAGACCGCGAAAGGGCCGCGCAGGCGGATATCCTGCTTTCTCGTCGATCTCGACGGGCCGGGGGTCGAGGTCGCGCCGGGCTACGAGCACATGGGCCATCGCGGCTTTTACAACGACATTATCCGTTTCGACGATGCGCGGGTCGGCGGCTGGCAGATGGTCGGGGCCGAGGGCGAGGGGTTTGATGTGGTCAATACCTGGCTCGGGCCCGGGCGGCTGACCGTGGCGGCTGTCTGTCAGGCCCGCGCGGAACGGGCCTTTGAGGTCGCACTCGATTATGCGGCGACGCGCAAACAGTTCGGCCAGCCGATCGGCAAGTTCCAGGGCATCAGCTTTCCGCTGGCCGATATGGCAATGGATATCCGCCTCGGCGACCTGCTGCTCATGAACACCGCCTGGAAGATCGACCGGGGCAGCCCGACTGCGGCGGAGGATTGTGCCATGGCCAAGGTCTGGTGTTCGGAGATGCTGGGCCGGGTGGCCGACCAGGCGATCCAGACCTGCGGCGGCATGGGAGTGATGGCCGATCTGCCGCTGGAACGCATCTACCGCGATGCGCGGGTCGAACGGATCTGGGAGGGGACCTCCGAAATCCAGCGCCACATCATCAGCCGCCAATTGCTGAGGCCGCTCGGCGCATGATGCAGGTTCCGGAGCGAATGACGGCGGTGCATCTCATCGGTCATCTCGGGCCCGACAGGCAGGGGGTGCGGTCGGATGGCCGGGGAGGCGCGTCCGGGACCGGCCTTCCGGGCCCGATGCACGCGATGGACGCGGGTGCCTCCGGCGCGCTCGCCGCAGATATGGAGAGGACGATATGAGCGCTGTTCTGACCGAACGCCGGGGGCGCGTGTTGGAGATCACGCTGGACCGGCCGAAGGCCAACGCCATCGACGCGGTGACGTCGCAACGCCTCGGCGCGGCGTTTCAGACATTGCAGCAGGATGACGGGCTCTCGGTCGGCATCGTCACGGGTGGTGGCGCGCGGTTCTTTTCGGCCGGCTGGGACCTCAAGGCGGCCGCCGAGGGCGAGCCACCCGATGCCGATCAGGGTGTGGGCGGTTTTGCCGGGCTGACGGAGTATTGGGACCTGAAGAAACCGGTAATCGCGGCTGTCAACGGCATGGCCCTGGGCGGCGGTTTCGAACTGGCGCTTGCTGCCGACATGATCGTTGCCGCCGAACATGCCGAATGCGCGCTCACGGAGGCGTCCATCGGGCTCGTTGCCGATGCCGGCGGGGTGATCCGCCTGCCGCGCCGCCTTCCGCGCGCCATCGCCATGGAGATGATGATGACCGGGCGGCGCGTGGGCGCTGCGGAACTGGCGCGCTGGGGCCTCGTCAACGAGGTCGTGCCGGGCGACCGTCTGATGGAGGCCGCCCGCGCACTGGCCGACCGCGTCGCCGCCTGCGCACCGCTTTCGCTTCAGGCCATCAAGGAGATCGACCGCGCCACCGAAGGCCAGCCTGAACGCGAGGCCTACCGGCTGATGCGCGAGGCCGACCTACCGGTCTACCGGCGCGTCTATGACAGCGAGGATGCCGCCGAGGGCCTGGCGGCCCTGTCGGAGAAACGCCCGCCGGTCTGGACTGGGCGCTGAGATGGTGCTCACCGAGACGTTCCTGCATGATTGGACGGGCGAGATCGCCGCGCCGCTGCGACTGGTGGAAAACACCGTGAAACCCGAATGGGTCGACGAGTACCGTCACCTGAACATGGCCCACTACCTCACGATCTGCGATCAGGCGAACTGGGCGTTCTGGAACTGGATCAACGCGCCCGAGCAAACCATCGAGGCGCGGCTCGGGCAGGAATACGTCATCGTCGAAAACCACGTGACCTACAGCGGCGAACTTGCGGAGGGCGCAGGGTTTTCGATCGAGACGCAATTGACCGATCTCGATGCGAAGCGGTTCATCCTGTTTCACCGCGTGCTCGACGGCGACGGCGGGCTTGCGGCCACCAACGAGGTCAAATGCCTTGGCTTCAACCTCCAAACCCGGCGCCCGGAAGACTGGCGGCCGGTGGTTCGGGAACGGCTGGAAGCGATTTCAGCGGCCCATGCGGAGCTCGGACGACCCGATCAGGCCGGCCGGGGCATTGCGCTGACGAAACGCTAGGGCCGTACCCATCGCCCGGGTCGCGCCGGTCTCGGTGCCTGTCGATGTCGGCATTGACCCGGCGCGCAGTCTTGCCGGCCGATCCATCTCCCCCGTGCCCGACGGTCTCGATGTCAGGATCGAAACGGAGACGGGCCGTGCCGGCCGGAGCGAAGTCGGGTCCGCGCCTGCCCATGGTCTGCCCGACCGCCCGGTGCACGCGCGCGGGCCGCGTCGGCGTCGCCCCGATGGCACTCGGCCGCGACTCGCGCGGGGTGGCCGCCATCCCGAGCGATCTCCTCGCCGCCGTGCGGGGCAGGGAAACGCCATGAGCGTGCTGGAAATGCCGCTTTGCGACCTGTGGGCTCGGGCACACCGTCCGGCACTGGTCGGCCTTCGCGGCGGGCGGGTTGCCGACGCTTGGCGGTCCTCACGGGCCCGTCCACCAGTACGCGCACAATATGCGGGCCTTCGATGGCGGGTGTCGTTCGGGCGGGCTTGGCGGCCAGACCGGACAACCGGCTTCAGGCCCGGGCCCCCCTTTGTTGCGCCGGCCTCAAGCCGGGAAGATCGCGCAGGAGGATCTGGTCGGCGAACCGATGCAGGCTCTGAACGCTCATGCGCCGGCCAGCGGGCTGACAAAGCCCTCCGGTTTCACCGCCACTACCGGGCATGCGAGGCTGTTGATGATGTTCTCTGCGGTATTGCCAATGAACACCCCGCTCAGCCCCGTGCGGGCCACAGTGCCCATGACGACCACGTCCGCCCCGAGCGCGCGGCTTTGCTCTTCGATGACGCGTTCGGGGGCGCCCCGGATGAGGCGTGGAGCGAGCTCGATGCCGGCGCCGTGGCGCTCATCCGCGCTGACGTCCCGCAGAAGCTTGTCCATCGCCTTATGGCGCGCGTCGAGTACGGCGTTGACATAGGCGTCCGCCGTGGCCCGGGCATCGCCTTTCGACGAAAACGCCCAAACCATCCCGTCTCCCATCGCGTCCCAGGCGTGAAGCACGGTGATCTTGGCGCCGGTGGGAGCGGCGATGCGACGGGCGGTGTCGATCACGCGGCGGTTCAGGGAGAACAGAGTCTCGGGCTCCGCAGCGTCCCATGCATCGATATCGACCGCCGCCAGGACGTGGCTTGGCGCGGGATCTGCACCCTCGGTCTGAAGCCAGACCGGACAGGGGCATTTCCGCAGAAGGTGCTGATCGGTGCTGGCAAACAGGAACCGGTCGAGGCCGGTCAGCGGTTCTGCCGCCTTGACGACGAAGTCGATGTCGTTTGCGATCACGTGGCGGATCACCTCGACAAAGGTCTTGCCCGTGCGGAGGTGCCGGCCAACCGGGCGGCCGGGCAGATGCGCCTCGATCTGCGCCTCGATCCGGGCACGCCGGTGTTCGGACATCTCGCCGATGAGGCGGTCTGGGGTCCGGTTGGCCAGGCGGGCCAGAACGCCGATGTCGTGCGGCGGCTCGACGCAGGCGAAGACCTCAAGCGCCGCGCCATACCGGTCGGCAAGTGCCGCCGCGCTCCGAAGCGCGATCTGGTCGTCTGTGTCGTCCGCAACCGCGAGAACCCTGCGGGGCGTCCCCATCGCTTCGCTCATGCGGGAAGCTCCTTCTGGCCCTCTGGGTCGGCTACGGCCTGCGCCGGTGCCGTCGCCTCGCCGAGGATCATTCGCGCCGCCGCGAAGGCCGCATCGCGGTAGGGCATGAGCACGAGGTCCGCACGGGCAGCCGCAAGCGCCTCGGCCGTCTCATCGCGATGGGCCGCCACCCCAACCTTCCCGCCGTAACCCGCATCCCGCACGGCGCGCAAAAGGGCATGTCGCGGATCGTCATGGGTCACGCCGGTGTCGTGTTCGGGAACCGCGAGGACGAGCCAGCGGGCCCGGTGCAGCGGCAGATGGGCGAGGAACTCGGGATCTGTGGCATCGCCGAACACCGCATCGACCCCTTGTGCGCGGGCATGGCGCACGGCCTCGGGGCTGAAGTCCACACCGAGGATGCGCTTGCCGTCGGCGCGCAGCGCCGCAGCGATACCGAGGCCATAGCGGCCCAGCCCGAACAGGATCACCTCATGGGGTTCGGCGGCCTCCGCCCCATTGTCGGGTTCAGCCAGGGTGCCGCGCCGCTCGAAGACCCCGAGTACCGGCTCGAAGACGGAATAGAGCCGGTGCGAGAACGTGATCATGTAGGTCGAGGCGGCGATGGTCACGAGGCCCACGAGGGTGACGAGACCGAGCGCTTCGTCGGCCACATGTCCGATGGCCACGCCCATCGCCATGAAGATCAGCGAGAATTCGGAGATCTGTGCAACCGTCAGCCCGGCGAGGAACCCTGTGCGCTTCCGGTAGCCCATCGCGCCCATGATCGCGAGAACGATGAGCGGGTTTCCGATGAGCACGAAGAGCGACAGCACGATGGCCGGCCCGACGCTGGCACCGAGCACCGACAGATCGAGCGATGCGCCAAGGGCGATGAAGAAGAACAGAAGGAGGAAGTCGCGCAAGCTGGCGAGGCGGGCGGCGATGGCCTCCCGGAAGGGGGTCGAGGCGAGCGAAACCCCGGCCAGGAGCCCGCCCAGTTCCTTGCCGAAGCCAAGGTAGTGGCCCACCGCCGCGAGGAGCGCAGCCCAGCCGATGGCGAAGGACACCAGGAGTTCGGGGGCCCGCGAGAGCCGTTCGACGAGAGGATTGGCCACATAACGGATGAAGACCACCACGAAGGCCAGCATGCCGAGCCCATAGCTCAGCACCAGAAGGACGTCCGAAAGCGCGCCGTCGCCATCGGCAGCGCTGCCCACGCCGATGGCCGACAGCGAGATCATTGCGATCACGACCACGATGTCCTGCACGATCAGAAAACCGAGCGCGATCCGGCCATGGAGCGCGTCGATCTCGCGCTTGTCCGAAAGGAGTTTGACGATGATGATCGTCGACGAAAACGTCAGCGCGATCGCGACATAGAGTGCCGTGCGCGGATCGAGCCCCAGGGCCAGCGCGATCAGGAAGCCGAACACGGTGGTGAAGAGCACTTGTCCGAGCCCTGTCACCAGCGCCACGGGACCCAATGTGCGCACGAGATTGAAGTCGAGCTTCAGTCCGACGAGGAATAGAAGAACCGCAATCCCCAGTTCGGCCAGGAGATCGATCTGTTCGTCCGAGCGCGCGATGTCGAGCACGGAGGGCCCGGCGAGGATTCCCACGGCAATGAAGCTGACGATCAGCGGCTGGCGGAGCATCAGCCCAAGAAAGCCGACCCCCGCGGCGAGAACCAGAAGGGCGGCGATCTCGTAGAACAGATAGCCTTCGATTGCGGCGGTCATGGGAGTGTCTCACTCGATGGGGGCCGGAGACGGGCAGGGGCCGGGCCGTCTCGGCGCCGGCGGACAGCGGGCGCATTGCCAAAACTGACAAGAACGGTCGGATTTGTCAAATTCGGGGCGCCTGCCCGGTGTCAGGGGGAGGTCACGGCCGGCTCATCCATGCCGCATCAGAAAGGCGAGGACGTCAGAGCGGTAGAGGAGCCCCTCGACGCGGCCCGATCGCAGAACGGGAAACACGCGGTGGGGGTGTTCGAGAAACATCTCGGCTGTGCGGATTATGCCATCCTCGATATCGACGGCGACGATGTCGCGGGACATGTAGTCGGCGGCGTTGCCAGTCCAATCGCGGTGATAGGTCGCGTGGAGCACCGTGCGGAAGCAGTCTTTCTGCGACAGAATGCCGATGAGCGCGCCGTCATCGCCGAGCACCGGGGCTGCGGCCGCCCCGGTGTCGACTAGGACGGCGGCGGCCCGGCGGATCGGGGTGTCCGGCGACAGAAGCGGCGGGTCCCGGCGGACGATTTCGCTGACGCGGTGGGCGGTCATGTTGCCCCGCTTTCTGCGCTTCGACGGCGGAGTGGGCAATCGGCGCAGCGGTCCTTCATCAGACGGTCGGTCGCCCCGCAGCTTGTCCGCGCGGGCCCGCGCCCGACGAGGATGCCGAGGCCGAGGCCGCCGGCGGCAAGGGCAAAGACGGCGATGGCGAGAAGGATTTCTGTCATCCCAGTGCCTCCCTCATAGCAACAGATCGCGGATCGGGCCGGTTTCGACCCGGCGGAGCGCGCCGGCCTCCTCGATTAGGAAGAGGGCCGCAAGGTCCATCGAGGCCGCCAGCGCCGGGCCGGCCTCCGCCCCGGCCGCACACAGGGCGGTCGCCCAGCCGTCGGCGGTCATCGCATCCCCGGCGAGCACCGTCACGGAGCGGAGTGCCCCTGCGACCGGTGCGGCGGTGTCGGTGTCGATGATGTGGCTGTAAAGCCGGTCGGCGAGCCGGAAGCTCTGGGTCCAGAGCCCCGACGTCGCGACGGCCGTTCCCGCCGGTAGCCGCAGCGCGGGCGCGGGGCCGGCAACGGCGTCCGGCGTTTCAATGGTCAGGCGCCAGTTCCGGCCGCCGGGGTGCCGGCCGCGGGCGATGAACTCGCCGCCCAGTTCGAAGAGGAAATCGTCCACGCCCGAGGCCGCGACCCGCGCTGCGGCCCGGTCGAGAGCCCAGCCCTTGGCGATCCCGCACAGATCGAGCGTGAGATCGTCACGGAGCTTGCTCAGTGTCCCGGCCCCGGCGCTGAGCCCTCGCCAATCGGGCGCACCGCCCTCGCGGATCGGCCCGAACCCCCAGCGCGCGACGAGCGGGCCGACGGTGGGGTCGAACGCGCCCGCGCTGCGCCGGGCAATGGCGAGGGCGGCGGATGTGACCTCGGCGAGGTCGGGATGCCGAAGCGGGCGGCCGGCGGGCAGCGCGTTGAAGCGCGCGATGGTGCTGTCTTCGCGCCAGGGAGAGAACGTCCGGTCGATCTCGGCAAAGAGCTTCTCAATGGATCGCCCGAGCGGTGCCAGATCGGAGCCGTGCCGGGCGGCCAGTCTCCATGTGGTCCCAAAGGCGCGGCCGGACACCGCGTCGAGGTCTCCACCGAGCGCGGCGCGGGGCAGAACGGCGGCGGCACCGAGTAAGCCAAGGGCCAACCGGCGCGACGGGAGATAGGTTCGGTGCGGCATGGGTCAGGCTCCGAAATCATCGTAGAATATCGACGCAGGCTCCACCCCGAGCCGGTCGAGCGTAGCAAGGACCGCCGAGATCATCACCGGCGGTCCGCAGAGGTAATACTCGCACTCTTCCGGTGCGGGATGGGCGGCAAGCTCGGCCCGGAGGGTCTCGTGGACAAAGCCCGTCGCCCCGGTCCATCGGTCCCCGGGGGCGGGGTCGGAGAGCGCCGGCGTCCAGCTAAAGGTCTTGTGCGCCGCTGCGAGGGCTACGAACTCGTCGGCATAGAAGAGGTCGGCGAGCGACCGCGCGCCGTAGAAATACCGGATGCGGCGGTCGGACCCGCGGGCAAGCTCCTGGTGGATCATCGCGCGCAGGGGTGCCATGCCCACGCCGCCGCCGATAAAGACCATCTCGCGGCCGGTGTTCTGGATGTGGAAGTCCCCGAACGGCCCCGAAAGCGTGATGTCGTCGCCTGCTTCGAGCGAAAAGAGCCAGGAGGAAACGATGCCCGGGGGGACCGCGTCCTCGCGGCCGGGGGGCGGGACGGCAAGGCGGATGTTGAACACCGCCCGGCCCACGTCCTCGGGTCGGCTGGCGAGCGAATAGGCGCGCGTCACCTCGGTCTCCGAGGAGGACTTGAGCGCCCGCCAGCCGGCGATGTCCCAGGCCTCGGCGAGTTCGGGCGGGACGTCCACCGATGAAAAGTCGAGCGTGTAAGGTGGCGCGGTGATCTGCATGAAGTCCCCGGCGCGGAAGTCCGAGGAGCGTTCGGGCGGCAGGTCGACGACGATCTCGCGGATGAGCGGGGCGAGCATGCGCACCGAGGCGACCTTGCAGTGAAACCCGCCGCCGGCGCTCAGGATGTCGTCTGGCACGGTCACCGCGCAATCGCCCCGCACCCGCGCCTGGCACGCGAGGCGCACATGGGCGCGGCGCTCGCGCGGCGAGAGGACGCCGCGCTCGGTCGCCTGCGGCTCGCCGGCCCCCTCACCGGTCACGGTCACGCGGCAGAGCCCGCAGGTGCCCGACCCGCCGCAGGCGGCCGGGATCAGCACACCGCCGTTGTGGAGAACCGACAAAAGCGCATCGCCCCGCTCGGCTGAGAGGTGGCGTGTTCCGTTGACGAAGACGTCAAGCGCGATATCGGGGACGAGCCTCCGGCGAAGCAGAACGAGACCGATGGCAAGCCCGACGACGATGGCGACGATGGTCGCGCTGCCAAGAACCACCTCGGTCATGAGGTTGCCGCCATTTGCGCAAAGGAGGCAAAGCCGAGCGACATCAGCCCCGCGAGAATGAAGGCGATGCCGAGGCCACGGAGGCCGGCGGGCAGGTCGGCATAGGCCAGCCGCGAGCGGATCGCGCCGAGCAGGACCACCGCCACCGCGAAACCGACCCCGCTCCCGAGGCCGAAGACAGCGGATTCGGCCAGCGTGTAGCTGCGCTCCACCATGAAAAGGCTGCCCGCGAGGATGGCGCATTGCACCGTCAGAAGCGGCAGGAACACCCCGAAGGCCGCGTGGACTTGCGGGAAGAACCGGTCGAGGATCATCTCGAGCACCTGAACCGCCGCGGCGATGACGCCGATGAAGGCGATGAGCGCCAGATAGGACAGATCGAGCTCCGGCATCCCGGCCCAGGCCCAGGCGCCGGGGGCGAGGACGGCCGAATAGATGAGGTGGTTGAGGGGCACGGTGATCCCCAGGACCCCGGTCATCGCCACACCGAGGCCAAGGGCGGCCTCGGTACGTTTCGAGAGGGCCAGAAACGTACAAAGCCCCAGAAAGAGGATCAGCGGCATGTTGTCGACGAAGGCCGCCGACAGAAAGAGGCCCCAGAGGTCGGTCATTCGGCCGCCTCCATCTCGCCCGGTGGCACATGCTCGCGCGCTTCGGCCTGATCGGGGCGCCAGACGCGCACTGCCCAGACCAAGAGGCCCAGAAGGAAGAAGGCCGACGGGGCGAGAAGCATCAGGCTGAGCGGCGTGAACCAGCCCCCCGCCTCGGCGAGCGGAAGCACCTCCTGGCCGAAGAGCTCGCCCTTGCCGAAAAGCTCGCGCAGCCCGCCGATAATGATCAGCACCAGCGAGTAACCGAGCCCGTTGCCGAAGGCGTCGACCATGGCCGGCAGGGGTGTGTGGTGGCGCGCATAGGCCTCGGTCCGGCCGAGGACGAGGCAATTGGTGGTGATGAGCCCCACATAGACCGAGAGCGCCCGGCTGATCTCGGCGAAATAGGCTTGCAGGATCTGGTCGATCACGATCACCAGCGAGGCGACGATCACGATCTGGACGATCAGCCGGATCGTTTCCGGGATATGCCGCCGGATCGTGCTGATGAGCCCGGCCGCGAGCGTCAGCACGACAGTCAGCGAGACCGACATGGTCAGCGCCGTTGCCAGCGTCGTCGTCACCGCCAGCGCCGAGCAGATGCCGAGGATCTGTAACGTGACCGGGTTCTGGCGTATCAGGGGCTCGGTCAGCACCCGCCAATATTGGCTTTGTCCCGCCATCGCCTAGAACTCGCCCCGCCGGATCGCGTCGAGAAGCGGTCCATAGCCGTCCGGGCCGAGCCAGAAGCGCACCATCTGTGTCACCCCCCGACCGGTGCGCGTGGCCCCGGTGATCCCGTCGACTTCGTGGGCTGTGGACGACCGGCCGCGGGCCACGCGAAAGCGCATCTCGCCGCCTGCGTCGCGAAGTTCGGTGCCTGGGAAACTCGCCTGCCAGGCGGCCTCTTCGATCCGCCCACCGAGGCCGGGCGTTTCGGAATGCCCGGTGATGGCGATGCCGGCGATGGTGTTGGTGTCGCCCCGGAGGGCCAGGATCGCATCGACCCGCCCGCCATAGCCCTGGCCGCTCAGCGGTAGCAGCATCAGCGAGACCTGATCGGCCGCGTCGCGCAACAGGAAGACCTGGGCGTAGTCGGGTCGCCGGCCGAGCCCGATGGGGTCGACAGCAGGCTCGAGTTCCGTCCAGTTCGCCGGATCGGCAAGTGCGGTTTCGAGGCTGGCCGGGGTGATTCCGTCGGCGGCCTGTCCCGACCCGAGGTCGATCACAACGGTCGAGAGACTGCCGCCGGCCTCGGAGAGAAGCGCTGTCATGCCTGGAATGCCCGCAACGAGCGCCTCGATCCGCGCCTGTTCCTCGGCGGCGCGGTTGGCCGACTGGATAGGTCGCAGAACGACGGTGGCCCCGCTGACGAGCGCGGCGCAAATGGCCGAGACGAGGAAGGCCACGACGATCGTCTTCGCCCGGCTATCGTTGGGCAGCGCGAGAAAGCGCCGCCAGGGGTTGGGGTCACGTTCGACCATGGCGCCTCCTGCGGCGATACACCCAGAAAGAAAGAGCGATGTCGTCGAAGAGCGGTGCGGCCAGCGACGCCAGAAGGGCCGCCGCCACGGCCATCTGCGCCGGCGCGGCCCCGCCCCAGCCGGTTGCGAATAGGATCACGAGGCCGCCATAGCCTGCGCCCTGAAGCCAACGTCCGAGCGTCGTGGCCGCGCTCGTCACGGGGTCGACGACGAGAAGCACGAGCGCGATGCCGGCCGCGTGGAGCACAGCGTCGTCCACCATGCCGGCGAGCGACGCGGCAGCCCCGAGCACGACGGCGGCTGCCATCAGCGCGCCAGGCATGACGCCGAGCGCCAGCCCCAGAACGCCTGCCGGGATCGCCGCCCAGGCCAGCGGCACATCGAAGACCGGCCATGGCGCGGCCGGGAAACCGAAGCCGAGAAACGCCAGCGCCACCGTGGCCGGGTTCACGACGTTGCGCCCCCAGCCGCCGAACACAAGCTCGCCCATCACGACCCCGAAACTGATGCCGAGGATCAGTTGGAAGGTTCCGAGCCCCTCGGGGGCGAGCATCGCGATGGCGAGCGCCGTGACGAGCGCCGAAAGCGAGGGCGGCTGCGCCCGGGCGAGCATGAAGATGAGATGCCAGATTGCGATCACGAGAAGGATCAGCGCCAGCCGAAAGAGCGCCTCGACCCCGCCGAGCCAGAGCCAGAACACCGCCAGCGGCAGAAGGGCGGCGAGGGTCAGAAGCGCGACCGTCTCGCGGGTCCAGAGGCCGCGGGTCACGGGGCGTACTCCGTCTCGATCCGGTCTAGGATGGCGCGGAGTTGGTCCTTGATCTCGCCGCCCGCGCCGAGGGCGAAATCTGCCAGCGCGATGTCGTCTTCCAGAAGCGACAGCACGCCCAGAGACATCGCCGCCTCGTCATCCCCCGCACCGAGCGCGCGGATGAACGGAGCCGCCGGAAGGGCCGCGCCAAGGGACTGGCTGAGCGCCGAGGTTGGGATCGCGGGTTTCGCACCGGCCGAGGCTGTGAGGGCCGCGATCAGCCAATGGGGCCGGGGCTCTGGTGCCTGCCGGGGCAGAACGGTGACCTGCCGGTCGCGCGGCCCCAGCCAATGGGCCGCCCGTCCGTCGAGATGCGATCCCGACATCAGAACATGAGGCCCGGGCAGGGCGATCCGCTGGGTCAGTTGGCGCAGATCCGCACCGGGATGGGTGCGCAGGCGGGCCCCTTCCCGCAACCCGGCTCCGGCGATCCGCACGAGCCGGGTTGCCGGCAATTCGCCAGTGTCGAGCAAATCGCCCAGATCGGCGACATCCTCCGCGTGAATGTCCCAGACCGGCGTGTCGAGACCGGCGGGAAACGCCTGATGGATGCGGATACCGGCGCTGCCCTGAGGATGACGCGGGCCACAGGGGATGACGCGCAGGTCGGTCCCCGCCGTCGGTCTTTCGATCCCTCGCCCCGCCTCCGGCCAAACCGCGAAGACCGGCCCGTCTGTCAGAAGCCCGAGTGCCGAGAGCCCCCGGGCGAAGGCCTCCTCCCGCCCGTCGAGCGCCTCTTGGGGGTCGATCGCCTGGGGGCGGGTGTCCGCTCCCATAACGAAGATCGCGGCAGGCGCCTCGCTGGCATGGGGCATACCGCCGAACGGGCGGCGCCTGATGAGCGGCCAGACGCCGGCGGTCTGCATCAGGCGCCGCAGGCTCCCCACGCTCGCCGCAGCACCGGTCGGGTGACGCTCGGCCCCGCCGTCATCGTCTCGAAAAAGGACGATCTCGGACAGCCTCCGGCCCGGCAGAAGCGCGATCCGCGCCACGCGGCCGGCGATCGGGGCCACGAGGCAGAGGTCGGGGGTATGCCTGAGACAGGCCACCGCCGCGCCGCGCGCCACCAGGTCGCCTTCGCGCACCAGCAGCGTCACCTGGAGCGGCTGGCTGGCGGGAGGCACCAGGCCTGCCTCCTCGGTGACCACCTCGCCCACCTCCGCGCCTTCGACCGGAGAGGGAAAATCCGGGATCAGCCCGGCTCTGGAACGAAGAAAGGTCATTCTGTCTCCGGTTGTATCGTCGGCGATGGCGTCTGACGCCTGGCAGTTCAGGCCGGGACGCTATCAACACCGCGCCGGGCCCCCTATGAGCGAGATCAAGGCTAGGGGTCCGGCGGCGGTCTAGGATGCAGGTAATTTGACGAGAACCTTGCGGGAGACCGATCATGCCGTTTTATGACCGACCGGCGGCGCGGCCGCTTATTCTATGTGCAGCCCTGGGGCTTTTGTCCTTCGGCCTTGGCGCCCATGCACAGACATCGGCGGACGCCGCAGGCGATGAGGAGGCGATTCCCTTCGCCCTGCCGCAATCCGGGCCCTTCACCCCGGCCGAGATCGACATCGAGAACAATCAGGCTATCACCGACTGGTTTCGTTCCGCCCATGCGAATGCCGCCGCCGAAGCCTTCAGCCATTGGGACGACGACGGTGAAATCCGCCCCGCCTGCGCCACCTGCCATGCCGGCGAGGGGTTTCGGGACTTCCACGGGCTCGACGGGACGGCACCCGGCGTGGTCGACGGCCCGATCGACGTCGGCGGTGTCGTCGACTGCGGGACCTGCCACAACGAGGGCTTGGCCGAGATTTCCGAGATCACCTTCCCCAGCGGCCTCGTCCATCCGGTCACCGGGGTCGAGGCGTCGTGCCTGACCTGCCACCAGGGGCGGGCCGCGGGGGCGACGATCGTCGCCGCCATCGACGGTCTGGCCGAGGATGAGCCAAACGCCGAATTGCGCTTCATCAACCCCCATTACGCGACTGCGGCGGCCACCTGGCTCGGCGGTTATGGGGCCGCGGGGTACCATTACGACGGACAGGACTATTCAGGCCGTTTCTTCCACGCGCGCCCCGTGGCGAGCTGCAACTCCTGCCATGAGCCGCACACGCTGGAGGTCGACTTCGAGCCTTGCCTCACCTGTCATGAGGCCGATAGCCCGCAAGACATCCGCATCGCCCGGCAAAGCTATGACGGGAGCGGCAACACCTCGGTGGGCATCCAATCGGATATCGAGGCCAATGCCGAGCAACTGATGGCGATGATCCAGGCCTATATGGGCGACGTCGTCGGCGCCCCGGTGATCTACGACGGCAACCGCTACCCCTACTTCTTCGCCGACGCCAACGGCGACGGGGCCATCGACATGGTCGACGGCCGCCCGGTGCCTTACGCGGCATGGACCCCGCGCAGTCTGCGAACGGCGTTCAACTGGAAACTCGTGACCGCCGACCCGGGCAACTTTGCCCACAATCCGCAGTATTCGCTCGAACTGCTCTACGATTCGATCGAGGACCTGAGCGAGCCGCTGGGCGTGGACATGGAAGATCTCGACCTGCTGCGATAGCCCGCGCCCGGCCGCCTGACGGCGGCACCTTTCACGGCGGGCGCTGGCGAGTGCCCTGCGCGGAACCTGCGGTGGCAAGGCCCTCATGCTGGGCCATGCGCCGTCCGTGGATCACTCTTTGCGGGCCGGGCGGATGCAGACATCCCAACCCGGGGCTTTCCTTTCGGCCATGACGACGCCGTCGCGGCCGCTTCTGGGTCAGCCAACAGACCGCAGAAACCGGCGATGCCCTATCGCCTTGGAGGCCGCCTTTCTGAACTCCGGCACCAGTTCGTCCAGCGTGCGGCGGGCCTGCGCTCTCAGTGTCGGGTCGCCTGCCATGGACTGTTTCGACGGCCCCCTGGGAAGCAGAGACAGGCCGTCGAGCACCGGGATGTGGAGCTGTTCTTCGACATGGGGCAGGCCGGAGGGAAATCCCGGAAAATGAGCGCGCTGAACCTGCTCGGTTCGCCACCTTGCGAGCCGCCGCTGTACGGTTTCGGTGATGCCA
>JASJAR010000012.1 GCA_030066905.1 Paracoccaceae bacterium | reverse complement strand
CCCGGGCTTGACCCGGGACCTCGATCGACTTGGCACTCCGGTGGATCGAGGCCCCGGGTCAAGCCCGGGGCGCGTTTCGCTACGGACTTCGGGAGCGCTGACCCCAACGTCCCTTCCAGGCCAACTCCGCCCGGCGTTACCCGCCCTCGTCGGTTAGCGCGATCACCAGCATCGCCCCGACCGCCCAGATCGCAAAGGCGATGGTGATCGTCGCCCCGGGGCCCAGAAACCCGCCGACGAAGCCGGCCACGCAGACCGCCGCGCCCAGCGCGCCCACGACACCAATACATGCCCGCCGTTTCTGCCGCAGACCCATGGTCCCACCCTCCCGTCGCGGCGATGAAACCATGGCGCGAGATGGCAGCAATTCCGCCCGGTCAGGCGCAGCTCAGGAATGCTCTTCCGCCGCCGTCGCCGCCAGCGCCCGGTTGTAGGCTTTGAGCGCATCGACCTGAAAGAGCGCGCCCTCGAGCTTCGGCGCCTTGCCTTCTGAGCCGATATCGACCACCGGCAGGAACGGCCTGCCGGTCTTTTCGAACATCGGCATGGCATCTTCGAGCGTTGCGTTGGGGCCGACGAAGACGCCGTCTTCAATCGCCGACCAGACCGCGTCCTCGGGCGGGGCGGCCGGATCGTCGAGTTTGCGCATGACGTTCGCGACGCGGAACATCGACAGCAGATAGGCCTGCGGGCCGGCGGCAAGATGCACCCCGCGCCGTTCGAGCTGGGAGAGGAAGAACGACCGGTCGACCATCTGCGAGGCCAGCGCCGTGGAGGCCGAGACCGACACCATCACCGCAAGCCCCGTCTGCCAGTCCCCGGTAAGCTCGAAGACGATGAGCGTCGTCGAGATCGGCGCGCCGAGAACGGCGGCGGCCACGGCCCCCATCCCGGCCAGGGCATAGAGCGTTTCGGACCCCGACACGTCCGGCAGGAGCCCCGTCGCGACGATCCCGAAGGCGAGCCCGGTCATCGCGCCGACCATCAGCGAGGGCGAGAACACCCCGCCCCCCATCCGGCCGGCCATGGTCACCGCGACGGCGACGGTCTTGATGACGGTGAAGACGATGGCCTCGTGGAGGAGGAGGTTGCCGGTGAGTGCTGCCGAGGTCGTCTCGTAGCCCACCCCGATGATGTGGGGATAATAGATCGCGATCCCGCCGAGCACCGCGCCGGCGACGGCCGGGCGGAGGATGTTGTGGACCCGCAGGCGCCGTTGCAGATAGCTGGCCACCTCGTCGCTCCAGAAGATCGCGCGCATGAAGAGCACGGCGACGAGACCCGATACGAGGCCGAGGAGCAGGAAGGCGGGGAGTTCGACGTAGAATTGCAGCGCGCCTTCCTCGGCGAGGGTGTATTCGGTGACCCCGTCGAAGGCGATGCGGTTGATGACCGTGCCGGCGGCGGCGGCGATGGCGATGGGCGCGAAGGCGTGGACCGCAAAATGCCGCAGCACCACTTCGAGCGCGAAGAGCGCCCCGGCGATGGGGGCGTTGAACGAGGCCGAGACGGCGGCGGCCACGGCACAGCCCAGAAGGTCGCGGCCGGTGATGCCGTTCGCGTCGATCCAGTCGGAGACCTTCGTCGAGATCACCCCTGCGAGGTGGACCACTGGCCCTTCCCGGCCCGTCGACCCCCCGGTCGAGAGCGTGACGAGCGAAGCGGCGGCCGAGGCGAGCCCCGCCTTGACCTCGACCCGGCCATTGTGGAGCGCGGCGCCCTCGATCACGTCGGCCACGGAGCGAACCCGCCCGTCGGGGGTGAACCAATGGAAAATCAGGCCCACGGCCAACCCGCCGAGCACCGGGATGACGAGGATCCAGTACCAGGGCAGCGATTGTGCGAAACTGTGGATGAGGCGGATGTCGTCGGTCCCGTAGACCGCCGATTGCAGCCATTCGATGCCCATCCGGAAAAGCAGCGCGGCGAACCCCGCCGCGATGCCGATCAGAAGGGCCAGAAACCAGAACTGGAACTGGCTCGGCCCCCGGTGCTTGAGCACCCGCCAGCCATTGCGGCACGCCGTCACGACCTCGTCGATCTGGCCGGCGATCATCGACTGGCTGCGCTGGTCCATGGCGCGGCATGCCTCGGGCGGGCGGCAAACGGCATCCTCGAAGCGGCGACGGCCCGCATGCCGCCGGCTTCCGGCCCGGCCAAACGCACCGGACAGAGGCAGGCTACGCCGACCCCGACCGGTTCGCCAAGCGTGGCGGAGCGATTTCAAAGGGTTGTGACGGAAAACCCCCAACCGGGCGATGGACGGGGTTGAACGGAGCGGGTCGGGTCGTGGCCTGGGGCGGATGCTGGGGTCAGCGCCCGCGAAGCCCGGAGCAAAACGCGCCCCGGACGTGATCCGGGGCCCCGATCCTCCGGAGGGCCAAGACTATCGGGGTCCCGGGTCAAGCCCGGGACGGGTGTTCGTTCGGTTGCTTTGGCGGTGAGCCCAACCTCCGCGTCAGGCCAGGTGCAAACCGTCAGCCGATAAGGCCGCACGCCGCTACCCCGTCAACAGCGCCCGCGCGGCCCCTCTCGCCTCATCCGTCACCGCCTCGCCCGACAGCATCCGGGCGATTTCGTCGATGCGGGCCGGGGCATCGAGCGGAACCACCCGCGACAGGGTGGTGCCCGCCGAAACCTCCTTCTCGACCCGCCAATGATGGCGTCCGAGGGCGGCGACCTGGGGGCTGTGGGTCACGACGAGAACCTGCGCGCCCTCGGCGAGCGTGGCCAGCCGGCGCCCCACGGCATCAGCGGTCGCGCCGCCGACACCCCGGTCGATCTCGTCGAAGATCAGGGACTTGCCGGTTTCCGTGGCCGTCAGGCAGACCTTGAGCGCCAGCAGGAACCGCGACAGCTCGCCCCCCGAGGCGATCTTGTTCAGGGGGCCTTCCGGCGCGCCGGGGTTGGTGGCGACCACGAACTGGACCGTATCGGCCCCCTCCGGTCCGGGTTCGCCGGGCGCGATGGCCACGCGAAAGGCCGCCCGGTCCATCTTCAGGGGCGCAAGCTCGGCCGCCATCGCCCGGTCGAGCCGGTCGGCGGCCGACCGGCGGGCCGCGCTCAACGCCGCGTTGGCCGCGCCATAGGCGGCCTCGGCCGCCCCGACCTCATCCCCGAGCGCCCTGAGGTCATCCGCCCCCCGGTCCAGCGCGCCGAGCCGGGACCGAAGCGCGTCGTGGGCGGCGCCGAGGTCATCGGGCTGCACGTCGTGCTTGCGGGCCAGCGCCCGGATCGCAAAGAGCCGCTCTTCGACCGCTTCAAGCTCGCGGGGGTCGAAATCCAGTGCCGCCATGGCGCGTTCGACACCCTCTGCCGCCTCGCCGAGTTCGCCGACGGCCCGGCCGAGCGCCTCGATTGCGGCATCGAGCGCGCCTTCGGCACGGTCGGCAGCACCTTGGAGCCAGCGGGCGGCGTCGCCCATCATCCCTTCGGCGCCCTGTGGCCCGAGTGCGGCATGGGCCTTGGCGACGTCGTCGCGAATCCGCGCGGCTCCCTGCATCAGGCGCCGGCGGGTATCGAGTGCCGCGTCCTCGCCCGGCTGAGGGCTGAGCGCATCGAACTCCTCGACGGCATGGCGGAGAAAATCCTCCTCCGCGCGCAGGGCATCGACCTCCGCCTCCGCCTCGGCGAGCCGTTGGCGCGCTGTGCCGAGCGCCCGCCAGGCCGACCGGACGGCCGCGCGTTCGGCCCCGACGCCTGCGAAGGCGTCGAGAAGCGCCCGGTGCCCGCGGGGGTTGAGAAGGCCCCGGTCGTCATGCTGGCCATGGAGTTCGACCAGCGTGTCGGACAGCGCGCGGAGCGTCTCGCCGGATACCCGGCGGTCGTTGACCCAGGCGGTCTTGCGCCCCTCGGCGGTGTTGAGGCGCCTCAGGATCAGCTCGTCCTCCACCGGGAGCCCTGCCGCGTCCAGCACGGTGCGCGCGGGATGCCCTGGCCCGAGCGCAAAGACCGCTGTCACCTCCCCGTCGGCAGCCCCCGGGCGCACCAGCTCCGCCCGTCCGCGCCAGCCCAGAACGAAGCCCAGCGCATCAAGGAGGATCGACTTTCCCGCCCCGGTCTCGCCCGTGAGCACGTTGAGCCCGGCCTCGAACCGAAGTTCCAGCCGGTCGATGATGAGCATGTCGCGAATGTCGAGTGCGGTGAGCACTGCCTGCCCTCTGGGTTAGAGCCACTCGCCCCGGATCACCTGACGCCAGACGTCGTTGAGCCAGCCCCGGCTTTCCGCCGACGGCCGGAGCCCGCGCCCGGTGAGCAGCACGAACCCGTCCTGGTACCACGCGCTGGCCTGGTAGTTGAAGCCGAGAATCGCTCCTGCGGTCTGGGCTTCGGCATCGAGCCCGAGGGCCAGATAGGCCTCGATGAGCCGGTAGAGCGCCTCGGGCGTATGGGTCGTGCCCTGAAAACTTTCGACCACCACCCGGAACCGGTTGATCGAGGCGGTGTAATGGCCGCGCTTGAGATAATAGCGACCGACCTCCATCTCCTTGCCGGCAAGATGGTCGAAGGCGAGGTCGAACTTCAGCCGCGCCGACCGGGCATAGGGGCTTTCGGGATAGATTTCGAAAACGCCTCTGAGCGCCTGAGCGGCCTGAAAGGCGAGCCCGGCATCGCGGCCCACATCGTCGATCCGGTCGTAATAGCCCAGTGCGAGGAGGTACTGGGCGTAAGCGGCGTCTTCGTCGGCCGGGTAGAAATCCAGAAACCGTTGCGCAGCGGCCTGGCTCGCCTCGTAGTCTCGGTCTTCGTAATAGGCGAAGGCCTGCATGATGAGCGCACGCTTGGCGAGTTCTGAGAACGGGTAAAGCCGCTCCACCTCGCCGAAGAACCGCGCCGCCTCCTCGGGGTCGCCGGATTCGAGTTCGAACTCGCCGCGGAGGTAGATTTCTTCGGCCGAGAAGCCGTCGAGCGGCTGGGTCCGCGCCACGTCCTGGCTGCCGCCGCAGGCTGCGAGAAAGCCGAGGCCGAGGACGGCGCAAACGCGCAAGACCTTAAGTGACCGCCCAGACATCCCCAACGCCCCTTCCTCGACCGATATTCACCGGGCGAGGTCTAGCACAGATGTGGAAGGGCTGAAAATGCTTCGCGTTCAGGCCGCGGCAGGCAGGTCCGACCGTTTGACGCCGGCGCCCGGCAGCCGGGCGACCTGGGCGCGGCTGCATTCGACGATCCGGTAAGCCTCGGGCGTCGTCATCAGAGCCTCGATGAGCGCGCGGGTCGTCGCGTGACCGGCCCGGTCGCCGATGTAGCGGCCGATGATCGGGGCACCGGCAAGGGCCAGATCGCCGAGCGCGTCGAGCATCTTGTGGCGCACCGCCTCGTCGGCATGGCGCAGCCCGCCGGGGTTCAGCACCCGGTCGCCGTCGATCACGACCGCATTGTCGAGCGACCCGCCAAGCGCCAGCCCGCGCTCCCGCATCGCCTCGACCTCGGCGCGGCGGCAGAAGGTGCGCGCGTCGCAAAGCGCGTGGAGGAAGGCCCCGTTGGCCATGTCGAGCACCTTCTCCTGGCGTCCGATCGCGGCATCGGCGAAATCGATCCGGAAGTCGATCTCGAGCCCGGCAGCCGGTTGCAGCGCGGCGAAGGCGTTGCCCCGCGTCACCTCCACGCGCTTCAGGACCTCGATGGCGCGCACCGGGCGGTCGAGCCTGCGGATGCCACGGGCCAGAATCGCGCGCACGAAGAGCGCCGAACTGCCGTCGAGGATCGGGACTTCGGGCCCGTCGATCTCGATCAGGAGGTTGTGAAGGCCGGTGCCGGCGATGGCCGCCATCAGATGCTCGGTCGTCGACACCGACACACCGTCATCGTTCATCACCATGGTACAAAGCTCGGAAGGGACAACGGAGGTCCAATGCGCCGAGATCATCGCCTGGCCCGGGTCGATATCGGTCCGGCGAAACCAGATGCCGTATTCTGCCGCCGCCGGGCAGAGCCTGACCCTGACGGGTCTGCCGGTGTGTAGCCCGATGCCCTCAAGGCTCACCGGCGATTTGATCGTTGTCTGCACGTGCCTGTCCCCTCACCGGGTATCGCCCGACTTATCCACACCTAGCTAGAAATCGGCGGCCCGTGGGACAACACACTTCTTGCAACCGCCTGAAACACGCGGGTCGGGGCCGTGGGCGGGTTCTCGCCGAATCAGTTGTTCAATTACGTAAGCCGCTGTTCGGGATACAGAAAAGGCCCGGATTGACCGGGCCCTTCTTCATCTATCCCTCACGGAAGGTCAGTTCGCCTGACGCCGCAGGAACGCCGGTATCTCGATCCGCTCCTGGTCCGGAGAGAGATCGGGCTCCTCGGCCGAGAGCCTCGGCTGGGGCGCGGCGGAGCGCTGAAGCGGCGGTTGCGCCGCCGGGCGGCGGGCGGCCGCGTTGTCGGCGGTGACCCCGGTCATCCGTCCGATCAGCGAGTTGATGCCGAACCGGGCCCGGTCGCCCTCGGCCGCTTCCGGGACCGGCCGCGGCGCGCTGCGCTGGGAGGCGAACCCGGCCTGGGGCGACTTCCGGACGGCGGCCTCGAGCCGGGCCAGCGTCTCCGGCGTGGGCGTGCCCGGCGCGGGGCGGGCGGCCACCTCGGGCTTCGGTTCGGGCCGGTATGCCGGCGGCGGCAGATCGTCCTCGGCCACCGGCTCGAAACTCCGTGCCGGGGCCTCGTCGAAGAGCGACGGCTCCTCTTCGACATCCGGGTCGACGATGGTCTCGACCGGCTCCGGTGCCAGTTCGGGCGCGGGTGCTGCGGCGACCGCCTCCTCGCGGCGCGGCAGGGGCGCTTCGGCCTCCCGGCGCGGCAGCGGCGTGTCGCCTGCCGCTGCCACGACGTCGATGCCCGTGGCCACGACGCTCACCCGCATCGCGCCTTCCATCGCCATGTCGAGCGTCGAGCCAACGATGATGTTGGCATCGGGGTCCACCTCTTCGCGGATCCGGTTCGCCGCCTCGTCGAGTTCGAAGAGCGTCAGGTCGTGGGCGCCGGTGATGTTGATGAGCACGCCCTTGGCCCCCTTGAGGCTGATCTCGTCAAGGAGCGGGTTGGCGATGGCCTTCTCGGCGGCCTGAATCGCGCGGTCCTCGCCGGCGGCCTCGCCGGTGCCCATCATCGCCTTGCCCATCTCGTCCATCACCGCGCGGACATCGGCGAAGTCGAGGTTGATGAGGCCGGGGCGGACCATGAGGTCGGTCACGCCCTTGACGCCCTGGTAGAGCACGTCGTCGGCCATCGAAAAGGCATCCGTGAAGGTGGTCTTCTCGTTGGCGAGCCGGAACAGGTTCTGATTGGGGATGATGATGAGCGTGTCGACCATCTTCTGGAGGTTGTCGATGCCCTCCTCGGCCTGGCGCATGCGCTTGGCGCCCTCGAACTGGAAGGGCTTCGTCACGACGCCCACGGTCAGCACCCCGAGCTCGCGCGCGGCCTGGGCGATGATCGGGGCGGCCCCGGTGCCGGTGCCCCCGCCCATCCCGGCGGTGATGAAGCACATATGGGCGCCTGCGAGATGGTCGATAATGTCCTCGATGGTCTCTTCGGCGGCGGCCGCACCCACCGAGGGCCGGGCCCCGGCCCCGAGCCCCTCGGTGACCTTCACGCCCATCTGGACCTTCGCCGGCGCGGAGGATTGCTGGAGCGCCTGGGCGTCGGTGTTCGCCACCACGAACTCCACCCCTTCGAGCGCCTTCTCGATCATGTTGTTGACGGCGTTGCCGCCCGCGCCACCCACGCCGAACACCGTAATCCGCGGCTTCAGCTCCTCGTGTTGAGGGATCGAAAGGTTCAATGTCATCGCAAGTCCGCCTGTCCGTTTGGCCGTTTCGAGAGGGACCGGGCTGCCCCGTTCGAACGGCTCTGGTTCCAATTATTGGCGGGGAACGTACTCAAAATTCCCCGGCCCGTCACGCGAATTCCACAAAAATGCCACAAAATGTGGGGCTTGCCGCCTGACTTCTCTCTGTATTTATGCGGCGCCTGAACATCTTGTGGTTACCAATTGTCTTTCAACCATTTTACCGCCCTCCGGAACGAGCGCGCCGGGTAGCGATCGCCCGATATGTCGAAGTCCCACCACTCGTCCTGAGGATGTGCGGCGAAGAGGGCGAGGCCGACGGCGGAGGCAAATGCGGCCCCCGTGGCGGCCTGGGGAAGCCCCTGGATGCGCAAGGGGCGTCCGATTCGGACCTGCTGGCCGAGGATGCGTGGCGCCAGCGTGTCGAGGCCGGGGATCTGGCTCGCGCCGCCGGTCAGCACGATCTGCTGGGAGGGCAGATGCTCGAACCCCGCCGCATCGAGGCTCGCGCGGACGTCTTCGAGGATTTCCTCGACCCGGGGCCGCATTATGCCGATGAGTTCCGACCGGGTCACGGTCCGGCGGTCCTTCTCCCAGTCGCCGGTGTCGCCGCCGATCTCGATGAGGTCGCGGTCGTCCATGCCTGTGGCCACGACGCCGCCGTGGAAGGTCTTCATCCGCTCGGCGGCGGTGATCGGCACCTGGAGGCCCTTGGCGATGTCCTGGGTGATGTGGTCGCCGCCCAAGCGCACGCTGTCGGCGTAGATCATGTGTTTCTTGATGAAGATCGAGATGCCGGTCGCGCCGCCGCCCATGTCGATGCACGCCGCCCCCAGTTCCTGCTCGTCCTCCACGAGGCTCGCGACACCGGCGACGTAGGCAGAGGAGGCCAGCCCCGCGAGTTCGAGATCGCAGCGCTTGATGCAGTAGATCAGGTTTTGCAGGACGATCCGGTCGACCGTGAGCATGTGCAGATCGCAGGCGAGCTTGTTGCCGATCTGCCCGCGCGGGTCGATGAGCCCCGAACGGTGGTCGACGGCGAAGTTCACCGGCTGGGCGTGGAGGATTTCGCGGTCCGTCCCGTAGTCCGGCACGTCGGAGGCCGACAGCACCCGGGCAATGTCCTGTTCGGTGACCTGATCGCCCTCGATCTCGGCCGCCCCCGCAAGACCGTAAGACCTCGGCTGGCCGCCGGCGATACAGGCGATGCAATGGTCGACCCTGACATTCGCCATCTTCTGTGCCGCCTGGACGGCGGTGCGGATCGCCCGTTCGGTTTCCGCCAGCGCGCAGCTCTCTCCGAGTTCGACACCCCGCGACCGGGTCGTCGCTGCGCCGATTACCCGGAAGCTCGACTGCCCGCGTAGGGTCCCGATCCCTTCGGAGCGGTCGATCTCCTCGCCGTCGAACTTGAGGATCAGACAGGCGATTTTCGAGGTCCCGACATCGAGGATCGCGACGACACCGCGCTGGATCGCGGCCTGGCGCATGCCGCGCATGGCGCGTTGGGTCTCGTAGAGGTCGGTCATCATCATTCCACGCTTCCCCCCGTTTCAATCATGCGGATCGCGCGCAGTGCGGTGACCGCCTCGTCGGTCAGCCGCACGGTGGCGCGGTCCCGGTTCCTGAAATCGATCACCGAAACGTCCCGCTTCAAAAGGTCCTGGGCGGTGTCGAGGGCGATGAGACGTTCCACCGCGAGGACCGGCTCGTGGGCGGGAAGCTGGACGGTCTGGCCCCTGTCGAGGACGATGTCCCAGCGCCGCTCGCCCACCCGCTGGAGCCCGCGGATACGGGCCGCGAAGGGCGCGGCGGCCGTGAGGACCTCAAAGGCTTCGGGCACCGCGCGCTCCGCCCCCGCCCCCACCAGCAGCGGCAGGTCGGCCCGCTCCGCCCGGCGCGCGAGCCGTCCGATCACGGTGCCGTCCTGGCTGAGGACGGAAAGGCCCGCCGGGCCGCGCCAGAGCGCGACGGGCACCCGTTCGGTGACCGCAACCTCGAGCACGCCGCCGGCCCGGACATGGACCTCCGCCGTGGCGACCGCAGGCACGTCGCGCACGACGTCGCGCAGCGCTTCGAGGTCGAGATCGAAGGAGGAGACCGGCAGATGCACCGGCAGGCTTTCGCGGATCTCGCGGGCAACGGGGTCCGATGCGCCGTCGACAGCAAGCAGGGTGACCACGAATTCGGGGCGTTCCTCGAGCTGGCGCTTGATGTCCTGGCCCCAGGCGTAAATCGCCATCCGCCGGTCTTCGGTGGCGAAGGTCCAGACGGCGAGAAGCGTCACCGCCGCCATCGGCAGGCCGAACCTCAGGCACCACCAGAAGGCCGGCGTCAGCCACATCCGGTGCATCCGGTAGGCGAGCCGCGAGGGCGCGGGGTCATGGCGCCTTACCGGTCGCATGAGGCGTCCTCCACCATCCAGCGGCACAACGCGCCGAAGCTCATGCCTTTATGGGCGGCCTGTTCGGGGGCAAGCGAGGTCGGCGTCATTCCGGGCTGGGTGTTGGTTTCGAGAAGGATCAGCCCGCCCAGCCCCTTTCCTTCGTCCCAGCGGAAATCGGTCCGGCTGAGGCCCCGGCAGCCGAGCGCGCGGTGGGCGCGAAGCGCGTAGTCGAGACAGGCTTCGGCGATGGCTTCGGGCACCTCGGCGGGGATTACATGGCGCGACCCGCCCTCTTCGTATTTCGCGGCATAATCGTACCAGCCGTCGGTGAGGATATCGGTCACTCCCAGCGGGTCGTCGCCCATCACGCAGGTGGTGAGTTCCCGGCCCGCCACATAGGCCTCGACCATCAGCACGTCCGGCAGGCCGGGGTCGAGCTTCGGCGGCGCATCGGCCCCTTCGGCGACGATGTAAACGCCGACCGACGAGCCTTCCGCATTGGGCTTCACCACATAGGGCGGCGCCATGACGTGGTGGCCCTCGATCTCGTCCCGGCAGGCCAGCCGGCTTTCGGCGACCGGAAGGCCCTCGGCGCGGTAGATTTCCTTGGTGCGCTCCTTGTCCATCGCAAGCGCCGAGGCCAGCACGCCCGAATGGGTGTAGGGAAGACGCAGCCATTCGAAGAGACCCTGGACGCAGCCGTCTTCGCCCCAGCGCCCGTGGAGCGCGTTGAAGACGACATCGGGGCCGATATCGGTCAGCCGCTGGGCCAGATCGCGCCCCGCGTCCAGCTCCACGACCTCGTATGCTTCGCCCCTCAGGGCGGCGGCGCATTCGCGCCCGGTGGACAGCGACACCTCGCGCTCCGCCGAGGGTCCGCCCATCACTACCGCCACTTTGGGGGCTGCCCTGCTCGACATACCCGCCAACTCTGCCTGACCCCCGTTTTCGGGGCTTTGTTCTAGTCTTTGTCTCGTTCTTTTTCCGGGCCTGCCTCACCGACCCGCATAATCTCCCATTCTAGCCGAATTCCAGAGTGTTGGAAGACCTTTTCGCGGACCTCCTCGCCCAATCCTTCGAGGTCGGCGGCGGTCGCCCCGCCCCGGTTGACGAGGAAGTTCGGATGCTTCTCGCTCATCTCGGCCCCGCCCCGTGCGGCCCCCCGGAGCCCGGCATCGTCGATCACCTTCCAGGCTTTGAGATCGTCGCTGTCGCCGTCCCTGCCGGTGGAGGAAAATCCGGCCGGGTTGCGGAAGGTCGAGCCGGCCGAGCGGTCCTTCGTCGGCTGCGTCGCGTCCCGCCTGGCGAGTTGCTCCTCCATCCGCGCCGCCAGCGCGGCGGGGTCGCCTGCGGGGGCGCGCAACGTCACGTCCACGATGACACAGCCCCCGGGGAGGTCGGAATGCCGGTAGGCGAAGCCCAGATCGTCGGGACCGAGCACCAGCGTCTCGCCGCCCCGGGCGATGGCGCGCGCAGAGAGGAAAACATCAGCGATATAAGTGCCGTAGCAGCCGGCATTCATCCGCACCGCCCCGCCGATGGAGCCGGGGATGGTGCGCAGGAACGTCAGGTCCCGCCCCGCCTCGGCGGCCTTGCGGGCCACATGGGCGTCGAGTGCGGCCGCGCCGGCGACAACCCTGTCGCCCTCGATCCGGATCGCGTTGAAGCCCCGTCCAAGCCGGATCACCACGCCGCGCACCCCCCCGTCGCGCACAATGAGGTTGGAGCCCACGCCCATCGGAAACACCGCCACATCCGGCGGCAGGGCGGCCAGAAACGCCGCAAGATCGGCTTCGTCGGCAGGCTGAAAAAGCCAGTCTGCCGGACCGCCGACCCGGAGCCATGTGAGGTCTGCCAGCGGGCGGCCGGGCGTCAGTCGCCCGCGCGGTTCGTACCTGAATGGTGCCCCGTCCATCGGGCGCAATACTGCCTAGGATTTCTCCGGTGCACCAGCACCTTTCAGCCGCCGCAAGACAAAGCGCCCGAGCGCGCCGACGGGCCAGGCGACAAAGACAGCCGCAAATGCCATGGGAGCGAGGATGAGGAACATCGTCGCCGGGTCGCCGGTGCTTCCGGTCACGGGGTCGATGCTGGTTTGCCAGATCAAGACCGTCGCTGCCAACGCCATGACAACGGCCAGCAGGAGTGCTGCGACGAGCGACGGCACGAAGAGCATGATCGCCCAGGCAAGGAGTAAGCCGTATGTGAGGATGTCTTCCATGGTGTCTCCGGTCAATCTCGGGCCGCCCGGGCCCTCGGATGCGGTCGTCTGTTGGCAGTGCAGCCACATCCCATTGGGGTTTCCGGCCCTGCCAAGGCCTGCCGAGGGGCGATATCAAACGCCGGCGGCTTTCCCCTGCCACCAATCTCTGATCCGGCGGATCAGCGCACCGAGGGGCCAGGCCATGAAGATGGCGAAGAAGGCCACCGGGGCCACAGGCATCATCGCGTCCATGACACCCGACAGGCTCAGGGCGCTGCCCTTGAGCTCGGCGACATGGACGAGAAAGGCGGCAAGAAACGCCAGCACGGTGGCGGTCAGGAAAGCGAAGCTGAAGGAGGGGATAAAATACATCAGCACCCAGCCAGCGACCACGACATAAGTCATCGTATCCATTGGACCTTCCTTTCTCCTCTCACTCCGGCATCAATTTGGGGCGAAACTAAGGCGCCGATGATGCAGCCGACCTATCCCGGCGCCTTTCCCCCTCCGACGACCCGTCCGATCCGGCGAAACAGGAACCGCACCGGCCAGCGGAGGATCGACGCCCCCGCGACCAGAAACACCGCCGCCGCGATCCAGCCATCGCTGATGAAGAGCCAGACGAGAAGCGGCAACCCGACGGTCATCAGCGCATAGGCCGACGGCCAGTGGTGGCGTTTCGGCGAGGGGAACATCCCGATCACATTGGCCGTGACGAGCCAGACCAGAGCGAGGATCACCGGCACGCTCATTCCACGCTCTCCCTAAGCTCCTTGGGGAGTTCCACCGGCATCCCCAGCGCCTTCTTGGCGAAATAGCGCAGCGGGTTGCGGAACATCGAGACGAAGGCGAAGAGGGCCACGGCACCGACGAGCCAGCCAAGCTCGACCCAGAGCCAGGCGATAAGCACCGGGGCGGCGGCCAGAAGCATCACGCCGGGCACATATTGCCGCCGCATCGGCATCAGCGCGACGAGGGTCGAAGCGATGACCCAGAGACAGGCGATGATGGCAGCGGCGGATGGGCTCATGACGCCTCGCGTTTCTCCTCCAGCCGGCCCGGCAGATTGTTGGCCCAGGCCGAGATGGTGCCTGCCCCGAGGCAGACGACGATATCGCCGGGGCGGGCCTCGGCCCGCACCAGCCGTTCAAGGTCATCTTCGGAGATTATGGCACGAGCATGGCGATGTCCGTGGCGGGTGAGCCCGGCGACGAGATCGTCGCGGGAAGCGCCCGCAATCGGGTCCTCCCCGGCGGCGAAGACCTCGGCGATGCCGACGACGTCGGCCTCGTTGAAACAGGTGCAGAAGTCCTCAAAGAGGCTCGACAGGCGTGAATACCGGTGCGGCTGGTGCACCGCGATCACCCGCGCGCCCTCCCCGACCGATTGCCGTGCGGCTTTCAGCACGGCGGCGATCTCAACCGGATGGTGGCCGTAATCGTCGATGATGCTCACCCCGTCCACCTCGCCCACTTTGGTGAACCGCCGGTTTACGCCGGCGAACCCCGCGAGGGCCTGGCGGATTTCGGCCGCCTTCATGCCGAGATGCCGGCCCACCGCCACGGCCGCGAGCGCGTTGGAGACGTTGTGGTCGCCCGGCATCGGCAGGGTGCAGCCTTCGATGACCCGGCCCTCGGCGGAAAGCGCGATGTCGAAATGGGCGACGCCGCCCTTGTAGGTAAGGTTCACCGCACGCACGTCCGCCTGGGCGTTGAACCCGAAGGTGAGCACCCGCCGGTCGGTGATCCGCCCCAGAAGGGCGGCCACTTCGGGATGATCGGTGCAGAGCACCGCGAGCCCGTAGAAGGGGATGTTCGAGACGAAATCGTAGAAACCCTGGCGGAGGTTCTCGATGCTGCCCCAGTGCTCCATATGCTCGGGGTCGATATTGGTGACGATGGCAATGGTCGCGGGCAGGCGGTTGAAGGTGCCGTCGGACTCGTCGGCCTCGACCACCATCCACTCCCCGGCCCCGACCCGCGCGTTCGATCCGTAGGCGTGGATCACCCCGCCGTTGATCACCGTGGGGTCGATGCCCCCGGCGTCGAGCATGGTGGCCACGAGCGTGGTCGTCGTGGTCTTCCCGTGGGTGCCGGCCACGGCGATGTTCGATCTCAGCCGCATCAGTTCGGCGAGCATTTCGGCGCGCCGCACGACCGGCAGGCCCAGGGCCCGGGCGGCATCGAGTTCGGCATTGCCGGATTTGATCGCCGAGGAGATCACCACGACCTCGGCGCCGTCGAGGTTCTCGGCCCGCTGGCCGATCATCACCTTGGCCCCTTTGAGCGCCAGCCGGTCGGTGATCTTCGAGGATTTGAGGTCGGAGCCCTGCACCGCGTAGCCGTGGTTGAGGAGCACCTCGGCGATCCCCGACATCCCGATGCCGCCGATGCCGACGAAATGGATCGGGCCGATCTCGGTGGGAAGCTTGGTGGCGGCGGCTGCGTTCATGTCTGGGCCTTTTCTGAGCTGAGCGCGGCGACGGGGCGCCCTGCCGCGGTTTCTTCGACGAGCCGGGCCAGCCGGTCGGCGGCGTCGGGAAGCCCCTGGCCGCGAGCGCCTGCGGCCATCGCGCGGGCCCGGTCGGGGGTGCCGAGGATCGCGGCCACCTCTTCGGCGAGCACCGGCTCGGAGAGGTCCGCCTCGGCGATCACCTTCGCGGCACCGGCGGCTTCGAGCCCGGCGGCATTCGCCGTCTGGTGGTCGCCGGCGGCGGCGGCGAAGGGGATGAGGATTGCAGGGCGCCCGATGACGGTCAGATCGGCGATCGAGGAGGCCCCGGCCCGGCTGATGACGAGCTGGGCTTCGGCGATCCGGCGGGGCACGTCCTCGAAGAAGGGTTGCACATCGGCGTCGATCCCGGCCTCGGCGTAGGCCGCACGGGCGGCGTCCGCGTCTTCGGGCCGGGCCTGGTGGCTGACCCTCAGATGCCGCCGGATCGCCGGCGGCTGGGCGGCGAGGCTTGCCGGAACGACCCGGGAGAGAATGCGCGCGCCCTGGCTGCCGCCGATCACCAGAACCGACATCGGATGATCGCCCGGGGGGATGTAGTCCGCACCGGTCCGGTCGAGCACCGCCTGGCGGACCGGGTTGCCGGTGTGCACCCCCCGTGCCCTTGCCGGCAGATCGGCCGGCCATGTGCCGCAGGCGACGGCCAGGACCCGCGGCGCGAAAAGGCGGTTCACCCGGCCGAGCACCCCGTTCTGCTCGTGGATGAGGCGCGGGACGCGCAGAGCCCAGGCCGCGCTCATCGCGGGGATCGTGGGGTAGCCCCCGAAGCCGACGACCACCGCCGGCCGCTCCGCGAGCATCCGCAATTTCGCCGCTGCGATCCCGGCCCCGATGCGGAACGGGACGGCGAGCTTGCCGAGGGCGCCGCCGCGCGCGAAGGTCGCCGAGGCGACCGTGGTGATCTCCACCGCTCCGGGAAAGCCCCCCGCATAGCGCGCGCCCCTCGCATCGGTCGAAAGCCGCACCGCCCAGCCCCCTTCGAGAAGCCGTTCGGCAAGGGCCTGGGCGGGGAACATATGCCCGCCGGTGCCGCCTGCGGCGATGAGGCAGAGCCGCCCGCTCACCGGGCCCGCCTGGCGAAGATGTCCTCGATCTGCCCCTGGGGCCGGGCCCGGGTGAAGGCCAGGAGCATCCCCACCATGATCCCGCCCGCGATCAGGCTCGACCCGCCATAGGAGACAAAGGGCAGCGTCATCCCCTTCGCCGGCATCAGCCGCACCGCCACGCCCATGTTGATCATCGCCTGCACCGCGAAGATGCAGGCGAGCCCGGTGCCCGCGAGGCGGATGAACGGGTCGCGCTCGCGCATCAGCCGAAAGAGCGAGCGCACCACGATCATCGCGTAAAGCCCGATCAGGACAAGAACGAGCAGGAGCCCGTATTCCTCGGCCGCGACCGCGACGATGAAATCGGTATGGGCGTCCGGCAGGGACCATTTGACGGTGCCTTCGCCCACGCCCACGCCGAAGAACCCGCCCTCCCGGATCGCGTTGGTGGCATAGCCGAGCTGGGTCGTCGGGTCGACTTCGGCCGACAGGAACCCGTCGATCCGGCGGGCGAAATGCTCGGAGTTGTTGTAAAAGAACGCGCCTGCCATGACCACGGCGCCGGCAAGCCCCATCAGGAGCGTGATCGGCGCACCGCCGACGAAATACATCACGCTCCAGGCGAAGAGAATGAGGGCGGCCTGCCCGAAATCGGGCTGCATGGCGAGAAAGCCGACAATGAGGAGGGCGATGGCCATCGAATAGCTCTTTCCGGGAGGCCCCGCGAGTTCGCTCGAGGCCGCGATCAGCCATGCGGCGACGACCACGAAGGTCGGTTTGACGAATTCCGAGGGTTGCAGCGAGCCGAAGCCGAGCGAATACCACCGCGTCGCCCCTTTGCCGAAATCGGTGCCGAAGAGCGGCAGAAACGCCAGGGCCACCATCGCCAGCGCAAAGCCGATCACCGCAAGGCGGCGGACATGGGTGGGCGAGAGCATCGACACCACGATCATCGCGGCCAGGGCGGCGGTGCCGAAGACCACCTGCCGCTCGACATAATGGAACGGCTGGAACCCGTTGCGCTCGGCAAGCGGCGGCGAGGCGGCAAACCCCAGCAGGAGCCCCATCGCAAACAGCAGAAAAACCGCGCCGAGCGACCATTTGTCGAGCGTCCGCCACCATCTGGGAAGGATCGGGTCCCCGCGTCCCGCGGGAACGGACCCATAGACCATCTCCGTCATGGAACCGCCTTTGCTGCCTCTTGCCGCCCGTTTGCCGGGTCTCGCCCAAAACAATATCGAATCGGTCCCCGCCGCGCCAGCAAAAGCTGAATGTCGCTTGACGGATCGCACGGTCGGGCTTTGGTTGAGCGCGGTCCATCGAGGAGGCTGCCATGCTTGACGATCCGCGACCCGCCGCACCCCGCGCGGGCACCGAAGCGCCGGGGGCACCGTGAAGATCGGCATCGTCGGTTGCGGCGCGGTCGGCAGTGCGGCGGGCTTTGCACTGGTGCTCGAAGGCGCCGTCGACGAGGTCGTCTTCGTCGACCGCGACGCCGGGCGCGCCGCCGCCGAGGCCGCAGACATCGCCCATGCCGCCCCCTTCGCCTCGGCAACGCAGGTGTCGTCGGGAGGCTGGCGCGCGCTCGACGGCGCCCGCGTCATCATCCTCGCCGCCGGTGTGGCGCAAAAGCCCGGCGAGACGCGGATCGAGCTTCTCAGCCGCAACGCCGAGGTGTTCCGCGCCGTGATCGGCGAAATCTCCGCGGTGGCCCCCGAGGCGATCCTCCTCGTGGCGACAAACCCCGTCGATGTCATGACCGCCATCGCCACCCGGCTCTCGGGCAAGGCCCCCGCAACCGTCATCGGCACCGGCACGATCCTCGACACCGCCCGGTTCCGGGCGCTTTTGTCGGACCATCTCGGCGTCGCGGCGAAATCGGTCCATGCCTATGTGATCGGCGAACATGGCGACAGCGAGGTGCTGGCCTGGTCGGCGGCCCGCGCCGGCGCGGTGCCTATCCGCGACTTCGCCGCCCAGATCGGCGCGCCGCTCACCGATGCGGTGGTCGCGCGGATCGACAACGGCGTCCGCCGCGCCGCCTACACGATCATCGACGGCAAGGGCTTCACCAACTACGGCATCGGCGCGGGCATCGCCCGCATCGTCCGCGCCATCGACCGCGACGAACAGGCGGTGCTGTCGGTCTCGGCGGTGAGCCCCGACATCGCCGGGGTGAAGGAGGTCGCGGTGTCGATCCCCCGGATCGTCGGGCGCAGCGGAATCAGCGCGGCGCTGATGCCGCGGCTCGATGCCCATGAGGAGTTCGCCCTGGCCGAAAGCGCGAGGCTGATCCGGGATCTCACCGAAGAGGTGCCGCTCTGGGCCGCGCGGTCCGGGGCGCCGGGCCACTCGGCGGGCATCCCCTGACGGGAGCGTCATCGGTCTCGGTGGGGACCGTAGGTCGTCTCATGGCGTTAGGCGGACGTTTATGCTCCGCGCTGGTGCGGGACAGGGCCGAGAGGCCGCCGCGCCATCGCCGGGCCGCCCCACCCTTCCGGCGATTTGGCTGGTCTTGGTGCAACGCTCTGATCTCTTCACAGTCTTGCTGCCATAAAGCGCGTCGGCGAGAGGTTGGATCGCCGCCCCGCGGCCCGGCGATGGCGCGGCTCACTGCTTCGGGCTCAACGTCCCCTTCAGGCCAAGCAACAACCCACGCCCCGGACTTGATCCGGGGCCCCGATCCACCGGAGTGCCAAGCCTGTCGAGGTCCCGGGTCAAGCCCGGGACGGGAGTGTCTTCAGATCGGGGCGGGCCGTATGAACGCCCGCTCAGGGCCAAAACGGCCCTTGCTCGTCAGGCCGTCACCCCCCTACCCCAGCACCTTGCCCACCTCGGCAATGAAATGGGCGCCGCGTTCCTCGAAATTGTCGTAATGGTCGAAACTGGCCCCGCCCGGCGCGAGCAGGACCGTGTCGCCCGGTTCGGCCTCCGCCGCCGCCCGGGCCACCGCCGTGCCCAAGTCGCCGGCGACCTCATGGGGTATGTCTCCGAGCATCAGCGCCACCTCCGCCGCCTCGCGGCCGATGACATAGGCCTTCGCCACATGGGCCCGGCCGGGCCCCAGATCGCCCAGCCCCCCGTCCTTCATCTGCCCCCCCACGATCCAGCGGATGCGCGGGAAGGCTTCGAGGGCGCGGGCCGCGCTCGCGGCATTCGTCGCCTTCGAATCGTTGACGAAGACCACCCCGCCCGTCTCGCCGACGATCTGGCTGCGGTGGGGCAGGCCCTCGAAACTGCGTAGCCCCGCCTCGATGTCCCGCGGCCCCAGCCCCAGCGCCCGGAGCGCGCCCCAGGCGGCGGCCGCGTTCTGGTGATTATGGGTCCCCGGCAGCCCGCGGATCGACCGCAGATCGACCGACGCCACCTGCCGCGCCTTGCGGGCTTCGGACAGAAACCCCTTCTTCACCGCGACCGACCATCCCGGCCCGCCGGGCGCGCCGGCCACGGAGACGCGGATCACCCGGTCGTCGCCCGGACCCTCGGCCAGTTGGTTGGCAAGATACCGCCCCTCGGGCTCGTCGACGCCGATCACCGCCCGGTCGGGGCCCCCTTCGGCGAAGAGCCGGCGCTTGGCGGCGAAATAGCCGCCATAGCCCCCGTGCCGGTCGAGATGGTCGGGGCTGAGATTGGTGAAGACGGCCACGTCGGGGGTCAGCGCGCGCGCGAGTTCCGTCTGATAGGAGGAGAGTTCCAGCACGACGACCCCGCCGTCCCCCGGCGGGTCGATGTCGAGCACCCCGCGCCCGATATTGCCCGCAAGCTGGCTTTCGCGCCCGGCGACCCTGAGGCAATGGTGGACAAGGGCGGCGGTGGTCGATTTGCCGTTCGACCCGGTGATCGCCACCACCCGCGGCGCGGTGTCGAACCGGTCCCAGGCCGGGCCGCCGAGGGAGCGGAAGAACAGCCCGATGTCGTTGTCGACCGGCACGCCCTCGGCCAGCGCCCGTGCGACATGGGCATTGGGGGCGGGATAGAGATGGGGGATGCCGGGGGAGACGACCATCGCCGCCACGGCGTCGAACGCCCGGGGCCTTGTGAGGTCGTGGAGCGTGAGGCCCTCGGCCTCGGCCCGGGTCCGCGCCGCTTCGCCGTCGTCCCAGCAGAGCGCCTCGGCCCCGCCGGCCGCGAGCGCCCGGGCCGCGGCGAGCCCGGACCGCCCCAGACCGAGGACGACGACCCGCTGCCCGGCGTGACCGCGAACGGGGATCATGACGGAACTGCCTTCATGGGGACGGGGCTATCGCCTTTTCCGACCGGAGAAAAGCCGGCCCGCTGCCGGTTTCAGCCGGCACCGAGGCGGGCTTCGAGCCAATCGGCGCGCGCGGCCACGCTGTCGCGCGGCAGATGCGCCGCCGCAAGCCCGGTGCGGTTCAGACAGGCCTCGATGCCGGCGAACTCCGCCTCGGCCTCCGCAGCCCCCTGCCGCCGTTCGGTGTCGGCCCGAAAGAGCTCGGGCCAGGGCGGGGCCAGGATCACCGGTGCGTCATAGCCATAAGCGTCGAGTGCGGCCGCCGCCTCGGCGACAAAGCCGAGCCGTTCGAGCGCCAGCGCTGCCTCGAGGACACCGCGGTCGAAGATCACCGTTCCGGCCCGCGCCTCCTCCCAATCGGCGATGGCCAGCTTCAGGCAGAGCCGCGCAAAGCGCTCGGCGTCCTCCCAGGGCAGGCCGCGCCCGCCGGTGCGGGTCTCGGCGCGGATAACCCGCCGCCCCGGCTCCCGGCGCACCTCATAGCCGCGCCCGGCCATCTCGGCGACCAGTGCCGATTTCCCCGCCCCCGAACAGCCCGTGACCAGCACCCGCCTCAGCACCGCGCTCAACCCTCTTCGTCGTCGACTTCGAGCTGGCCCGAGATCCGCCGCCAGAGAATGCCCCAGTACATCCCCATCGCCAGCACCACCGAGAGCGCGGCGATGACGACCCAGGTCACCGCCCCGGGGTCCTCGAGGCTGACCCAGCCGAAATCCACCAGCACCCAGACGAAGGCGGCGACGACGGCGAGAACGAGGAGCGCCCCGAACCGGCCGATCCCTCTGAGCACCGCGGTGACGAAGACGGCATAGGCCACCGCCAGAAGCAGCCCGGCAAGCACGATGACCGGCATCGCGTCCGACCAGTTCTCCCGCGCCCAGCGGACGTAATTCCACTCGGTCGGGTTGAAGGTGACGGTCAGAAGCCCAAAGGCCGCGATCCATCTCAGAACGAAGCCCATCCCGCCCTCCTACCAGGCAATCGGTTTGCGGCGGCGGAAGAACCCGCCCGAGGGGCCGTCCTCGGGCAGCGTGGCAAGCCAGACGGCCGTGTCCGCCCCCTCCTCTGGGCTGAGCGCCGCACCCGGCCCGCCCATCCGGGTGCGCACCCAGCCGGGGCACATCGCGTTGATCTTGACGCCCGCGCCGACGTCGCGCGCCAGCGCCCGGGTGAGCGCATTGAGCGCGGCCTTGGCCACACCGTAAGCCCCGGGCCCGCCGAGGCCTTCGGCGAAACTGCCCCAGCCCGACGAGAGGTTCACGATCCGGCCGTAACCGCGCGCGGCCATGCCGGGATGGACGCCGCGGATCAGCGCATAGGGCGCATGGACCATCACCTGCATCGCCTCGTCGAAATCGCTGTCGGGGCCGATGAGCGAGACGTCATGGAGAACGCCGGCATTGTTGACGAGCACGTCCACCTCCCCGGCCGCCGCGAGACCTGCCGCGATCCCCGCCTCCGACATCAGATCGAGCGCGACCGACGCCACGCCGAGCTCGGCCGCGGCCGCTTCCCCGTCCTCGGCCCGACGGGCTCCGATCACCACCTCGAGGCCCGCCTCCCGCAGCCCCGCCGCAATCGCCATGCCGATCCCCCGGTTTCCCCCCGTCACCAATGCGCGTCGCATCTCAAAGCTCCTTCATCTTGGCCGAAAATACCGCGGGGGAGGCCCGAACGGGCCGGGGGCAGCGCCCCCCGCTCCGCTACCGCACCTTGAGCGTTGCCAGCCCGATCAAAGCGAGAATGAGCGAAATGATCCAGAACCGGATCACGATCTGCGGCTCGGCCCAGCCCTGTTTCTCGAAATGGTGGTGGATCGGCGCCATCAGGAACACCCGCCGCCCCGTGGCCTTGAAATAGGCGACCTGGATGATGACGCTCAAGGCCTCCACGACGAAGAGCCCGCCGACGATGGCGAGCACGATCTCGTGTTTCGTCGCCACCGCGATGGCGCCGAGCGCCCCGCCGAGGGCGAGGCTCCCGGTATCGCCCATGAACACGGCCGCGGGCGGGGCGTTGTACCACAAAAACCCCAGCCCCCCGCCGATCAGGGCGGCGGCGAAGATCAGGATTTCCCCGGTACCCGGAACGTAATGGACGTCGAGATACTGCGTGAAGTCCACCCGGCCGACCGCATAGGCGATCACGCCGAGGGTGCCGGCGGCGATCATCACCGGCATGATCGCCAGCCCGTCGAGCCCATCGGTGAGGTTCACAGCATTGGCAGCCCCCACGATCACGATCATCGAGAACGGCACGAAGATGAGCCCCATGTAAAGCAGCACGTCCTTCAGCACCGGAAAGGCGAGGTGAAAGGCCAGGTCCTCGGGGTGGAGCATCGCCGCCCAATAGGCCGCCACCCCGGCGACGACGAACCCGATCAGGAGCCTCAGCCGACCCGACAGGCCCGAGTAGTTGTCGTTCTTCTTGACCTTGGCGTAGTCGTCGGCAAAGCCGATGAGCCCGAAGGCCGCGGTCACAAAGAGCACGATCCAGACATAGCCGTTGTCCCACCGCGCCCAGAGCAGCGTGGCCACGAGAAGTGCTGAGAGGATCAGAAGCCCCCCCATGGTGGGCGTCCCCGCCTTGGCGGTGATGTGCCCCTCCGGCCCGTCCGCGCGGATCGGCTGGCCGTGCTTCTGGCGCCGGCGCAACAGATTGATGAGCGGTTTGCCGAAGAGAAAGCCGAAGACCAGGGCGGTGAAGAACGCCCCGCCCGCCCGGAAGGTGATGTAGCGGAAGAGGTTGAAGACATCGCCCCCGTCCGAAAAGTTCGTCAGCCAGTATAACATCCGCTCTCCCTCACCCCCTGCCCCGGCCCAGTTTTCTCAGCGCAGCCGCCACCAGGCTCACCCGGCTGCCTTTCGAGCCCTTGACGAGCACCACGTCGCCTGCATCGACCAGTTGGTGGGCCCGGGCCACAAGCTCTTCGGCCGTCTGCACCCGCGCGCCCCGTTTTTCCGCCGGCAGCGCCTCCCAGAGTGCGGCCATCAGGGGGCCGACGCAATCGACGCGGTCGATGCTTGCCATCGCCGGGTGCCGGGCGAGAGCCGCATGCATCTCGATCTCCGCGTTCCCCAGTTCGAGCATATCGCCGAGGATCGCGATCCGCCGGCCGGTCGAGACCCGGCCGACATTGTCCTCCGGCGCGGTGAGCGCGAGCACATCGAGGGCCGCGGCCAGCGACGCGGGATTGGCGTTGAAGGCGTCGTCGATGAGCTTTGCCGACCAGTCCTCGACCGGATCGAGCGCCAGCCGTTCGGCCCTCCCCCGCCCCGGCGGCGGCACCCAGCGCCCGAGACCCTGTGCGGTCAGCGCGATATCGGCGCCGGCAGCCTCGGCGGCGGCGAGCACCATCACACCGCCCAGCGCGAAATGCGCCCCGGGCGTGGCCAGTTTGAACAGAACGGGCGTCTTGCCGATCTTCGCTTCGACGACCGTGACGGTTTCGGAGGGCTTGGCCGAGACAAGCCGCGCCTCGGCGGATTTCGCCGCGCCGAAGCGCAGGATGTCTCCGGCCTTCGAGGCCTTGGCCGCCTTGGCGAGGATTTTCGCGGTGTCGATATCGGCATTGTAGAGCGCCGTGCCGCCCTTCTTCAGGCCCTCGAAGATCGAGCCCTTTTCCCGGGCGATCCCGCCGAGGTCCTCGAACGCGGCAAGATGGGCGGCCGCCACGGTCGTAACCATCGCCACATGGGGCTTTGCAAGCCGCGACAGGGGCGCGATCTCGCCGGGGGCGTTCATGCCGATCTCGACGATGGCGAAGTCGGTGTCGGCCGGCATCCGTGCCAGGGTGAGCGGGACGCCCCAGTGGTTGTTGTAGCTGGCCTCGGCGGCATGGATGCGGCCCTGGCCGGCAAGGGCGGCGCGAAACATCTCCTTCGTGGAGGTCTTGCCGACCGACCCGGTGATCGCGATCACCCGGGCCCTTGTGCGTTTGCGCGCCGCCGCCCCGAGCCTGCCGAGGGCGGCCAGCACGTCCCCGACGACGAGAAGCGGCGCGTCGGGCGCCACCCCGTCGGGCACCCGGTCCACAAGGGCGGCCGCCGCCCCCTTCTCAAGGGCGGCGGCGACGAAATCATGTCCGTCGCGCACCGCCTTGAGGGCGACGAAGAGATCGCCCGGCCGAAGCGTACGGGTGTCGATGGACACCCCCGTTGCCGTCCAGCCCCCCGGGCCCGACCCGCGTGTTGCCGCTGCGGCCTCCTCGGCGGTCCAGAGCGCGCTCACGCGCCCGCCCCGTCGAGGGCGGCGACCGAGACGCTGGCCTGTTCGACATCGTCGAAGGGGAGGACGGCGTCGCCGATCACCTGCCCGGTCTCATGGCCCTTGCCCGCCACGAGGAGCGCGTCGCCCGGCCCGAGCGCATCGACGCCGCGCAGGATCGCCTCGGCCCGGTCGGCAACCTCGGTCACCCGGCCCGGGTCGTCGGGCATGCCAGCGCGCACCGCTGCCCGGATCTCGGCGGGGTCCTCGGAGCGGGGGTTGTCGTCGGTGACGATGGCAAGATCGGCGCCCTCGGCGGCCGCCGCCCCCATCAGCGGGCGCTTGGCGGTATCCCGGTCGCCCCCGGCCCCGAAGACGATCACGATCCGGCCCATGACATGGGGCCTGAGCGCCCTCAGCGCGGTGCGGATCGCCTCCGGCGTATGGGCGTAGTCGACATAGACCGCCGCGCCGTTGCCCCGCGTCGCGGCCAGTTGCATCCGCCCGCGCACCGTGTGAAGCCGCTCCATCGCGGCGAAAACCGCATCCGGGTCGGAGCCCGTGGCAATCGCCAGACCGGCGGCAACCAGCGCGTTCTCCGCCTGGAACCCGCCGATCAGCCCAAGCCGCGCCTGCCTGGGCTTGCCGGCCCATTCGAAGCGCAGCGTCTGACCGAGGGGCTCGAACCCCTGCCGCAGGAGCCGCAGCGCCGCCCGTTCGTCGCGGCCCACGGTCAAAAGGTCCTGCCCGCGCTCCTCGGCGATGGCGGCCATCCGCGGGCCATGGGGGTCGTCGAGGTTGACGACCGCCGTCCCGTCCTCCGACAGCACACGTTCGAAGAGCCCGGCCTTGGCCCGAAAATAATCCTCGAAATCAGCGTGGTAGTCGAGGTGGTCCTGGGTGATATTGGTAAAGGCCGCGGCACTCAGGGTCACCCCGTCGAGCCGCCGCTGGGCGAGCCCGTGGGAGGAGGCTTCCATCGCCGCATGGGTCACCCCCTCGGCCGCGATCTCGGCCAGGGTCCGGTGCAGCGTAATCGGCTCCGGCGTAGTATGTTGCAGCGGCAGCGACAGCGCCCCCTCGACCCCGGTCGTGCCGAGATTCACCGCGTCGAGCCCCAGCACCTCCCAGAGCTGGCGGGTGAAGCTCGCAACGGAGGTCTTCCCGTTCGTTCCCGTCACGGCAACCACACTGCGCGGCTGCGCCGCGAACCAGAGTGCCGCGGCAAAGGCCAGCGCCTGGCGCGGGTCCTCGGCGACCACAAGTGCTGCATCGGAGGCCTCGAGCGCCCAGGCGGCGATGCGCCCGCCCTCGCGGTCGGTCAGCACCGCCGCGGCACCCATCCGCAGCGCATAGGAGATGAACTCTCCGCCATGCACCTTCGTCCCGGGCATCGCCCCGAAGAGGTAGCCCTCGCGCACCTCGCGGCTGTCGACCGCGAGCCCCGTCACCGCGACCGACCCCGCCCCGGCCGTCGCCAGCCCGAGATCCGCCAGTGTCTTGGTGCCCGCCGTTCGCCCCATGCCGCCTGCTCGCTTAGTTTGCGGCGAGTGTTACCCCAACCGCGCTGCCGTCTTCAATCTCGGGCGCGAGCCCCAGAAGCGGCGCGGCCCGGCGGATGATCTCCGCCGCGACCGGCACCGCCGTCCACCCCGCCGTGCGCCGTGGCTCCTCGCCGGAGGTCTCCTCGGGTTCGTCGAGGGTCACCACAAGGACGTATCTCGGATTGTGGGCCGGGAAGATGCTCGCGAAGGTGGCGATGACCTTGTCCTCGTAATAGCCGCCGCGCGGGTCGGGCTTGTCGGCGGTCCCGGTCTTGCCGCCCACCGCATATCCCGGCACCTCGCCGAAACTCGCCGTCCCGCGCACCACCGCCTCACGCATCATCCCCCGGATGATCGCGCTGGTTTCCTCCGAGATCACCCGCTCCCCCGGCGCGTGGACCTCGCGCACCACAAGCGTCGGCTCCACCTTGCGCCCGCCGTTGACGACCGTGGCATAGGCCGCCGCGAGATGCATCGGGCTTGCCGATATCCCGTGCCCGTAGCTTGCCGTCATGGTCACGATGTCCGACCACCGCTTGGGGATGAGCGGCCGCGCGACCCGGGCTTCGGGCATCTCCAGCGCCGTGGTCTCGAAGAAGCCGAGGCGGCGCAAGAACGCCTGCTGGCCCTCGCCGCCGATCATCAGCGCCATCCGCGCCGTGCCGATATTGGAGGATTTGACGATCACGTCTTCCACCGTCAGTTCCGGCCCGTAGTCGCGGAAATCACGGATCCGGTGGCGGCCCCAGGTCATCGGGCCCTTCGTGTCGATCACCGTTTGCGGCGAGACGAGCCCGTCCTCGATGGCCTGGGCGGCGGTGAAGATCTTGAAGGTGGACCCGAGCTCGTAGACCCCTTGCACGGCATGATTGAAGAGCGGGCTCCGGTCGTCGCGCGGCCCCCCGCGCGGGCGTTCGTTGGGGTCGAAATCGGGCAGGCTCACCAGCGAGACCACCTCGCCGGTTTCGGCATCCATCAATATCGCGCTCGCCGCGCGCGCGTTCATCAGCCGCATGCCGCCCGCGAGCACCCGCTCGACGGCGGCCTGCACGGTGAGGTCGATCGTCAGCCGCAAGGGCTCGCGCGCGCGGCCGGGGTCGCGAAGCTCGGCGTCGAAGGCCTTTTCGACGCCGGCGCGCCCGACAACCTCCGCCGAGAGCACCCCCTCGCGGCCGAACTTGGCCCCGCCCAGCACATGGGCCGCCAGCCGCCCATTGGGGTAAAGCCGCATCTCGCGGGGTCCGAAGCGGAGCCCCGGGTCGCCGATATCGTGCACCGCCTGCTGCTGCTCGGGGCTGATCCGGCGTTTGATCCAGAGAAACTTGCGGGGGCCGTTGAAGTCCTTATGGAGGTCTTCGGCGTCGAGATCGGGAAAGATGCGGGCAAGTTCGGCCGCTGCCCGCTCCTTGTCGATCATCTGCGGGGGCTGGGCATAGAGCGAATGGGTCGTGAGATTGGTCGCGAGGATACGGCCCTTCCGGTCGACGATGTCGGCCCGGGCGGCGAGGATCTTCGCCGTCGTGGTCGCGGCGCGCGGCTCCACCGGGTCGGAGCCGGCAAGATGCCCCATCCGGAGCCCGATAATCGCGAAACCGCACAGAAAGAACACCGCCAGAACGAGCAGACGGCCCTCGGCCTGGGCGCGCAGCTGGTCGCGCTCCTGTTCGTGGCGCGCCTTGAGGTTCTCGCGCTCGATGGCATCGGGGTTTTCCCCCTTCGCGCGGGCGTCGAGGATGCGGGCGAGCGGACGGAGCGGCCGGCGCATCATCGGGCCGCCTCCTCGCCGCCGGTGCCCGAAACGTCCCAGGCGCGGGTGACCGGCAAGGCGGGCGGAGCCGGAAAGCTCACCTGATCGATCCGGCCGAAATGGTCGGGCCGGAGCGGCAGAAGGCCGAGCCGGTCGAAGTTCATATCCGCCAGTTCGCGCAGGCGCTCGGGGCGGTTGAGATAGGACCATTCGGCGTTGAGCACGGCCAGCGTCTCGCGCAGCTCCGCGATCTCCGCCGACAGCCGTTCGACTTCTTTGAGGCTCGCCTGGGTGCGGTAATTCTCCTGATAGGCCCAGATCGCGAGCCCCAGGACGGCAAGAAGCGAGGATATGTAAAACAGCGCCCTCATGGAGCAGACCCCCTAATTTGCTTTACTTTCGGCAGGCCGAGCCGGGTTCGGTCCACCGGTCCGGCCGGAGCGTCGGTGCGCCTCGCGACGCGCAGGCGCGCCGAGCGCGCCCGCGGATTGGCGGCCAGTTCGGCCGGCGCGGCGCCGATGGCCTTGCCCATGAGCGCAAAGCGCGGCGCCTCTTCGGGGGCGTCCGGCGCATGGCGGCTGCCCCTGCCGAAGCCCCCCGACCGCGCCTGAAGGAACCGTTTGACGACCCGGTCCTCGAGCGAATGGAAGGTGACCACGGCGAGCCGCCCGCCGGGGGTCAGCGCCCGCTCGGCGGCTTCGAGCCCCGCAACGAGCGCCGCGAATTCGTCGTTCACGGCGATCCGGATCGCCTGGAAAGACCGGGTGGCGGGATGGCTCTGGCCGGGCTTGGCACGCGGCAGACAGGATGCCACGATCTCGGTCAGCCTGGCGGTTGTCGCGATGGGAGCCTCGGCGCGTGCGGCGAGGATGGACCGCGCGATCCGGCGCGACGCGCGCTCCTCGCCGTATTGGTAAAGAATGTCGGCAAGCTCTTGTTCCGAAGCGGAATTCACGAGATCGGCGGCGCTCGGCCCAGCCTGGCCCATGCGCATGTCCAAGGGGCCGTCGCCGAGGAAGGAAAACCCCCGCGCCCGGTCGTCAAGCTGCATCGAGGAGACCCCGAGGTCGAGCACCACGCCGTCGACCGGCCCGCCGGCCAGCCTGTCGAGCTCGGCGAAGTTGCCCCGGATCGCCTCGAACCGTTCGCCGAAGGGCGCCGCCCAGTCGGCCGCCATCTCCAGCGCCAGGGGGTCCCGGTCGATCCCCGTCACCCGGTCGGCACCGGCGTCGAGAAGCCCGCGCGCATAGCCGCCGGCGCCGAGCGTGCCATCGACCCAATGGCCCGACACCGGGGCCACGGCGGCCAGAAGCGGGCCAAGAAGAACGGGGATATGGGGCGTATCTGACGTCATCGCCGCCGCCGCCATCACTGGATCGGCCCCCGGGACCTCTGGTCGAGAAGGGTGAGAATGTCGAAATCCTCGGGCTGCTCTTCGAGCCAGGCCTCGGTGCGGGCCTGTTCGACGGCGGCGTAGGTCTCGGGTTTCCAGATCTGGAAGGTGTCGCCGGTGGCGATCATGTAGGCGTCGGAGCCAAGGGGGATGTCGATCTTGTCGCGCAGCTTTTGCGGCAGGACGATCCGGCCGGTATTGTCGATGCTCGTGGCCAGCGACTGACCATTGAACAGCGTCTCGAGCATCCGCCGCTCGATCGAGCCGCGCGGCAGGTCCGCGATCTGCGCGTCGACCTCGTTGGCGGCGTCGACGGTGTAGCACTCGAGGTATTTGCGGCGGTGGTCGCCGTAGACGATGACGATCTCGGGGTCGTTGTCGGGGGTCCAGTTCGGGTCGCCGGCTTCGAGGACGCGGCGGAACGAGGCCGGGATCGACATGCGCCCCTTGCCGTCCACCTTCTGATGGAACTCGCCTCTGAACCTTCGAACCACTGTCCCCGTGGCTCCTCTTCTCGCCCCCCCTTCTGCCGATGGCCGCCATACGCGTGCCATACGCTTTGCCATACGCGCGCCATACGCTGCGCAGACGCCGGTTCCGGAAGTGAAAACGGCGGATTGAGCTGCTGCCAGTGCTCAATCCGCCGCCCTCGTCCCGTTTCCGGGAAGGTCCGACTGCGCGCGCCACCTGGGGGGATGTCTGCTCGCCCGCGCGCCGGATCTCGTCGTTTCGGAAAGTGGGTGCCTGTATGAAACCTGCTCTGGTCGGTTGGGGTCTTGGTGCCCCGTCCCTGCTCTCCGATGAACAAAGGGATAGCTTGGGAATTTGTGGGCAGCAAGGGAAATCTTGGGATATCGGCGCAATGTATGGCTTCAGAGGGTCGGCCAGGACAACAACTTGTGCTGCATAGACAGCAAATTTTAGAATATGTTGATATCTAGGTCACACTCGACGCAACATATTGTTGGGATTTAAGAGGTAGGAAAAATCCCACTCATTCCCACGCGGAGCGCGAGTTTTTTGCCGAATCCGGCGCACGAGGGGCCTCGGATCGCCGCGAAGACGGTCAAATCGACCGAATCCGAGCCGGCGATTCGCGGGCAGACCACGAATTCCCAATCGCCGGTCAGGCCATGCCGCCGCCCACGAGCCGGGCCGCGAGATGGGCGTAGGCTTCGGCCACCGGCCCCTCGCCGAGCGCAACCGGCCGCCCCGCATCGCCCGCGACCCGCACATCGAGGCTGAGCGGGATCTGCCCCAGAAGCGGCACGCCCATCCGCTCGGCCTCGGCCTTAACCCCACCTTTACCGAAGATATGCTCTTCATGACCGCATTTGGGGCAGATGTAGGTCGACATGTTCTCGACCATCCCGAGGATCGGGGTTTTGAGTGTATTGAACATGTCGATGGCCTTGCGCGCATCGAGCAGGGCGACGTCTTGGGGGGTCGAGACCACGATCGCGCCGGTAACGGCAGTTCGCTGGCACAGCGTCATCGCCACGTCCCCCGTCCCGGGCGGCAGATCGACGATGAGGACGTCGAGCGAGCCCCATTCCACCTGGCCCAGCATTTGCTGGAGCGCGCCCATGAGCATCGGGCCGCGCCAAACCACCGCCTTCTCCTCGGGCAGCATGAAGCCGATGGACATCAGCGTGACGTCGTGGGACCGGAGGGGGATGATCGTTTTTCCGTCGGGCGAGCCGGGCCGCTTGTTGATGCCCATCATCCTCGGCTGCGAGGGTCCGTAGACATCCGCGTCCAGAAGCCCGACCCGGCGGCCCTGGCGGGCAAGCGCGACAGCAAGGTTCGAACTGACGGTGGATTTGCCGACCCCGCCCTTGCCGGAACCCACCGCGAGGATGCGGTCGATGCCCGAGACCTTTGCCGGCCCGCCCTGCTGCGGCTCGGGGTGACGCCCGATCTTCAGCGACGGCGGCGCGCCGGCCGGAGGCGCCTTGGCAGCAGGCGCCGGCGCGGTGAGAACCGCCGTCACCCTCGCTACCCCGGGCAACCCCGCCACGGCAGCCTCGGCCGCCGCACGGGCGGGTTCCAGCGCCCGGGCCGCCTCGGCATCGGCGGCCTCGATGACAAATCTCACCGAATCGCCCTCCACAACCAGAGCGCGAACGATGTCGCGTGACACAATATCCTCACCTCCGGAGATTTTTACGCTCCGAAGCGTGTCAAGTATGCTCTCGCGTGTAATGCCCATCTTTCCGCCCCTTGCCGGATTTCGCGCCGAAGTTGCTGTCAACTTAGGCGGACAGTTCCAGATTTACGCTGCGATATGTCGACCTTTCTGATTGCACTGACGAAAAGTTGACCCGACTCATGCACTTGCTGCATAGCAGCATTGCGCTGAGGCGCCTTTTCGCATCCGCAGCAAGGCCCTATTCTAACGCTAACAACGAAACGGTAAATCGTTTCATCACGGTTCAGGCGACCCTTCCTCCTCCCTGGGTCCCTGTAAAGAGCGGCGGCGCCTTCCTCCTCCCTGGCGTCGCCGCATTTTTTTTTGACATCGGTGACATCCGGCCCGGCGGCGTCGCCAAACCCCGTGGCGCGCCGCGTCGAAGCGGTGCGTTCAGAAGGGGACGTCCGAGGCGCTGTCGGCCGCTCGGATGAACTTCGCGACCACCTTCTTCGAGCCCGCCTTGTCGAACTCGATGTCGAGCTTGTCGCCCTCGACGCCGATCACCTCGCCGTAGCCGAACTTGTCGTGGAACACCCGGTCGCCTTCGGTGAAGGTCGAGACCGCATCGAGGTCGATCACCACGTTGCGGCTTTCCCGGGGTTGCGAGAGCCCATGGCCCTGGCGCGCCTGGAGCCGCTTCCAGCCCGGCGAGTTGTAGACATCCGCCCGGGCGGCCCGGTCGGTGAGGTCGGAGGAGCCCAGAGCGCTCATCCCCGCCGCGCCCATGCCGCCGCCGTAGAGCCCCGGCGCGGTCAGCACATCCACGTTCTCGGGCGGCAATTCGTCGATGAACCGCGACGGCATCTGGCTCTGCCATTGCCCGTAGACCTGACGGTTGGCCGCGAACGAAATCGTGCAGACCTCCTCGGCCCGGGTGATCCCGACATAGGCCAGCCGACGCTCCTCCTCGAGCCCTTTGAGCCCCGTCTCGTCCATCGAGCGCTGCGACGGGAAGAGCCCGTCCTCCCAGCCCGGCAGAAACACGGCGGGAAATTCGAGGCCCTTCGCGGCATGAAGCGTCATGATCGAGACCTTCTCCTCGCCGCCCTCGGTCTCGTTGTCCATGATCAGCGAGACATGTTCGAGGAACCCTTGCAGGTTCTCGAACCCTTCGAGCGCTCGGATGAGTTCCTTCAGGTTCTCAAGCCGCCCCGGCGCTTCGGGGGTTTTGTCATTTTGCCACATTTCGGTGTAGCCGGACTCGTCGAGGATGATCTCGGCCAGTTCGATATGCGACATTTCGGGTCCGGCCGCCGAGGGCGCCTCGATCACCGCATCCGCCGCCGGCGCAGCGGTGCGGACCTTTCCGTTCCACCGCGCGATCCCGTCGACAAGCTTCTGAAGCTCCGCCGCGCCCTTTCCGGAGAGCCCCTTGGCGGCCAGCAAAATCCGCGCGCCTTCGACAAGGCTCACCCCGTTCGTCCGCGCCGCGACCTGGATTTTCTGCTGGGCCTTGTCCCCGAGCCCGCGCTTCGGCGTGTTGACCACCCGCTCGAAGGCGAGATCGTCGTCGGGCGAGACGGCGAGCCGGAAATAGGCCATCGCGTCGCGGATCTCCATCCGCTCGTAGAACCTAGGGCCCCCGATCACCCGGTAGGGGAGCCCGATGGTCAGAAACCGGTCTTCGAAGGCGCGCATCTGGTGGGAGGCGCGCACCAGGATCGCCATGGCTTCGAGCGTCATCGGCGCCATGCCACGGGTGCCGCCCTGCATCGCCTCGATCTCCTCGCCGATCCAGCGGGCCTCCTCCTCGCCGTCCCAATGACCGATGAGCCGCAGCTTCTCGCCCTCGGCGGCCTCGGTGAAGAGGGTCTTCCCGAGCCGGTCCTTGTTGGCCGCGATCACGCCGGAGGCGGCGGCGAGGATATGGGGGGTCGAGCGGTAATTCTGTTCGAGCCGGATGACCTTCGCCCCCGGAAAGTCCTTCTCGAACCGCAGGATGTTGCCCACCTCCGCCCCGCGCCAGCCGTAGATCGACTGGTCGTCGTCGCCGACGCAGCAGATGTTTTTGTGCCCGCCCGCGAGAAGCCGGAGCCAGAGATACTGGGCGACGTTGGTGTCCTGGTACTCGTCGACGAGGATGTAGCGGAACCAGCGCTGGTATTGCGCGAGAACGTCCTCATGAGTGCGGAAGATGGTAAGCACATGGAGCAGAAGATCGCCGAAATCGACCGCGTTGAGGGTGAGGAGCCGCTCCTGATAGGCGGCATAAAGCTCCACCCCGCGCTGGTTGAAGGCGCCGGACTCGGCGGCAGGAACCTTGTCGGGCGTCCAGGCGCGGTTTTTCCAGCCGTCGATGATGTGGGAGAGCTGGCGGGCGGGCCAGCGTTTCTCGTCGATATCGGCCGCGTTGATAAGTTGCTTCAGAAGCCGGGTCTGGTCGTCGGTGTCGAGGATGGTGAAGTTGGTCTTCAGACCGACGAGTTCGGCATGGCGCCTCAGAAGCTTCACGCAGATGGCATGGAAGGTGCCGAGCCACGGCATCCCCTCGACGGCCTGGCCGAGGAGGTTGCCGATGCGGGATTTCATCTCGCGCGCGGCCTTGTTGGTGAAGGTGACGGCGAGAATTTCGTTCGGCCGCGCGGTGTGGGTCGCCAGCAGATGGGCGATGCGGGCGGTGAGCGCGCGGGTCTTGCCTGTCCCCGCACCCGCAAGCATCAGCACCGGCCCGTCGAGCGCCTCGACCGCCGCGCGCTGGGGCGGGTTCAGCCCGTCGAGATAGGGCGCGCCGCCACCGGGCATGGCGCGTTGGGACAGGGGGACGGAGGCGTCGAACGCCTCTTCTTCGGAATAGCTCGACATGGCGTGAAACTAGCCGTCGGTGCCTCGGAAGGAAAGGGGCGTTCGCGTTCCGTTCCGGCGCCGGCGGTCGCCGCTTGCAGGACGGACGGGCTGCGCTCATAACGCGCCGATGACCCTCGACATGACCCATCCCTCCATCGCCGACCTCGCCCGGCGTGCCCGCCGTCGGGTGCCCCGTTTCGTCTGGGAATACCTCGACAGTGGCACGGGGGCGGATACGGCAACGGCCGCCAACCGGGCGGCGCTCGACCGCATCCGCCTTGTGCCGAAGCCGCTTGCCGGACCGGTCGATCCGCAGCTTGAGACCGCGCTTCTCGGGGTCGACTACGCCCTTCCCGTGGGGATCGCGCCGGTGGGGATGTCGGGGCTGATATGGCCGGGGGCGGAGGTTACGCTGGCGAAGGCCGCCGCCAGGGCCCGGGTGCCCTATTGTCTGTCGACGGTGGCGGCCGCTACCCCCGAGACCGTCGGCCGCCATACCGGCGGGATGGGGTGGTTTCAGCTTTATCCACCCGGCGATCCCGATATCCGCCGCGACCTCCTCGACCGGGCCCGGGGCGCGGGGTTTCACACGCTCGTCCTGACCGCCGACGTGCCCGTGGCCAGCCGGCGGGAGCGGCTGCGCCGGGCAGGCATCACCAATCCGATGAAGATCACCCCGAGGATCTTCCTCGATTGCGCGCTTCACCCCGAATGGGCGCTCACGATGCTGGGCTACGGCAAACCCCGGCTGGTGACGCTCGAAAAATACGCCGATGTCCAAACCGACAGGCCGGGGACGGCCCATGTGGGTTATCTCCTGAGGACTGCCCCCGACGCCGACTACGTGAAGGCCCTGCGCGATCTCTGGCCGGGCAAGCTCGTGGTCAAGGGCGTGCTCGACCCGGCCGCCGCGCGCGGCCTCGGCGCATTGGGGGTGGATGCGGTCTGGGTGTCGAACCACGGCGGGCGGCAATTCGATGCGGCACCGGCGGCCATCGACGCGCTGCCGCTCGTCCGCGAGGCGGTGGGCCCAGAGATGCCGGTGCTCTTCGACGGCGGCATCGCCTCGGGCACCGACATCCTGCGCGCCCTGGCCCTCGGCGCCGACTTCACCTTCGTCGGGCGCGCGCCGCATTACGGGCTTGCCGCCTTCGGCGCCCGCGGGGCGGCCCATGTATTCGACATCTTCCGCGCCTCGCTCGAAGCGGACATGGGCCAGATGGGATTGGCCCGGCCGGCCGACGCCGCAACGCGTTGCGCGCTCTGATCTGCCCAAAAACCGCCGCAAATGCACGGCAGGGTTGCATGGACCCGTTTTCTGCTCAGGCAAGCTCCATGGCCGACACCCCACAGATGAGCCCCGAAGAGGGGGCCAATGCCATCGTCGCCCTTATCGGCGACATCGCCGACGCCACCGTCGAGGGCGATCTCGACCGGATCGAAACCATTCTCGACCGGATGGAAGGGATCGTCGCCGAAACCGGCGTCGAGATGCCCGGTCTCGCCGACCGGGTGGCGGCGATCAAGGGGCAATCGGTCCGGGCCAAACGGCATTTCGAGAACACCGACGCCGCGCTCTGGGCCGGCGACCTCAGGCGGGCGGAAGTTCTGAGCACCGCCGGCCCGAGCCTCGATCTGGCAGCGCTCCACGGCGAGACCTGGACCGAGAGCGCGATCGAAGCCGACCCCACGATCGAGGCCGAAGACGATCTTGCCGACGACGCGGATTTCAATCTGGCCGATTTCGCCGCAAGCCTCGGGCTCGATCCGACCGCCCTTGCCGGCGCCGATGACGACGACCTTTACGCCGATATCGCCGAAGGCGCGCCCGGGGCCATCGACGCGCTCATCGCCAGCGGCGCCGACCTCAACGCACCCTCCGGTCCGGCCCAACACACCCCGCTGCTGGCCGCGCTCGACGCGCCCGGCCGATCTGCCGACGATGTCGCCAAACTGATCGCGGCGGGCGCCAACCCCCGCGTCATCCATGCCCAGGGCGACAATGCGGTCTCCTGGGCGATGGGCTACCACCACCCCGACACCGTGACCCCGGAGAGCGAAAGGGCGCTCATCGCGCGCCTCGCGGACCACGGCGCGGATGTAAACCACGCCATCCCGGGGCAGATGACGGCGATCCAACGGGCCGTCCTGCAGGCCGGCCCGGTGCAGGTCGCCGCGCTGCTCGCGGCGGGGGCCGACCAGACGGTGGATATCTTCGAGCATTTCGTGCCCGAGAAACTCGCCGGGGTCACCCTGGTGGCCTTCGCCGCTCCGAAGCCCGACGTTTTGCGCGTGCTCCTCGACCACGGCGCGGATGCCGCGCGGCCCGACGCGAGGGGGCGGCGCCCGGTCGACTTCGTGCGGGTCGAGGCGGAGGCCGCGTGGAACCGGGTCGACCCCGATGACGGCTGGACCATCGACCATGCCGAGGCGCTGGAAATCTCGCTGGGGATGCTCGAGCGACATCTCGGCCTCTGAGGCCTCCCGAGAACCGCCTTGCCCCCTGCCGGACCGGTCGCTAACCATTGCTGCGGCTGCGAAATGAGGGCGAGGCGATGGCTGACTTCAAGAAAATCCTGATCGCCAATCGCGGCGAGATCGCCATCCGGGTCATGCGCGCGGCCAATGAACTCGGCAAGGCCACCGTCGCGGTCTATGCCGAGGAGGACAAGCTCGGCCTCCACCGTTTCAAGGCCGACGAGGCCTATAAGATCGGCGAGGGGCTGGGGCCGGTGCAGGCCTATCTCTCGATCGACGAGATCATCCGGGTGGCGAAGATGTCGGGGGCCGATGCGGTGCACCCAGGTTACGGCCTCCTGTCCGAAAACCCCGATCTGGTGGATGCCTGCGCGGCCAACGGCATCACCTTCATCGGCCCGAAGGCCGAGACGATGCGCGCGCTCGGCGACAAGGTTTCGGCGCGGCAGGTGGCCATCGAGGCGGGCGTCCCGGTGATCCCCGCCACCGAGGTTCTGGGCGACGACATGAAGGAGGTCGCCAGGCAGGCCGAGGAGGTGGGATACCCCCTCATGCTCAAAGCGTCCTGGGGCGGCGGCGGGCGCGGAATGCGGCCGATCTACGGGGCCGACGAGCTTGAGGAAAAGGTCCGCGAGGGTCGTCGCGAGGCCGAGGCCGCGTTCGGCAACGGCGAGGGCTACCTTGAGAAGATGATCGAGCGGGCACGCCATGTGGAGGTGCAGATCCTCGGCGACAGCCATGGCGCGATCTACCACCTTTGGGAGCGGGATTGCTCGGTCCAGCGCCGGAACCAGAAGGTCGTCGAGCGGGCCCCTGCCCCCTATCTCTCGCCGGCCCAGCGGGAGGAACTCTGCAACCTCGGCAAGAAGATCGCCGAGGCGGTGAACTACGAATGCGCCGGGACCATCGAGTTCCTGATGGATATGGCATCGGGCGAGTTCTACTTCATCGAGGTGAACCCCCGCATCCAGGTCGAGCACACCGTGACCGAAGAGGTCACCGGCATCGACATCGTGCGGGCGCAGATCCTCGTCGCCGAGGGCAAATCCCTCGTGGAGGCCACCGGCGTCGCCTCGCAGTACGATGTGCAGCTCAACGGGCACGCGATCCAGTGCCGGGTCACCACGGAAGACCCGACGAACAACTTCATCCCCGATTACGGGCGGATCACGACCTATCGCTCGGCCACCGGCATGGGCATCCGCCTCGACGGGGGGACGGCCTATTCCGGCGCCGTGATCACCCGCTATTACGACAGCCTTCTTGAAAAGGTCACCGCCTGGGCGCCGACGCCCGAGGCTGCGATCAGAAGGATCGACCGGGCCTTGCGCGAGTTCCGCATTCGCGGCGTGGCCACCAACATCGCCTTCGTCGAGAACCTCCTGAAACACCCGAAGTTTCTCTCCAACGAGTACCACACCAAGTTCATCGACGAGACGCCGGAGCTTTTCGACTTCAAGGCCCGCCGCGACCGGGCGACGCGGATTCTGACCTACATCGCCGACATCACCGTGAACGGGCATCCCGAGGTGATCGGGCGCGCCCGGCCGCGCGACGACGCCCGCGAGCCCAGGCCCCCGGCCTTGCGGACCGATACGCCGCCCCCGGGCTCGAAGACGCTGCTCGACGAGAAGGGCCCCGAGGCGCTCGCGGCCTGGATGAAGGCGCAAAAGGGCGTTCTCGTCACCGACACGACCATGCGCGACGGCCACCAGTCGCTGCTGGCGACCCGGATGCGGTCGATCGACATGATCCGCGTCGCCCCCGCTTATGCGGCCAACCTGCCGGGGCTCTTTTCCGTCGAATGCTGGGGCGGGGCGACCTTCGATGTCGCCTACCGGTTCTTGCAGGAATGCCCCTGGCAGCGCCTGCGCGAAATCCGCGCGGCGATGCCCAACATTCTCACCCAGATGCTCCTCAGAGGGGCCAACGGGGTGGGCTACACGAACTACCCCGACAGTGTCGTCCGGGCCTTCGTGAAGCAGGCCGCCGAGACCGGCGTCGATATCTTCCGCGTCTTCGACTCGCTCAACTGGGTCGAGAACATGCGTGTGGCGATGGATGCGGTGGTCGAGACGGGCCGCGTCTGCGAGGGGACGATCTGCTACACCGGCGATCTCGGGAACCCCGACCGGGCCAAATACGACCTCAAGTACTACGTTGCCATGGCCAAGGAGCTGGAGGCCGCCGGCGCCCATGTCCTGGGCCTGAAGGACATGGCGGGCCTGCTGAAGCCCGCCGCCGCCCGCGTGCTCGTCAAGGCGCTGAAAGAAGAGGTCGGCCTGCCGATCCACTTTCACACACATGACACGGCCGGGATCGCCTCGGGTACGATCCTCGCCGCCGCCGAGATGGGCGTCGACGCGGTCGATTGCGCGATGGACGCGCTTTCGGGCAACACCTCCCAGGCGACGCTCGGCACGGTGGTCGAGGCGCTCGCCGGCTCGGAGCGCGACACCGGGCTCGATGTCGGCGCGATCCGACAGCTCTCGAACTACTGGGAGGCGGTGCGCGGTTTCTACGCGGCCTTCGAGAGCGGCATGCAGAGCCCCGCTTCCGAGGTCTATCTCCACGAGATGCCCGGCGGGCAGTTCACCAACCTCAAGGCCCAGGCCCGGTCTCTGGGGCTCGAAGAGCGCTGGCACGAGGTTGCCGAGATGTATGCGGAAGTGAACCGGATGTTCGGCGATATCGTGAAAGTCACGCCGTCGTCGAAGGTCGTCGGCGACATGGCGCTGATGATGGTCTCCCAGGGGCTCAGCCGGGTGGATGTGGAAGACCCGAAACGCGAGGTCAGCTTCCCCGACAGCGTCGTCGACATGCTGAAGGGCAATCTCGGCCAGCCCCCAGGCGGCTGGCCGAAGGCGCTGCAAAAGAAGGTGCTGAAGGGTGACAACCCGATCACCGACCGGCCAGGGCTCCATGCCGACCCGGTCGATCTCGAAAAGACCAGGGGTCAGGTGGCGGAAAAGACCGGGATCGAAATCGATGACGAGGACCTCATGGGCTACCTGATGTACCCCAAGGTCTTTCTCGACTACCGGGCGCGCCACGAGACCTACGGGCCGGTCCGGACCTTGCCGACGAAAACCTTCTTCTACGGGATGGAGCCCGGCGAGGAGATCTCCGCCGAGATCGACCCCGGCGTCACCCTCGAGATCCGCATGCAGGCCCTCGGCGAACCCCACGAGGACGGGCTCGCGCGGGTGTTCTTCGAACTCAACGGCCAGCCGAGGGTGATCCGCGTGCCCGACCGCAGCGTCACCGGCGTCGTCGCCCACCGCCCGAAGGCCGAGATCGGCAACGACACCCATCTCGGCGCCCCGATGCCCGGTGTGGTGGCCTCGGTGGGGGCCGTGGCCGGGGCGGTGGTAAAGGCGGGCGATCTCCTCCTGACGATCGAGGCGATGAAGATGGAGACGGGGCTTCATGCCGAACGCGACGCCAAGATAAAGGCGGTCCACGTCACCGCCGGCGCCCAGATCGACGCCAAGGACCTCCTGATCGAGTTCGAATGAACCCGGCCCCCGCCAGCGCATTTTTTGCTTGCAGCGGCGGGCTTCGGTTTATATCTCCCTGCCACCCAATGGATGCGGGCGTAGCTCAGGGGTAGAGCATTACCTTGCCAAGGTAAGGGTCGTGAGTTCGAATCTCATCGCCCGCTCCAAAAAAACTCTGCAAGACACTTGGACCTCCCCTTCGGACACGGCGGACCGGCCGGGCTCGGGCTGCTGTTCTGCGACCCCGGAGTCTGACGGCGGCCATTGAAGCCGGCCAGCGACCGGCCCAGTATCGCGCCATCGCCCGTCGCCCGGCCGGCACACCGATTGGAGGACCTCATGCACCAGCACATTCTCATTCCGGTGGCCCCGGACCATGAAGGGCTCGCGGCCCGGAAGCTCAAGGTCGCGCGGACGCTGCTGGCCGAGGGCGGACGGATCACGCTTCTGACCGTGCTGGAGGAGGTCCCGGCGTTCCAGTCGGATTTCTTCGGCGCGAAGGCCGAGGCGGACCTTGCGGTACGGGTCAGGGAGCGGCTGGAGAACGCCGCAGGCGGCGCCCGGGATATCGATATCGCAGTCTCGAAGGGCAAGCCCGGGGTCCGCGTCGCCGAGTTCGCGCGGGAGGACGACGTCGACCTCATCATCGTCGGCTCCCATGCCCCGGGGATCGAGGACTACTTTCTGGGCTCTACAGCCGCCCGTGTGGCCCGCCGCGCCCCGTGCTCGGTCTACATTCTGCGCTGACCGGCTGCGGCGATTTCGCCGCATGCGAGCCACCCCCGGGCCGGGCCCGCTTGGAACCGCGACGCCGGGCTCCTATAAGGCGCCGTTCCTGAAGGAGACGCGGGCAAATGCGAACCGCCAAGATCGCGCGCAAGACCACCGAAACCGAGATCGCCGTCGAAGTGACCCTCGACGGGACCGGACGGGCCGAGATGTCCACGGGCGTCGGCTTTTTCGACCATATGCTCGACCAGCTTGCCCGACACAGCATGATCGACATCGCCGTCCGCGCGACCGGTGACCTCCATATCGACGACCACCATACGGTGGAGGATTGCGGCATCGCCCTCGGCCAGGCCCTGACAGCGGCCCTCGGCGACAAGGCCGGGATCCGGCGCTACGGCGAATGCCATCTGCCGATGGACGACACGCTGGTGCGCGCGGCCCTAGATCTCTCCGGCCGGCCCTGGCTCGGCTGGGGTGTGGAGATGACCGCACCGAAGATCGGGAGCTTCGACACCGAGCTTGTGCGTGAGTTCTTTCAGGCGTTCTCGACCCATGGCGGGATCACGCTGCACATCGATCTGATCCGCGGCATCAATTCCCACCACATCGCCGAGGCGAGCTTCAAGGCGGTGGCGCGGGCGCTGCGGCAGGCGGTCGAGCCCGACCGTCGCGCCTCGGGCGTCGTGCCCTCGACCAAGGGCACGCTCTGAGGCCATGACGACCGTGTTGATCGATGCGACGCCGGGCAATCTCCACTCGGCGGAGAAGGCCTTCCAGCGCATGGCCGCCGAGGTCGGTTCGGGGCCCGTCGTGGTGAGTTCCGACCCCGAGGCCGTCGCCCGCGCCGAGCGGGTCGTCCTGCCCGGCGACGGGGCGTTCCCGGCCTGCATGGCAGCTCTCACCGGGCGTCCCGCGCTCCTCGACGCGCTGGTCGAGGCGGTTTCGTCCCGCGCCCGGCCGTTCTTCGGCATTTGCGTCGGGATGCAGCTTCTCGCGACGCTGGGCGAGGAGTTCGAAGACGTGCCCGGCCTGGGATGGATCGACGGCCGGGTCACCCGCATCGCGCCCGATGACCCGGGCCTCAAAGTCCCGCATATGGGTTGGAACGATCTCGTGATCGACCGGCCGCATCCGGTGCTCGAAGGCGTCGCGACCGGCGATCACGCCTACTTCGTCCACTCCTACCGGTTCGAGGCCGACGCGGAGGCGGATGTCCTGGCCCATGCCGAATACGGCGGCCCCGTCACGGCGATTGTCGGGCGGGACAACATCGTGGGCACCCAGTTTCATCCTGAGAAGAGCCAGTCCGCTGGCTTGCGGATGATCGCGAACTTCCTTACCTGGCGGCCCTGAGCCGACGGTCTTTTCTCCGCCCAAATCCGAAGACCACCCGTCCCGGGCCTGACACGGGACCCCGACCCAAGAAAGCGCACCGCTCGTTGAGGTCCCGCGTCGGGCCCGGGACGGGGTATCCTGCCAATCGCCTGGAGCCCTCCCACCGAACGGTGCCCCAAGCCTCCGTCAACCATTTCGGGCGATACCTCACCCCGCGATGCGCATCGCCAGAAGGCCCTCGGGCCGCTTCGGACCCGGGTAAAATCCGGCCGGAGCGTGTCCGGTGACAGTGGATCCACTGCTTCACGGACCGTACCGACATTCCCCCGCCACCACGGCAGCCCCAGACCGCCCCCGGAAAAACCCGGGCCGGCGGCAAAAGGCGTTGGCACAGGGGCCGGCGCGGTGCCCCTCGGCGACGTCGTACTGGGGGCCAGGCGCCTAACGGATCACCGTGCGTCCAGCGCCCCGGAGCCGACTTCGGGGGCCCCGACCCCATGGAGCGCACCGCTCGTCGAGGTCCCGGGCCAAGCCCGGGACGGGGTTCGGCTGACTTGGGGGAGTGGCGCCTATGCCCTAGAGGTCAATCCGTTTTCCGGGCCGGCGATCCCCCGCCGCACGCGCCGCAGCGAGGGCCCGCCCCCTACTCCACCCGCTTCCACAGCGAGCCGCGGCAGATGCCCAGCACACAGCCCTCGACGGTCAGAAGATCGCCGTCGAGCCTCATCCGGCTGCTGTAGGTGCGGTCGCGGTCGGGTGCGTAGACCTTGCCGCGGGCATAGGACCCGGCGCCCTCGGCGACCATATCCCAGACGATTCGCTGGCCGATGCGGTCCGAGGCGACCTGTCTGCCGGACCGGTCGAAGGCGCGCACCAGAACGCCGCAGATCCGGTCGCCGCAGGGCGCGACGGCGATGTGACCGAAATTGCCGTTGTCATCGGGTGCAGTCTGCCATGTGCCGTGGGCCGGATCGGCTCCGACGGTGGTGGCTGCCAAAAGTGCCGCGATAACGATCGGTGCGCGCATGGAGATCCTCCCTGTTCGGATCGCAATTCGCGAGACGCCGGCGCGGGTTTGCAAGCCGAACGCCGCGTCACGGCCCCTTGTGCCCCGGCGTCACCGCGTGAGAGAAGCCGCGCGAACGAAGGAACGGCCCATGATCCTCTACCCCGCAATCGACCTCAAAGACGGCCAGTGCGTCCGGCTGCTCCGCGGTGAAATGGACGCCGCGACCGTGTTCGGCGACGACCCTGCCGCCCAGGCCCGGAGCTTCGAGGCGGCGGGCGCGGAATGGCTGCATCTGGTGGACCTAAACGGCGCTTTCGCCGGTCACCCGGTCAACGGGGCGGCGGTGGCGGGCATTCTCGAAGCGGTCGGCGTGCCGGTGCAACTCGGCGGCGGCATTCGCGACATGGCGACTATCGAGCGCTGGCTCGCGGCCGGGGTCGCAAGGGTCATTCTCGGCACGGCGGCGGTGGAGAACCCCGGCCTCGTGCGCGAGGCGGCCGCCGGCTTCCCCGACCGGGTCGCCGTCGGCCTCGACGCCCGCGGCGGCCTTGTCGCCACCCGTGGCTGGGCCGAGACCACCGACATGCGCGCCACCGACCTCGCCCGGGCCTTCGAGGACGCCGGTGTGGCGGCGATCATCTATACCGATATCGACCGGGATGGGGCCATGGCCGGCCCGAACGTGAATGCCACCGAGGCGCTGGCTCGGGCCGTTTCGATCCCGGTGATCGCCTCGGGCGGCGTGTCCTCGCTTGCCGACCTCGAGGCGCTGCGGGCCACCGGCGCGATCGCCGGTGCAATCTCGGGCCGGGCGATCTACGATGGCGCCATCGACCTTGCCGAGGCGCTCAGACGCCTCAGTTCGCCGCCGCACGGGTGAGATTGGCAAGCGCGCCGGTCATCCGCCCGACGGCCTCTGTCTCACCCGGCACTTCATAGTCCGAGAGCATCGCGGCCGGGTCCTCATAGAGAAACACCGTCTGGCCGCCATCGTCGTAGACCAGAACCCGCAGCGGCAGGACGAGCCCGGCGCGGATGTCGGCCTGAAGGACCGGCGTTCCGAGCCGGGGATTGCCGAAGACGAGAAGCTCTGCCTCTCCGAGGTCCATTTCAATCGCCGCCGCGCCGCCTCCGTGGTCGACCCGGGCGAACACCGTGGCTCCCGCGCCGTTGACGGCCGCCTCGAGCCGGTCGGCCGCTTCGGCGACGCTGCCCGACGCCTCGACCCGGACCATATGTGCCTCCGCGAGTGCTGCGAGCGGGGAGAGGGCGAAAGCGACGAATAGGACAACAGAACGAAACATCGGCGAGCCTCCAACTGGATTATCCGACCACCCTAGCCGACCCCGGGCACACACCGCAGTCACGGCTTCGCGAGGCGGCGGATCGTCTCCGGGCGGAGCTCTCTGGCCCCGGCGCGCGATCCGGTCTATGCCCCCGCCCATGCTCAAGGTCCGCGTCATCCCCTGTCTCGACGTCGCCGAGGCCCGTGTGGTCAAGGGCGTGAACTTCATCGACCTCGTCGATGCCGGCGATCCGGTCGAGGCCGCCATCGCCTATAATGAGGCGGGTGCCGACGAGCTTTGCTTTCTCGACATCCACGCCACCCACGAAAACCGTGGAACGATGTACGATCTGGCGACCCGGACGGCGGAGCAGTGTTTCATGCCGCTGACTATCGGCGGCGGTGTGCGCTCGGTCGAAGACGTCGATGCTCTTCTTAATGCCGGCGCCGACAAGGTGAGCTTCAACTCCGCCGCGGTCGCCGACCCCGATGTCGTCGCCCGCGCCGCCGACCGGTTCGGGGCGCAGTGCATTGTCGTGGCCATAGACGCCAAGACCGTCGCACCGGGCCGATGGGAGATCTTCACCCATGGCGGGCGGCGGGCGACCGGCGTCGATGCCGTCGCCTTTGCCAAGACCGTCGCCGCCAAGGGGGCCGGGGAGATCCTGCTCACCTCGATGGACCGCGACGGCACCCGGTCGGGGTTCAACCTGCCCCTGACCCGCGCGATCTCGCAGGCCGTCGATGTTCCGGTCATCGCCTCGGGCGGGGTCGGCACGCTCGACCACCTCGTCGAAGGCGTCACAGAGGGCGGGGCCTCCGCGGTGCTCGCCGCCTCGATCTTCCATTTCGGCGATTACACCATTGCCGAGGCGAAGGCCCATATGGCCGCCGCCGGCATCCCGGTGCGCCCGGTATGAGCGCGCTCGAACGGCTTGCCGCCACCATCGAGGCCCGCCGGGGGGCCGACCCCGAGAGTTCCTGGACGGCGCGGCTCCTCGCAGAGGGCCCGGAAAGGGCGGCCGAGAAGTTCGGCGAGGAGGCTGTGGAAGCGGTGATCGAAGCGGTGCGCGGCGACCGGGGGCGGCTGACGGCCGAGGCGGCAGACGTTCTTTACCACCTTCTGGTGATGCTCGCGGCCCGCAACGTTTCCTTAGGCGACGTGCTCGCGGAGCTCGAAGCCCGCGAGAGCACCTCAGGCATCGCGGAAAAGAGCGCCCGCAACCCAAAGTAAAATAAAGAAAAATGCGCCCGGCGGCTTTGCCGGGCGCAAGTCACGGAACGAGGGACAGTGAAGTGAGGGCCGGGTGTTCCGAACCCGACCTCATTCCAAGAGATAGGCAGACCGGGCTGCCGCTAAAGAGGTTGTAATAGACTTGTGAACAAGCGGTTAACGCGAGCCGTTCAGGCCGACAGCACCGTCGGCCAGTTCTCGTCGCCCTTCCTGACATTGCCGGGGATGTCCCGCGCCCAGAGCGCACGGACGGGGCGAGAGAAGTTCAGATAGAGCTTGCCGTCGTGGATGGTCCAGGCTTGCGGGACGGTCGAGGCGGTGTAGCCCCGGCTCACGGCATAGGCGCAGTAGCCGCCGTATTGCGGCGCATAGGCCTCCGGGTCGGCTTCGAACATCGCCTTGGTCTCGACCGAGGAAAACCGCCAGGTCGCCCCTCTCCAGTCGACAATGTGGGCCTCAGACCCCGGCACCGGGCGCTCTTCGGTGAAGTAGGCGACCGCATCGGTCCCGTCGATGGCGATCCCGTCCTCGGCATAGATTTCGGGCGTCATCGCGAACGCGGGCATCGCGAGGCTCGCGAACGGGGCGGCGGCGGCAAGGCGCAAAACGGCGCGGCGGTTGGGCATCGGATGTCTCCTCCTTCGGGGTGGGCGTGTCGGCTGGGAGGAGAATGTGCGCGAGGCGCGCTCCGCGAAAGGGCCTTCGCGAAACCGTGACGGATCGCGAGAAGTGTTACATCAGTCGAGGATGTCCTCGATGATGTCGAACGCCTCCTCCAGCATCCAGGCGCCGAAGCCTTTCTTCTTCTTTTTCCGCCGCTTGGGCGATTTCGGCTCCATTTCCGGGCGCCGGCGCGCCGGCCCCGCCCGCGTCTTGTCGACGACATGGGCCTTGGGGAGCTGTTTCAGATTGTGAAGCGGCGCCCCGCAGGCCGAGCAGGCCAGTTCGTGCCTCTCGGTACCGCTCAGGACGAGGGCGGCGCGGGTGCCGCAATAGCAGCAGGTGGCAATTTTCGGGGCCTGTCGCATCAGCACTCCTCGGCGGCTCGCACCGCATATAGGGAGACGGCGGCGGCATTCGAGACGTTGAGCGACCGAAGCGTCCCCGTCGCGTCGATCCGCGCCAGGGCGTCGCAGGCCGTACGCACCCCGTCGCGCAGCCCCGCCCCTTCCGCGCCGAGCACCAGCGCGATCGGCTCCGTCCCGGCCACGGCCCCGGCGATGGTCGTCTCCGCCGCGCCGTCGAGGCCGATTGCCCGAAACCCCCGCGCCTTCAGATCCTCGATCGCGCGGGTGAGGTTGGTCACCCGCAGATAGGGCTGCCGCTCGACCGCCCCCGAGGCCGCCTTGGCGAGCACCCCCGTCTCCGGCGCCGAATGCCGCGCCGGAGCGATCACGGCGGCCGCACCGAACACCTCGGCCGACCGCAGGATTGCGCCGGCATTATGCGGGTCGGTGACGCGGTCGAGACAGACAACGAGCAGCCGGCCCTGAGGCGCTGCCGCGAGGCAATCGTCGATACCGCCCCAGGAGAGCGCGCGGGTTTCCAGCGCAGCCCCCTGATGCACCGCGTCGCGTTCGAGGGGTGCGGAGAACTTCCGCGCATCGGCGATTTCCGCCTCGACACAACCGGCTGCCGCGCCGAGCTTCTGAAGCGCATTGCGGGTAACCACGAGCCGGAGCTTCTCCCGGCGCGGGTTCTCAAGCGCATCGCGCACCGCGTGGAGCCCGTAAAGCCAGACGGTTTCCGCCGCCGCGGCCCGCTTCGCCCGCTCCTTTTCGATGACCCATTTCGGTTTCTTCATCGCCGCTCCTCGCCGTCCGTCGCGCCTGCCACAGAACGCAGCCGCAGGAAACCCCGGGTCAGCTATTAGCGGTTGACGCATTGGGGGACCGCCAGTATCCAACCGCTCGCGCTACGGGCATGGTCCGGGGCGCAAAGGGCGACGTGCTGCAAGGTGCGGCAGCGGACTGTAACTCCGCCGGGGAGACCCATGCCTGGTTCGATTCCAGGGTCGCCCACCATTTCACCCCCTCCCCTCGAAAACCGCCCGTCACCGGCGCAGCCTGCCGGTGTACCGCATGCGTTGAAACCGGTTGAAAGACAGTGGATGTTGTCGCCATGACAGACGTGATCTTCGACTCCGACGCCTCGGAGACGTTCGCCGCATGGTGTGCCGAGGTTCTGACCTCCGCCCAGGACAGTTTCGATGCCGGCAAGGCCATCGCGCGACGGCTCGGCGCCCATCTCGACGGAGACCGGGTGTCGTTCGGCTTCTGGGCGCCGGAGTTGCAGGATTGGAAGGTGTCGGATGCCGATATCTTCCTCGAAGTGCTCCGCCCGCCGGCCGATCTCGAGCTTACCGCATCGCACTGCGACGCCGTTTTCGAGCGCATCCTGCTCCCCGTGGTCCGGTGCGAAGCGTTCGTCTTTTCGGTCGCCGGCGGCATCCGTGCGGGAACCCGCGACCGGATCGGCGATTTCTACGCCCTGGTCTGGCGCGACGCCGACGGCGCCGTCATGCGGGTTCTCGACCCGCTGGCGATGTCCCTGCCCTATGGCGCGTTTGCCCCGGCGGAGGTCTACGATGTCGCGGCGATGCATGCCGGCCGGGCGGATGCAGGCTATTTCGAGGCGCTGAAGGCCGACACCCCGCACAAATTCGGGCCGCCGGGGAGCATCCTCCAGCTTCACGTGCCAAGCTCCACTGCCGGCGGCACGCTTGCAAGCCTCACCCGCCACATCCAGCGCATCGCCACCCGGGTCGAGAAGGGGCTGCCGCTGGAACCGGCGGACGAGCTCTTCATCGGCTACGATGCAGTCCAGCCGCTCCCCGTGGAACCGACGACCGTGTTCGAAACCGGACCGGCCTTCTGGGACCAGGACGATTTGCAGTCGGACCGCCCGCGCGTGCAACTGACCCGACCCAACACGACGAACTGGGGCTATGACGTCGTGATTTCGGGGATGGCGACGGTGAACCCCGTCCTCCTCGAAACCGGCCGGCCGGACGAACTCATCGACCTCATCGCCGCGCTCCACACCTTCCCCGGCAAGCCGATGAGCCTCGTCCTCGATGTGGTCTTCGGGCATTCGGACAATCAGGGGCTCAACGCGCTGGCGAGCCACTATTTCGCCGGCCCCAACATGTACGGCCAGAACCTCGATTACAAAAACCCCTACGTCCGCGCGATCCTTCTCGAGATGCAGCGCCGCAAGGTCGATTTCGGAGCCGACGGGGTGCGGGTGGACGGTGCCCAGGACTTCAAATGGTGGGATCCCGCGACCCAGGCGCTCCATCACGACGACGACTATCTCCAGGAGATGTCGGATATCGTTCAATCGGTGGCCGGAACCCCGTATCGCCCGTGGTTCGTCTTCGAGGACGGACGCCCCTGGCCGGAGGAGGATTGGGAACTGAGCTCCACCTACCGCGCCGTGATCGAGGGCCAGCGCGACGACGATGTCTTCCAGTGGGGCCCGCTCACCTTCGCCCACAACACGCCGTTCATCTACACGTTCTGGGTGTCGAAATACTGGCGGATCAAGGAGATCCTCAGCCACGGCGAGAACTGGATCTCGGGGACGGCGAACCACGATACCTTGCGGCGCGGCACCCAGGTCAGCCCCAAGCTCAACATTAACACGCGGCTCGGCGAGACGCGGATGGAAATCCTCGACAAGGCCTATGACAACCCCGCCGTGTCGATCCTGACCTACGCGGTCTTCCCGGGCGTTCCGATGGATTTCCTCAACGCCACGGCCCGGGCGAGCTGGGGCTTCATTCGCAACCAGGACGACCGGTATGGCGTCAAGGTCGTCGCCGAAGAGGCGATCAGCCTCAAATGGCAGGTCGACGAATACAGCTACTCGGTTCCCGGGAACTTCCGGCGGCTGAAGGAGCTCGGGTTCGAGACCCGCGACGACCTTGCGCGGTTCTTCGAGTTCCTGCCCGCGCTGGTCGACGTCACCGACTACGATCTGGAGACCATCGCGAACCTCCTCAACGCGGTCGAACCGAGGCTCACGGGGCCCGAGACCTTCACCGTGGCCGCGCTGAAGACCGTCGCGCGGGCCTGGATGGATGACATGCACGAGTATTGCAACGTCTCCCACTCCATCTCACTGCTCGACCCGCGCCAGACGAGCTTCATGCGCCGATTGCGTGAGTTTCGGCAGGCAAACCCCTGGCTTCGCGGCAATTTCAAAGGCGTGGACATGTTCCGGTATCTCGAGCCGATCGAAGGACGGACGGTCTTTGCCGCTCATCGACGCGGTCCCGGCGACCGGGAGGTCTTCGCGGTCTGCCACATGGAGGGCAAGCCGACCGACGAGATAGAGCCGCTCGCACTTCTTCCCGACACCGCCCCGCAAACCGGCTGGAACCTTGCCCTGCGGAGTCCGGGCATCGGCGACGACTACCTTGGCGGCCCGATCAGTCTCAAGGATTCCATGGGCCTTGTCTTCGAGCGCGCAGGCTGAGGCGGACATCCCCCGCGGCGGGGTCAACAGGGCGGCAGGCAGCGGCATGAACATCCTCATCGTCGGCGGCACCGGGCGGCTTACCTACGAAGCGGTTCTCTTCGCCGCCTCGCTGAGGCATTCCGACCCCGGGTTCGAAGGCCGCCTGATTGTGGCGGACCCCGCACCGGGCCCGCTTTGGCCGAAGCCGCAGGCGATGACCGACAGGCAGGCGCTGGACCTCCTCACGGATCTCGGTGCCGAGATCGTGCCCTTCGAGGCCAAGCATTTCGGCGCGGACTATCCGCAGGGCAACAAGGTCGAGGCATTAACGGCGCTCCCCGAGGGGCAACCCTTTCTCTTTTTCGACACCGACACCGTCGTCACCGGCCCGCTGAGCGAGATGCACATCGACTTCGACCGACCCTCGGCCTCGATGCGGCGGGAGAACACCTGGCCGAAGATCGAGCTTTACGGGCCGGGATACGGCGCCATCTGGCGCTCGCTCTACGACCGGCTGGGGCTCGACTTCGAAACCAGCCTCGACCGTTCCCAGCCCGAGGAGCACTGGGAGCGGTATCTCTATTTCAACGCGGGCTGGTTTTTCGGGCCCTGCCCCCACGCCTTCCACGCGGGCATGATCGCGGCCATGCGGATGATCCGCGACGATCCGCCCGAAGCACTCGTCTGTCAGGAGATCTACCCCTGGCTCGATCAGATCGCGCTGCCGTTGGCGGTCCATGGGTTGGGCGGCGGCCGGCCCGGGCCCGACCTAGACGGTCTCGACGGCGAGGTGACCTGTCACTGGCGCGTACTGCCGCTGGCCTATGCGCGCGAAAGCGACCGCACGATTGCCGCGCTCGAGGCCGCCGCCGCCCCGAACCGGATCAAGCGGGTATTGAAAGCCTACGAACCGATGAAGCGGATGATCTACCAGCGGCGCGGACAGAAAGTGCGTGCCCTTTTCGACCGCGAGAACCTGCCGGCGAAGGAGCAGGCGCTCCGAAACGCCATCAAGCGGGCAGGGTTCTGGATGCGCTGACACACCACTTTCGGCTTGAAGCGCGCGGCGAAGCAACGCAGGTATGGCCGCGCTTGGATGAGGGTTCGCGAGGGGAGCGGGAACATCATGCCACGGGAGGGGACAGTGCTGTCGAAAGGGTCCGACGCGCCGGCGATGGATGCCGGTCGCCTCGCCGCCGCGATCGCCGCGGACGAGAGTGCGCTGCTGCGGGCGTACTTCGTGTCGCACGGCGCCGCCCCGCCGAGGCTGACATGGTCGCCGCCACGCTCAGCCCTGACCACTCCGATTCTGCGCAGCTTCGCCGACGTGGTCGACGGTTTCGCCGATGCCAGCGGCTTTCTCGCGGCCGACAGGCTGCGGCTCGAGGATTTCGATGGGCTCGAGCGCTGGATCATGGTGCTCACAAAGGAAGGCGACCATTTCTGCTACGAGCATTACGGGGCCGAGATCACCAGCCATTACGGCGTCGACATGACCGGCCGATCGACGGCCGATTTCGGCCGCCACAGGTATATCGGCGTGTTCTTCGCCGCCGTCTACACTGCGGCCATCGCCCGTCGCGAACGTGTCCTGTCGGTTCACGAACCGCCGCTTCAGGTCTTTGTCCGGGTCTGGCGGCGGCTGATCGTCCCGATGGTGAACGCCGCTGACGACATCACCGGCTTTGTCGTGGCCAATGTCGCCGACAACGAGCTTCGCGCCGGCCTCGAGATGATCGTCGACCCCGTGATCGTCTCCGAACGCGACGGGACGGTGCGGTATTGCAACGACGCCGCCCAGACGTTTTTCGGCATTCCCTCGGGGCATGGAGAACCGCTGGTTGCCCTGACCGGTTTCGACATTTCCGGCCTTCCGGCCCCCGAAATCCTGCTGACGCGCCGCGAAATCGTCGAATCGCTCGAACTGGTCGAGCGCCCGGGCGGCGTGATGGAACGGCTCACGATCGCCGTGAGCGCGGCGGAACACCGGGGCCGGGCCTATTACGTCATCCTCGTGCGGGCCAACGCTTCGGACTGAAACCGGCCTTTGCGCGCTTCGAACCCCAAGGGAGAGACCCATGACGGACCAACATTTCGACACGATGCAGGTGCATGCGGGCACGCCGCCCGACCCCGCGACAGGCGCGCGGCAGACGCCGATCTATCAGACGACCGCCTTCGTGTTCCGCGACGCCGACCACGCCGCCGCGCTCTTCAACCTCCAGGAGGTCGGCTACATCTATTCGCGGCTGACCAACCCCACCGTCGCGGCGCTGCAAAACCGCGTGGCCGCGCTGGAAGGCGGGGCCGGTGCGGTGGCCTGTTCCTCGGGCCATGCCGCCCAGATCATGGCGCTCTTTCCGCTGATGGAGCCCGGGCGCAACGTCGTTGCGTCGACGCGGCTCTATGGCGGCACGGTACAGCAGTTCACCAACACGATCCGCAAGTTCGGCTGGTCGTGCAAGTTCGTCGATTTCGACGACCTCGACGCTCTGGCGGCCGCGATCGACGACGACACCCGCGCGATCTTCTGCGAATCGATCGCCAACCCCGGCGGCTACATCACCGACCTTCCCGCCGTGGCCGGCGTGGCCGACAAGGCCGGCCTTCCGCTCATCGTCGACAACACCTCGGCGACGCCCTATCTCTGCCGCCCCATCGAACATGGCGCGACCCTCGTCATCCATTCGACGACGAAATACCTCACCGGCAACGGCACGGTCACCGGCGGCGTGATCGTCGATTCGGGCAAGTTCGACTGGTCGGCGAGCGGCAAGTTCCCCTCGCTCTCCGAGCCCGAGCCTGCCTATCACGGGCTGAAGTTCCACGAGGCTCTCGGCCCCATGGCCTTCACGTTCCATGGCATCGCAGTCGGGCTGCGCGACCTCGGCATGACGATGAACCCGCAAGGCGCCCATTACACGCTTCTGGGCATCGAGACCCTGTCACTGAGGATGGAACGGCACGTCGCCAACGCGATCAAGGTCGCGAACTGGCTGGAGAAGGACGACCGGATCGGCCGGGTCACCTACGCCGGGCTGCCGTCCTCGCCATACTACGACCGCGTGGCGAAGGTCTGCCCGAACGGGGCGGGGGCGCTTTTCACCTTCCAGCTCAAGGCCGGCTACGAGGGGTGCAAGAAGCTCATCGACAGCCTCGAACTCTTCAGCCACGTCGCCAATCTCGGCGATGCGCGTTCGCTGGTGATCCATTCCGCGTCGACCACGCACCGCCAGCTCACCGAGGAGCAGCAGCGTGCGGCCGGTGCCGACCCGGACGTGGTGCGGGTCTCCATCGGGATCGAGGATGCCGACGACATCATCGCCGACCTCGATCAGGCCCTTGCAAAGGCGTCGGCCTGAGGTGTCGGCACGGGGGTGCCGCGCCGGCGGCGCCCCCTTCTACTCCCCGATCAGGTAGACCATCGAGACCGCCGCGCGCACTTCCAGTTCGCCTTCGGCGACGGGCATCGCGTCGGCGGACCGCATCGCCATCTCGGCCATCACCGGGCCCGGCTGCGGCCGGAAGACGCCGCCGTCGTTGAGCGTCAGGAGCGGACCGAGTTCGACCTCGGCGCTTTCGGCGTACAGCGCAGCCTTCGACTTCGCCTCGAACACCGCCAGGCGGCGGGCCTCGGCCTCCAGCGGCGCGGGATCGGCAAGGACGAAGCGAAGCCCGCCAAGGGTATTGGCCCCCTCGCCCACCGTATCGACGATCAACCCGCCGAGAACCGCAAGATCGCGAACCCGCACCGTCACCCGGTTCGACGCGGTGTATCCCACGATCCGGGCCGGTTGCGACTGGCCGGAATGGCGCTCCCAGCGCGGTTGCAGCGAAAGCCCTGAAGTGCGCCGGTCGCGCGGCTCGATCCCGGCGGCATCGAGCACCGCAAAGACGGCCGCGACGCCGTCGGCCACGCCACCAAGCGCCTCGTCGGGCCGCCGGGCCTCGCGCGACACCCCGATGGTCAGCTCCGCCATGTCCGGCGTGGCCGTGACGACGCCCTCGCCGGCGACGGTGATCGTCCGAAGCTGCTCCTCGGCCGCCGCCGGCAGAGCCAGCATGAAAACGAACGTGAAAATGATGCGGGTCATGACGTAGCGTTCCTCCTCGTGACATAGCTGTGGGCAGGTGGGCCGGGGTGCAAGGCGGGGGCGCCGCCGGCAGAACTTTAGGTCGAATTTCGCCCGAATACCTCCCAGATGATGATGACCCCCCGGCGCCGTCATGCTAAATATGGAAACAATGTCTGCTCAGCTTGCTCTCGACCTTGACCACGATGCCATCCGGCTGTTGTCGCATCAAAGCGACGGCTGGGTGGTGGAAGGCGTTGCCGAGCTGACAGCCCACGACCTGACCGGCAGGATCACGGCTTTGCGGCAACGCGCGGAGGATCTGGCTGGAGCGAACCCCGGGGTGCTCCTCGTGCTGCCGCGGTCCCAGGTTCTCTACACCCGGTTCGACGGCCTCGGCGACCCCGATCGCGAGATCGCCGAGCGGCTCGACGGGATGACCCCCTATGCCGTGTCCGAAATCGCCTGGGACCATGTGACGGACGAAGGGGAGACCCAGGTCGCCGCGGTCGCCCATGAGACGCTCGATGAAGCGCTGGCCTTCGCCGCTTCGAGCCGGTTCCCCGTCGTCGGGGTCACCAGCGAGCCGCCCGAAGGCGCGTTTCCGCGTATGCCGGTCTTTCGGCGCGAGGCTCAAGGGGCCCGGCCGCTGGTGCTCGAACCCGACGCCCCGCCGGCGCGGCAGACGGTCGCCTTTTCGGAGAATCGCGACGTCGATCACCGGCCCGTCAGCGCCGAACCGAGGCCGGCGGCCGCCGCAAGGCCCCGTCGCCCCGCCATACCGCGCCCAGCCCGCCTCGCCGGACTTCTGGCGGGAATACCAAAGCCGCTCGCGGCGGCGGCGATTGTCGGCTCGGCGGTGATCGCCGGAGCCGCGCTCTGGCCCGAAGGCGACCCCGATCCCCTGGCGGATGCCGGGCTCGACCGCTCGTTCGCCGAAGCGCCTGCCGGCCTTGCAGGGGGGCTGTCGCCGCCCGCCGAAACCCGCGCTCCTCGACCGCTCGCGGGGCTCGAAGCCGTCACCGTGTTGCGCGATGCGCCCGCGATTGCGGTCCCTGTCATCATCGGCGCGAGCACCGTGTCCGCCGATTATGCGGCAGGTGCGGCACCTTCGGAGGTGTTCGAGCGCATCGCGGCCAGTCCGGCGGAGGTAAGCGAATTCCAGGCGCCCTCGGCACATGCAGCGCGGCCGGTCGTGGCGGCGCGCCCGGATTTCCCCCAGGCCGAGCCCCTCGAACGAGCGGCGGTCGCGGTCCTGCCGCCGCCGGCGGCGCTGCCATCGCCGCCTACCGAAGCGTCATTGGGCAACGTGGCGGTCGGCGCAGACAACGCCGTTGAAGTCGCCCGCGCAACCGCAACGTTGCCGCCCGCCGCGATGCCCGCAACGCCGGACCTCGCCCGGCCGGACCGCGTCCGTCCGACGGCTCTTGTCGAGGCACCCACGGAAGGTCTCGCACCGTCGACAAGCCCCGCATACGTTCTCGGTGCCCCGCTGCCGGTCGACCCGGAGGTCGGGGTCGCGCTTGCCGCGCTTCCGGAGGCCGGTGCCATCGCCGAACGGCTGCCCGACCCGGCCATGGCGCTCTCGCCACCGCCGGCCGGAGAGAGGTTCGACCTCGGTGCGGACGGTTTCGTCGTCGCCACGCCCGAGGGCACGCGGACGCCCGGCGGTGTTCTCGCCTTTGCCAGCCCCCCGCCGCTCGTGGCTCCGCCACGGCCCGGAACGGCTGTTTCCGCCCCCCCGGCGGAGGTCGCGGAGACCGAAGCGCCATCGAACCCCAACCCGCAGCTTGCCGCCGTCCTGCCCCAACCGCGGCCCGGCGCCTCGGGCGAGGCTGCGGCGGAAGCGACGGCGGTTGCCCCCGAGGCGCCGGAGGTGCCCGAGGCGGTGATCGCCGAGGCGCTCGCGGCCGATCCGGCACCGCCCGAAGCCGAGCCTGTGATGACGGCCTCGCTCGTGCCACGCCCGCGGCCCGCCCGGCCCGCCGCTGCTCCGGCGCCGAGCGCCACGGCGGCCGCCACCCGAGCGGCGCCGACGCAACCGCGCATTCCCTCCCGGGCGAACGTCGCCCGCGAGGCCACCATCGAAGACGCAATCCCGCTCGGCCGCCTCAACCTCATCGGGGTCTACGGCTCCGCCAACGACAGGCGGGCGCTTGTGCGCCTGCCCACCGGCCGGTTCGTCAAGCTTCAGGTCGGCGACCGCCTTGACGGCGGGCAGGTGGCACAGATCGGGCCGGACCGGCTGCTCTACCAGAAGGGCGGCCGGACAGTCGCCCTCGAAATGCCGAATACCTGAGCGCGACCCGGCGGACCGGCCCCCGCATTGCCGGGCGTCCGCCTAAAGAGGCGCCAGTTTCGTGGACAGCGCCCGGAGAAGCGCCCTATCCTCAATCGGAGACGCCGGGGGCGGAGTGTTCGGTCCGCCCATAGCCCAAGAGGCCCATGCAAGACTTTCTGTTTCTCGCAACGATCTATCTCGCCGCCGCGGTCATCGCAGTGCCGTTGGCGGTGCGTCTGGGGCTCGGATCGGTCCTCGGCTATCTTCTCGCCGGCATTTTCATCGGACGGGTGTTCGGGCTCGGCAGCGAGACCCAGGACCTCCAGCATTTCGCCGAGTTCGGCGTCGTGATGATGCTGTTTCTCATCGGGCTCGAGCTCGACCCCCGGGCGCTCTGGGGCATGCGGCACAGGCTCCTCGGCCTCGGCGGCGCACAGATCGTCCTGACCACGGTTGCCGTCATGGGTGTGGCGATGACGCTGGGCTATGTCTGGCAGACGGCGCTCACCATCGGGCTCGTTCTCGCGCTGTCCTCGACGGCCATCGTCCTCCAGACACTGAATGAAAAGGGCCTGATGCAGACCGCGGGGGGCAGGTCCTCGTTCTCGGTGCTCCTCACCCAGGACATTGCCGTCATCCCGATGCTCGCCATCGTGCCGCTTCTCGCCGTCGCCGCTCCCGCCGCGTTCAACGAGGACGGTTCGATCGCGCTGACGGACGATCATGGCGAGGCGCATCACGCGATGAGCCTCGTCGAGGGGCTGCCGGCCTGGGGGGTGACCTCGGTCACCCTCGCCGCCGTGGTCGCGGTGATCCTGTTCGGACGGTTTGCGACCCATCCGCTCTTCCGCTTCGTCCATCAGGCGCGGCTCCGCGAACTCTACACCGCGTTTGCCCTGCTGATCGTCGTCGGCATCGCGCTTCTGATGGCGCTCGTCGGCCTCTCCCCGGCCCTCGGTGCCTTTCTCGGCGGCGTCGTTCTCGCCAACTCCGAGTTCCGCCACGAGCTCGAAAGCGACATCGAACCTTTCAAGGGCCTCCTTCTGGGGCTGTTCTTCATCACCGTCGGTGCCGGTATCAACTTCGCGGTGTTTCTGAACGCGCCGTTTGCGATTCTCGGGATGACGCTGGCGCTGATGGTCGGCAAGGGTCTCATCCTCTACCTGCTGGCAGTGGCCTTTCGGCTGAAGGGTCGCGACAAATGGCTCTTCACGCTGGGCCTCGCCCAGGCCGGGGAATTCGGCTTCGTCCTGGTGTCGTTCTCGCTTCAGCAACAGGCGCTTACCCCGGGTCAGGGGCAAACGCTCCTCCTTGTCGTCGCGCTCTCGATGCTGCTGACGCCGCTGTTCTTCATCGGCTACGAATGGCTCTCGAAGCGGCTTCAGGAGCACAAGACCGAAGCCAAGGCCGACGAGATCGACGAGCGGAACGAGATCATCATTGCCGGGATCGGCCGGTTCGGTCAGGTCGTCAACCGGCTGTTGCAGCTTGCGGGGTACCGGGCCACCGTTCTCGACCACAATCTCGAAACGATCCATCTGATGCGGCGCTTCGGCTTCAAGGGATTTTTCGGAGATCCTACCCGGCCCGACCTGCTCCATGCCGCCGGGATCAAGACGGCGAAGATCCTCGTGGTCGCGGTGGACGACAAGGCGGCCGCCGTGCGTCTGGTGCGCTTTGCCAGACGGGAACGCCCCGACATCCATATCGTGGCCCGGGCGCATGACCGGACTCACACCTATGAGCTCTACCAGGCGGGCGCCGATCAGATCGTGCGGGAGATGTTCGATTCCGCACTTCGTGCTGGCCGGTACGTCCTCGAAAACATGGGGCTGACGGATTTCGAGGCCAACGAGATCGAGCATTTCTTCTTCCGCAAGGACCGCGAGGCATTGCGCGATCTCGCCGCTCTTTGGGACCCCGACGTGCCGGTTGCGGAGAACACCGCCTATATCGAGCGGTCCCGCGAGCTCAACAAGGAACTCGAAACCGCCCTCGTCCGCAGGTTCGACACGGCCGACGATACAGCCGACGCCCCCGCGGAGCCCGACCTGCCGGACCCCGAGGACCCGGCCTTCGCCGAGCCGCGGCGCCAGGCGGGCGAATGAAAACGCCGCGAGGCGACCCCGCGGCGTTCACGTAATCAAACTGAAGTTCGGCTCAGGCCGCGCGGCTCACGAGCACGCTGTCGACCTTTTTCTGGGCCTCGGTCTCATCGGACCCCGACACGGCGGCGACCTCGCGCGTCAACCGTTCCAGAGCCGCTTCGTAAAGCTGACGCTCGGAATAGGATTGTTCGCGCTGGTCGTCGGCGCGGTGGAGGTCGCGCACAACCTCGGCGATGGCGATCAAATCGCCCGAATTGATCTTCTGCTCATATTCCTGCGCCCGCCGCGACCACATCGCACGCTTGACCTTGGCCTTGCCTTTCAGCGTCGTCATCGCCTTCGAGACGACATCGGGCGAGGACAGCGAGCGCATGCCCACTTCGGTGGCCTTGTTCGTCGGCACCCTGAGCGTCATCTTGTCCTTTTCGAACGAGATGACGAAGAGTTCGAGTTCGAACCCGGCAACCTCCTGCTTTTCGATCGACACGATCTGCCCCACGCCATGGGCGGGGTATACGACGTAGTCGTTCGGGCGGAATTCGGGTTTAGCGGCTTTGCTCATCTCGTCTCATATCCTTCTTGGCACCTTCATCCGGCGCAAAAAACCGCCGGGAACACACACACATCCTCCCGCCAGTCCAGATCGCTGCCCCGTTCCCCGGCAAGCGACCGGCGTTTCGGGAATATAATCAATATATAGCAGAAAAGGTGACCAATTCCAAGAATTCGCGCGATAGGCGTTACTTATCAGACCCTTGGTGGAGGAACGGCCGGCCGGATATCCGAGCGGACCGGCCGCTTAAGCGATTCGGCGGTCAACCGCCCTCGCCTGCGGCCTCCGAGAAGAGCTCCATCTTGCCCTTCTTGCCATCCATCTCCTCGGCACTTGGCAACGGGTCCTTCTTGGTGATGATGACTGGCCAGGCCTCGGAATACTTCCGATTGAATTCAACCCATTGCTCCATGTCCGGCTCGGTATCGGGTCGGATCGCGTCGGCGGGGCATTCGGGCTCGCACACCCCGCAATCGATGCATTCGTCGGGGTGGATCACCAGCATGTTCTCACCCTCGTAAAAGCAGTCGACAGGGCAGACTTCCACGCAATCGGTGTATTTGCAGGCAATGCAATTGTCAGTGACGACATATGTCATGAAGTGTACCTGGGGCCGCGATTTGGAATTGCCTAGACCAAGCCCCGGGGTCAATCAAGCGGTCCGTCCTTGGAAAAGCCTGCGTCACGTCGCGCCTTTTTGGTGGGGCGCGGACCCGAGCGGGGGGCGACAGGAGCGGCGGGCGGTGTCAGGTCGTCATAAAGCGTTGCGGCCTCTGCTGCGGGACCGCGCCGGGTGGGGATCGCGACGATGCGGACGGTGCGGATATGCCGGCCTTGGGGAAAGACGAGCGTGTCGCCGGGGGCGACCGGGTGGGCGGCCTTGGCGGCGCGGACGGCGTTGACCCTCAGATGACCGGCGGCGACCATCTCGCTTGCTCTGGTGCGGGTCTTGAAGAACCGCGCCTGCCAAAGCCACTTGTCGACGCGGATGCGGGCCACCGCGTCGGTCAGGATTTGTCCTTCAGCCCCATCAGGGCGGCGGCGAAGGGGTTCGAAGGATCGATCTTGTCTTTCTTCGGCGGCGCGGAAGAGAATTTCTTCGGCCCGTCGGTCTGGCCGCGCTTCGGCTTTCCCTTCGGCCCCTTGCTCTTCGGCCCGCCGGGTTTGCGTTGCCGGTTGCCCTCCCGACGGCCCCGGTTCCCGCCCCAGGTGAAGGTGTAGAACACTTCCACGTCCGGCTCCGCATCCGCCGTGGCGCCCGTTTCCGTCTCCGCCTCGGCAACGGTCAAAACGCCGTCGTCGCGCTTTTCGTCCCCCTCCCCCGCCGCCGCCTCGGCGCCGGGGACGCCACCCGCGTCCGGGGCATCGGGAAGCGCCGCCGCCTCCGCCGGCGCGGCCTGCTCCTCGGGCGACGCCATCACCGCTGCCGCCTCGGGCTCGGGGGCGGCATCCATGACCGGCGCGTCGGCCGGGGGGGCCTCGTCGAGCACCGGCCGGACCTTCTCCCGCTCGCCGCGGTCCGCCCGGTAGCCCAGCCCCTCCATCAGCCCGGCGAACTGCTCCAGCGTCATCCCCGTGATCGAGAGCATATCGGGCTTGGCCTCGAAACCGCCTCGGCTGTCCTCCGCGCGCAGAAGATCGGCCAGCCGTTCGAGCATGTCGATCCGGATCGCGCGCTCCCCCGCAGCGCGGTACCCCGCAAGCAGGAGCGTCGCGGGCTCCGCACCGGCGGCGGGGATCGTGACGAGCCCCGGCGGCGGACTTTCCGGGAACTCGTCGCGCCCCTCGGCGAGGGCCGCGAGCACCAGCCGCAGCCGGGTCGGGGCGGGTTTCAGCAGAAGCGGCATGAAGATCGTGAACTGCCCGAACCGCACGCCGTGTTTGCGCAGCGCGCCACGGGCGTCCTGATCGAGCTCCTTCACATCGGCCGCGACCCGGTCGCGCCCGATGATCCCCATCGCCTCGACAAGGCGAAACCCGAAGCCCTTGGCGAGCCCGGTGAGCGTTTCGTCCTTCTGAACCGCGAGCAGCGGCTCGAAGAGCGTCGCCACCTTCCGGTCGATGAAATGCTGAAGCCGCCGCTCGACCTTCTGGGCCACGTCAGGCCCGGCCTCTTCGTCGACGAAGCTGCGGACGGCGGGTTTCAGGGCGTCGGCCCCGGCGACGAGCTTGCCCACAGCATGCTGGCCCCACATCAGACCGCCCTGGTCAGTGAAGTCGATCTCGGTGTCGGGGGCGTTGTAGAACCGGTCCGCGCGGAGATGGAACTCCGGCGCGAGGGCAGCCATGGCCGCTGATCTCAGCGTCTTGGCCTCCTCCCCGGTCGCCGCCGGATCCTGGTGAAACCGGAACGCTTCGAGACGGCCCGCGTGCTGGCCTTCGACCGTGACTTCCCCGGCCTCGCTCACTTCCGCCACGAGCCGCTCCTTCTGCTTCAACCGGCTGAGCAGAACGCTCGTCCGCCGGTCGACAAACCGCTGCGTCAACGCGCGGTGGAGCGCGTCGGACAGGCGGTCTTCTACAGCGCGTGTCGCCTCGCGCCAATGGGAATCGTCCCCCGTCCAGCCCTTGCGCTGCGCCACGTAGGTCCAGGTGCGGATATAGGCGAGGCGCTTGGAGAGCGTGTCGATCTCGCCGTCGGTCCGGTCGATCCGGTCGATCTGGGCGGCAAGCCAGTCGTCCGGCACCCTGCCGCTCTGATGGAGAAAACCGAAGATGCGGGCGACAAGGTGGGCGTGCTCGGCATGGGAAATGCCGCGAAAATCCGGGATCCGGCACACGTCCCAGAGAAGCTTGACCGAAGCCCCGTCGCTCGCCCGCGCCGCCACTTCGGCGTCCTCGGCGAGGCTGCGCAGGGCCTGGAGGTCGTCGGCCTCCCGCGCCATCACCAGCCGCTCGTCGCCCGGGGGCCGTTCCAGCGAGGCGATGAGCCTCTCGACGCTGCCGAATTCGAGAGCGGCGTTGCGCCATTGCAGGCGTTTCAGCGGTGCGAACCGGTGCTCGGTGATCGCGGCAACGAGACCATCGTCGAGCGGCGGCGCCTCCCCGGTCACCCCGAAACTGCCGTCGCGCGTATGGCGCCCCGCCCGCCCGGCGATCTGGGCCAGCTCGTTGGGTTGAAGATCCCGCATCCGCCGGCCGTCGAACTTCCGCAAGCCGGAAAACGCCACATGGTCGATGTCGAGGTTGAGCCCCATGCCGATAGCGTCGGTCGCCACGAGGTAGCCGACCTCGCCGGATTGGTACATATCCACCTGAGCGTTGCGGGTGCGGGGGCTAAGCGCGCCCATCACCACCGCTGCCCCGCCCTTGAGACGCCGCAGCACTTCGGCAATCGCATAGACATTCTCGACCGAAAACCCGACGATGGCGGCCCGCGACGGCATCCGGCTTATCTTCTTCGAACCCGAATAGCTGAGCTCGGAAAACCGCTCGCGGCGGTCGAACCCGGCCTCGGGCACCAGGGCGGCGATCATCCCCCGCATCGTGTCCGACCCCAGAAACAACGTCTCGTGGAGGCCCCGCGCGTTGAGAAGCCGGTCGGTGAAGACGTAGCCGCGCTCGGGGTCGCCGCAAAGCTGGATTTCGTCGACGGCGAGAAAGTCGCAGGCCATACCTTGCGGCATCGCCTCGACGGTGCAGACCCAGTATTGCGTGCGCTCGGGAACGATCCGTTCTTCGCCGGTCACGAGGGCGACGACGGAGGGGCCCCTGAGCGCGACGATCCGGTCGTAGACCTCGCGGGCGAGGAGCCGCAGCGGCAGGCCGATCACGCCCGTCCGGTGCGCCAGCATCCGTTCGATCGCGTAATGGGTCTTGCCGGTGTTCGTCGGGCCGAGGACCGCGGTGATCCGCCCGTTTTTCGCTGCCATGTGCCTGCCCTGCCCGCGGGGACCGCCTTAGAGCGTCTGCCCCTCGACCTCACGCTCCAGCCGCTCGATGGCCTCCACCGCCCCCTGCTGATGGGGGTGGATCGCGACGACCTCGCGCCAGGCCGCAAGCGCCTCTTCGGTGTAGCCGAGTTCCTCGAGGATGAGCCCGAGACCCGACATCGCCGCGAAGTGCCGGGGGTTGAGCGCAAGTGTCATCCGGATGTCCTCGAGTGACGGGCCGAACAGCCCCTGCTGGAAATAGGCCGTGGCCCGGACGTTGTAGGCTTCGGCGAAATCGGGCGCGTGATCGATGAGCGCCGTCATGTGCTCGACCGCCAGCGCCGGCTCCTCCGCTTCGAGCGCCTCGCGCCCCCTGTCGAGCAGAAGATCGAGGGTCGGCGAGCCCGACTTCGACCACTCCGCCCAGATCCGCCCTTCGATGGCCTGGGCCGCCTCGGGGCCGACGTCGCGAAGATTGTCGAAGAGATCGTCGAGGTCGGCCTCCTGCGCCGCGCCGGGCAAAGCGATGGCCAGAGCCAGGGCAGACGCAACGGAAAAGGTGACGAAACGTGGGATAGCGATCATAACACCCCATATCTTAGCGTGGTCGCGGTCGATTGCATCCCCTTCATCACATCCGCGCGTTCAATTGGGAGAGAGATATATGTCGGACGTTATCGCCGCGGCGGTTGCCGCGCTCAACGAGCGGATGTCGGAGGGGTTCGACGGCATCGCGAAATTCGTCATCGAGGACGAGGGCACGATCATGATGGACGGCGACGGTGTCCGGGCCGAAGACGGCGATGCCGATGTGACGCTCACCGCCGATGCCGATACCTTCCGCTCGATCCTCGAAGGCGACCTCAACGCCACATCCGCCTTCATGACCGGCCAGTTGAAGGTGGACGGCGACATGGGTGCGGCGATGCGTCTGGGGAGCGTCCTGGGCTAGATGGACGCCGCGCCGTTCCGCAACGATCTCGCCGAGGGGCCCGAGGGCGGCAGGGCGGTCTGGGCCGGGGCCAGCGACGGCGTGCGCCTCCGCGCGGGCGGTTGGCCGGAGGGGGCGAAAGGCACCGTCCTGCTCTTCACCGGGCGGACGGAATACATCGAGAAGTATGGCCGGATGGCCCGAGCTTTCGCCGAGGCGGGGCTTGCGACCGCCGCCGTCGACTGGCGCGGGCAGGGGCTGGCGGACCGGTTGGCCGGCGACCGCAACATCGGCCATGTCCGCCGGTTCGAGGATTATCAGCGCGACGTCGCCGCCTTTCTCGACGCCGTACAGGCCCTGAAGTTCCCCCGGCCCTACCACTTTCTGGGCCATTCCATGGGCGGCGCGATCGGCCTGCGTGCGATCAGCGAGGGGCTGGAGGTGCGCTCGGCGGTGTTCTCCGCACCGATGTGGGGGATCAACCTGCCCGGCTGGCTGACCCCCTTTGCCGGGGCGATCATCGAGACCTCCCACCATCTCGGGCTGGGGCTCGCCTACGCGCCAGGCACCGGGCCGCGCCCCTACCCGTTCCGACAGGCCTTCAAGGGCAACGAACTCACCCACGACCCCGAGAGCTACGACTGGCTCCGCGCGCATATTCGCGGCGAGCCGGGATTCGGCCTCGGCGGGCCCAGCATGAACTGGATCCGGGAGGCCTTCGCGGAATTCCGGCACCTGCGGAGCATTGCCGATGTACCCTGCCCCGCCCTGGCAATGGTCGGAAGCGACGAGGCCGTGGTCGTGCCCGGCGCAGTCCACCAGATCGTGGGGCGCTGGCCGACCGGGCGCTCGGTCACACTCCCGGGAGCCCGGCACGAACCGATGATGGAATTGCCCGCGATCCGCGCCGATTTCACCGAACGCGCGATTGCGCATTTTCTGGAAAGCTGAGCCGTTCTGCCGGCAGGTCCGGGGTCTCGGCCGTGGAGCGGGATGAATGCCGATCAAGCCGCACTGCGCCCCTGTGGCATCGAGCCAACCTCGGAAACGGAGCGCTGAGCCGCGCCATCGACGGGCCGAGGGGCGGCGATCGGACCTCCCGCCGATGCGCTTTCTGGCAGCAAAGTTGTGAATAGCTCAGAGCTTTGCGCGTACCTCGGCCAAATCGTCGGACCGCTGGTGCGGCCCGGCGATGGTTGTCCTTGGTTGCGCCATTGGTTCGAGCAACCAATGACGACGCGGCCTTCGGCCTTGGTCTGCGCAAGGCGACGTGCCGACGGCTCTCATCGAACCCCGTCCCGGGTTTGCCCCGCCTGCCCCCGACCTGACCCGGGGGGGACCTGGATGGGCAGCGGGCTTCGCTGGGTCGAAGCCCCGGGGCAAGCCTGAGGCGGTCGTCGCTCCCGGTCGACGGTGCCGGGGCGCATCAGCCCCTGAAGGCTGCCGCGGCGGCCCGGGCGCCCTCGGCCATCCAGCCGAGTTCCGAGCCCACGAACAGCATCGTCACCCCATGGGCCTCCAGCGCCCGCCCCGCCTCGGCAGTGGGCGCGAAAGTTGCGTAGGCCCCGCCCGTTTCCCGCAGGGCCGACCCGACCCGCACATAGGCCGCCGCAAGGTCTGCCGAGGCGAGATCGGCATGACCGTAGCCCACGCTGAGATCGGCCGGACCCAGAAACACCCCGTCGATCCCGGGTGCGGCCGCGATGCCCTCGGCCGCCTCGACCCCCTCTGGCTCCTCGATCTGGACGAAGACCACCGGGTCGCCGCCGCGTGCCAGCACCCCGGCCATGCCGCCAGCACCCCAGTCCGAGCCCCGTGTGGAGCCCGCAAAGCCCCGCCCGCCATTGCCGAACCGCGAGAGCCTGCCCATCTCGGCGGCCTTCTCGGCGCTGTCGATATGGGGGATCACCAGCCCCGCCGCCCCCATGTCGAGCGCTTGCAGGATGTACTCGCCCCGCGCCGCCGGCACCCGCACCAGACAGGGAAGACCCAGCCCCCGGCCCACCGCGAGACAGGCATCGAGCCTGGCCCGGTCCAACGGGGCGTGTTCGCCGTCGAGACAGATGAAATCGAGCCCCGCCCGGGCGAGAGTTTCGACGACCATGACCTCGGGCGTCTTCACGAAAGTCCCGATCATTCGCTTGCCCGAGCGCACATCGTCGCTGAACGTTCCGTACGCCATCGCCCGGCCCTATAGCTTTATCCTGGTGAAACTGTCCTTGAGCGCTTCGGACCACGCCGCGCTGATCTCGTGAAAGGTCGAGTCCTGATCCTCGATCCGGGATTCCTCGGCCACGCAGAGCCCGTCCTTCTCGATGACCACCAGATCGAGCGGCATGCCCACCGAGAGGTTCGACCTCAAGGTCGAATCCATCGACAACAGCACCGCCTTCTTGCCGTCTTCGAGGGGTGTGGCCGGGGCTATCACCCGGTCGAGAATGGGTTTGCCGTATTTGTGCTCGCCGATCTGGAGAAACGGCGTGTCGGCGGTAGCTTCGATGAAATTGCCTTCGGGATAGATCAGGAACATCCGCATGTCCCCGCCCTTGCGCTGGCCTGCGACGATCATCGAGGCCCGCGCGGTCTCGGACTGGCGATCCATCTTGCCGGCGATCTCGGCGGAGACCTCCGCGAGCGTCCGGCCGATCAGTTCTGCCACCCGCAGCATCGATGGGGCGAGCATGATCGAGCTTGTGCCGTCTGCCTCGCTGTCGGTCATCGCCTCGTCGAGCTGGGCGATGGCTGTCTGGGTGACCGAGAGCGAGCCGGCCGTCATGATCGCAATCACCCGGTCGCCGGGATTTTCGAACACGAACATCTTGCGGTAGGTCGCGATATTGTCGAGGCCGGCATTGGTGCGGGTGTCCGACAGAAGCACCATGCCTTCGTTCAGCAAGAGGCCAACGCAATATGTCATGGGGCTCCGTCCGGGGGTCGTCCTGACCGGGCTTCTCCCATCCCGGTGCCGTCGTCAAGCGCCGGAGCTATTGCTGCGCCTGGGTCACCGAAACCTCGACATCGAGCGCCTCGGCCCCCTGCCCCTTGGCAACGCCCCGGATCGGAGCGGCGTCGACCGCATCGACCCCCGACCCGAGGCGAATGTAGTGCTCGTCGGGGCAAACCCCGTTCGAAGCATCGAACCCCACCCAGCCAAGGTCGTCGACATAGAGCTCCGCCCAGGCGTGGCTGGCTTCCGAGGCCTCGCCGCCGGCATGGAGATAGCCGGTGACGTAACGGGCGGGGATGCCCAGCACATGGGCCGCCGCGATCATCGCATGGGCATGGTCCTGGCAGACGCCATGCCCCAGCGCGAGGGCTTCGGCAGCGGTCGTGGCGTGTTCGGTCTCGCCAGGCGTATAGGCGATGGCATCCCGCACCGCGTAGGTCAGCGCGTGGGCACGCTCCAGCGCCTCGGTCTCGGCGACTTCTGCCACGGCACCGCGGGCAAGCTCGATGAGCGCGGCATCGGGCCGGGTCGCCCGGGTCGGTGCGAGATAGGCGAGCGGCGGCACCCGCTCCCGGTGGCCCTTGAGCACACCGGTGAGGTCGACCGTCTCGACGACGCCCTCCACCTCGACCGCGATCTCGCTCACCGGCCCGAGGATGGAGGTCGTCTCCACCCAATCGCCCGCTCCGTCGCGGAAGGCCGCTCCGCGCTCTGCGCCCTCGACCTTCACCGCCCAGTCGATGGTCTGTTGGCCGTCGAAGAGCGATGGGGTAAGCCGCAGCGACTGAACGACCGCGCGCATCGCGGGATCGAACCGGTAGAGCGTGCGGTGGCGCACTTCGAGCCTCATCGCGCATCCCCCGACAGGTAGGAGCTATGGATCACGCCGCCCAGGCCCGCGATCTCGGCGATGAACCGGCTCAGAAACTCGTGAAGCCCCTCGTCGAAGATATCCTCCACCGAGGCCTCGGCGAGTTCGCCGACAAGCGCACGGGCCTTCGATTGCGCATTGGTCGAACGGCCATAGCCGCGTGCGAGGCGGTCGAGGTGGGCCGAGGCGCCTTCGACGGAGGTGATCAGCGACCGCGGCGCCTTGCGGTTGAGAATGAGAAAATCGGCAATCTTCGCCGGCGTGATTTCCCCGCCATAGGCCCAGGAAAACGCCCGGTGCGCCGACATCGCTCTGAGGATCGTGCGCCATTGGTAATTGTCGAGCCCCGAGCCGACGTAATCCACCTGCGGCAGGAGCACGAAATATTTCACGTCCATCAGCCGCGCGGTCGAATCCGCCCGTTCGAGGTGGTAGCCGATGTTGAGAAAGTCGTATCCGTCGATGCGAAGCTGGGTGTCCTCGATCGCCCCCCGCACCATCATCGACTGGCGCATTGTCCAGTCGATGAGGTCCGACATCGGCAGTTTCGACCGCTCGGTGCGCCGCATCCGCAAGAGGTCCTGATAGGCCGAATTGAGCGCGTCCCACACCGCCGAGGTCAACGCGGTACGCACAATCCGCGCGTTTTCCCGCGCGCGGGTGATCGAGGAGGCCACCGACGAGGGGTTGTCGAGATCGAAGAAGAGATAGCTTTCGATGTTCCTCGGCACCGGGTCACCGTATTTCGCCGCGAACCCGGCCTGGGTGCCGGAGGCCTGGAGGATCGCGTCCCATTCGTTACGGTAGCCCCCCGACAGGCTCGGAATGAGGGCGTTGCGGCTGCCCACCTCCAGAAGCCGCGCCACGGTCTCGGCCCGCTCCATCGAGCGCGCGATCCAATAAAGGTTATCGGCCGTCCGGGACAGCATCACTCGGCCATCACCCAGGTGTCCTTGACCCCGCCGCCCTGGGAGGAGTTCACCACCAGCGAGCCCTCCCGAAGAGCCACCCGCGTCAGCCCGCCGGGCACCAGCTCGATCCGCTCGCCGACGAGGCAGTAAGGGCGCAGGTCCACATGGCGCGGGGCGACGCCCTCCTCGACGAAGGAGGGGCAGGTCGAAAGCGCCAGCGTCGGCTGGGCGATGTAATTCGCCGGGTCTTCCTTGATCTTCTCGGCAAAGGCCGCGATCTGCTCCGTGCTCGATTTAGGGCCCACGAGCATCCCGTATCCCCCCGAACCATGGACTTCCTTGACGACGAGTTCGGCAAGATTGTCGAGCACATAGGCGCATTCGTCGGGCTTGGCGCATTGCCAGGTAGGCACATTGTTGAGGATCGGGCTTTCGCCGAGATAGAACCGGATCATGTCGGGTACGAAGGTGTAGATCGCCTTGTCGTCAGCCACCCCGGCACCGGGGGCGGAGGCGATTGTCACCCCGCCCGAGCGGTAGACATTCATCAGCCCCGGCACGCCGAGCATCGAGTCGGGGCGGAAGCACAATGGGTCGATGAAGGCGTCGTCGATCCGGCGGTAGATCACGTCGACGCGCTTGGGGCCCTCGGTCGTCCGGCACCAGACGTAATCGCCCTCTACGAAGAGGTCCTGGCCCTCGACAAGCTCGACCCCCATCATGTCGGCCAGAAACGAATGCTCGTAATAGGCCGAGTTGAAATGGCCCGGCGTGAGGATCGCCACGCGCGGCTCTCCCTCGCACTTTTCCGGCGCCACGCTCGCCAGCGTGCGCCTCAGCAAGGCGGGGTAGTTCTCCACCGGCGCGATGCGGTTTTCCTGAAAGAGCCCGGGAAACATCCGCATCATGATCTCGCGGTTTTCCAGCATGTAGCTCACGCCTGAGGGCGTGCGGCAATTGTCTTCCAGGACGAAGAACTCGTCGGGGCCCGTGCGGACGAGATCGATCCCCACGATATGGGAATAGACCCCGCGCGGCGGCTTGAACCCGACGACCGCCTTCTCGAAGGCTTCGTTGCGGTAGACCAGATGGGCCGGAATGCGCCCCGCCTTGACGATCTCGCCGCGCCCGTAGACGTCCATCAGAAAAGCGTTGAGCGCCCGGGCCCGCTGCCTGATCCCGGCTTCGAGCTTGCGCCATTCGCCCGACGAGAAGACCCGCGGAAACATGTCGAACGGGATCAGCCGGTCGGGGTCGCCGCCCTCGCCGTAGACCGCAAACGTGATGCCGATCCGCCGGAACAGCGCCTCTGCCTCCGATTGCTTGAGGTTTCGAAGCTCCGGCGGCATGTCGTTCGCCCAGCCGTCGAGGCCGGAATAGGGCGCGCGCACGCCATCACCGTCGAACATCTCGTTGAAATAGCTAGGTTCGTCCCCGTCCATGCCATATCGTGACATAGGCGTCGGGGCGTGCCAAGCAAGTCCCGCCATCCGCCTGGGACCCTCCCGGGGAAGGCGCGAACGGGCCCGGCGGCAAAGCCCCCTTTCCACGCGCCGGGCGGGGCCTATGCTCCGCCCATGGGCAAAGGTGTTTTGACCTTCACCGACCGCGGCATCTACTGCCCGGCGGGCGATTTCTACATCGACCCCTGGCGGCCGGTGGACCGGGCCGTCATCACCCATGCCCATGCCGACCATGCCCGACCGGGTCATGCCCGCTACCTCGCGACGCCGGGCACCGCGCCGGTGATGCGCCACCGGCTGGGGGAGATCGCGCTGGAGACCCAGGCCTACGGCGAGACCCGCACGATCGGCGACGCCCATGTGTCGTTCCATCCTGCCGGCCATGTGCCCGGCTCGGCCCAGGTCCGCGTGGAGGTGGGCGGCGAGGTCTGGGTCGTCTCGGGGGACTACAAAACGGAGGCCGACGGGCTTTCCGAACCCTTCGAGCCGGTACGCGCCCATGCCTTCATCACCGAATGCACCTTCGGCCTGCCGGTGTTTCGCTGGCGGAGCGAAGCGGCGCTGGCCGCCGAGATCAACCGCTGGTGGGCGTCGGCGCGCGCCGACGGGCGCCCCGCGATGCTCGGCGCCTATGCCCTCGGCAAGGCCCAGCGCCTTCTGACGATGCTCGACGGCACCATCGGCCCGATCCTGACCCATGGTGCCATCGAGAACACCAACGCGGTGCTCCGCGCCAGCGGATTGGCACTCCCCGACACGATCCGGGTCACACCGGAGACGAAGGCGAAGGACCACTCCGGCGCGCTGGTCCTCGCTACGCCCTCCGCTCTCGGGTCGACCTGGGCGGGGCGGTTCCCCCGTGCCTCGAAAGCCTTCGCCTCGGGCTGGATGGCGGTGCGCGGCATCCGCCGCCGCCGGGCGGCCGACAAGGGGTTCGTGATCTCCGATCATGCCGATTGGGCCGGGCTCAATGCCGCCATCGCCGCGACCGGGGCCGAGCGGGTGTTCGTCACCCACGGCTACACCGCGCAGTTTCGCCGCTGGCTCGAAGCGGAAGGCTATGACGCTGAAATCGTCGAGACCGAGTTCGACGGCGAGGCGCTCGATTCTCCGGCGGAGGACGAGACGTGAGCGGAGTATGGGGGCGCTGCCCCCGTCGCGTGCCGCGACTCCCCCGCGGTATTCTTGCCAAGATGAAGCCCGGGAGCGGCGCGTGAAGGATTTCGCTGCGCTCTTTGCCGCCCTCGACGGCACGACCCGGACCAACGCCAAGGTCGCCGCCCTTGCGGGCTATTTCGAGACCGCGCCTGAGGCGGACCGGCTCTGGACCATCGCCCTCCTCTCGGGCCGGCGCCCCAAACGCACCGTGACGGCGACAAGGCTCCGCGAATGGGCCGCCGAAGCCGCCGGCTTGCCGCTCTGGCTTTTTGAGGAGAGCTACGCCGTCGTCGGCGATCTGGCCGAGACCATTGCGCTGGTGCTCCCAGAAAGCGACGGCGGTGCCGACCGCTCGCTAGCGGCCTGGATCGGCGACATCCGCGCGCTTTCGGCCCTCGAAGAGCCCGCCCGACGGGATTGGGTTGTGGCGGCCTGGGAGAGCCTCGCGACGGACGAGCGCTTCGTTTTCAACAAGCTTCTGACCGGCGGGTTTCGCATGGGCGTGAGCCGCAAGCTCATGACCCGGGCGCTGGCCCAAGCCACAGGCATCGACGAAGCCGAACTCGCCCACCGGCTGATGGGCGATTGGAGCCCGGAGACCACGAGCTATGAGGCCCTCGTCCTCGCCCCGGACCCGAGTGCCGATCTCTCCAAACCCTATCCCTTCGCGCTCGCCTACCAGCTCGACGGGGTCCCGGACGATCTCGGCGACCCCGGGGGCTGGGCGGCCGAATGGAAATGGGACGGCATCCGCGGTCAGCTCATCCTCCGGGGCGGGGTCCATCACCTCTGGTCGCGGGGGGAGGAACTCATCACCGACCGGTTCCCCGAATTCCTCCGCGCCCGCGATTTCCTCCCCGACGGCACGGTGATCGACGGCGAGGTGCTGGCGATGAAGGGCGGCGCGCCGCTCCCCTTCAACGCGCTGCAAAAGCGGATCGGGCGGAAGACGGTGCCGAAAAAGCTCCTTGCCGAGGCGCCGGCGGCGATGCTCGCCTACGATCTCCTCGAAGCCGGCGGCGAAGACCTGCGCGACGCGCCCTACCGCGACCGCCGCGCGCGGCTCGAAGGCCTCCTTGCCGGGCTGCCGCCCGACGCGCCGGTGGGATTGTCCGAGGCCGTCCCTTTCGTGACCTGGACGGACCTCGCCGCGCTTCGCGCGACCTCAAGGGCGCGTCTCGCGGAAGGTCTTATGCTCAAGCGGCTGGGTTCGCCCTATCGCGGCGGGCGCCGGAAGGGCGATTGGTGGAAATGGAAGGTCGACCCGTTCTCCATCGACGCGGTGATGATCTATGCCCAGGCCGGGCACGGCCGGCGCGCCAACCTCTTCACCGACTTCACCTTCGCGGTGCGCGACGGGGAGAACTTCGTGCCCTTCACCAAGGCCTATTCGGGGCTCACCGATGCGGAGTTCCGCGAGATCACGGCCTGGGTCAGGAAGAATACGCTCGAACGCTACGGGCCGGTCCGCGCCGTACCGCCGGTGCATGTGTTCGAAATTCATTTCGAAGGCATTCAAGCGAGCCCCCGCCACAAATCCGGCGTCGCCCTGCGCTTTCCCCGGATGGCGCGGTGGCGGCGCGACAAACCCGTCGCCGAGGTCGACACGCTCGGCCACCTCAGGGACATGCTGGCAACCTATGGATAGGTCTCAGACCGCCGCCTGGCCCCGCCGCCGGAACCAGACGGCAAAACTCAGAACGATCGCGCTGCCGGAGACGAAGGTCATCACCGTTCCAGGAAAGAAATGCACAAACCCCGGAAGATCGAGAAACAACAGGTAGCCGATGTCGGCCAGCCCGCCCACCATCCCCGTCACCCAAATCGCCGTGAGATTGCCGCGCCAGACGAAGAGAGCGCCGATGACCGTCGCAACCCCGAACCAGCCGAGGTTCCAGCCGTGCTGGTGGATGATGCCGCCGGCCGCAGCAGGGTAGTCCAGCACCAGCGTTTCCGGCGGCACGGCATCGGCAATCGCCTGGACCCCGCCCGTCGCATCGCTCGAAAGCACGATCACGCCGGCCAGAAGATGCACAAGCCCCCAGATCACCCAGAGCACGGCTGCGATCTTCAAGACTGCCGCTTCGGTTGATGGGGTCATTTGCGCCTCCTCGGGCGTGCGACTACGGTTCGGAGCCGACCCTCTCCAAATTAGTGGACTGAGTCAACCAACTAAGATGACCGACCCGACCCTCGCCCTCCTCCTCGACCGTTTTGTGCGGCGGCTTCACCTGGCGCTCCAGCGAAAGGCACCGGAGTTCGACACCGAGGGCGTGGGTCCCTGGGGCGGTATGGTGCTTTTGATGCTGCACGATCTCGGCCCCGTCCCGATCCATGTGCTCACCGAGGAGTTGATGCGTGACAAGTCGCAGATGACGCGGTCGCTCAGGGCGCTCGAAGACAAGGGGCTGTTGGCGCGGCGGCCGGCGCCGCAGGATCAACGGGTGTCGATCGTCGCCCTGACCGCGAAGGGGCAGGCCGTGGTTGGGGCACTTCAACGGGTCCTGACCGAGACCATCGATGAGCTTCTGGGGCCCCTGCCCCCAGCCGAGGTTGCCGATCTCAAGCGCCTCCTCACCGCAGCGCTGTCGGCACCATCGGACCCCCGCCCTTGATCCTCGCGCACTGAGCGCCCTATGTCTCCGGCAATCCTGACCCTGAAAGGCCCCTCATGACCCCCAATAGCCCCGTCTTCGACGCCGACCCCTCGGGCGGCAAAGACCTCGGCAATCTCCCCGAATGGGACCTCACCGACCTCTATGCCGCCCCCGACGCCCCCGAGGTCAAGCGCGACCTCGATTGGCTCGAAGACGCCGCCGCCCGCTTTGCCGAGGACTACGAGGGCAAGCTGGCCGAGCTCGATGGGGCGGGCATGCTCGATTGTGTGCTCCGCTACGAGAAGATCGACATCGTGGCGGGGCGCCTGATGTCCTACGCGGGCCTGCGCTACTACCAGATCACCACCGATGCCGAGCGCGCGAAGTTCATGGCCGATTGCCAGGACAAGATCACCGTCTTCACCACCCCGCTCGTCTTTTTTTCCCTTGAGATCAACCGTATAGACGACGCCAAGCTCGACGAGCTCTTCGCCGCCAATGCCGATCTCGCCCGCTACAAACCCGTTTTCGACAAGCTCCGGGCGATGCGGCCCTACCAGCTTTCCGACGAGCTCGAAAAGTTCCTCCACGACCAGTCCACCGTCGGGGCGGCCGCCTGGAACCGGCTCTTTGACGAGACCATGGCCGCGATGACCTTCGAGATCGACGGCGAAGCGCTGCCGCTCGAAGCCACGCTCAACTTCCTCACTGACCGCGACCGCCAGAAGCGCGAGACCGCCGCGAAGAAGCTGGCCGACGAATTCGGCAGCAAGATCAAGCTCTTCGCCCGTGTCCACAACACGCTCGCGAAGGAAAAGGAGATCGAGGACCGCTGGCGCGGCATGCCCTCGCCGGAGATGGGCCGGCATCTGGCGAACCATGTCGAACCCGAGGTCGTCGAGGCGCTCCGCGACGCGGTCGTCGCCGCCTATCCCAAGCTATCCCACCGTTACTACGAGCTGAAACGCCAATGGATGGGCCTCGACACGCTCGAAGTCTGGGACCGGAACGCGCCTTTGCCGATGGAGACCGACCGCATCGTCGGCTGGGACGAGGCGAAGAGCATCGTCATGGACGCCTATAACGGGTTTTCGGACAAAATGGGGCAACTCGCAGAGCCGTTCTTTGCAAAAGGGTGGATCGACGCGGCCGTCAAACCCGGCAAGGCGCCGGGGGCTTTTGCCCACCCCACGGTCGTCGACGTCCATCCGTATGTGATGCTCAACTACCTCGGCAAACCGCGCGACGTGATGACCCTCGCCCACGAACTCGGCCACGGGGTCCACCAGGTCCTCGCCGCCGGTCAGGGCGAGCTTCTCGCCTCCACCCCGCTGACGCTCGCGGAAACCGCCTCGGTCTTCGGTGAAATGCTCACCTTCCGCTCGCTTCTGGAGAACGCGCAAAACGAAGCCGAAAAGAAGGTGCTCTTGGCCGGCAAGGTCGAGGACATGATCAACACGGTCGTGAGGCAGATTGCGTTCTACGACTTCGAGCTCAAGCTCCACACCGCCCGCAGGAACGGCGAACTGACACCTGATGACATCAACGCCCTCTGGATGTCCGTCCAGGCCGAGAGCCTCGGCCCCGCCTTCACCTTCATGGAGGGCTACGAGACCTTCTGGTCCTACATCCCCCACTTCGTCCACTCCCCCTTCTACGTCTACGCCTATGCCTTCGGCGACGGGCTCGTGAACGCGCTCTATGCGGTCTACGAGGAAGGCGACGCGGGGTTTCAGGAGAAGTATTTCGAGATGCTGAAGGCGGGCGGGTCGAAGCACCACAAGGAGCTTCTGGCACCCTTCGGGCTCGATGCCTCCGATCCGAAGTTCTGGGACAAGGGGCTCGGGATGATCGCAGGGTTCATCGATGAGTTGGAGGGGATGGGGTGAGACTCTCGTCGTCTACTTTGGTGGCGATGGCAATTTCGAGGGACAAAGCGGTAAATCGCGACGCCTGCATCAATTTTTGCTTCTTGATCAGAAAGTAAAAATGATCTTCTTGGCTTCGGCGGGAATCCCAAAGCAACAGCTCGTCAGGACCGTAAGGCTTTGGATAAGCACAGCTTGAACAAAAGCCAGCGGTGTTGATGGATCGTTTGTTGCTCCGTGATACTCCGACGCGCTGCCTACTAGAAGTTAAACTCCTGACTGTAGTAGCCCCGACTACTTCGCATAGACAGTATCACCGATGACCGACCCGTAGCGCGGGCCGCTTCAAGCTCCTCGTGAAATTGGGTGAGATTTCGCACCTCATTGAACTGGACGTCCATGATAATGTCGCCAACCTTTAGATGCGCTAACGGCGATCCAGGCGCAATCGAAATGATCTTGAGTGGACCATTCCCGTTTAGGTTGGCGGTCAGGCCCAAGTACTCGGCTAATACGATTTCTTCGGTCGGTTCGAGAAATGCCGCGATCCTTGGTGCAGTTAAGGTGGTTACAACGCTGTCAAACTCCGGGTTGGTGCGCATCGAGCGATCTCTGCAAGTCAACTGCAGAGATGAGTATCTTTCCCTTTGCTCGGCCGGAATGTCGTCGAAAGCCCCATTGAAAACCTCACCGTATTGGTAATTTAGGTATGCCTTCTCCACCGACAGGTCGGCCGCTGCGGCAAAACAGGTGCACTCAAACATCGCGCCCTCAGTTGAGCGGCCATATTGACCCGTCAGCACCGGGATGCAGGCGTCAATGTAGCCTTCCCAAGCGGCGATATCGACGTTTTCGACTTCGATCGGGGGTGGGACGTAGTCTTCTTTGCGGTCAAAACCGAATGTGTCATCGGCTTCGGCAAGGATTTCGAGAAGCCTCGCGCCGGATGCATTGTCCAAACATCCGGTGTAGTTCACCCGCCTATATCCACGGTTCGCAAGATAGACGTCATCGATGCAAGACTGCAGTTGGGGCTCGCGAGAAAGGACGGCATCGGCATAAGACAGAAGCGCCCAAGCGGGCAACCCTACCCCAACAATCGGCGTCACACGTGTCGGGTCATGGGCCGTCAGCACATCTAGACCGTGAAAGGCGTCCACAATGGGTGCGGGTCTTTCCGTTTCAGTGATGCCGAGAAGGCGTATGCCCGGATTGTAGATCGCGTCAGATTCCGGAATGGTGAATCTGCGCAGATCGTCAACTTCTTCTACGCCATTGAACCCTTCATATAGAAATATCTCATAATACCTCCCATCATCGGATAAGATCGCCATATCCCACTCGCGGATCATGGCCTGCCGCAAGTTTCGGCATTCGTATTTTCTTGTGTGGGCAAGTTCGCCGGATGAAAGCCTCGCTGTCACTGCGGTCTTATAAAGCGCGTAAAGGCGGCCTGCATCGAAGGTAACCTGGTCTGCTGTAAAGTTTGCCGCGGCCAGGCTTGGCGCAGCGGCGAGGGTGCATCCGTCGATTTCTTCAAAGACCAAAAGTGAACTGGCAGTTTCTAATGCCGCTTGCGCCCTCGGCGACATTGGCAGGTCAATGAAGTCCGGCGTTCCGTCAATGTTTATGGTTAGTGAAACATCGGTGAACACGCCCACTTCGATCTTGAATGACACCGGCACGACGACGTCTGCGCCCACCGCACACGTCTTTCCCACGTCGCTTTCTAGGACATCGCGTCGCGTGAAACTCCGCCCCAGGGAGTTCGCACAGACACTGTCAAAACGAGGCGGCGTCGAGCCTGGGCGCGTCTCGGAAGGTGTATAGATGAACGGCCTAATCAACCCTTTCTGCAAGCCAGCGAACGCAAAGGCTCGCCAACCTGCGGCAAGTTCAGGCAAGCGTCGACAGTCTCCGGAGTCAACGTGCCACCAGCCGTCTTCTGTAAAGACACGCGTCGAAAGCGCTCTTGGGGATCGCAGATCAGAGTCAATCATCGCCGCCAAGACGACATCATCAGTATTGTTGCACACTGTTGGTCGAACGCCGCGTGCTTCGACGATCGTCGCCGAAGACAGAAGAGCAGCCAAACAAATAACAAGGGTCACGGTCGCCAAGTGACCGTTTGGCTTTCGAACCGCGCAAAGCAATTTCACGACAACCCCCACTCAAGTCCCAGTCGGGCCATTAGTGTCTCTACCGCTAGAAAAATCAATAGCTAGTGTTGGGCCGACATTGGTAGCGTCTAGCACCGGCAATTCTAGCGTCAGGCCATACATGAACACTGCCGACGTTTGCGGTATCGGAAACTGATCAATCTTGACAAGCGCTCTGCCTAAACAATGGGCTCTATGCATCAGTCCCGACGCAAATCGCACTTTCATTGCGGCCCGTTTTGACTTCCGCGGATCTTGTTGAAGAACTCTCCAACCCGAAATTCGCCTCGAAAAAACAGAACCTCGTTCTCGGGAGGAGCACTCAAGCAAACCTCGTTTGTCAAACCGCCATTTTGAGGGAGAATGTTCCGCAAAAGTGATCGCGGGCGCTCAAATACGGAGTTTTTCAACAAAATCCGCGAAAACCGGACCTTCGGGCGCTTTGCAGCATTTGTCGCTTTAAGCTCGAAGCTAACCTTCCGACTAATCCAACTCCGTCCAAGGCCAGGGCTTCACCTCACTCGCCCCGGTCTGGAACCGCGCCGCCTTGGCGATCCAGATGCCGAGGTCCGTCCCGAACTCCGCCAGCCGCCGGTTCGGCTCGCCGTTGTTCACCAGCATCAGCACGAACTGCACCACCGTCGCGATGGAGAGCACGGTGCTTGCGACCGACAGCATCACCCAGATGATCGCCATGTAGAGAAGTCGCAAACCCAGCGAATGCTTCTCCGCCTCGGGCTGGTCGCCCAAGACCCGGCCTTCGACCTTCTCGTCATCCATCCCGCTTCTCCGCCGCCCAGACCCTGTCGATCATAGCCTGAGTGCCCCGGGAGAACTCAAGCGAACAGGGGTAGATCGCCCCGTCGCGTAAGCTCGCGCCGAAACTCTCCACCTGGAGCACGTAGTGGTTGACCCGCGGCCAGCGCTCCACCGTCACGCTCGCCGGCGTGTCGCCGGAATGGACGTTGCGGTGAAGCTCCAGTTCGGCCTGGGAGAACACCCCGGCGTTCCACGGGCAGGTCAGCCGCAGCACGCCTTCGGTGCCGTGGAAGGTGATCTCCTGGCGGGGGTGCATCCGCATCGAGGTGATTGAGGAGAAGCGGAAGGAGGGAAAGTCGGCGGTGACATGGGCGAAGACGTCGACCCCGTTCTCGCGCTCGATATGGGCGCCCACCCGCTCGGGTTCCTCGCCGGTCACGAGGCGCGCCGAGCCGAAGGTGTAGACTCCGATATCGGGCAGGCTGCCGCCGCCGGTCTCGGGGCGGTTGCGGATGTTGCCGCTGTCGCGGTTGTCGTAGGAAAACACGGCATCGACCAGACGCAATTCGCCGATCGCCCCACCCCCCACAAGCGCCCTTGCGCGGTGGAATTGCGGGTGATGGGCGATCATGAAGGCCTCGGCGACGAGAAGCCCCGACCGGTCCCGCGCCTCGATCACCGGGTCGAAGTCGTCGGCCCGCAATGCCAGGGGCTTTTCGACGAGCACATGTTTGCCCGCCGCGACGGCCTTCAGCGTCCATTCCACATGAAGGTGGTTCGGCAGTGGGATGTAGACCGCCTCGATCCCTGGGGCGGCCAGAAGCGCCTCATAGCTGTCGAAGACCTCCAGATCCGGCGCAAAGGCCTGAAACCGCCGCGCCTTCTCAGCACTCGACGTCGCCAGCCCCGCCAGCACCGCGCCCTTGGCAGCATGGATCGCGGGCCCCATCTTGTCGGCGGCGAAGTTCGAGCCCCCCAATATCCCCCAGCGCACCGGTTTCGACATCGACACCCTCCGATTTCGTGGAACCCTAAAACAGGATGCGCATCGTTCAAAACCGATTGTCGGGCTTTGGCGGCGGATTCACATGTTGGTCGCAACACTTCACTTTGAGAGCGAAGATGGAGTGTTGGGATGGTGTATCGTCGTCGGATCTATTTCACGGAGAAGCAGAAGGCAGAGATTTGGGATCGCTGGCAGCGTGGAGAGTCGATGAGTTCGATCGGACGGTTGTTCGATCGGAACTCGTCATCGATCTATCCGCTGCTTGCGAGAACGGGCGGTATTCGTCCTCCTGAGAGGCGACGGTCACGGCTGGCGATGACGCTAGCTGAGCGTGAAGAGGTCTCGCGCAGTCTGAGAGCTGGGCTATCCCTGCGTTGTATTGCCAGGCAGCTTCGCCGGGCGCCCTCAACGATCAGCCGGGAGGTGCGGCGCAACGGGGGCCGGCGTGTCTACCGCGCCGCCAATGCTGATCAGGCGGCCTGGGATCGGGCCCGGCGTCCGAAGCCCTGCAAGCTGGCGAACCGACCAGCGCTCTGTCAGACAATAGCAGAGAAGCTGGCGCGCAAGTGGTCACCCCAGCAGCTCGCAGGGTGGCTGAAGCGCGAGCATCCCGACGACGAGGGCGCCCGTGTGTCCCATGAGACGATCTATCGAAGCCTGTTCATCCAGGCGCGCGGCGTTCTGAAGAAGGAGCTTCTGGCGACCCGTACGATCCGCCGGTCCCGCCATGCAAGTCTCAAGCGGGACGGCCTCGGTCAGATCAAGGACGCGATCTCGATCCGGGAGCGGCCCTCTGCTGTCGAGGATCGCGCTATCCCCGGTCATTGGGAGGGCGATCTGATCGCTGGCTCGAAGAACAACTTCATCGCCACGCTGGTCGAGCGGCGCACCCGCTATGTCATGCTGGCTAAGGTGAGCGGCAAAGAGACCCAGACGGTCGTGGCGGCGTTGGCGGCGCAGGTTCGGCATCTGCCGAGAGAGCTCCGGCTCTCGCTGATCTGGGACCGCCGCAAGGAACTCGCAGACCACAAGAGCCTGACGCTCACTACCGATCTCGACATCTACTTCTGCGACCCGCACAGCCCCTGGCAGCGCGGCACCAACGAGAACACCAACCGTCTCCTGCGCCAATACTTCCCCAAGGGAACCGACCTCTCGGTCCACACCCAGGAACACCTCGATGCCGTCGCCCGGGAGCTCAATGAGCGGCCAAGAATGACCTTGAACTACTTCTCACCCGCGGAGAAGTTCGACGAGTGTGTTGCGGCGATCGGTTGAAGCGGCAGCCTTGAGCGGACGTTCGTTTGTCCGCTCCCCCGATCGCAATCCCCCCGCGTCCCGGGCTTGACCCGGGACCTCGATCGACTTGGCACTCCGGTGGATCGATGCCCCGGATCAAGTCCGGGGCGTGTTTCGCCAAGGGCTACCGGAGCAATACCCAAACGTCAGCTTTAGGCCAAAAGACCGTCCTTCGCCCCCCTGGCCCTCCGCCCTCCCGATCAAGGCGAGGCAGAACCGATCTTCGCGTCATAACCGGCCCCCAAATGCGGAACGGCCCGCCGTGGGGGGCGGACCGTTCCAAGGGCAGCGCCCGGCTGCGTGAGGGGGACTACGCCGGTGTCAGCATGCCCTTTTCGCGGGCGAGGTCCTTCATCTTCTTCTGGATCTTCTCAAAGGCCCTCACCTCGATCTGGCGAATGCGCTCCCGGCTCACATCGTATTGGCCGGAGAGTTCTTCAAGGGTTACGGGCGCATCCTGCAACCGACGCTGGATCAGAATGTCCTTTTCGCGGTCGTTCAGCACCTCCATGGCCTCTTCAAGAAGCTGTGAGCGCACCTGAAATTCGTCGCGCTCGGCGTAATCCGACGCCTGGTCGGCATCCTCGTCCTCGAGCCAGTCCTGCCACTGGGCCGCACCTTCGCCATCCGCCGAAACCGTCGCGTTGAGCGAGGCATCGCCGCCCGACAGACGCCGGTTCATCGAGATCACCTCCTCTTCGGTGACGTTGAGGTCGTTGGCGATCTTCTCGACATGTTCGGGGCGCAGGTCGCCCTCTTCGAGCGCCCCGATCCGGGCCTTGGCCTTCCTGAGGTTGAAAAACAGTTTCTTCTGCGCCGAGGTCGTGCCGAGCTTCACCAGGCTCCAGGACCGCAGGATGTATTCCTGGATCGAGGCGCGGATCCACCACATCGCATAGGTCGCGAGGCGGAAGCCCTTTTCGGGGTCGAAGCGTTTGACGGCCTGCATCAGCCCGACATTGGCCTCGGAAATCACCTCCGCCTGTGGCAGGCCGTAGCCTCGGTAGCCCATGGCGATCTTGGCCGCGAGCCGCAGATGCGACGTGACCATCTGGTGGGCGGCATCGGTGTCCTGGTCTTCGACCCAGCGCTTTGCGAGCATGTATTCCTGGTCCGGTTCCAGCATCGGGAACTTCCGGATTTCCTGGAGATACCGGTTCAGGCCCTGTTCGGGGCTCGGCGCGGGGAGGTTCGCGTAGTTTGCCATGTGCTCTTCCCTGTCCGCCTCAATGTTTCGAGGCTTAACATAACTAGTGAACGATGCGGTTCAGTTCAAGTGTTGGCGGTATCAGCCGTTGTCTTGCTGAATTATGAACGTCAGGGACGGTCGGTCCATGGCCTGTAACTCCGGCTCACAGGCTTGTGCACATCTGAGACGGTTTGTTACGTCCTCTGTGCGCTCTCTCACATAGAGCTACGCAAAACCATCGCCAGATCGGCCATGTCGGTCGGCCAGTCGGCCTCGAATGCCATCCGCTCGCCGGTCACAGGGTGCACAAAGCCGAGCCGGGCGGCATGGAGCGCCTGGCGGCCGAACCTCGCCGCCGCCGCCACCGCCGCGTCTCCGGCGGATTTCGGCAGTTTCCGACGGCCGCCATAAACGGGGTCGCCAATGAGCCCGTGACCGACATGGGCAAGGTGAACCCGGATCTGATGGGTCCGGCCGGTTTCGAGACGGCAATCGAGCAGCGCGGCAAAGTCGGCGAACCGTTCGGTCACCCGAACGCGGGTCACCGCCCGCCGCCCCCCCGACCAGACGACCGCCTGCCGCTGCCGGTCGGTCTTGTGGCGCGCGAGTTCGGTGGCGATCCGCAGCGTGCCGCCGCTCTCGAACCCGACCCCCCGCAACCCGCGCAACCGCGGGTCCGCCGGGTCGGGAACGCCGTAGCAGATTGCCCGATAGAGCCGGTCGACGGTATGGGCCTCGAACTGTTCTGCAAGCCCGTGATGGGCCTCGTCGGACTTCGCAACGACCAGGAGCCCAGACGTGTCCTTGTCGATCCGGTGCACGATGCCCGGCCGTTTGGCGCCGCCAACGCCCGACAACCGGCCGCCAAAGTGATGGAGGAGCGCGTTGACGAGGGTGCCCGACGGCGAACCCGGCGCGGGATGGACGACCATCCCCGCCGGTTTGTCGACAACGATGAGGTGCGCGTCTTCGTAGATCACGCTCAGCGGGATCGGCTCGGGCACGGCCTCCGGCGCTTCCGCCTCGGGGACCTCGATCAGATAGACCTCGCCTTCCGCGACGGACGCCGTCGCATCCGTGACTGCCGCCCCGGCCTTGGTGACCGCGCCCTCGGCCAGAAGCCGTGCAAGCCGCGACCGCGAGAGATGGGCATCGTCTGGCGCATCGCGGGCGAGCGCCTTATCAAGACGGCCGGGCGGCGCGGGCCCGATGACGACGGAAACGGTGCGACTCATGGGCGATCAGATACCGGATACGGAAACGGCGGCAGAGGCGCGCGGGCTGAGATTGCTGCGCCGGCTCGTCACGACCCTGACGGTCGTGATGATCGGGGGCATCGTGCTCATCGTCGCCCTCCTCTGGATGCGGCTCAACGCGCCCCCCGCACCGGCCTTCCCCGAAACGCTTGCGCTGCCCGAAGGCGCGGTGCCCCTCGCGGTCACCCGCGGCGACGGGTTCATCGCCGTCGTCACCGAAGACCGGCGCATCTTCATCCTCGATCCCGACGGCAGGAGCATTGTCGACGAAGTCACGATTGGGATGCCGAAGTGAACCACCCCGACCCGATCGCTTCGGCCCAGGTGTCGGCCCCGCGGGCGCGGGCCAGAGCCTGCATCCCGGCAGGATCGTAGGGCACCGTCCGAAGCGAGACCTCGATCTTTCCGCCCACCTCTTCGAGCACAGCGAACCGGGCATCGGGCGCGCCGGTCTCATGGATGAAGGGCGGGTCGGTCCGGTCGTCGAAATAGGCCGGGCAGCCAACGGCGCCGGGGTTGACCACCATCCGGCCGCCCGTGAGCCGCACCATCCGCGGCGTGTGGGTGTGGCCGGTCAGGGTCACCGCTGCGGTAAGCCCCGCTCCCCGCGCCTCGACACCGGACCGGTCCCGCGCGATCAGCCGCCGGCCCGGCCCCCGAAAATCGAGCCAGTTCTCCGCGTCGTCGCCGGGCGCGGCATGGGTCAGAAAAAGCCCCTTCCAGTCAAGTGTTTCGGGCAGGTTCCGCACCCAGTCGAGATGCGCCGGCGTCAGTTCCGGCATCGCCCATCGCTCCCAGAGCCCCAGTTTCTCGGGGGGTGCCAGAAGCATCCGATCGTGATTGCCCATGATCGAAGGGATCGCCCGCTCGATCAGGATGTCCGCCGTCCCAGCCGGGTCGAAGGGCCCCGACAGGCTATCGCCGAGATTGGCGATATCGCCAATCCCCAGCCGGTCGCACACCGCGAGCACCGCTTCGAGCGCGGCACGGTTCGAATGGATGTCGGAGATGACAGCGACGCGCATCGGGCCTCGTTTTGAGCCGAGGGTGGACCGGCGGGGGATCGAGGTAAAGGGGGGTGGTACCGCCTCCCCGGCTTGAACGGGGGACCTCTGGATCCACAATCCAGCGCTCTAACCAACTGAGCTAAGGCGGCACACGGGTTCGGTCGCGTCTTGGTCGCCGACACCGTCCGGGTGGCTAGCATGTGGCCCCGGTCCTCGCAAGATCAAAGGCCGACCCATGAACCGAACAGCTGAGGCTGCGGCAACATCGGCCGTGGGGCCGTCCGGACGGCGGCGATGACGGACAGTTTGCCGATGGCGAAACTGCGCGGATCGGTCTAGCGTCGCGGGACCCTTTCGCAAAGCAAGAAGGTTGAGCAGCCAGCACGTGTCAGTACGTTCGCTCCTGTCCGGGCCGATCGCGAAAGCCTCGCTCGCCAGCCTGGCTGTTCGCGTCGCGGGCATCCTTCTTGTCGCCGTTCAGGCGATCCTGACGGCCCGACTGCTTGGGCCCGAGGGCTACGGGGTCGTCGCCTTCGTCGTGGCGGTCTCCCATATCATGGCCACGGTCGCGCTTTTTGGCAGCGAACCGCTTTCGGTCAGGGAAGTTGCGCGCCTTCAGGTCGAGGGCGACGAGGCCCGGTTGCGGGGCTTTGTGAGGCGCATGCGGGTACTTCTGGTGTCGACCTCCGCCATCGGCGTCATCGCCGCGGTCTTCGTTCTGCCGCGCCTTGCGCCCGACACCGGCGTCTTCTCCGAGTTTGTCCTTTTTGCGGCTGTCCTCTTTCCGGCTCTGGCCTTTCTCATTCAAACCCAAGGGCTCCTGAACGGCCTTGGCCGCGTCATGGCCTCCACGGCCCCGTTTCAGCTCATCCGGCCATCCATCCTGGTCGGCGTTTTGGTCGTTGCATGGCTGTTGAACGCCGACCTGTCGATTGGCGATTATCTTGCCGCGGCCGTGGCCGGGACGCTCGCCGCGCTCATCTGGTCGGTCTACGTGCTCGCCCGCGCGCTCCCCCGGCGCAGGCAAGCCGCCAAACCTCCCGAGGGGTCCCTGCGCCGTGCCGCCCCCTACTTTGCGGTGTCGCTGCTTGTGCTTTTGCACAGTGAAGTCAGCACGCTGATGCTGGCCTGGCTGGCGTCCGCCGAAGAGACCGGCCTTTTTCAGCCGATCGCCCGCCTTGCGCCTTTGTTGATGATCGGCGTCCAGGCCGCCACCGTCCGTTACGCCCCCAGGGTCAGCGAGCTGTGGACCCGGGGCGAGCTCGACCGACTTGCCTCGATCACCCGCACCTTCACCTGGACCACCACGACCTTCACGTTTCTCGCCGGCCTGGTGCTCATCTTACTCGCCGAAGAGGTCCTCGGGTTGTTCGGACAAGCCTTCCGCGCCAATGCCAGCGCGCTCTGGTGGGTCATCGGCGCGCAGGTCCTCAGCGCCGCCTTGGGACCGGTCGGGGTCTTGCTGACAATGACCGACCGCGCCACCGCGGCCGTCTGGCCGCAAGCCATCGGCCTTGTCGTCAATCTCGGTGCCGGTGTCCTGCTTATTCCGGCATACGGCGCGTACGGGGCGGCGGTCGCGCTCAGCCTGGGCCTTGTTACCTGCAACCTCGGTTTGATGATCGCGGCCCGAACCGGGCTCGGGTTCGACCCGAGCCTTATCGCAAGCCTTCGCCGGGCTCGGACCGACAAAACCTGACCGCGGCATCATCGGGCCAGACCCTCATTGTCGACCGGCCGACCTCTGCGGGTCCCGATCGGACGTCGCCCATCGCCCATCCACAATGGCCGGATTAGCCCTGACCGTCGCGCGCCAATTCGATCGACCGTCTCACACAGGAGGCTGGCCAGATCGTCGCCCCGATGACGACCCCGGGCGAAAGGAACAGGCCGAGCGCCAAGGGGCGAAGGCCCGCGAGCAGGGTCCGCCGCAACACAACGAACGCTTTCGGGGCCGACAGGAAAATTGCCAGCGGCGGGCGGCGGACCACGAAACTGCCCGGCATGTACCGCGCGCGGCGGACTTCGGCGAAACCCTGCCCCAACCCCCTTTGGTGTCGAGAGAACGCAGCGAACCCGGCATTGTTGAAATGCCCCACGACGGCTTGCGGCGAAAAGACCTGCCGGAGGCCGGCGGCCCGCATTTCGGCGAAAAGCGTCGTGTCCTCACCCACCAGAAGACCCTCGTTGAACCCGCCGGCGGCTCGGAAGTCATGCGCCCGCGTGGCCATGTTGCAGGACGCCCCGCCGGTCTGTTCGCCGGCCGGGCGCCACGGCGCCTGCTCGCTGAACTCCAACAGCCAGTTCGACATTCCCCAATAACCACCGTTCCGGGCCATGCCCACGGCACCGACCAGAAAACGGTCCTCGCGGCCATCGAACGCGGCGCATACCGAGGCGAGCCAGTCCTGCGACGGCCGTGTGTCGGCGTCGCAGAACGCGAGGATATCGCCGGTCGCCACCGCCGCCCCGCGGTTCCGCGCCGCGCCCGCAAAAAGCCGCTCCTCCTCGTGAAGGACAATCACCGAGGCAAACGCCTCGGCCAGTTCCGCCGTGGGATCATCCGATCCGCTGTGGCTGACGATGACCTCGCGCGGTTTTTTGGACCCGGCCATGATCGCCGCGATCACCTCGGCAAGGTGTGGGCATTTGCCATAGGCCAGCAAAACCACCGAAACGGATGTGGACATCTCAGCCAGGAAGAGCGCTCAGCAAAACAAGCCGTGTCAGGCCCTCGGTATCGAGCAGGCGGCCCTTGACTGCAAGGAGGGGGAGCGTCCGGCGTGTCGGTCCGGCGCGCGGATCGCGTGCCGGGGATCGCGGCCCGGGCCGAACAATGGCGCTGCGCGGAGAAGGGGCCGTGGGCCTCCCCCGCCCTTGGCGGCATGGGGGCATTACCCAAACTAACCGGCCGGGGCGCGCCAGCCGCGACATCGCGTGACGGGTTTTGCCTTGCCATAGGCCGAACTCCCGTGCGGAGACTGGGGCATGAGCGACTTTCTCAACGGTATCGAAACGGAGCTTGGCGAACTGGACGCCGCCGGGCTTCTCAAGCGCGAGCGCGAGATCGTCTCGCCACAGGGCGCCCATGTGCGCGTGGGGTCGGGCGATTTCATCAACCTCTGTGCCAACAATTACCTCGGGCTTGCCGACGATTCTCGGCTGGTGGCGGCGGCGCGAGGCGCGCTCGACAGCCACGGGCTCGGCATGGCCTCGGTACGCTTCATCTGCGGCACGGGCGATCTCCACCGCGCGCTCGAAGCCGCCGTCGCGGCCTATCTCGGGATGGAGGATGCGATCCTCTATGCGGCCTGTTTCGATGCCAATGGCGGCCTCTTCGAGCCGCTTCTGGGCGCCGAGGATGCGGTGGTCTCCGATGCCTTGAACCATGCCTCGATCATCGACGGTATCCGGCTCTGCAAGGCGCAGAGGTTCCGTTACCGCAACGCCGACATGGACGATCTCGAAACCCAGCTTCGCGCCGCCCGGAAGGCCGGCGCGCGGCGGGTGATGATCGCCACCGACGGGGTCTTCTCGATGGACGGCTACTTCGCGCCGCTGGCCGAGATCAGAGCGCTCGCGGAGCGCTACGAGGCGGTGGTGATGGTGGACGATTGCCATGCCACGGGCTTTGTCGGCCCGGCGGGACGCGGGACCCCGGCCCGCGCCGGGGTGCCCGCCGACATCGTCACCGGCACATTCGGAAAGGCGCTCGGCGGCTCCATTGGCGGCTTCACCGCGGGGCCCCGGCCGGTGGTCGAGATGCTCCGCCAACGCTCGCGGCCCTATCTGTTTTCCAACGCCCTGCCCCCGGCGGTCTGTGCCGCGGCCATCGAGGCTTTGAAGATCGCCGAGGCCGGCGACGACCTGCGCGCGCGCCTTGACGACAACGCCGCCCATTGGCGGGCCGGGCTCGAAACCCTGGGCTTCGAGGTTCTCCCCGGCGAACACCCGATCATCCCCGTCATGACCGGCGAGGCGACGGCGGCACAGGCCATGGCCGCGCGGCTTTTCGAGCTTGGGGTCTATGTCGCGGGGTTCTTCTATCCCGTCGTGCCCAAGGGCCAGGCGCGGATCCGCACCCAGATGTCGGCCGCGCTCAACCGCGCCGATCTCGACCTCGCACTCGACGCCTTCGCGGTTGCAGGGCGGGAAACGGGGGTTTTGGCATGAGGAACGACATGCGCGCCCTGGCAAAGACGGCGCCGGCACCGGGGCTGGAGCTGATAACCGCGCCCGTCCCGGAGATCGGCCCCGACGACGTCCTGATCCGGGTGAAGAAGACCGGGGTCTGCGGCACCGACGTGCACATCTGGAACTGGGACGATTGGGCGGAAAAGACCGTGCCGGTGCCGCTCATCACGGGCCATGAATTCGCCGGCGAAATCGTCGAACTCGGCCGCAACGTGGAGGGGCTCCACCTCGGGCAACGCTGTTCGGGCGAGGGTCATCTCATCGGGCACAGCTCTCGGCAATCCCGGGCGGGCAAGTTCCATCTCGACCCCGAGACCCGGGGGATCGGGGTGAACGAGCAGGGGGCGTTTGCGGAATACCTTAGGCTGCCGGCCTTCAACGTCGTCCCCCTGCCCGACGACATCCCCGACGAGATCGGGGCGATCCTCGACCCCCTTGGCAATGCCGTCCACACCGCGCTGAGCTTCGATCTCGTGGGCGAGGATGTGCTGGTCACCGGCGCGGGACCCATCGGGATCATGGCGGCGGCCGTGGCCAAGCATGTCGGCGCGCGTCATGTGGTCGTGACCGACCTCAACCCCGAGCGCCGGGCCCTGGCACGGAAGGTTGCGAATGTGACAGCGGTCGACCCCCGGGAGGTCGCGTTGAGGGACGTCGTGTCCGATCTCGGCATGTCCCAGGGCTTCGATGTGGGGCTTGAGATGTCCGGCGCCCAGGCCGCGCTCGATCAGATGGTCGAGGCGATGGTGATGGGCGGGCGGATCGCGATGCTGGGCATCCCTCCTGGCAAGTCGCCCGTCGATTGGTCGCGGATCGTCTTCAAGGCGCTGACGATCAAGGGGGTCTATGGGCGCGAGATTTTCGAGACCTGGTACAAGATGATCGCGATGCTGGAGAACGGGCTCGATGTGTCGGCGGTGATCACCCACCGGTTCCCGGCGGCGGAGTTCCGCGAGGCGTTCGAGACGATGCGGTCGGGGGCCAGCGGGAAGGTGGTGCTCGACTGGGGGTAAGGTCAGTTTTTGACCTCAAGCGGATGTTCATTCTGCGCCCTGACCCCAAGTCCCCCGCGTCCCGGGCTTGACCCGGGACCTCGATAGTCTTGGCACTCCGGTGGATCGGGGCCCCGGATCAAGTCCGGGGCGTGTTTCGCCAAGGGCTACCGGAGCAAGACCCGAACGTCCGCTCAAGGCCAAAAAAGACCGCAGGTACGGCGCAAACTACGTCGCCCCCCAACCGTCACCGTTCGGTTCCTTCGGCAGCCGCGGCCGACCCTCAGATGAACCTGTTGACGAGGTATTCGAGCCGCTCCTGTCTGCCCGAACGCGGCTCGGGGTTGATCGGCCTTTCGATGACGCAATCGTAGCAATCCTGAAGCGTGGCGTTCTTCAGAAGCGCCCGGGCATCCTCGCTGTCCCACCCCGCGTAACGCGCCTCGCGCAGCGCTTCGAGCGTCCCATCCTCCAGCATTGCCGCCGCCGCCTTAAGACCCGCCGCGCAGACATCCATCCCGCCGACATGGGCGGCCACCAAATCCTCGGGGTCAAGGGATTGCCGGCGGAGCTTGGCGTCGAAATTCGTGCCGCCCGTGGTGAAGCCGCCCATCTTCAGGATTTCGTAGTACGCCAGCGCCACCTCGGGCACCGAGTTCGGAAACTGGTCTGTATCCCAGCCCGACTGGTAATCGTTGCGGTTCATGTCGATGGACCCAAGAATGCCCAGAGCCGCCGCGAGGGAGAGTTCGTGCTCGAAGGAATGCCCCGCGAGGATCGCGTGGCCCTGCTCGACATTCATCTTCACCTCGCCTTCGAGGCCGAACTCCTTCAAAAACCCATAAACCGTGGCGACGTCGTAATCGTACTGGTGCTTCGAGGGCTCCTGAGGTTTCGGCTCGACGAGGATCGTGCCCTGAAACCCGATCTTGTGCTTGTACTCCACGACCATCTGCAAGAAGCGCCCGGCCTGCTGGCGCTCGCGGCCAAGGTCCGTGTTGAGAAGCGTTTCGTAGCCCTCGCGCCCGCCCCAGAGGACGTAGTTCGCCCCGCCGAGCTTCAGGGTGGCATCCATGCAGGTCTTCACGGTCGCCGCCGAATAGGCGAAGACATCCGGGTCGGGGTTCGTCGCAGCCCCGGCCATGAAGCGGCGGTGGGTGAAGAGGTTGGCGGTGCCCCAGAGGAGCTTGGTCTTCGCGCTCTCCATCTTCACGCCGATGTAGTCGACGATCTCTTCGAGGTTCCGCGTGCTTTCGGCGAAGCTCGCGCCTTCGGGGCGGATATCGGCGTCGTGGAAACAAAAAAACGGCTGGCCGAGGATCGCGAAGAGGTCGAAGGCGGCGTCGGCCTTTGCGCGGGCATGGTCCATCGTGTCGCCGAACCAGGGCCGCTCGAAGGTCGGCCCGCCGAAGGGGTCTCCGCCCGGCCAGGCGAAGGAATGCCACCAAGCGACCGCGAAACGGAGATGGTCTTCGAGGCGCTTGCCCATCACCATCTCGTCGGGGTCGTAATGGCGGAAGGCGCGTTCGTTCGCGGTTTCGGGACCCTCATAGGCAATGGGCGCGATGCCGTCGAAATAGCTCATGTGAGGGCTCCTATGGCCTGACGGGCGGCGACGTAACGAGCGTGGCCTTCGTCGAAAGCATCCGCAAGGGCGGGGTCGGGCGCGAAGGTGGTTTCGATCTTGGGGGCGGTGGCGATGTCTTCGCTGGCGCCATCGGCCATCATCGCCAGACGCGCGGCCCCGAAGGCGCCGCCGAAATCGCCGGCGACGGGGCGCAGGATCGGAGCATCGAGCGCGGTGGCGACGGCGGAAAGCCAGTAGTCGGATTTCGAACCGCCCCCCACTCCGAGGAGGCTCTCGATCTCGGTGCCCGTGGCGCGGAGCGCATCGCGGCAATCGCGGATCGCGAAGGTCACGCCTTCGAGGATCGCCCGGGTGGCCGCCGCCCGGTCGGTGGCATGTTCGAGCCCGAGGAAGGCGCCGCGAATGGCGGCATCGTTGATCGGGGTGCGTTCGCCGCCGAGATAGGGCAGAAAGAGCGTCTTGCCGGGGGCCTGGAGCGATCCGAGGTCGGCGGTGAGGGCGGCCGGGTCGTGGCCCACAAGACCGGCAAACCAGTTGAGCGCGTCCGTGGCGGCCAGGATCACCCCCATCTGGTGCCAGGTCTGGGGCAGCGCGTGGCAGAAGGTGTGAACGGCCGTTTCAGGGTCGGGCCGATAGGCGTCGTTGGCGGCGAATAGCACGCCAGAGGTGCCCAAGGAGACAAAGGCCTCCCCGGCCTTCGTCACCCCTGTGCCGATGGCCGAGGCCGCATTGTCGCCGCCCCCGCCGGCCACCGGGAGCCCGGGACGGAGCCCGAAGCGGGCGGCGAGATCGGCGCGCAGGCGGCCCGAGACCTCGGAGCCCTCGACAAGGCGCGGCATGTGATCGCGGGTCAGCCCCGTCTTCTCCAAAAGCGCATCCGACCAGTCGCGCGCCCCGGTGTCGAGCCAGGACGTGCCGGCGGCGTCCGACATCTCGGCGACGAACTCGCCGGTGAGCCAGAACCGCAGGTAGTCTTTCGGCAAGAGCACCTTGGCCACCCGGTCGAAGAGACCGGGTTCCTTCGACCGCATCCAGACGAGTTTCGGCGCGGTGAAGCCGGGGAATACGATGTTGCCGGAGACACCGCGCCAGGCGGGGTCGCCATCGAGCCTTGCGGCTTCGGCATGGGCCCTTGTGTCGTTCCAGAGGATCGAGGGGCGGAGGACCTGGTCCGACGCATCGAGGCAGGTGGCGCCATGCATTTGCCCCGAAAGCCCGATGGCGCGGACGCCCGCAAGGTCGGTCTCGGACCCGAGCGCGGCCAGCACCGCTTCGGCCGCGGCGATCCAATGGGCGGGGTCTTGCTCGGACCAGCCGCCATGGGGCCGCGACACCTCCAGGGGCGCATTGGCCTCGGCAACGATACCTTGGGCCTCGTCGACGAGGAGCGCTTTCAGCCCCGACGTGCCGAGATCGAGCCCGAGATACATCAGGCTGCCAGGTGTTCGGGCTTCTTGCCGAGGATGATCATGCCCAGAAGGTCGTCCTCGGTGACCTTGTCCACCTCGACGGTACCCACGAGCTTGCCGTTCTTCATCACGCTCGCCCGGTCGCAGAGCGCTTTGACCTGGTGGATGTCGTGGTCGATGAGGAAGATGCCGATGCCCTGTTTTTTGAGCTCGTCGATAAGCTCGGCGACCATGCGCGTCTCCTCGACCCCGAGCGCGGCGGTGGGTTCGTCCATGATGAGGATTTTGGCGTTGAAATAGACCGCCCGGCTGATCGCGACCGACTGGCGCTGGCCGCCCGAAAGCCCCGCGACCGGCGTGTTGAAGCGGCGGAAGTTCGGGGTGAGCCGGCCCATGATCTTGCGGGTCTCGGCCTCCATCTGGGCGTCGTCGACGAGGCCCATGGGCGTCACAAGCTCGCGGCCCAGAAAGAGGTTCGAGGCGGCATCGAGATTGTCGGCCAGCGCAAGGTACTGGTAGATCGTCTCGATCTGATAGTTCCGGGCGTCGCGGGGGTTGTCGATCTCGGCGAGCTGGCCGTTGACGTAGATGTCCCCACTGTCGCGCGGCAGGGCGCCTGAGAGCATCTTCATCAGCACCGATTTCCCGGCCCCGTTATGGCCCAGCACACCCACGACCTCGCCGGGGAAGAGGTTCACGGTGACATCGTCGACCGCGCGGATGCCGCCGAAGGCTTTCGCCATGTTGCGCATTTCGATGAGCGGGGTGCCGGTACGGTCGATCTCGGTCATGGGCCTCAGCTCCCGGTGCGCTTGCGGTAGAGAATGTCGATATAGACGGCGAGAACCAGCACGATCCCGACGACGATGTTCTGGTACGGCGCATCGACCCCGACCATCGCCATCCCCGATTGCAGCGATTGCATGATGAGCGCGCCTAATATCGCGCCGTAGATCGTGCCGACCCCGCCGGCGAGGGCCGTGCCGCCGATGACGGCGGCGGCGATGACGCGCAGTTCGTCGAGCGTGCCGATGTCGTTGGAATGAAACGTCTGGCGGGCCGAGGCGACCACTGCCGAGATCGCGCAGAGGGCGCCGACGATCATGAAGACGCGGACCGTCAGCGCGCGGGTCCGGATGCCCGAAAGCTGGGCGGCTTCGGGGTTGCCGCCGAAGGCGAAGATGTAGCGTCCGAGCCGGGTGCGTTGGGCGACCACGGTCATCACGATGGCGACGACGATGAGCACGAGAACCGAGATCGGCAGCCCGTAGCCGGTGGTGAAGCCCTCGGGCATGACCTCGCCGCGGGCTTCGAACATGCGTTCGAGCCGTCGTGTGGGGATCTGGTAGGAGTTGAGCGTCCAGATGAAGCCGAGGATCGCCGCCGTGATGATGCCGCCGATGGTGAGCTCGGCCCACATGGGCTTGACCGGGAAGTCATGGCGTACCTTGGCGCGGCGGGCACTCATCAACCCATAGAGCGAGGCGACGACGGCGAGCGCCCCGAAGACCCAAGACCAGGTTTCCCCCAGAGTCCCGTTGATGCCGCCGAAGAGCTGGAAGTTCTGGTCGAGCGGGCCGATGGTCTGCCCGCCGGTGAGGTGCCAGGCGACGTTGCGCCAGACAAAGAGCCCACCGAGGGTGACGATGAACGCGGGGATCGTGAGATACCCGATCAGCCAGCCGTGGAACGCGCCGATGATCATCCCCGACAGAAGGCCGACGAGGATCGCGACCGGCGCGATCGCGGGGTGTTCGAGCCCGAGGCCGAGCCATTGCGGCATGATCAACGTCTGGGTCATCGCCATGATCGCCGAACAGGTGGCCAGAAGCGAGCCGACCGAGAGGTCGATGTTTCGGGTGACGATCACGAAGACCATGCCGGTGGCCATGATGGCGACGGAAACGGTCTGGATCGTCAGGTTGAAGATATTGCGCGGGGTCAGAAACCGGCCGTCGGTCAGGACATTGAAGACCAGACAGAGAACGATGAAAGCGCCGATCATCCCCAGAAGCCGGGTGTCGAGCTCCAAGGCGGCAAAGAAGTTGCGCTTCTGAACCCGTGTCGGCTCGTCGAGTGTCTCGGCCATCCGCCGCCCTCCCCGATTGCGGATTTGTGTTAGGCGGCCCCGTGCGGGGGCCGCCTGATCTCGGTCAGTCGACCGGGCTTAGTTGCAGGGGATCGGCCCGTCGGTCACGCCCTGGCAGAGCGCCTCCTGGCTGATCCAGCCGGCCTCAACCACGACGTTGAGGTTGCGCCGGGTGATCGGCACGGGCTCAAGGAACGAGGCGTTCATGACGTTGCCGCCCGGGGTGGTGAACTCCACGCGGCCCGGCATGTCTGCCATTCCGGCCCCACCGGCCATTTCGAGGGCAATCTCGGCGGCCACCCGGCCGAGGTCGCGGGCGTCTTTCCAGACCGAGACGGTCTGGGTGCCGAGTGCGACGCGGTTCAGAGCGGCATGGTCGCCGTCCTGCCCGGACACGGGCATGCCTTCCATCCCTTGGGCGGTCAGCGCTGCCACGACACCGCCGGCGGTGCCGTCGTTCGAAGCGACGACCGCATCGACGTTGTTGTCGTTCGCGGTGAGGATCTGTTCCATGTTCCGCTGGGCGTTCGCGGGGAGCCACTGGTCGGTATAGGCCTCGCCGACGATGGTGATGTCACCGGCATCGATGGCCGCTTGCAGGATTTCCTGCTGACCGCCGCGCAGGAAGTCCGCATTGGGGTCGGCCGAGGAGCCTTTGATCATCACGTAGTTGCCCGAGGGCTGCTCTTCGAACACCGCGCGGGCCTGCATCCGGCCCACTTCGACGTTGTCGAACGTGAGATAATAGGCGCGGGGGTCTTCGATGAGACGGTCATAGGCGACGACCGGAATGCCCTCGTCGACGGCGGCCTGGACCGCCGGCAGGATCGCCTCGGCATCCTGAGCGAGGATGATGAGCGCGTCCACACCCTGGGCCATCAGGCTTTCGACATCCGAAAGCTGCTTGGCCGAAGACGATTGGGCGTCGGTCGACAGATACGTGGCCCCGGCGGCTTCGAGCACGCCGACGATGGCCGCCTCGTCGGTCTTCCAGCGCTCTTCCTGGAAGTTCGACCAGGACACGCCGACCGTCTGGGCCAGAGCCGATGTTGTGAAAGCGGCGGACGCGAGGGCCGCCGCAACGAATACTTTGCGCATGTTTTCCTCCCATTGGATGCCGCCGTTTTTGCGTGCGGCACGGGCCCACTTGCCCGCGACTCAAGGATTGACGAAATTAATTTAGTTGTCAAAATAAATTTCGAGGGGCGGCCGCATGTTGCACCGCCACCCCTCGAGACAGGGAGGAGTGCCGACCGCGCCGGGCCGTTGCCCGACCGGTCTGCCAAGCGATATGGCCGATACGACGGCACCATTTGCCGCGGCGGTTGCGAGCCCGGAGGAGGGCTTCGGGCCGATCCGCCCCGGCGTCGGCACCACCGCGCCGCCACTCCGGCGGCAGGTCTACGATACCGTGAGGTCCCACGGCGTCCTGTCGCGGCTCGACGTCGCCAAGCATCTTGGTGTCTCGCCCGCGACCGTGACGTCGGCGGTGAGCGAACTGCTTGCAACCGGGCTCCTGGTCGAGGTCGACGGCGGCGCCCGGACGCCCGGGCGCGGACGCCCGCCCGTCGCCCTCGCTGTCGACCCCGGCATCGGCTACGTCGCCGGGATCAAGCTGTCGAATCCGGTGAGCACCGCGGTGCTCACGGATTTCGCCGGCCAACCGCTGGCGAGCGTCACCCTCCCGGCCGCGCGCACCGTCCGCAGCCTCGAAGGACTCCTCGATGAAGCCGCCGAGCTTCTCGCTCAGCTCATGGCGCGGGCGGGCCAGTCGGCAGACAGCCTGCTCAGCATCGGGCTCGGCCTTCCCGGAACGGTCGATTACACCGCCGGGGAGGTGCTGTGGTCGCCGATCCTGTCAACGGGATCGGTCGCCCTCAGACGTCTGGCCAGCGATCGTCTGGGTATCCAGGTCGAGATCGATAACGACGCCAATCTCGTCACCCTGGCCGAACTCTGGTTCGGCGCCGGCCGCAAGCTGCCCGATTTCGCCGTCGTTACCATCGAGCATGGCGTGGGGATGGGGCTCGTGATCGACCACCAGCTCTACCGTGGCGCCAACCGGCGCGGGCTCGAACTGGGGCATACCACCGTCCAGCTCGACGGTGCGCTCTGCCGTTGCGGCCAGCGGGGGTGCCTTGAGGCCTATGTCTCCGACTACGCTCTTGCCCGGGAGGCCGCGACGGTGCTCGGCCAGACCGCGCCCGACATCGCCTCCCATCTCGGCATGCTGGAGCTTCTTCACGACCGCGCCAGGGACGGCGATGCGGCGGCCCGCGCCGTCTTCGCCCGCGCGGGGCGCTATCTCGCGCTGGCGCTGGCGAACGTCATCAGCCTCTACGACCCTTCGACAATCATCGTATCGGGGGCACGGCTTCAGTTCGACTTTCTTTACGCCGACAACGTTTTGTCCGAGATCGGGCGGCAGAAGATCTATGCCGGGCGGGTGCCCCGGCTCGACGTGAATGCCTGGGGCGATCTGGTCTGGGCCCGTGGCGCAGCGACCCTCGCCCTCGACGTGGCCACCGACCGGCTGACGGGGGCGGCATGAGGCTGGCGGCGGCAATCTGGCTGGCGGCGCTGCCGGTCGCGGCCGAGCCCCGCTTCGCGGCGGTGCCCGACGCGCTTCCCGCGCCCCATATCTATGGCGGCGGCTGGGAACATTTCGTCGGCGGTGGCGTGGCGGTTTTTGACTGCAACGGCGACGCCCTGCCCGACCTCTACATCGCCGGCGGCGAAAGCCCCGCGCGGCTTTACGTGAACCGGAGCGACGGCGGCGCCATCCGCTTTGCGGAGGCGCCGGCGGAGGCCCTGACCGGCGTCACCGGCGCCTATCCCCTCGATATCGACAGCGACGGGCATCTCGACCTCGCGATCCTCCGGGTCGGGGCGAACGCGCTCTGGCGGGGCCGTGGCGCCTGCGCCTTCGAAGAGGCCGGCGACGCCTGGGGCTTCGAGGCCGGCGCCCGCTGGTCCACCGCCTTTTCGGCGACATGGGAGGGAGCGGCCCTCTGGCCGACGCTCGCCATCGGCAATTATGTCGACCGCGCGAACCCCGACGGGCCGTTCCAGGCCTGCGACGCGAACGAACTCCACCGGCCGGGTCCGGCGGGCTACGGCGCCCCCCTGCCGCTGGCCCCGGGCTATTGCGCGCTGTCGATGCTGGTCTCCGACTGGCAGCGGCGCGGCACGCCGGAGCTGCGCATCTCCAACGATCGCCACTACTACGTCCGTGGCGGCCAGGAAGAGATGTGGCGGCTCGACCCGCTGGCCGCCCGGACCGAGGCCGACGGCTGGCCGCGGATATCGCTCTGGGGGATGGGGATCGCCAGCGCGGATATCACCGGCAACGGTCTCCCCGATGTGATGCTCACCTCGATGGGCGACCAGCTTCTGAAGCTCAACACGGGGGCGGGCTACGACAACGCGCCCTTCGCCATCGGCACCTATGCCCAGCGCCCCCATATCGGCGACGACGGACGGCCCGCCACCGGCTGGCACGCGGAGTTCGGCGATATCGACAACGACGGCCGCCTCGATCTCTTCATCGCCAAGGGGAATGTCGACCAGATGCCCTCGAACGCGATGGAGGACCCCAACAACCTTCTGATGCAGCGGCCGGACGGGAGTTTCACCGAACGCTCGGTCGAGGCGGGGCTTGCGAGCACTCGTCGGGGCCGGGGGGCGGCGCTCGCGGATCTCGACGGCGATGGGCGGCTGGACGTGGTGGTCGTAAACCGGCGGGCCCCGGTCGAAATCTGGCGCAACGAGACGGAGGCGGGCAACTGGCTCGGGGTGGACTTAAGGCAATCGGCGCCCAATACCCGTGCCGTCGGGGCCTGGATCGAGGTCGAGACCGACGCTGGGGTGCAGGCCCGCGAGGTCACCGTCGGCGGCGGTCATGCCGGCGGTCAGGCGGGGCCGGTGCATTTCGGGCTCGGGGCGGCGGAGGCGGCGCGGGTGCGCGTGATCTGGCCCGGCGGGACGGCCGGCGCCTGGATCGAGGTGCCGGTCAACGAGACCATCGGCATTCAGCGGCTCGATTGAAGGGGCGAAAATCGGTTCAGCGCTCGACGGGGAGCCCGGAAGGGACCGTGTCGGGGATGCCCAGCCGGCCCTTCAGCGCCACGGGGTCCGACAGGGTATCGAGAAAGGCGATAAGGGCGTCGATCTCCGCCTCGCTCAGCGCGACGGGGCCGATCTCAACCGCCGCCGCGATGGCCCGGGCCTCGCTTGCGGTCGCGGCCCAATCGTCCGCCACGCCGGGAAGCGCCGGCAGCCTGGCCTGGGGCGCATAGGCTGCAAGCCCCGCCACCGGGTCGGCATGATGGGCAAGAAAGGCGCGGAGGTCGGAATAGGCGCCGGCATGGCCCCAGGGGCCGGTATGGACGACGTTGCGGAGCGACGGGGTGCGGAACCGGTAGCCGTCTTCGGCGCGCCCCGTCACCCGCATCCGGCCGATGTCCTTCCGGTGGGTCTCGAAGCGTTCCGCCTTGCCGGGGCCGAGCTGCGGCTGGCCCATGGCGTGAAAGCCGTGATCGGTCTGGAAGGCCCCCGAATGGCAGGTGGCGCAGCCAGCCGCCCCGTAAAAGAGGTCGAGCCCGGTCATGGCCTCTGGCGCCAGAGCGGTGCCGTCCCGCAGAAAGGCGTCGAACGGGCTGTCGGTGGAGCGCCATTCGACCTCCATGAACGCGGCGATGGCATCGGAGATATCGGTAAAATCCACCGGCCGGCCGGCGGCGATCTCGGGGACGGCGGCGTCGAAGAGGGCCTGGTAGCCGGGGATCGCGCGGACCCGGGCCGCGATCAGATCCCAGGCGCCGCCCGCGCCGGTGAGCCGGCCCTGGCGGACGGCCGTCGAGACCTCGTTCTCGCCGTAATGCCCGGCCATCTCGTCCGGCGAAAGGACCGGGAACATGGTTTGGGCCGACAGAAGCGAGGCGAAGCCCTGGACCATGTCTTCCCCGAGGGGTGTCCGGAGGCCAGAGAGGCGGGCCGGGTCGGCCTCGATCCGGCCGTCATGGAAGAGGACGGTGAATTCCTTTGCGCCGAGGTTGAACAGCGCCGGCGCATTCCTCGGGATGCGCTGCTCGGGGAGGTTTGCAGGGTCCGCAACCCGGTCGGGCCCGAGGCCGACGCCCCCCTCCCCCATCCCGAGCGAGAGCCCGTCGGAGGTGGCAAAGCGCGGATGATGGCAGGTCGCACAGGAGATGTTGCGGTTGCCCGACAGGATGGGGTCGTAGAACAGAAGCTGGCCGAGGGCCGCGAGGTCGGCATCGACCGGGACGAAGTCGTCGTCGCTCGGAGCCGCGGGCAGGAGGGGCTCCGCAACAGCGGAACCGGCCAGCAAGGTCAGAACGAGAGCGAGACTGCGGAGCACGGGCGCGAAACCTTCGAACGGTACAGGTGCGAGACTAGAGCGTGATGATCCGAGCTTGAAGCGCTGGAAGCGATTTTTGCTGCCTGAGGGGCATTGAGCCTTGGACCGTCGATCTCGACAGGACACGCCCCGGGCTTGATCCGGGGCCCCGGTCGGTCTTGCGCGCGATGGGTTCGCGGCCCCGGATCAAGTCCGGGGCGTGCGTCGTCATGGTCTGTTGGCGTGCGGGCCGAATGCCCCGCCAGACCAAGACCCGCGACATGTTTCAATCCATCCGCCTCCCGCCCCGGGCGGTGCGGAGGTTCCTCGTCCCCCCGTCAGACGCGGAGGATCACCTTGCCGCGATGGCCACCCGCTTCGAGCATGCGGTGCGCCTCGGCCGCCTCGGACAGCGGCAGCGCCTTGTGGGTCACCGCCCGGAGCCGGCCATCCGCAAAGAGCGGCCAGACCTTCGCTTCGAGATCGCGTGCCACGGCGGCCTTGAAGGCCGGGGGTCGGGGCCGGAGGGTCGAGCCCATGAGCGTCAGCCGCTTCAGCATCACCGGCATCAGATCGATCTCCACCTTCGAGCCCTGACGGAACGACAACTGGACGATGCGCCCGTCCATGCCGCAGGCCTTGAGATGGCGCGCGATATGGCTCCCGCCGAGGATGTCGACGACGATATCGGCCCCGCCGGCCTCCTTCAGGACCGCGACGTAATCCTCGCTTCGGTAGTCGATCGCCCGCGCCGCGCCGAGGCTTTCGACGAAGGCGAGGGCTTCGGCGCTTCCGGCGGTCGCAAAGACCTCGAGCCCGAAGGCCGCGCCGAGGGCGACGGCCGTTGCACCGATGCCGCCGGCCCCACCCTGGACGAGCATCCTCGCGCCCTCGGGGACAGCGTGGCCGAAAAAGACGTTGGACCAGACGGTGAAATAGGTCTCCGGCAGCCCTGCGGCATCGACCGGGTCGAGGCCCTGGGGGACCGGCAGGCACTGGCCCTCGGGCACGGCGACATATTCGGCATAGCCGCCGCCGTTGGTCAGCGCGACGACCCGGTCGCCCGCCGCCCAGCGGTTCGCCTCCGCGCCGGGCGCCACGACCTCCCCGGCGACTTCGAGACCGGGAAGGTCCGAGGCGCCGGGCGGTGGCGGGTAGGCCCCTTTTCGCTGGAGGAGGTCGGGGCCGTTCACTCCGGCCGCGATCACCCGCAAGAGCACCTCGCCCGGCCCGGGCTCGGGGACGGGGCGGCGGGTGAAGCGGAGCGCCTCGGGTCCGCCGGGGTCGGGGATGTCGACCACGCTCATCTTTTCGACTGCCATGGGGGCCTCCTTGTGATCGCCCCGGCCTACCCTGCCGGGCGGGCTGGGGACAAGGCCGGGGACAGAAGCGGCGTTTGGGGCCTGGCGATCGCGCGGCCCGGGTTACCCTACACGACCACGCGCCCCGGGCTTGACCCGGGGCCCCGACCCGATGGAGAGCCAGGCAGATCGAGGTCCCGGGTCAAGCCCGGGAGGGGTGTTTTTTTGGGTCTCTACCGGCGGACATGCAGCGACCGGTCCGACCTAGACCGCCACCGCCTCTAGCAGCGCCTCGCGCTCCACTTCCCCAGCGGCCCCGCCAAGCTTCTTCGTGCCGCGTTCGAGAACGAGGAACTCGTCTCCGAGATCGAAAGCGAAGTCGAAATACTGTTCCACGAGCACGATGGCCATGTCTCCGGCCTCCCGCAGGGTGCGGATCACCTCGCCGATCTGCTTGATGATGTTGGGCTGGATGCCCTCGGTGGGCTCGTCGAGAAGAAGGAGCTTCGGCCGGGTCACCAGCGCCCGGGCAATGGCGAGCTGCTGCTGCTGACCGCCCGACAGGTCGCCCCCGCGGCGGCCGAGGAAGTCTCTGAGGATCGGGAAAAGGTCGAAGATATGGTCCGGCACATGGCGGTCGCTGCGCGGCAGACAGGCAAAGCCGGTCTCGAGGTTCTCGGCCACCGTGAGGAACGGGAAAATCTCGCGCCCCTGGGGCACATAGGCCACGCCCTTCTGGGCGAGCCCGTGGGCCCCGCCCCGGCCGATCTCCTCGCCGTCGAGAACAAACGTCCCGCCCGAGCGCGGATGGGTGCCGGAGATGGCTTTGAGAAGCGAGGTCTTCCCCACCCCGTTGGTGCCCATCACGCAGGTCACCTCGCCGCGGCGGGCGGTGATATCGACGCCGTGGAGGATCTGGCTGCCGCCGTAATGCAGCGTCAGCCCTTCGATCTTCAGCACCTCAGCGGCCAAGATACACCTCTATGACCTTCCCATCCGACGTCACATGGTCGATGGACCCCTCGGCGAGGACCGATCCTTCGTGGAGCACTGTGACCTTGCAGCCCAGCCGCCGGACGAACTCCATATCGTGCTCGACGACGACGACGGCGCGGGTCTTGGCGGCCTCGACGAGAATGTCGGTGGTGTGCTCGCGTTCGGAGACGGTCATCCCGGCGGCGGGCTCGTCAACGAGGAGAAGCTGGGGGTCCTGGGCCAGAAGCATCCCGATTTCGAGCCATTGCTTCTGGCCGTGGGAGAGCTCGCCCGCCTTGCGGTGGAGGGCCGCCGCGAGCCCGATCTCGCCGGCAAGCTCCTCGACCCGGGCCTCATCGGCGCGGCTTGGGCGGAAGGCGAGAACGGCGAAGGGGCCGCGGTCCTTCTTCAGCGCCATCATCAGGTTGTCGGCCACCGACTGGTCCTCGAACACCGTGGGGCGCTGGAACTTCCGGCCCACCCCGGCCCGGGCGATTTCGCTTTCGGACATCTTCAGAAGCGATTGCGAGCGTTCGCCGTAGGTCACCCGGCCCTCGTCGGGGCGGGTCTTGCCGGTGACGATGTCCATGAACGTGGTCTTGCCCGCGCCGTTGGGGCCGATCACCGCACGCAGTTCCTGAGGGCCGATCTGGAACGACAGGTTGTTGATCGCGCGGAACCCGTCGAAGGAGACGGAGACGCCGGAGACTTCGAGGAGGGTGTTCATGGGTCGGCCCCGATTGGGGCGCGCGCGGGGGCGGCGTTCTGCCCACTGAATCGAGGTCCCGGATCAAGTCCGGGACGCGGGATGCTCTTGACCCCGCCCCGGGCTCGACCCGGGGCCCCGCGCGGCCTGGTGGATCGGGGCCCCGGGTCGAGCCCGGGGCGGGTATTCTCGGCGCTCATCGCTCGGCCTCCTTCTCGCGCAACGCACCTTCGTCGGGACCGAGGTCGGCGCCGTGGCGGTCGGGGCTCCGGCGGTCGACAATGAGGTCGACGAGCCCGCCGATGCCTTTCGGCGCAAAGAGCGTGACGGCAACGAAGGAGAGGCCCAGAAGCACCGTCCACCAATTGACCCATTCGATGGTGTAGAACCCAAGGTTCACATCGGGCGCCTGACCGCCGGTGAACCATGTCGACAGAAGCGACACGAACGCCGCCCCGATCACCGCCCCATAAAGCCGCCCCCTGCCCCCGATGGCGACCCAGACGGCGAGGTAGATCGAGGCGATGGGGGCTATTTCGGCCGGGTTGATGATGCCCGCCTGGGGGTAGTAGAGCGCGCCGGCGATGCCTGCGATCACCGCCGTCAGGGTAAAGATGAAGAGCTTATAGACCTCGACGGGGTAGCCCAGAAACCGCACCCGCGCCTCGTCGTCGCGGATCGCGCGGATCACCGAGCCGAATTTGCCCGAGACCACCCAGGCGCAGAGGACATAGCCTGCCCCGAGGGCGAAAGCCGAGGCCCAAAGAAACCAGATCGAGACGGTCGATTGCGGAACGTGGTCCAACCCGGGGAGGTTCTGGAGCCCCGACAGGCCGTTATTGCCGCGAAGACCGCTGTCGTTCTGAAAAAGATAGAGCGAGAGGGCGAGCGTCATGGCTTGGGTGAGGATCGACAGATAAACGCCCGTCACCCGCGACCGGAAGGCGAGCCAGCCGAAGACGAGGGCCAAAAGTCCCGGCACAAGCACCACGGCGGCGAGTTGCAGCGGGAGTGAATGCGCGAAGGCCCAGATGGGCGGGAACTCGGACGACCCCACCACCCCGAAAATCTGCGTGGCAATCCCCTGGGAGATTTCCTCCGGTGTCGGCGGCAGGGGCTGGTTGGCGAGGCTCTCGGCGACGATGATCTCGGTGCGGGCATACATCAGCCACATGCCGATCGCGTAGCCGCCGAGGCCGAAGAAGGCCATGTGACCGAGAGACAGGATGCCGCAATAGCCCCAGACGAGGTCCATCGCGAGCGCCACGAGGCAGAGGCAGAGGGTCTTGCCGAGGGTCTTGACGAAGCTTGTTGAGATCACCCCGATCCCGAAGCCTTCGGCGAGCACTGTCACCCCGAGGGTGAAAAGCGCAAGGCAAGCCAGAAAAATCATCACCGAGGGGTAGCGGAGCGCCAGCGGCGTCCGGCGGCCCGGGGAGAGGGTGACGTCGGCCATGGTTCAGGCCTCCGCCGCGCGGCCCTTGAGGGCGATGATGCCCCTTGGCCGGAACTGGATGAAGAGAATGACGAAAAGGATCATGTAGGTCTGGGCGGCGAGCGTGTTCGAGGGGTTCATCCACTCGATGCCCTTCTGGAGAAAGCCCACCATCGTGGCCCCCAGAAGCGTGCCCCAGATGTTGCCGACCCCGCCCACGACCACGGTCATGAACGACTGGACGATGTAATCCTGCCCCATCTCCGAGGTGACTTTGGCATAAAGCCCGATGGCCACCCCGGCGATGCCGGCAATCCCTGAGCCGAAGCCGAAGGTGAGCATGTTGATCTTGTCGGGGTTGATGCCCATGGACGCCGCCATCCGCGGGTTCTGGGTGACCGCGCGGACTTCGAGGCCGAGCCTTGTGCGGTTCATCACGAAGAGAAAGAGCGCAAGAAAAAGCAGCGCCAGAACGAAGATCGCGATGCGGATGTAGCTGATTGAGACGATGTCGTTGACGACGAGGGAGCCGTCGAGCCAGGCCGGCGCCGTGAGCGGCCGCGCTTGCGTCCCAAAGATGTTTTTCGCGATCTGTTGGAGCGCGATGGAGATGCCGAAGGTCGCCAGAAGCGTCTCCAGGGGGCGGTGGTAGAGCCAGCGGATCACCAGCCGCTCCATCGCCACCCCGGCCCCGAAAGTCACCGCGAAAGCCAAGGGGATCGCGATGAGGATCGACAGGGTGTAGTCGGGCACCAAGAGCTGGACGACGTAGCCCGTATAGGCGCCCATCATGATGAACTCGCCATGGGCCATGTTGATGACCCCCATTACCCCGAAAGTGATGGCAAGGCCGATGGCGGCGAGAAAGTAGATCGAGGCGAGCGACAACCCGTCGAGCGTCAGATCGACCGCCTGGTTGAGCCCGACCCGGGTCTCGATGTCCGACAGCGCGGCGGCGGCCGCCCAGGCGACGGCGGGTGGCGCGCCGACATAGCGCTCGTAGAAGACATGGGTGGCGAGCGCCTCGGTGACCTCGGCCTCGGTCGCCACGGGCTCGACGACCCCTTGGGCGGCGAGCGCGGCATAGGCCATATCGCGGGCAGCCTCCGTCGAGAGCGAGGCGACCTCGATGCCCGCCACCGCGCCGCCGTCGATATTGGCGATGAGTGCGGCGCGCTTGTCGTCCCGGCCGATGCGCGGCGGCGCGAGATCGGCGGCGACCAGAAGGTCGTAGGCGGCCGCGTCGGAAAGCGCATCGCCGCCGACGGCAACCGCGCCGACGATGTCCTCGCCCTCGGGCAGGGTCTCGGCGGCCTCGATGCGGGTGGCGACGAGGGGGTTCAGAGCGGCCCGCACATCGACGCCAAGATCGCCCGCGAAGTGCTCGATGGCCTCGATCCGTTCGGCGTCGGTCTCCCCGAACCGGATCGTCAAAAGCCGTTCGAGCCGGGCGCGTTTGTCGGCAAATTCCGGGTCCGGCCCCGCCTCGATCACCGCGCGGAGGGCCGAAAGATGCGAGGCTTCGGGGTCGCGCTCGATGGCTGCGAGTGCTGTGCTCCGGGTCTCGGGGTCGGGGTCGGCCAGTTGGAACTGCACGAGGGCCGCGCCGATCATCGCCCGGATGCCGCCATTGGGTTTCAGCTGGTCGTAATCGTCATCGGCGACCTCGCCGATCTCGGCGCCGGTGGCGAAGTCGAAAATCCTCAAGGTGTCGCGGTCGATCTCTTCGGCATAAACGAAAAGCCCCGTTTCCTCGTTCTGCCACATCTCGCGCGCCTGCCAGCGTTCGAGCACAATCTGCGCCTCGGGCAACCCGCTCGCGGCCAGCGCATCGATGGCAGGACCGATGGTGCGCCGGGAGGATCGCTCGATCAGCTCGGCGTGTTCCTGCAACAGAAGCTGGATCGGCGCCTCCGCCTCTTGCGCGAAACCACTTGGCGCCCAGAGAGCAGAAAGGAGCGCCACGGCGCCCAGAAGTGATGTCGCAAGCGTCTTCATCTTGGCAAAAATACCGCCGCCGGAGGCATCGGCGGGCCGGGACGGCCCGCCGATTTCTAAAGCGAGTTCAGATCAGTAGTTCGACAGGATCTGAACGCAGGTTTCGGTCTCGGTGTTGTACATCCCGCAGCCCAGGCCCGGCCAGTCGGAGACGAGCACGGCCGATTCCGGCAGGTAGTCGGTCCAGGCGTCGCCCGGGACTTCCTCGGTCTGGGAGATGATGTCGAATTGACCGTCTTCGGTGATCTCGCCGATGAGCACGGGCTTTGCGAGATGGTGGTTCGGCAGCATCACAGCCGTCCCGCCGGTGAGGTTCGGGAATTCCTGGCCGTACATGGCTTCGCGCACCGCATCGACATCCGTGGTGCCCGCATCGGTGACGGCGTTCACCCACATGTTAAAGCCGATGTAATGGGCCTCCATCGGGTCGTTCGTCACCCGGTCTTCGCCCATCCGCGCCTTCCAGGCTTCGACCCACATCTCGTTGGCTTCGGTGTCGGCCGACTGGAAGTAGTTCCATGCCGCGAGGTGACCGACGAGGTCGGAGGTGTCGAGGCCCGAAAGCTCCTCTTCGCCGACCGAGAAGGCGACGACGGGAATGTCGTCGGCCGAGATACCGGCGGCGGCGAGTTCTTTGTAGAAGCCGACGTTGGCGTCGCCGTTGATCGTCGAGATTACGCCGACCTTCTTGCCGTCGGCGCCGAGTGCGACGACATCGGCGACGATGGACGACCAGTCGGAATGACCGAAGGGGGTGTAGTTGACGAAGATGTCCTCGGCCGGGATGCCCTGCTGTTGCAGGTAGGATTCGAGGATATTGTTCGTCGTGCGCGGGTAGACGTAGTCGGTGCCCAGAAGCGCGAATTTCTCGACGCCAAGCTCCTCAAGGAAGTAATCCGTCGCCGGGATCGCCTGCTGGTTCGGCGCAGCCCCGGTGTAAAAGACGTTCTTCGAGCTTTCCTCGCCCTCGTACTGGACGGGGTAGAAGAGGAGCCCGTTGAGTTCTTCGATCACCGGCAGGACGGCCTTGCGGCTCACGGACGTCCAGTTGCCGAAGGTCACGTCGACCTCGTGGACGGTCAGAAGCTCGCGGGCCTTCTCGGCAAAGAGCGGCCAGTCGGAAGCCGGGTCGACGACGACGGCTTCAAGCTCGCAGCCCAGAACGCCCCCCGCAGCGTTCTGCTGCTCGACGAGCATTTCCATGGTGTCTTTGAGCGTCGTTTCCGAGATCGCCATCGTCCCCGAGAGCGAATGGAGCACGCCGACCTTGATCGGGCAGTCCTGGGCCATGGCCGGCACCGCGCCGGCGATCAGCACGGCGACGGTCGTTGAAAGAATGCGTTTTGACATTGAGGTCCCCTAACGTCGGGCGCGGGGGATGTTGCGGAGAACGCTTTGCGTCCCCATCTCTCCCCCACGCAATTTTTTGCGTCAGTGCGGTGGTGTGAGTGGTTTCCTAGGCCGCCACCACCGCACGTTCAGGCGAGCGCCTCGCACTCGCGGCGCCAGTAAACGCATCCGGGTCGGGGGCCACGAGACCGGCTTGTGAAATTGGCCCCGTTGATGGTAGAGAAATTGGGCAGACCCCGGTTTACCGCTCAAATGCGCGGCGAAATCGGCGCCTTTGATTATTCGTTAGGCGAAAATCGAGCCCCGAACCGCCGACTCAGCTCTTCAGGATCAACCCACGGCAGTGCCCGATGAGCAGCGCGGCCCGGGCTTGGGCGCGTTCGGCGTCGGCCGCCACAGGAGCGAAACTGGCTTCTCTGAGGAGCGCGCCATGAGCCGCCCTCGCCTCGGCCCGAAGCGAAAGGGCCTCCCGGTGCCGGTCCTCGGGTGTGAGCGCGTCGAGCACGGCGACGATGTGCCGGCGTTCACGGTGGAGCCGGTCGGTCTCGGGGTCGCCGAAGAGCCAGGCCCGTTCAAGCTCGGCCATATAGGCGCCGGCGCATTGGCTGAAGACACGGACGAGGTCGACATGCATTTCCGCCCGCGCCGGCGGCGCAAGGCACAGGGCGGAGAGAATTAGCAATGCTCTCAAAGCGCCCATGGTCTGAGCCCCATATGACGATACGTGCTCATATGGAGGGCATACGCGAACAAATCGTTCACAATGGGGCAACAAAGTGGCCCCCCGCGGGGGGGGGGCCGGTCAGTCGATCTGGCGGGCCTCGGCCATTTCGGCGACCTTCACCGCATCGCCCACGCCGGCCAGTGACGCGACCTTGGCCGGATCGGCGCGGCTCAGACGCCGCTCGGGGCGGCCCTCGACAAGGGACAAAAGATCGTCCGTCAGCATCCGCCCAATGAGCCGCCGCCCGCCGTCTACCGCCGCCGCACGGTGGGGCGAGAGGATGACGTTTTTCGACATTCTCACCGGGTCGGCGGGATCGGCCGGTTCGCTGGGGAAAACGTCGATGGCAGCCGTCAGCCGTCCGCTGTCCACCTCCGCCATCAAGTCGGGCCAGTCGACGAGATGCGACCGGCTCAAGAGCACGACGAGGGATTTGTCGCCGAGGCGCGCAAGGCGTTCGGCGTTCAGAAGCCCCTTGTTCTCGCTTGTGGGCACCGCGACGACGACGAGGCAGCGCGACCAGTCGAGGAGCGCGTCGAGATCGGTCAGCGCGATGCCGTAATCGGCGGCGACGGGCTCGGGAAGCCAGGGGTCGAAGGCGCGGACCTCTGCGCCGAAAGGGGCGATGAGCCGGGTCATCTCCTGGGCGATCTGGCCGAAGCCCAGGAACCCGACCTTGCCGCCGTAGAGCGTGAAATCGGTGCCGCTGTAGTCTTCGAGCCAGCGCTCGGTGCCGTCACGGAAGGCTTCGTGCTCGCGCATGAGGCCCCGGGCGCCGGCGAGCATCATCGCCACGCCCATTTCGGCCACGCTCTCGCGGAAGCCAGGTGAGCAGGACAGGACCTCGATGCCGCGCTCGAAACAGGCCGGGTAGTCGATACTGGCCGGGAAGGCGCCCGAGACTTCCACGATTGCGCGAAGCTCAGGCGCCCGCGCGAGCGTCGCGGCATCCACCTCCGGCGTCGCGGCAACAATGGCCGTTGCGCGCGGCAAGGCCTCTTCGAGCACCTCAGCCGGCAGCGGGCCGTCCTGCCCCCAGACGATCTCGTAAGCCTCCCCCAGTCGGTCGATGTCCTCGGGCGCGAAAAGCTCCCCCATGCGCCGCCACTGGGGGTCGATGACGACAACCGGCTTCATCAGGGCGTTTCGGGGAAAAGATGGGCCTGGGCCGGGTCGAAGTCGAAGGAGGTCTCGGTGCCCTCGGCGAGCACTTTGTCTTCGGGAAGTGCCACGATGAGCGTCCCCCCCGAGGCCAGCGTCACGTCGACCACCGTTTCGCTCCCGAGCCGCTCGGTCAGCGCCACCTTGCCGTGGAGCATGCCGCTATCCCCCGAGGCCGGGCGGATGTATTGCGGGCGCACCCCGAGGGTCGCGGTCTGGCCGACGGTGAAGCTCCGCCCCTTGCCGGGGACGCTGATACGGTCGAGCGAGGGGCTCGAGATGGCAATGTTTTCTCCCTCGACCGCCTCGACCGTGACGGGGATGAAATTCATCGACGGGGCCCCGAGAAAGCCCGCAACGAAGAGGTTCGCCGGCTCGTGGTAAAGCTCCATCGGCGAGCCGATCTGCATCACCCGGCCGTCTTTCAGAACGACGATCTTATCGGCCAGCGTCATCGCCTCGACCTGGTCGTGGGTGACGTAGATCATCGAAGCGGCAAGCGAATTGTGGAGCTTGCCGATCTCCATGCGCATGTCCATCCGGAGAGCGGCATCGAGGTTCGACAGGGGCTCGTCGAAGAGAAACACCTTGGGGTCGCGCACGATCGCGCGGCCGATGGCGACGCGCTGGCGCTGACCGCCCGAAAGCTCCGAGGGGCGCCGGTCGAGGAGGTGCTCCATTTGCAGGACCCGGGCCGCTTCGGCGACCTTCTTTTCCTTCTCCTCGTTCGAGGCTTTGTTGATCGTCAGACCGAAGGCCACGTTCTCGCGGACGGTCATGTGGGGGAAGATCGCGTAGGTCTGGAAGACCATCGCGATGCCCCGGTTTTTGGGCTCAAGGTCGTTGACCACCTGGCCGTCGATTTCGAGCGTGCCCGACGTGATGTCTTCAAGCCCTGCGATCATCCGCAGAAGCGTGGACTTGCCGCAGCCCGAGGGGCCGACGAAGACGACGAATTCCCCGTCGTTGATGTCGATATCGACGCCCTTGATGACCTCGACCGAGCCGTAGCTCTTTTTCACATCGCGTAACTTCACTGTCGCCATGGGCCTACTCCGCCGCTGCTTTGTTCGTGGCGATGCTGAGGGTTCCGTCGGCCCCCAGCATCACGGGGTCTGGGTCAAGGATTTCGCCGATGAAATGGCCCTCGGGCCGGTCAGCGAAACCGAGGATCTGAAGCCCCGTTTCGGTGTCGAGAATGCGCGCCGCATAGCGCTTGCAGGGCAGCGCGCCGTCGAGAAAGCAGGGGCCGATGGTCCAGGGGCCGCGAGGGCTTTCCCCGATCAGGTAATGATTGCCGGTGACCGGCCCGCCGGGGGTCGCTTCGGCCTGAGCTTTGGAGAAATGCTCGGCGGCGGTGCAGAAGAGGCAGTACCAGCGTCCGCCGGCCTCGAAGACCTGCGGCACTTCGAGCTGGCCGTAGCCGCCGACAAAGACCGGCGGTTCGAGCGTCCAGTCATAACCGTCGGGCGAAGTGGCAAACCCGATGCAACCCGCCGCATTCGGCTCACCGATGCCCGACGCCCGGGCAGTGAAATACATCAGCCACCCGGTGCCCGAAGGGTCTTTTATAACCCAGGGGTCGCGCATCGCCCGGTCGTGCCAGGTGTTGGGATACGCCGTCTCGTAATAATGCGCGTTGGGGCCCTCAAGATCGAGGATCAGCCCGTCGCCGACCCGCTCCCAGACCCGTAAGTCGGTCGAGGTCGCATGGCCGATCCGCTGGAACTTGCCCTCTTCTGCCCGGTTCGAGCCGGTGTAGTAGAGGTGCCAGTACCCGTCATCGCCCCGCACGACGCAACCGGTCCAGGTCGTGTAATCGTCCCAGGCGGGGCTGTCGGCGGGTTCGAAGACGGTCCCCGAGTGGGTCCAGTTGACGAGATCGTCGCTCGTGGCATGGCCGTAAGAGACGTTCCAGTGCCTCAGCTCCGGGTCGCCGATGGACTTCGGGGCCTTGAGGTAAAACCCGTGCCAGGTCTCCCCGTCGCGGACGTACCAACTGTCCCAGACGTAGTGATCGGGAAGGGCGAGCCCCATTACTTCACCCCCGTCGAGGCCACCGAGGCGATGAAGACGCGCTGGAGGGCGAGGTAGAAGGCGAGGACCGGCACGGTGATGACGGTGAGATACGCCATCACCTCGCCCCAGGGGACGTTGAGCTGGTCCGTGAAGTAGCCAAGGCCCACCATCACCGGGCGGATGCCTTCCTCCTGCACCACCATCAGCGGCCAGAGGTATTGGTTGTACATGAAGAGGAACTTCAGGATCGCCGCCGTCGCGATCACCGGCCCCGAGAGCGGCATGACCACTTTGCGGTAGATCGTCCACCACGAGGCGCCCTCGACGCGGCTCGCTTCGATCAGTTCCTTCGGCAGGTCCTTGAAGAATTGCACGAAAAGGAAGATCGACAGCGCATCGGCGATGAACGGCACGATCTGCACCCGGTAGGAGTTGAGCCAGCCGATCTCGAACCCCTCCGCCCCGATCCACGGCAGTTGCGACGCCATCAGCAGAAGCGGGATGAAGATCGTCTCATAGGGGATGATGAGGGTCGCCAGCAGGATCGAGAAGATGATCGTCTTCCCGCCCCAGTCGATGAAGACGAAGGCGAAGGCCGCAAGCGAACACACGAAGATGCAAAAGAGCACCGTGATGCCGGTGACCAGCACCGAGTTGAAGACGAAGAGCCCGATGGGCGCGCGGACGAAGGCGTCGGTGTAATTGTCGAATGACAGGTCCCCCACCGGCAGGAAAGCGCGGAGGCTCTTGGTATCGGCCAGAAGCTGTGCCGAGGGCTTCAGCGACGACATCACCATGAAGAGAAGCGGGAAGATGAAGATGATCGCGATCAGGATCAGCACCGCATAGCGGGTCGCCAGACGAAGGCCGCGGTTGTCGGCTGTGACGGTGGCCATGTTATCTCTCCCTCGTGAGGTAGCGCTGGATGAGCGAGATCGTCAGGACGATCACGAAGAGGATGACGCTGATGGTCGAACCGCCCGAAATGTCCTGCTTGCCGTAGCCTCGTTCGACCGCCTGGAAGACGAGCACCTGTGTGCTGTCGAGCGGGCCGCCGCTCGTCATGACGTCGATCTGGGCAAAGAGCGCGAAAGCCTGCATCGTGATGACGATGAGGATCAGGACGGCGGTATTCCTCAAGCCCGGCCAGGTGATGTAGCGGAAAGTCTGCCACTTGTTGGCGCCTTCGATGTTGCCGGCCTCGTAAAGCGTGGGCGAGATGTTTTGCAGGCCCGCAAGCCAGATCACCATGTGAAAGCCCACGCCCTGCCAGATCGACATCGCCATGATGGCGGGAAGCGCGGTGGAGGTGTTGCCGAGCCAGTCCTGCGGCGTGAAGGCTCCGAAGGTGAGCCAGCCGAGCGCGTTGTTCAAAAGCCCGTCGCCGGGGGAATAGATGAACCGCCAGAGGATCGAGACGACGACGATCGAGACGACGACCGGCATGAAATAGACGGTTCGGAAGACGTTGATGCCCCGGAGCTTCTGGTTGATCAGCAATGCCAGGCACAGCGCCAGCCCCGCCTGGATCGGGGCGACGAAAATCACGAAGGTGAACGTATTGACGAGCGCCTTCATGAAGACGACGTCGGAGGAGAGGACCACCGTTCGGTTTTCTCCCGAAGCCCATGAGAACCACTCCCGCTTGCCGGCAAGGTTCGGGTAATCGGGGTTGTTGCGGGTGAAGTTTCTCAGGCGGGGATACTCGATCTCCCCGTCCTCGTCGCGCACGACCGCGCCGCTCTCGTCGCGCTCGGGTTCGAGGGTGAAGACCGCCAGGCCCAGAAGGTCGGAGTAGTTCTCGAAGCCCACATATTCGACGGCATTGGGCGAGGCCAGCCGCTGGTTGGTGAGCGAGAAGGCGAAGGCCAGAAAGAACGGGACGATGATAAAGAGCGTCATCAGGGCGATGCCCGGGAACGCCATGATCCATCCCGCGCGGTTCGAGCGCGTTAGCTTCGACGCCATGGTCTCTCCTCCCTAAAGAAACCTGCAATTAGGGGGCGCGGCGGAGACCCCGCCGCGCCCTTTGCGCGTTGGCCTTAGTTGTGGCCGTAGCCCTGGTTGGCCTCGATGTCCTCGTTGATCTCGTCAACGGCGGCATCGAGCGTGTCGGCGACGTCCGCCCCGTTGGCGATATCGGCAAGCGCCTTTTCGAAGACCTTGGCTTGCACGATGTAGCCAGGGGTCACCGGACGCACGAGGGCTTGCGCTTCGGAGAGGTCGTAGAACACCTCCAAGGGGCCGCCCGGGGCGTAGTTTTCGGTCATCGCGGCAGCCGAAGCGGTCGACGGGATGAGGCCGGTGCCGTCGGAGAAGGCGGCAAACCAGCGGTCCTGCATCGCGAACTCGATGAACTCACGCGCGCCCTCGGGGTGCTCGGACGTCGCCGAGATGCCGAACTGCCACGACGCCGCCCCGATCACCGGGCCGTTGCCGAAATCGGGCGCGGGCAGGAAGAGCGCGTCGTCGCCGAAGGCTTCGACCACCGGCAGGGCCGCCCAGTTGCCGTTCCACTGGATGGCGTAGGTGCCGTTCAAAAGCCCCGTCTCGCGGTCGGCGGCGTCCTGGCTGGTGCCGGGGACGTAGCCGTTCTCGAAAAGGCTCTGCCACCATTCGCCGAAGGCCAGCGCTTCGTCGCCGTTCAGCACACCCTCGGCAGTCTGGTAGGTCTCCCGGTCGACGATGTCGCCACCGAAGCTCTGAAGGAAGGGCGAGAAGGCGTAAGGATACCACTCACCGGCCCAGGCCATGCCGAGGTCGAGCGCATGGTCGAAATCGCCCGTGGCCTGAAGCGTGGCGAGCGCGGCGTCAAACTCGTCCTTCGTCCAGGGCTCTTCGATGGTCGGCACGCGGATGCCGTTGTCTTCGAGCGTCGAGCGGCGGGTGGTCATGGCGACGGCCGCGTCCCAGAGGCCCACCGAGTAGACCTCGCCGTTCCAGCGGCCGATGGGGCCGGGCAGGAACCCGTCGAGGATGCTCTCGTCGATGCCCAGAGGCTGCATGTAGCCGGCCCAGGCCCAATTGGGCATCACGGGGCCATCGACGTCGAGAATGTCGGGCAGTTCCCCGGCAAGCGCGGCGGCGCCCACAGCGTCGTTGTAGGCAAGCTGCGGGAAGGTCTCGATGACGACGCGCCAATCCGATTGGCTGGCGTTGAACTCCTCGACCATCTGATTGACGAGGGCCTCCTCGGCATTGGCGCTGCCGGCACCGTGGTACCAGAGGCTAAGCTCGGTCTGGGCCGCAGCACTCGTGGCGAGTGCCGTCAGCGCCGCCGAGGCAAGCAGGTGTTTGAGTTTCATGTGTTCGTCCTCCCTATTGACGAAAGTCGGTGAATGGATGCGGGCAATTCGCGCACCGAATTGCCGTGCTTGACCGGGCCGCTCACGAGAATGGGAGCGTCCGGCGCCTCGGCCTTCCCTGCGATCATTGACAAGAGAAGCTGCGTCGCACGGATGCCGATGGCATTGTAGGGCAGATCGACCGAGGTCAGCGTCGGGTAGAGGCTTTCGGTGATCAGCGTGTAATTGTCGTATCCCGCCACCGAGATGTCCTCGGGCAGGTCGAGCCCCCGCGAGCGTAAGATTCCGTAGGCGCGCATCGCCATCCGGTCGTTGCCGAAGCAAAGCGCGGTGGGGGGCCTCGGCAGGCTCAGCACCCGGTCGATGGCGTCGAAAAGAAGCTGCTCCTCGGAGGCCGCATCGGCGGTGTCGATATCGGCGGGAATGATCAGTTCGGCATCGACCGCGATCCCGGCCTCGCCGAGCGCGTCCCGGTAGCCCTGGGTTCTCAGCCGCGTGGCATCGAGCGCCCCGGCGAGCGACAGATAGGCGATGCGGCGGTGGCCGCGGGCGACGAGGTCGCGGACGAGACGTTTCTGGCCCTGGTAGTCGTTCGGCAGAACGGCGGCGGTTCCGGCGGCGTCGTAGCAATTGGCGAGCACCAGCTTGGTGCCGGACGAGACCGGCGGCAGCGACACCTCGCGGTGGTAGTCAGCCACGTAGATCAGCCCTTCGACCCGGTGCTCCTCGAAGGTTCGGATGAGGTCGGGGACCCGGTCCATCGAGCCGCCTGTATCGGCGATGAGAAGCGTCTTGCCGCTTTTCTCGATGGCCCGCTGGATGCCCTGGACGATGAAGAGATCGGGCAGGCCGGTCATGTCGCGCCGGGTCGGCGAGAGCGAGATCGCCCCGGTGATGAGCCCGATGAGCCCCGATTTGTTCGACCGCATCGCCCGGGCCGCCGACGAGGGCACATAATCGAGCGCATCGATGGCGGCGCGGACGGCCTCGACCGTCTCGGCCCGCACATGTGCATCGCCGTTCAGAACGCGGCTCACCGTTTTCGGCGAGACACCCGCTGCACGCGCAACGTCGTAAATCGTGCTCAAGTATTCCCTCCCTCGCCATGGCGTACCGTTGGGGCATCTTTGCCATGACATCGGTGTCATAGCCTGTTTGCCCGCTCGAATGCAAGCCCCTCCCGGCAAGGACAGATCCGCGTCGCGCGCTCAGGCGGCGGGGGGCGGCGGCCAAACGATGCGTGGCCGGGGGAGGACGGCGCCGCCTCCCCCGGACCAATCCCTTGACGTTGCTTGGGGACTCGTCCCAACCTGCCCCATCTGCCTCGACAGAAATTCAGGGAGTTAGTCATGAGCAAGATTTTCGCGGGCGCGCTCGCCGTTGCCGCCACCATCGGAGGCGCCGGTATCGCCACAGCCCAGCAGACCTTCATCGCCATCGGCACCGGCGGCGTTACCGGGGTCTACTACCCGACCGGCGGCGCGATCTGCCGGCTCGTCAACCGTAACCGGGCCGAGCACGGCATCCGCTGCGGCGTCGAATCGACCGGCGGGTCGGTGTTCAACATCAATGCGATCCGAGGCGGCGAGCTCGAGTTCGGCGTCGCGCAGTCCGACTGGCAGTTCCACGCCTTCCAGGGCACCTCGCGGTTCGAGGAAAACGGGCCGTTCCCGGAACTTCGGGCGGTCTTCTCGGTGCATCCCGAGCCCTTCACGGTCGTTGCCCGTGCCGATGCCGGCATCGAGACCTTCGACGACCTTCAGGGCAAGCGGGTGAACCTCGGCAACCCCGGTTCGGGCCAGCGCGCGACGATGGACGTCGTTCTCGAAGCCAAGGGCTGGACGACCGACGATTTCGCGCTTGCGGCCGAGCTTCAGGCCGCCGAGCAGTCCCAGGCGCTCTGCGACAACAACATCGACGCGATGATCTACACCGTCGGCCACCCCTCGGGCTCGATCCAGGAAGCGACGACGGCCTGCGATTCGGTACTTGTGGACGTCGTGGGCCCCGAGATCGAAGCGCTCGTCGCCGACCGGCCCTATTACCGCGTCGCGACGATTCCCGGCGGCATGTACCGGGGCAATGACGACGACACGACGACCTTCGGCGTGGGTGCCACCTTCGTGACCTCGGCGAACGTGCCCGACGATGTGGTCTACGAAGTCGTGAAGGCCGTCTTCGACAATATCGACCAGTTCAAGGGTCTGCACCCGGCATTCGCCAATCTCGACGCCCAGACGATGGCGACCGACAGCCTGTCGGCGCCCTATCACCCCGGTGCGGAACGGTATTTCCGCGAGGCCGGGCTCATCGAATAAGCCCCGGCTTCCCGGCGAGACTGGCGCGGGCGGCCGCCGCCCGCGCCACAAAAAAGAACATCCAAGGGGGGCGGCGCGATGACCGACCAGGACCAGCGCGAGGGGCGCCAGTTCACCGACGAGGAACTTCAGGATCTCGTCGCCAGCACCGACAGCGGCGCGCGCAACCCCAAGAACCGAAACATCGCCCTACTGATCTCGGGGCTCGCCCTCGTCTGGTCCCTGTTCCAGCTCTGGATCGCGCAACCGATGCTCTGGTTCGGGGAATACTTCCCCGTGATGAACGCCTCCCAGACCCGGCCCCTGCACCTCTTCTTCGCAATCGTCCTGGCGTTTCTCGCCTACCCCGCCTTCAAGGGCAGCCCGCGCGACCGCATCCCCGTCACGGATTGGATTCTTCTGGCCATCGGGGGCTTTTGTACCTTCTACATCTTCTGGGCTTCGGACACGCTGGCGCTGACCGCGCGGTCGGGCCTCCCGACCCAGACCCAGGTGATCATCGGGGCCGTCGGCATCCTCATCCTCCTCGAAGCCAGCCGCCGGGCGCTCGGCCCCGCGCTCACCATCGTCGGCTCGCTGTTTCTGCTTTACGCCTATATGGGCACGGGCTGGCTCATTCCCGATCTCATCGAACACGAAGGGCTCTCCTTCACCGCGCTCATCAACGCCCAATGGCTCGACACGGGCGGGGTCTTCGGCATCCCGCTCGGGGTCTCGACGGCGTTTGTTTTCCTTTTCGTTCTCTTCGGCTCGCTGCTCGATAAGGCCGGTGCGGGGAATTACTTCATCAAGCTCGCCTTCGCGGGGCTCGGGCACCTCCGGGGCGGTCCCGCAAAGGCCGCCGTGGTCGGCTCGGCGATGACCGGGCTCATCTCGGGCTCGTCGATTGCCAATGTGGTCACCACGGGAACCTTCACGATCCCCTTGATGAAGCGCGTGGGCTTCACCTCCGAACAGGCGGGCTCGGTGGAGGTCGCCTCGTCCGTGAACGGCCAGATCATGCCCCCGGTCATGGGGGCCGCCGCCTTCCTGATGGTGGAGTTCATCGGGATATCCTACGTCGAGGTCATCAAACACGCCTTCATCCCGGCGGTGATCTCCTACATAGCACTTGTCTACATCGTGCATCTCGAAGCGCTGAAAAAGGACATGCCGGCGCTCGGCGAGGCGAAGAGCTTTGTCGGCATGATCGTGAAGTTCTTCATCGGGTTCGGCGTGGCCGGCGTCGGCTTCACCGTGCTGATCTACGCGGTCGGGTTCCTCGGGGATACGGTGCCCGACCTGTCGGGACCGATCATGATGGCGGTGCTTGCTGCCGTCTATATCTGGCTCGTGGCCGTTGCCGCCCGGAAACCCGACCTCGAAGTCGACGACCCCAACGCCAAGGAGATCGTCCTGCCTGAGGTGAAGGACATCTACGCGACGGGCCTTCATTACGTCCTGCCGATCATCGTCCTCGTCTGGTTCCTGATGGTCGAACGGCAAAGCCCTGCGCGCTCGGCCTTTTTCGCCACCGCGCTCATGCTCCTCATCATCGTCACCCAGCGGCCCCTGAAGGCGCTCTTCCGCGGCGAGGGTGGCCGGATCGGGTCGGAGTTCGTGGGCGGGCTGATCGACCTCCGCGACGGGCTCATCGCGGGGGCGCGGAACATGATCGGCATCGGTGTGGCCACGGCGGCGGCGGGGATCATCGTCGCCACCGTCACCCGCACCCCCATCGGGACCGAGCTTGCCGGGCTCGTCGAGCAGCTTTCGGGGGGCGTCCTCTTCTTCATGCTCGTGCTCGTCGGGCTCTTCTCGCTCATTCTCGGGATGGGTCTGCCGACGACGGCGAATTACATCGTCGTCTCTTCGCTGATGGCGTCCGTGGTGGTCTCGCTCGGGGCCCAGGAGGGGCTCATCGTGCCGCTCATCGCGGCGCATCTTTTCGTCTTCTATTTCGGGATCATGGCGGATGTGACACCGCCGGTGGGGCTGGCGAGTTTCGCCGCCGCCGCCGTCTCCGGCGGCGACCCGATCAAGACCGGGTTCACGGCGTTTTTCTATTCGCTCCGCACCGTCGCCCTGCCCTTCCTCTTCATCTTCAACCCGACGCTCATTCTCTACGGCGTCGACCTCGGGACCTGGGAGGGGGTGCTGCAAGCGGTGTTCGTCTTCATCGTGGCAACCTTCGCGATGCTCCTGTTCGCCGCCGCCACGCAAGGGTACTTCCTCGCGAAGTCCCGCATCTACGAAAGCGTTGCCCTCCTCGTCGTCGCCTTCACGCTTTTTGTGCCCAACGTCTGGCTCAACATGGTGCAGGACCCGTTCCGCACCGTCGATCCCTCCGCCTTCGAGACCACGCTCGGAGAGGTGGCCGAGGGCGAACAACTCAGGCTCCTGATCCGGGGCCCCGACTTCAACACCGGCGACACCGCCGAGACCACGCTTGTCGTCGATGCCATGGGCGCCAGCCCCGCCGAGCGGCTCGACAATACCGGGCTCCTGCTCATCCCCGAGGGCGAGACGATCCGCCTCGACGAGCCGATGTTCGGGACGGCAACGGCCGAGGCGCTGATCGATTTCGACTTTTACTCCGACAATCCGGTCGAGCTCGCGGAGGTGCAGATCGCCAGGGCCCGGATGCCCGAACAGGTCTTCTACATTCCGGCCCTTCTGCTTCTGGGTCTCGTGATCCTGCTGCAACGCCGGCGCCAGACCAAACCGGCCTTCTAAGGAGGAAAGGACATGTTCAAAACGATCCTTCTGCCCATCGATCTCTCGACCCCCGGAAGCTGGAAAAAAGCCCTGCCGGTGGCGCTCGATCTCGCGCACAAGGGCGGCGCGCTCCATGTCATGACCGTGGTGCCCGATTTCGGAATGTCGGTGGTCGGCACGTTCTTCGAGGAGGGGTTCGAGGAGAAAGCGCTTCACCGGGTCGGGGAGGACCTCACCGCCTGGGTGAAGGCGAACGTGCCCGGCGATGTGGAGGTGCACCCCCATGTGACCCATGGCCGGGTCTATGAAGAGATCATGCATGCCGCCGACCGGCTCGACGCCGACGCGATCGTGATGGGGTCGCATACGCCGGAACTCTCGGACTATCTGCTCGGCCCCAATGCCGCCCGCGTGGTGCGCCACGCCCGCCAATCGGTCTTCGTGATCCGCGGGGAATAGGGCGATGAGCCACGTCTTCGG
>JASJAR010000025.1 GCA_030066905.1 Paracoccaceae bacterium | reverse complement strand
AGGATATCGGCCATCAGCGTCCCCCGCCCGGGGCCCGGCTCGGCAAGGACGAAGGGGCCCGGCGCACCGGTCTCGGCCCAATAGGCGGCGAGGGCGAGGCCCACGATCTCACCGAACATCTGGCTGATCTCGGGGGCGGTGGTGAAATCCCTGCCAAGCGGGTCGTGGGCCAGATAATAGCCGTGGACGGGGTGGGTCAGGCAGGCGGCCATGTATTCGGCCACGCTGATCGGCCCCATGGCCCCGATCTGACGCAGAAGCTCGCCTTCGAGCGGCGTCACGCGGGTTGCCGGCGCCGCGCCGACCACATCAGCAGCAAAAGCCCGATCGCGATCATCGGCAGCGACAGGACCTGACCCATGGTCATGCCCCATTCGGCGAGCCGCACAACGTAGCCCGCCGGGTTGTCGGCGGTGATGAACTGGGCATCGGCCTGGCGGAGGAACTCGACTGCGAAACGGGCAAGCCCGTAGCCCAGAAAGAACGTACCCGCTACCCGGCCCGGAGACGTCAGCGCCCCGCGCCGCCAAACCATCCAGAGCAGCACCAGCCCGAGCACGAGACCTTCGAGCAGGGCCTCGTAGAGCTGCGAGGGGTGGCGGGCGCAGAGCCCCTCGATGCCAGGGCAGTTCTGGGCCGCGGTGCCTGGAAAGATCACACCCCAGGGCAGCGTGGTCGGCGCTCCCCAGAGCTCGGCATTGATGAAGTTCGCCGTTCGGCCGAGGAGCAGCCCCGGCGGCGTTGCATAGGCGATGAGGTCGGCCAGCGAGGCGGCCGGGATGCCCTTGCGCCAGACGAACCAGGCGCCGGCCGCGACGACCCCCAGCACCCCGCCGTGAAACGCCATCCCGCCTTCCCAGAGGACGAGGATCTGTCCGGGGTTCGCAAAGTAGTATTCGGGCTGGTAGAACAGCACGTAGCCGAGCCGTCCGCCGACGATGATGCCGATGATGACGGCGGTCAGAAGGTCCTCGACATCCTCTGGCGTGACCGGGGAGACGCCGCCCGCCCAGAGCCGGCCGGCCCGCGCGGCGGCGACCGCCATCCGCCAGCCGATGACGATGCCGACGATGTAAGCCATCGCATACCAGCGGAGCGCGAAATCGAACCCGCCGATGGAGACCGAGAAGATATCCGGGCCGATATTGGGGAAGGGGATCGCGGCGAGCATGGGCGCGGCGTGACCCGGCGGCGCGACATTGTCAACCTTGCGGCGGCGCGGTTTGCGGCCATATGAGAGGGAAGCCAGACGGAGGGCGTCATGCAGACCCGCAACAAAGTTCTCGACGATTTGTCCCAGCTGATGACCAACGCCATGGGCGTTGCCCAGGGCGCGCGGGAGGAGGCGGAAACGGCGATGAAGTCGCTCGTCGACCGCTGGCTCGCGGACCGCGATTTCGTGACCCGCGAGGAGTTCGACGCGGTGCGGGCGATGGCACAGAAGGCGCGGGAGGAAAACGAGGCGCTGAAGGCGCGGATCGCAGCGCTCGAAGGCAAGTAGGCGCCGCGCTTGCGCGCGGCGCGCCTCCGGCGGGAGTATTTTCGGAACAAAGAAGGACCGGGGCGGTCACTCGAGGGCGATGGCGGTGATGTGCCGGGCCCCATGGCCGCGCATCGCGGCTGCGGCAAAGCGGGCGCGGGTTTCGGCCATGAGCGGCAGGATGGCGCCCTGTAAGAGATAGCCGAGGTCCTTTTCCATCAGGTCGACCGTGAAAAGCGGCTCGTGGGCGCCCCGGGCGATCTGACCGGCGACGAAGGCGGCCGCCGGGCTCGTGACCGGTACCGGCGTCAGGAGGGCGACGGCGGTTTCGGGGTCGAGGCCGCCTTTCGCGCCGAAGGCCAGGAGCTCGGCAAGCGCGGCGGTCTGGACCGCGAGCAATCCGTTGACCATCAGCTTGAGGACCGCGCCCCTGCCGGTGCCGCCGGCATGGAGCACCGCCTTGCCCATCGCCTTCGCGACGGGGTCGAACCGGGCGATGTCGTCGGCCGCCCCGCCGGCGAGAAAGACGAGCTCGCCGGCCTCGGCCTGGGGCCGTGACCCCGCGACGGGGGCGTCGACAAGGCGGCTACCGCGCTCCCCGGCCGCCGCGGCGAGCTCTGCGACCCAGCCGGGCGAGACGGTGCTCGCCTCGATGGCCAGCGCCCCCGGCGGCAGGGCGGCAAGCGCGCCGTCGGCCCCGAGCCAGACCGCCCGGGCGGCATCGTCGTCGGTGACCATCGAGATCGCCATTTCGGCACCGCCCACGGCCTCGGCGGGGGATGCGGCGGTGTTGGCGCCGAGCCCGTCCGCCGCGCCGGGGCTGCGGTTCCACACCGTGACGTCGTGGCCGGCCGCGATCAGGTTCTTGGCCATGCGGCGGCCCATGGCGCCGAGGCCGAGGAAGGCGAGTTTGGTCATCTGCTGTCCTTTCGCTGTCTGGCGGGCAGCCTAGAGATTGCAGTTGCGTAACGAAATTCTCGATTTCTCATCTTAATCGTGCAGATATCGCATCAATGCAGATCGAAGCGCTCCGAACCTTCGCCGAATGCGCCTCGCGCGGCAGTTTCGCTGCCGCCGCCCGGGCGATGGAGGTCGACCCCTCGGCCGTCTCGCGCACCATCGCCACGCTCGAGGCCCGGCTGGGCGTGCGGCTCTTCGAGCGCTCTACGCGCACCATCGCGCTCACGGAGGCCGGGGCGCTCTATCGCGCGAGGGTCGCGCCGCTGCTCGACGATCTCGACGATGCCGCCCAGGCCGCGCGGGACCTCTCCGAGCGCCCGGCGGGCCGGCTCCGCGTGGCGGCCTCCTCGGCCTTCGGCGAGCGGGTGATCGTGCCGATGCTCGGCGTTTTTCTCGCCGATCATCCCGGCCTCGACGTCGATCTGGTCCTGTCGGATGCGCCGGTGGACCTCCTGGCCGAACGGATCGACATAGCGGTGCGGCTGACCCAAGAGGCGCCGCCCGACACGATCGTCTCGAAGCTCTGCGCGACCCGCTACCGGGTGCTCGCCGCGCCGCATCTGCGCCTCCGCCCGACCCGCCCCGAAGACCTCGCGGACATCCCCGTTATCCGCTTCGCGCTCCCGGGCTTCCGCGATCTCTGGCGGTTTCGCGGCGACGGCTTCCTCCGCGAGGTTCCCATCGCCGGCCGGGTCGAGGTGACCGGTGCGGCGGCCGTTCTGGCCGCCGCCCGCGCCGGGCTCGGCCCCGCACTTCTCGCCGACTGGCTCGCCGGCGACGACCTCGCGGCGGGTCGTCTCGTCGACCTCTTTCCCCGCCATGAGGTGACCGCCACGGGCTTCGACACGGCCGCCTGGCTCCTCACGCCGTCGCGGCGCTATCAGCCGCTGAAGACCCGGGTCTTCGTCAAAGCCCTGCGCGCCCATGTGGAAAACCGGGTTATCCCCGGGGAAAACTCGGTTTCGGGAAATTAGTGCTTTACAGGGACTCCCCCGTCGCCCACCATATCTCGTAGGGGATGCGTCAACGAACCCGTCCCCTAGAGCAGGCACCAAGCTTTAGTGGCCAAAAAGCGCTGCGAAGCTACAACCCATGAGGCCGCGCATGTCGCTTTCCGAGCAGTATCTCTCGACCGACGATCTTCACCCGATCGACATCGTCGAGCACATCGCCGAAGTCCACGACTGGGACTTCGACCGTGTTGCCGACGACCAGATCGCCATGGCCGTCGAGGGCCAGTGGCGGACCTATTCGATCACGCTCGCCTGGTCGCCCTCGGACGAGACCCTGCGGCTCATCTGTACCTTCGAGATGGACCCGCCGACAGAGAGCCTGCCCGCGCTCTACGAGACGCTCAACGCGACGAACGACATGTGCTGGGCGGGGGCGTTCACGTACTGGTCGGCGCAAAAGCTGATGGTCTGGCGCTACGGGCTCCTGCTCGCCGGCGAACAGGTCGCTTCGGCCGAGCAGATCTCCACCGCGATCGGCGTCGCCGTCTCGGCCGCCGAGCGGTTCTACCCCGCGTTCCAACTGGTTGCCTGGGGCGGCCAGAGCCCCGAAGAGGCCATGGATATCGCGATTTCGGAGGCCTACGGCCGGGCGTGAGGCCCCGGCCCTCGGGACTTGCCTTCGGGCGAACCTTCGAGCAGGAAAGCCCCGTGCCCCCGGCGCGGGGCTTTGACGTTTCGGGGGGTGTGCCCATGGACTTCGGAGACATCGAAACGCGGGGGCTGGTGCTGCTGGGCTGCGGCCGGATGGGGTCAGCGCTTCTGAAGGGCTGGATTGGGCAGGGGCTCGACCCGGAGGCGGTCCATGTCGTCGAACCTGCCCCTTCGGACTGGTTGCAGGCGGCGGGCGTCCATCTCAACGGACCGCTGCCGGAGGCGCCGGCGGTTCTGATGCTGGCGGTCAAACCGCAGGTGATGGAAGAGGCGCTGGCGGGTCTCGGCGGCCTCGGCGGCGGACGCACGCTGGTTCTTTCCATCGCCGCGGGCACCTCGATCCGCAGTCTCGAACAGGTCTTCGGCCCCGCCACACCCATCGTCCGGTCGATGCCCAATACGCCGGCGGCCGTGGGCCGGGGCATCACCGCGCTCGTGCCGAACGAACCGGCGACGGAAGACGGCGGTCTGAAACTCGCGACCGCATTGATGTCGGCCGTCGGCGAGGTGACCTATCTCGAAGCCGAAGACCAGATCGACGCGGTGACCGCCGTGTCTGGCTCCGGGCCGGCCTATGTGTTTCTTCTCATTGAGGCGCTGGCCGAAGCCGGCGCGGCGGAGGGGCTTGCCCCCGAGGTGGCGATGAAGCTTGCACGCGAGACCGTGGCGGGGGCGGCGATCATGGCCGCGACTTCGGATGTCGGGCCGGGAGAGCTCCGGGGCAACGTCACCTCGCCGGCCGGCACCACGGCGGCGGCACTGAAGGTGCTGATGGATGAAGAAAGCGGGCTCCGGCCATTGCTGCGGGAGGCGGTGCGGGCCGCCGCGGCGCGCAGTCTCGAACTCGGATGAGGATCGATTACGACGATTTCGCCCGCGTCGACATCCGGGTCGGGCGCATCGCCCGGGCCGAGCCGTTCCCGGAGGCGAGAAAACCCGCCTACCGGCTCTGGGTCGATTTCGGGCCCGGGATCGGCGAGAAGAAGAGCTCGGCCCAGATCACGGCGAATTATGCGTTCGAAGACTTGCCCGGGCGGCTTGTGATGGCGGTGGTGAACTTCCCGCCGCGTCAGATCGGGCCGATGAAATCGGAGGTTCTGGTGCTCGGGGTGCCGGATGAAACCGGCGAGGTCGTGCTGCTGACGCCTGCGCGGGACGTGCCAATCGGGGGGAGGATGTATTGAGATGAAGACGCTGTTCGTGAGCCGGAAGCTGCCCGACGCGGTGCTCGAGGCCGCCGGTGCGCGGTTCGAGATGACCATGCGCGACGACACGGCGCCGATGACCGAGGACGAGGTTGCCGAGGTGCTGGGCGGCTTCGACGCGGTGCTGCCGACCCTGGGCGACGCCTGCTCCGCACGGGCCATCGAAAAGGCCGGCACGATACGGGCCGGCATCCTCGCGAATTTCGGCGTGGGCTATAACCATATCGATGTCGCGGCGGCCCGGGCGGCGGGGCTTGAGGTAACGAACACGCCCGGTGCCGTGACCGACGCCACCGCCGATACCGCGATGACGCTGATCCTGATGACCTGCCGGCGGGCCGGCGAGGGCGAGCGGCTGGTGCGTTCCGGAGCCTGGGAGGGCTGGCACCCGACCCAGCTTCTGGGGATGCATCTCGGGGCCAAGACCCTCGGCATCGTCGGCATGGGCCGGATCGGCAAGGCGATTGCCAAACGCGCGGCCCTGGGCTTCGGGATGAAGGTCGTGTTCTTCAACCGCTCGGCGGTGGCCGAGCCGGGGGTTGCGGCGGAGCAGCTCGGCTCCATCGAAGAGGTGGCCGTGGCCTCTGATGTGCTCGTCGTCGCGGTGCCGGCCAATGCAGAGACCCATCACCTGATGAACGCCGAGGTCTTCGCGGCGATGAAGCCCGGGGCCTATTTCATCAACATCGCCCGCGGCGACGTGATGGACGAGGCCGCCCTCATCGCCGCGCTTCAGGCCGGGGAGATCGCCGGGGCCGGGCTCGATGTCTACGAGTTCGAACCGAAGGTGCCGGCCGCGCTGATCGCGATGGAGAACGTCACGCTCCTTCCCCATCTCGGCACGGCCGCCCTGGAGGTGCGCGAGGGGATGGGGCTGATGGCCGTCGACAATCTCATCGCCTGGGACGAGGGGCGGGTGGTGCCGAACCCGGTCTGAGCCGGCAGCCGGGCCCGCGCGGGCCCGAACCGCGCGGGGCGCGCGGTGCCTTCGGCGACGGTATTTTTCGCCAAGATGAAGGGGTTTTGGGGCCCGCCTCAACGTTGTCGGGGGATCGTCAGTGAGAGCCCGGCGACGGCGAGGGCGGCAGCGGCGGAGACGAGCCAGAGGGCGGTGAATCCGAGATATTGGGCAACCGCGCCCAGGGCGGGCGGAGAGAGAAGGTAGCCGAGATAGGCGATCTGGGTGACCGTGGCGAGCCTGCGCCCGGCACTGGCGGGGTCGCCCCGGGTGGAGACCGCCTTGAACACCGCCGGCTCCACCGGGCCGGTGCCGATGCCGGCGAGAAGGAAGGAGGCGAGGACCATCGGTGTCGGCAGCCCAAGGACGAGGGCGGCGAAGGCCGGGGCACCGAGGAGTGCCGCGAGTCGGATCGTGGCGACGGGGCGGAGGCGGTGCTCGATCTCATGGGCCCCGAGCCGGCCGAGGGCGAGCCCCAGCGTATAGGCCGCCGGGGCAAGGCCCGCGGCGCCCGGGCCCTCGCCGCGCACGGTTTCGACGAAGATCGCCGCCCAGGCCTGCGGCGCGGCCTCCTGGAAGGCGGCAAGGGCGGCCATGGCGGCAAGGATCACGACCGTAACCCCGAGCATAGGGGCCGCCTGTCCGGAGCCTGCCGCGTCGGCGCCCTGGTGGCGTCCGGCGACAAACTCCACCACCGCCACGGCGAGAAACCCTGCCCCGACGGCGAGAAAGATCGCCGTCACCGACACGCCGCCCGCCCGCGCCCAACCGGTGAGCACGGAGCCTGCGAGCATCGCGATCGGGAAGAGCGCGTGGGTGCGGTTGAAGAGCCGGGCACCGGTGTCGGTCTCGAGCCGCGCGGTGCGCAGGTTGAGCGAGATATCGAGCGCGCCCGAGGCCCCGCCGAGGATCGCGAGTGCGGCGACGAAACCGGCAAGGCTCGTCGTTCCGGCCAGTACGCCGCAGCCGAGCGCCGAGGCCGCCACGCAGAGCGGGATGGCAAGGGGCCGGATGCGCTGGACCACGCGCCCGAAGACCTGCATCACCGGAAAGGCCGCGAGCGTCATCACCCCCAAGGCGAGGCCGAAGCCCCCCGCATCGAGCCCGACCCGGGCCTGGAGCGCGGGGGCGGCGGCCGCCAGCGCGCCCCAGAAGAGCCCCGCAGCGCTGTACCCGCCCATGAGCGAAAGGACTTGCCCCCTCGGGCTCAACGGTCCCCCACCGCCTCGCGCCAATGCCGACGGCAGAGCGAGACATAGGTCTCGTTGCCGCCGATCTGGACCTGCGCTCCTTCCTTTAGCACCCTACCGTCCTCGGCCTGGCGGACGACCATCGTCGCTTTCTTCCCGCAGCGGCAGATCGTGCGGACCTCGCGCATCTCGTCGGCGAGTGCGAGAAGGGCCGCCGAGCCCGGAAAGAGCTCGCCCCGGAAGTCGACCCGGAGACCGTAGCACATCACCGGCACGGCGAGATCGTCGACGGCGCGGGCAAGCTGCCAGACCTGGTCCTTGGTCAGAAACTGCGCCTCGTCGAGGAAGACGCAGGCCACTGGGCCCTCGGCGAGCCTCGCTTCGATGGTGGCGTAGAGGTCGGTGTCGCCGGCATAGGTGTCCGCAGGCGCCTCGATGCCGATCCGGCTGGCGATCCTGCCTTCGCCGGCGCGGTCGTCGAACCTTGCCGTCAGAAGATAGGTCTCCATCCCGCGCTCGCGGTAATTGTAGGAGGCCTGGAGCAGCAGGGTCGATTTGCCTGCATTCATCGTCGAGTAGTGAAAGTAGAGCTTGGCCATGGGGCCGGGGTAGCCCGGGGGGCGGGGGGCGTAAAGTCAGACGCGCTCCAGCACCGCCGAGCCCACCGAATAGCCCGCACCGAAAGAGCATATCACCCCGATATCGCCCGGGGCGAGGTCAGCTGAGTACTTCGAAAAGGCGATGACCGAGCCCGCCGAGGACGTGTTGGCGTAGTCCTGAAGGATGTTGGGCTGCTCGCCCGGCTTGGGGTCGCGGCCGAGAACCTTTTTGCCGATATAGTCGTTCATCGTCTTGTTGGCCTGATGGAGCCAGAGGCGGCGGATGTCGGGTGCCGTGATGCCCTCGGCCTCAAGATGGTCCGCGATATGGCGCGAGACCATCGGCAGCACCTCTTTGAAGACCTTCCGGCCTTCCTGAACGAACTGCATGTCGCGCCGGTCTTCCATCTGGTCATGGGCGCGGCGCAGGAACCCGTCGTTGTTGCGGATGTTGTTGGAAAACTGCGTCGCACAGCGGGTAGAGCGGACCCGGAAGCCCGTCTGCCCCTCTTCGCGCTCGACGAGAATCGCGGTGGCGACGTCGCCGAAGATGAAGTGGCAGTCGCGGTCGCGCCATTCGAGATGGGCCGAGCAGATTTCCGGCGAGACGACGAGGGCCCGGGTGACCGAGCCCGTGCGGATCATGTCGGCCGCCGTTTGCAGCCCGAAAGTGGCCGAGGAGCAGGCGACGTTCATGTCATAGGCGAAGCCTTGGGCGCCGAGGAGGTCCTGGATTTCGACCGAGATGGCCGGATAGGCGCGCTCGTGGTTCGAGGCCGCGCAGAGGATGAGGTCGATCTCGGAGCCGGTGCGGCCGGCTTCGGCGAGGGCCTTCTCTGCCGCGTCGAGGGCCATTTCGGCCATGAGGGAGGGTTTGTCGTCGTGCCGGGGCGGGATGCGCGGGGTCATCCGCTCGGGGTCGAGGGGACCCTCGCGGTCGATCACATGGCGCTGCTCGATGCCGGAGGCCGACGTGATGAAGTCGGCCGAGGAGTGGGATTTGGGCTGGATCGCGCCAGCGGCGATGGCTTCGGCGTTTTCGGAGTTGAAGCGGTCCACGTAGGCGTTGAAGGCGGCGACGAGGTCGGCGTTGGTGATGACGGCTTCGGGGGTGAAGACGCCGGTGCCGGTGATTAGCGGAATGTGCATGTCGGTGCCCTCGCCGAACCTTCCAGGGAGCCGGGTTGTGGCAGCGCGGCAGGCCAAGCGCAAGGGCCGCGCCGGGGCCGGCGGGTCGGACGCAGGCGGCGTTTCGGCGCCGGGCGGAACCCATCCGGCGACGGTTTGCGCAATTTTAACGTTGTCGGACGATTGACGGCAAAACCGTTGGGAGAACCCGCCGATGAAATCCTTTGCCATTCCGCGCGCGCGGTCCGACACCCAGGCCCTGCGCGAAACCTATATCGCCAGTCTGACACCGGACGAGATCGAGGCGACGGGGGCGCGCCTCGGGGCCGGGGCCCGGCATCCCCGCGCCTGGGTCGGCCCGCCGCATGTCTACGACCTCATCGGAGCGAACCAGTTCCAACTGCTGCTCGATCTGGGGCTGCGCGACTATCACCGCTTCCTCGATGTCGGCTGCGGCTCGCTGCGGTTGGGGCGGCTCGTCATCGCCCATCTGCTGAATGACCGTTACTTCGGGGTCGAGCCGGAGAAGGACATTCTGGATGCCGGCTGCCGGATGCATTTCGGCGCGTCGCTGGAGTCCTCGCAGGTCATCAAGGCCAAGGGCGCGCGGTTTGCGTTTAACACCGATTTCGACTTCGGTTTCACCGGCGGGCCGGTCGACTTCATCTTCGCCCAATCGATCGCCTCGCATACCGGGCCGGCGATGACGCGCGATCTGCTGAAGGCGATTTCGGGCGCGATGCATGACGGCTCGGTGGCGATGGTGACGTTTATCCATTGCGGGTCGGCGGCACAGTCGAACACGCGCGAGGGCTGGTTCTACCCCGAATGCGTCTCCTATACCGACGCCGCCTTCGGGGGGTTCTGCGCCACAGCGGGGCTTCGCGCCTACAAGTCCGAATGGCCGCTGTCGAACCTGCTCGACGACGGGTTGGTGACAAGCCAGCAGCCGACGATTCTGACGAAGTCCGATTGGCAGCCCGGCCTTAGTCAGAAGCTCTCGGCAGCGATGTTTTCGGGCGTGTCACGGATCGCGTGAAACGCGTCTCCCTCCGGGAGGGACGGGTGCCGCGGCTCAGTCGCACTGGAGACTCCGCACCCCGATCTCGCCCTCCCGCGCGGCCTTCATCGCCAGCGCCGCCGCATGGCTCGCCGCGGCGGTGGTGAAGTAGGGGATCTTGTCCATCAGGGCCACGTTGCGCATGGACCGCGAGTCCTCCACCGCCTGCGCCCCCTCGGTGGTGTTCATCACAAGCTGCACCTCGCCGTCCTTCATCACGTCGACGATGGTCCGCCCGCCCTCGTAGGCCTTGTTGACGATGCGGCTCTCGATTCCGTTCTCGGTGAGGAACGACGCCGTGCCCCGCGTGGCGAGGATGTCGAGGCCGAGGTCGCGCAGCACCCGGGCGGTTTCGACGAGCTGCGGCGTCTTGTCGGCATCCTTGATCGAGAAGAACACCGTGCCGGCTTCGGGCAGCACCGTGCCAGCACCAAGCTGGGCTTTGAGGAAGGCGCGGTGGAAGCTTTCGTCGGAGCCCATGACCTCGCCGGTGGAGCGCATTTCGGGGCCGAGAAGCGTGTCGACGCCTGGGAAGCGGGCGAAGGGGAGAACGGCTTCTTTGACGGCGAAGCCGTCGATGTCTGGGTCTTTGAGGAGCGGTTGGCCGCCTCGACCCCCTTCCTGGCCCTCGCCGGGTCGACCCCCTCCCTGGCCGTCCCCCTTAGAGGGGGCGGGGACGCTTTGCGCAAACGTCGAGAGGGGTTCGCCGGCCATGAGGCGCGCGGCGATGGAGGCGATGGGGGAGCCGACGGCTTTCGCCACGAAGGGCACGGTACGCGAGGCGCGGGGGTTGACCTCGATGAGGTAGATCGCGCCCTCTTTCACCGCGAACTGGACGTTCATCAGCCCGACGACGCCGAGTTCGAGCGCCAGCGCCCTGGTCTGGCGTTTGAGTTCCTCGACGATCCCTGCCGGCAGCGAATAGGGCGGCAGCGAACAGGCGGAATCTCCCGAATGCACGCCTGCCTCCTCGATATGCTCCATGATGCCGGCGACGTGGACCTCGGCCCCGTCCGACAGCGCATCGACATCGACCTCGGTGGCGCCTGCGAGATAACTGTCGAGGAGCACCGGCGAGGTGCCCGAGACCACCACCGCGTCGCGGATGTAGCGTTCGAGGGAGGGGGTGTCGCGGACGATCTCCATCGCCCGGCCGCCGAGAACGTAAGAGGGGCGGATGACGAGGGGAAAGCCAATGTCCTCGGCGGCGGCAAGGGCTTCGGCGTCGGTGGAAGCGATGGCGTTCCTGGGCTGTTTCAACCCGAGCTTTTCAACGAGCGCCTGGAAGCGCTCGCGGTCCTCGGCGCGGTCGATGGCATCCGGCGTGGTGCCGAGGATCGGGATTCCGGCGGCTTCGAGCGCGCCCGCGATCTTGAGGGGCGTCTGGCCGCCGAACTGGACGATGACGCCCAGAAGCGTGCCCGCCGATTGCTCGACGCGGAGGATCTCCATGACATGCTCGAAAGTGAGGGGCTCGAAATAGAGCCGGTCGGAGGTGTCGTAATCGGTCGACACGGTCTCGGGGTTGCAATTGACCATGATCGTCTCGAACCCCGCCTCGGTGAGCGCGAAACAGGCGTGGCAGCAGCAATAGTCGAACTCGATGCCCTGGCCGATGCGGTTCGGGCCGCCGCCGAGGATGACGACCTTCTTCGCTCCCGAGGGCCGGGCCTCGTCCTCCACCTCGCCCATCGCGGGGGCCTCATAGGTGGAGTACATATAGGGCGTCTGGGCCTCGAACTCGGCCGCACAGGTGTCGATGCGTTTGAAGACGGCGCGCACGCCGAGGTTTTCCCGGGCGCGGCGCACCTGGGTTTCGTCGCGGCCGGTGAGGGTGGCAAGCCGGGCGTCGGTGAAGCCCATGGATTTCAGCGCGCGGAGTGCCCCTTCGGTCACGGGCAGCCCGTCGCGGCGGATGGCCGCTTCGGTATCGACGATCTCGCGTATGCGGGCGAGAAACCATGGGTCGAAGGCGGTGACGGCGCCGATGTCATCATCCGAGAGCCCATGGCGCATGGCCTGGGCGATGATACGCAGCCGGTCGGGGGTTTGTTCGGAGAGGGCTTTGGTGATGGCCGCGCGGGCGTCGGCTCCGAGAGGCCCTTCATGGCCCTGCGCAAGAGGACCCCCTCCCTGGCCCTCCCCCTTGGAGGGGGAGGGAACGCCTTGCGCAAATGTTGAGAGGGGTTCGCCGGCCATGAGGCGCGCGGCGATGGAGGCGATGGGGGAGCCGACGGCTTTCGCCACGAAGGGCACGGTACGCGAGGCGCGGGGGTTGACCTCGATGAG
>JASJAR010000052.1 GCA_030066905.1 Paracoccaceae bacterium | reverse complement strand
TCGGCCTGGGGCTGGCTGCGCTTGTCATTCCACAAGGGCGCGGTGTCGCGGGCGAGCTCTCCGGCTTCATCCACCAAGACAGTGCCATGCATCTGGCCGCAAGCGCAGATGGCGGCAATGCGCGCCGGGGCTTTCTCGACCCGTTGCAGAACGGCGCGGATACTAGAGACCGTGCCAGACCACCAATCGGCGGGACGCTGCTCTGACCAACCGTGCCGCGGCACGATCTGTTCGTGCTCTTTCGCCTCGACCGCATGGATGCGCCCCGTGCCATCGACAAGCGCGGCGCGGATCGAGCCGGTGCCAACATCGATGGCGAGAAACAGATCGCGCATGGTCAGAGCCGTGCCTCGCTTTCAGGGTCGAAAAAATGCGCCTGCGTCATGTCGACCTGGACGGTGCACATCGTACCTGGTGTTACGCCAAAACGCGGGTCGACCTGCGCCGTAAGCTTGGTGTCTCCGACGCGGCCGATGACCAATGTGTGGGGTCCCAGCGGCTCGACCGCGTCCGGCATGAAAGTAAGCGCCGCGGCTTGCTCGGCCTCGCGCATGTGCTCGGGGCGGATGCCGAAGATGACCTCGCCCCGGTCGCCCAGGCGGCGTGCGTCTTCTTCCGTCAGCGCCAGGCTCTGATCCCCGAACCGGGCGGCGCCGTTCTCGATCCGGGCCGTCAGGAAGTTCATCGCAGGAGAACCGATGAAGTTCGCCACGAAGCGGTTTGCCGGGTGCTCATAGAGTGTAATCGGGTCGGCGGCCTGTTCGATCCGTCCGGCGTTCATCACCACCACACGATCGGCCATGGTCATTGCTTCAACCTGATCGTGGGTGACATAGACCGTCGTTGTTCCCAAACGGCGCTGGAGGAGTTTGATCTCGGTGCGCATCTCGACCCGGAGTTTTGCATCGAGATTGGACAGAGGTTCATCGAACAAGAAGACCTGAGGCTGGCGTACCAGTGCCCGGCCGATCGCAACGCGCTGGCGTTGTCCACCCGAGAGGTTCTTCGGTTTGCGGTCCAGCAAGGGGACAAGCCCCAACAGCGTCGCGGCGTCGTTCACCCGGGTGTCGATCGTGGCCTTGTCGGTCCCGTGGACCCGCATCGCATAGCCGATATTGTCGCGAACGGTCATGTGCGGGTAAAGCGCGTAGTTCTGAAAGACCATGGCGCAATCGCGCTCACCGGGTCGGGCATGCGTCACTTCCTGCCCTGCGATGCTGATCTCGCCAGAGGTCGCGGTCTCAAGCCCGGCGAGCATGCGCAAGGTCGTTGTCTTGCCGCAGCCTGACGGGCCAACAAGCACAATGAATTCGCCCTCTTCGATCTCCAGATCCAGTGGCGGAATTACGGTCACAGAGCCAAATCTCTTGGTGACGTTCTTGAGGGCTACATGGGCCAAGTGCGGTCTCCGGTCGTAATTGCCCCGGGCCGATCGGGCGGCCCGGGGCGGTTCCATGATATGGCCGGAGCCGCGCTTAGTTCGCGGGCAGGCCGACCGAGGCGCGGTAGGCGGCAAGCTGGGTCTCGCGGCCGAACTCATCGGTGAGCTTGTCCCACTCTTCCGCGATGGTATCGAGGGCCGCCTGAGGCTCGACTTCGCCGGCCAGAGCCTTGGACAGCTCGATCTCCAGGATCTCGGTGTACGAGAAGAAGCCGGGCAGCCGCAGGTCGAGCGCGACATTGGGCGCGTCGAGCGAGGCGCGCTGAGCCCCGAGATAGCTTTCGGCCTCTTCACGCGTGAACACCGACAGCCAGTTGTCGATGTTCTCGTAGTGGCTGAAGCGATAGGGGTTCACGCCCGTATTGGCCGTAACGATGGCGCGGCCCGACATTTCGGGGCTGGTCAGCTCCGCGACATAGGCCCATGCCGCTTCTTGGTTGCGGCTATCCGCCGGAACCGCAAGCTGCCACCCGCCGAACGCGAGGAACGGAGACGCGACAGGTTCGTCGAATGTGTCCCACTCTCCGGTCTTGTGGTTCCAGATCTCAGTGGATCCCGGCAACATCGCCGTACGCACATTGCCCGCGATCGACCCCTCGGTTGCGCCCAGAACGCCGGAATCCGCCCAGTCCAGGTTCATTGCCACGGTACCGCCCGCATAGAGTGGGCGGACATCGCCGGAGCCGTTGTTGAGCGCACCCGGCGGATTGAAGTCGAGCCCCTTCTTGTAGTCTTCGAGCGCCCGCAGCCAGCCCGGATTGTTGAGCTGTGCATCCATGGTTTCGGGGTCGAAGAACATCGAGCCCGGGTTGTTGGGGTTGTTCGTGTAGCTCGCTGCGTGGCTGAAGAAGTACCAGAACTGCTGGCCGCCGCGCCGGTAAGCTTCGGCGGTGCCGAACACGCCGTTGTCGGGATCGTGGAAGAACTCGGCGATATCGTAGTACTGGTCCCAAGTCAGCGGGGCAGCGAGCGGGTAGCCATACTCCGCCTCGAACGCCGCCTGGTTATCGGCATCGTCCATGAGGTCGGCGCGATAGTTCAGCATGTGCATATCGCCGTCCATGGTGGCCGACTTCACTTCACCGTTCCAAACCATCAGACGCTCGCGGTAGACCGGGTGGATATCCTCCCAATCGCCGCCCTCGCGTAAGGCCGCCGGCATGGTGGACAGATAGGATGCAAAGTCCGGCAGCCACGCTGGCACAAACCCGATCACGTCAAAGTCGCCTGTCTGCTGGGACATCGACGTCAGGAACTTCGGATAAAGCTCGCCGAACGGGAATTCGACCACATTCACCGTGGCGCATGTCTTCTCTTCGAAGCTTTCGGCCGCCATCGCCATTGCCGATGCGATGAAGGGACCGTTCTGGGTCGATACGGTCAGAGTGACGCCCGAGTAGTCGGGCGCACACTGCGCCCATGCAGCGCCGGCGAAGGGCACCAGTGCAGCCGTAAGAAGTAGTTTCTTCATTTGGTTCTTCTCCCTGAGTTGAAAGTCATTTGATTGACCCGGACAACAGTCCGGACCGCATCATCCGGCCAAGGATCGCTGCGACCACGATCATCGGCACAATGGCGATTAAGGCCGCCACGGAAATGGCCCACCATTCGTCGCCTCGGCTTGAGTTCTGTCCGGCGATCAGAATGGGCAGCGTCTGCCACTTGCCCGAGGTCAAGAGCAGTGCGAAGAGAAACTCGTTCCAGATGAACGCCAGAACGATCATGGATGTGGCGATCAGCCCGGGCTTCGACATCGGCAGAACGATTTGAAAGAAAATCCGCAGACGGCCGATATCGTCGACCATCGCCGCCTCTTCGACCTCGAGCGGGACGCTCTCCAGAAAATCCCGCATCAGCCAGACCGCGAAGGGCAGCCCAAAGGCGGTGTAGGCCAGAAGCAAGCCCCAGAAACTGTCGAGCATGGTCATGCCGGCGCGGCCCAACTCGGCATAAAGCAGAAATAGCGCGAAAGCGGAAACGATGGGCGGGAACATGCGCTGGGAAACGAACCAGAAGGTGACGTCGTTGTTTCCCAGAACCGGGCCCGGAAGCGGCAGACGATTGATCAAGACCGCAGTTGTAAGGGCGACGATCAACACCGCGCCAAGCGCATTGGGCACGCCCCATCCGAGGACTTGCTGCAGGAAGACGAACCCGCCGATAGCGATGACGGCGAACGTCAGTCCGGACAGCAACCGAATTCGGAACTCGAAGCGTACAAGTGCATAGGCGGCCATGGTGCCAAGAAAGACGGAGGTGGCCGTCGCAGCCGTCGAAACAAAGATCGATGACATGATGGGGCCATAGAAATCCCCGCGCAGACCCGAGAAGGCGTCGCGAAACGCCTGCAGCGTGGGCTCGAAGTCGAAGAACGGGATGTAGGTCGGTCCCTGGCTGACCGCGAGCGGGGGTTTGAAGGCCGTCACGGCAACGAAATAGAGGGGGAAGACACAGAAGAACAGCCAGACGAGAGACAAGCCCAACCCCATCCGTTTCCAGCCCGCCGTCTCCATCACGCGTACCTCCGGGTGACGCGCTGGGCAGCGGCGAGATAGAGGGTGCCGAAGACGATCACGACGATCAGAAAGGTGAAGCTCAGGGCCGAGGTCATGCCCAGATTGAATTTCTTGAAACCCTCGTTGTAGGCAAAGAGCGTGAGTGTTTCGGTGGCCGTACCGGGGCCGCCGCCGGTCAGGACAAAGACCGTATCGATCACCTTGAACCCTTCGATCAGGCGGATGAAAACGACAGCCACCGAAAGCGGCAGAAGCATTGGGAACGTGATGTCCCGAAAGCGTCGCCAGGCCGGTATGTTGTCGACTTTCGCGGCTTCGAAAACTTCGCCCGGCAGGGATTGCAGACCGGCGAGCATCAGCAGCGCAACGAACGGTGTCCACTGCCAGATTTCGATTGTGATCAGGACGGCAATCGCCAAGTTCGGTTCGGTCAGGAACGGGATGTTGCCCGCGCCGAGCATGCCCATCGCGTCGTTCACCGGCCCAAGATAGGGGTGGAACACCATCCGTGCGATCAACGCGACGCAGACCGGTGCAAGGAACATGGGCAAGAGAAACGTTACCCGGTAAAGGCTGGCGCCTGCCACGTTGTGATGCAGCGCCAGGGCGAGCGCGAAGCCGATGACGTATTGAAAGGCGACGGAGATGAAGACGATCACCGATGTGGTCCACATTGATCCCCAGAACCGGGCGGACGACAGGATCTCGGCGTAGTTGCCGAACCCTACGAAACGCGGCGGCAGCGGCGGCACCAGCCGGATCGCCTGAAAGCTGATGACAAGTGCGTAGATCAAAGGAAACAGCGTCACGACGAGGACGACCAAAAACGCAGGCCCGATAAAGGCATGCTTTATGCTGTCGCCCCGGCCGGCCGTTTGCGCCATTCCGTTTCCTCCCTGTAAGAACGATGCAGCGAGTCGCCTACCGGTTCAAGAGAAAAAGGGTAGTAAAACTACTATTTTAGGATTCTTGACGTCCGCTTTGGCCTTATGCTGGCAATAAACAGATGGGCACGGGCGGAAAATATCGTTGGATTTCGGGGGTATTTGCCAGGTAGGTCTGGCGACCTCCCGAATTTCTCTTGCGATGGGCGCAATCGTATGTAGTTTTTCTACAGGATTTGGGAGGAACAGATGTTGGCAGAGCCGTCACGCCACGTCGTCGATCCGGCTAGCGGAGCGCTTAGCGCGGCTACCGGTTCATACGAGAAACGGCTTCGGGACCTTGCCGGAGTCTACGGCGATGCCGCGGCGTTCGATGCCGCCTGCGCCACCAGCGGCGATCGGGTGGTCTACAAGGTGGAAGATGTCCGTCCTGCAGCCCGGCACGGCGATCTGATCTTTGGAACAACGTTCATGGAGCCTGGAAAGATCGCGGACGAATTCTTTGTCACGCGCGGGCATGTCCACGCGCTCGGCAACCGGCCCGAAACCTATTACGGAGAGGCCGGAGAGGGTCTCATGCTCATGGAGAGCCCGGAAGGGGAAGTACGAATCCTGAAGATTGCGCCCCGGGTTTTGGTCTACGTGCCGCCGTTCTGGATCCACCGGTCGATTAACATCGGCGCCTCGCCACTTGTCATGAGCTTCTGCTACCCGGCAGATTCGGGGCAGGACTACGATGTCATCAGCAAGGCCGGTGGCATGGCCGTGCGCGTCGTTGCCGATGGTGACGGTTGGCGCGACGTGCCCAACCCCGATTATCGGCCGCGCGGGCCGGACGAAATCGCAGCCCTATACACAAGACAGGATTAGGCATTTGGATATCTTTGCTTCGCTTTCCGGCCATGGCGTC
>JASJAR010000027.1 GCA_030066905.1 Paracoccaceae bacterium | reverse complement strand
GCCGCGACAGCCAGCCCTCCTGCTCCTGGGCGCGCCAGAGAAGCGGGATGATCGCGCTCGCCTGCCGGCCCTCGGGGTACTTCGTGATCTGCGCTTCGGCCCAGGCCTGGTTTTCAGGCGTGAAGGCGAAGCTTTCGGGCTGGTCGGGATGGAGGCGGCGGAGCATCGTCTCTGGGGTCCTCGCGAGGCGTGTTGCGGACTTCGTGGCCGGATTTGGGGCCGAGTTCAAGCCGGAGGCGGCGCGATTTCGAAATCGCGCGAACCGGCCTTTCGAAAGGCCGCCGTCACGCGGCGGCGAACTCGACGCCCAACCCGAATGTCAAGATCGCCCAGGCGGTGGCCGCCATCGCGGCGATGGCCAGCACGATGGAGAGCGCCTTTCCGACAAGCTTATGGGTGAGAAGCTGCACCGCGAAGGCCGCGATCATCGGCACAAAGACGAGGGCGACGAGGGTGAGGACGTTGAAGGTCATCGACGGCTATTGGGTCTCTACGCAGATGACCGGTATGTTGGGCACCTGTCGGCCGCTGGCCTGCCCTTCGATCTCGGCCATCAGCACGCGTTGACGTTCGGCCTGGGCGGTGCCTGTGTCGGCGATGAAGCAAAGGTAGAGATCGGTGCCATCGGTCATCCCGAACACCGCGTTCCCCGCCCCCGAGGTGGCAAACGGGGTGAAGCCCTCATCCACCAATTCGGTGACATAGAAAAACGCGCCGGTCCCGATCTCAGCGGCCGGCGCGGCGAGCGGGCTGAGGGCAAACGCGAGAGCCGCGAGAGGCGCCTTCATCGGTCCACCTCGCCAAAGACGATATCCATCGTGCCGATAATCGCGGCCACATCGGCGAGCTGATGCCCCTTGGCGATATGGTCCATCGATTGCAGGTGCAAAAACCCCGGCGCGCGGAGCTTGGCGCGGTAGGGCCGGTTCGTCCCGTCTGCCACGAGATAGACCCCGAACTCGCCCTTCGGCGCCTCGACGGCGGCATAGACCTCGCCTTCGGGGACGTGGAACCCCTCGGTATAAAGCTTGAAGTGATGGATGAGCGCCTCCATCGAGGTCTTCATATCACCCCGTGTCGGTGGGGTGATCTTGCCGCGGGCCATCACGTCGCCCTGCCCCTCGGGGGCGCGGAGCTTCTCGATGGCCTGAAGGATGATCGAGACGCTCTCGCGCATCTCCGCCATTCGGCAGAGGTAGCGGTCATAGCAATCGCCGTTCTTGCCGATGGGCACCTTGAAGTCGAACTCGTTGTAACACTCATAGGGCTGCGCCCGGCGGAGGTCCCATGCGAGGCCGGAGCCCCGGACCATGACACCGGAATAGCCCCACTCCTGGATGTCTTTTTCGGTGACGACGCCGATATCGGCGTTGCGCTGCTTGAAGATCCGGTTTTCGGTGAGAAGCTCGTCGATATCGTCGAGGACCTTCGGGAACTCCCCGGCCCAGGTCTCGATGTCGTCGAGAAGCTCCGGCGGGAGGTCCTGATGCACACCGCCGGGACGGAAATAGGCCGCATGGAGCCGCGCCCCGCAGGCGCGTTCGTAGAACACCATGAGCTTTTCGCGCTCCTCGAACCCCCAGAGCGGCGGGGTGAGAGCGCCAACGTCCAGAGCCTGGGTCGTGACGTTCAGAAGGTGGTTGAGGACCCGGCCGATTTCCGAATAGAGCACCCGGATCAGCGAGGCCCGGCGCGGCACCTCCGTCCCGGTGAGCTTTTCGATGGCAAGACACCAGGCATGTTCCTGGTTCATCGGCGCCACGTAATCCAGCCGGTCGAAATAGGGCAGGTTCTGTAGGTAGGTGCGGGTCTCCATCAGCTTCTCGGTGCCCCGGTGGAGGAGCCCGATATGGGGGTCGCAGCGCTCGACGATCTCGCCGTCGAGCTCAAGGACCAGCCGCAGCACGCCATGGGCGGCAGGGTGTTGCGGCCCGAAGTTGAGGTTGAAGTTGCGAATCTTCTGCTCGCCCGTGAGCGCGTCTTCGAAGCCTCGGCCGTCCATCGCCGGTTTCCTCTCAACTCAGCCAGGCCGCGGGCGGCTGGCCCACGGTCTCGGCGACAAATTCATACTGCGGTGCGAGCCAGTCGCGCATCGCGATCCGCTGTTCGGCGGTCATCGCCAGCGCCTCGCCCCGGTGCACCACATTGCCCTTAGGCGGCGGCCTGTGGGCAATGCCCAGATGTTCGCAAATTCGGGCCGTGGCGTCACCATCGAAAAGCTCCTCGTAGAACGCGACCAAGAGGCGCGGGCCCACCGCGCGGCGCAGGCGGGAGATGTTGCCGGCGTAGTCCGAGCGCCGGGCGATCTGGCTTTCCTCGCCGCGCAGGGTGCGCCTGAGAATGCGGCCCGCCCGTTCGGGCGTCAGTCCGCCCGACGGCTCGCGGCGCTGCGCCATCATGCGGATGTGGGACCAGAGCCGCGCGACGGGATCGCGCAGAAGGTAGACGAAGCGCACCTCTTCGGCGAGCCCCGCCATCTCCTTCAGGCGCCGTTGCGGGAGCAGCGCATAGGCCGGGGTCATCTCGCCGATCACCAGCTCAGCCGTGCGCCCGCCCCGCAGATAGCCCAGATAGGCGCCGACCTCGGCGCCGTGGCGCAAAACGTTCAGCCATTCGGTCCGGTCGCGGAGCCGGGCGATGTCGTCCACCAGATGCTCGCCGCCGGCCGCGGCGACCTTGCGCGACAGCACGGCGTGGCGGTTTTCGTGCTTGGCGATCTCCCGGTCGAGCTTGCCGTTCTCCAAAGCGTCGAAGTAATGGAGTTCCTTGATCGACCGAAAATGGCAGTCGGGATGGGCCGAAAGGTATTCGTAGAGCCAGCCCGTTCCGGCCTTGGTGGCGCCCACGCAGAACATCACCCTCGCCTCGGTCATCTCAAATGCCTTCGATGTCGTCCTTAAATGCGATGATCCACAACAAAACGACGGCCACGGCCGGCACGATGGCGATCATCAGCGAGAAGTACTTGGAGATGCCGTAGCGCGGAAGGATCTTCCAGAAGGGCACGACGAGCACGGCCGCGGCGATGACATACCAAAGGATGATGCTCGTCATGTTGCGTGCTCCTCTGTTGGCGCCGGTCGAGCGGCCGCCGGCGGCGTCCAGCGCTCGGGCAACCGTCCGAACCGGGTTTCGATGAAGTCGTACACGCCGGCGAACTCCGCCCGCAACCGGGCCTCGGTCTGGGCCGAAATCGCACCCGCGCGGTCGCGGCCGGTATGGACCCGGCGGTCGGTGTCGGCATGGACGGGGTCTACTCCGAGGAAGGCACAGAGCCGCCCGATTTCGGTCTGCGAGAACAACTCCTCGTAAAAGGCGTAATGGACCTTGCCCGGAGAAACGCTGCGTTCGAGCCGCCCGATGGTACGGTCGTAGCGGGATCGGCCGATCTGCGGGTGGTCGGGCGCCGCAAGCACCAGGGCAATCTCGGCCTCGACGCGCTCGGCGGTGACGGCGGCGCGGCCGAGCCGGAGGCGGAGATTGTGCCGCAAACCGGAGACGAGGCGTGCGGCTGGATCGCGCATTATGTAGATGAAACGCACATCCGGGGCGATCCGCGCCATCTCGGCAAAGACCTCCGCGCTCTGCATCGCATAGGCCGGGGTGATCTCCCCCGCGACCGGCTCGCCCCGGTGGCCGGCGAGGATCGCCTCGACATAGGCTGCATGGAGCGGCTCGGTCGGGCGCAGCATCCCCGCATAGGCCCGCCGGCGGCGCCTCTCGTCGCCCGCCGCCTCCACCCCGCACCGCTCGAGCGCCCAGAGCAGGGGCCCCGTGGCAGCCAGCCGCCACGCGTCGCGGCGCTGGAGCGTCTTCGTGAACCGCCGGTGGGGAGGATAAACCGCGTTCCAGTAATGGAGTTCCTTCCGCGCGGTCATATGCACGCCAGGGTGCCGCGACAGATAATCGGCGAGCCAGGTGGTGCCGGATTTCTGGGCGCCGATGCCGATGAAGAGCGTCTGCGGGGCGTCTCGGGCAGGACCGGCCACGGCCGCCTTCGTCACGCCTCGCCCTTTTCGTCCCCGGGCAGGATGTAGTCGGCCCCTTCCCAGGGGCTCATGAAATCGAACTGCCGGTATTCCTGCACGAGGCTCACCGGCTCGTAGACCACGCGCTTTTCGGCCTCGTCGTAGCGCACCTCGGTGTAGCCGGTTGTCGGGAAATCCTTCCGCAAGGGATGACCGCGGAAGCCGTAATCGGTGAGCAGGCGCCTAAGGTCCCCATGGCCTTTGAAGAGCAGGCCGAACATGTCGAACACCTCGCGCTCGAACCAGTTCGCCGAGGGGTGGACGGGTGTGATCGAGGGCAGCATCTGGTCTTCCCGCACCCCGACCTTGAGGCGAATGCGCTGGTTCTCGTACATGCTCAGGAAGTGATAGACGACGTCGAACCGCACGTCGCGCTCGGGGTAGTCGACGCCGGTGATATCGATCAGCGTGGAGAACCGGCAGTTCCGGTCGTCGCGGAGGAACTCGACGAAGCTGACCAGCGACGAGGGCGAGACCTCAAGCGTCAGTTCCTCATTGGCCACAGCCCAGGACAGCACGCAATCGGGGCGTTTGGCCTCGATGTGCTTTCCCAACTCGTTGAGAGCCTCGCTGCTCATCGCACGATTGTCCCCGTCCGCCGGATTTTCCGCTGAAGCTGGAGGATGCCGTAAAGCAGCGCCTCCGCCGTCGGCGGGCAGCCGGGGACGTAAATGTCCACCGGTACGATCCGGTCGCAGCCGCGCACCACCGAATAGCTGTAGTGGTAGTAACCGCCGCCATTGGCGCAGGAGCCCATCGAGATCACGTAGCGCGGCTCGGCCATCTGGTCGTAGACCTTGCGCAGGGCGGGCGCCATCTTGTTCGTCAGCGTGCCGGCGACGATCATCACGTCCGACTGGCGCGGCGAGGCGCGCGGTGCGATGCCAAAGCGCTCGGCATCGTAGCGCGGCATCGACGTGTGCATCATCTCCACCGCACAGCAGGCGAGCCCGAAGGTCATCCAATGGAGGCTACCCGTGCGCGCCCAGTTGATGATGTCGTCGGTCGTCGTGGTCAGAAACCCCTTGTCCTGCAACTCGGCATTGAGGGCGCGGGTTGAGACGTCCTTATCGACGCCGGCAGTATTGGCTGAGGTGGCAATGGCCATAAGGGTGCGGCTCCCGATCTGTCGGCGACCGAAGGTCGTCCGCTCAAGGTGAAGAGGTAGACCAAGGGTCGGGCGAGTTCAACGCGGCAAAAGCCCGCCTCAGGTGCGGTTCTTTGGCGTCGTCTCGGCCATCATCGGCACGATGAGATTGGCAATGTCGACAACCATCTGGCGCTGGGGGAAGGCGTGGTTGGCACGCGGGGCTCGGCCCTCTGCCCGGTCGACCTCGTCGACGAGGTGGTCGGTCAGGAAATCCTGAAGCCAGAAGCCAAGGGCCGCCCCGACGGGGAGTTTCGCGCCGCGCTCCTCGATGGTGACGAGGGTGCCGTCACCGTCGGGCTCGAAATCGTAACGGGTGACGCCGACCTCGCCCGCCGGGTCCTCGAAGGTGAAGACCTCGTGATGGTCGGCCCCCGAGGATTGCACGACGGCCTTGTAGCGGACCTCGATGGTGTCGTCGTCGGTCAGCCCGGCCTCCTTGCGCCGGCGTTCCTCGGCCGTATTGAAGGCTTCGGCCTCGGTCGGGTCGAACTGGTCCTCGGCCATCTCGAAACTGATACCGGGAATGGTATGGACGGTCAGGACCTCGAACACCCCGTCGCCATCGGCCTCGCCGCAAGTCGTGCGCCCGTCGGTCCGGCCGGGGTAGATCGTGATCGAACGGCGCAAGGTCGCGGCATCGGCCGCCGAGCGCACCCGCGACCGTCCACCGACACCGACCGTGGGCCCCGCGTTGACGGCGACCGACAGCGGCGAGAGCAGCATGAAATAGCCGATCGTCCAGAGGATCGCGAGCGAGGTCCAGCGGATGGCGATGCTCCCGGCACTGAGGCCCGGGTCGATCATGCTCGCCAACGCCAGGCAGGGGGCAAGGACGATCGAGACGGTCAGCGATTCCACCCAGGCATTGGGATAGGCAAGGGCATGGGCCAACGGGATCGTGACGGCGAGCGCGAAGAGGAGCGGGTCGTCGAGCGCCCCCATCGCCCAGAGCGTCGCAAGCGGGACCGCAAGGGCGACGACGATCAGCCGGCGCAGCCTCAACAGCCGGTAGAAAAGCACATCTGCCATAGGTCGCACCTGCCGGGAACGTGTCGCGGAGCAGGCTAGAGAGCGATTGTGTTCAAATTGGGCCGAGGATCGACGCCTCAGGAGACGGTCGGCGCCGGACCGAAGGGCTCCGCCCGTTCGAAGTTCGCAAGCTCCACTGGATCTTGCGCCAGCAGAGCTGGACCACTTCTCACTCCCAGGTCATCGCGCCCTTCTTCCACTCGTAGGCAAAGCCGATCGTGAGCACGAGAAGGAACACCATCATCGACCAGAACGCGGTGTCCGACAGCGTCGGGAAAGCCGTCGCCCAGGGGAACAGGAACGCGATTTCGAGGTCGAAGATGATGAAGAGGATCGAGACGAGGTAAAAGCGGACGTCGAACTTCATCCGCGCATCGTCGAATGCGTTGAAGCCGCATTCGTAGGCCGAGACCTTTTCGGGGTCGGGGTTCGAGATCGCCAGCACCACCGCAGCAAGGACGAGGATCAGCGCGAGGCCGACGGAGACTCCGAGGAAGATGAGAATCGGCAGGTATTCCCGAAGGAGATCGTCCACGCTGGGCTCCGTTTGGCTTGTTGAACGCCTTTGCAGCTTGTCTACGAGAGGGGTTCGGCGGGGTCAACGGCGCCGTCTGCGGCAAAATCCTCGACCAGCCGGAAGGTTTCGCAGACCACCTTCATGTCAGGCGCCCAGCCGCCGTTGCGCGCGAAATAGGCTTTGTGGTCGGCCTGCCAGCCGGCAAGGCTGTCGTTCTCGCCTTCGGCGAGCGCGAAAGCCTCGGTGACCTCCGAGAACCGGCAAATCTCAATCGACACGGTCTCGATGGCGAGCGCCGGCGTGCCGTCCCAGTTAAGCGCGATGTCGCGGCGGCCGATTTCGGGCAACGCCTCGCCGTCGGAGGCAAAATCCCGGAGCGCGCCGCATGTGGCGGTCTTTCGACCGCGCCGGACAAGGTCGACAAGCGAGGCGGACAACTCCGCGCTGTCGCCGAACCCGAAGGTCTCCGCCCCGGGGTAGCGGGCCCTGGCCTCATCGAGTGTCATGCTCCTGCCCGCCCGTCGATCAACCCTTCGTTCACCTGAAGCCATCTTTCCCGGTAGGCATGGCGGGCCGCAAGGGCGACGTCGTTCTGGAACGACGCCCCGACCCCGGCGCCGACCGCCGCCCCGATGACGGGGGCGAGCTGGCCGAGCTTTCTGGCCGAAAGGTTGACACCGAGCGTGGCCGCGACACGGCGCATCGCCGCATGGGTGCCCGCCGCCTGACCGGTGAGGCGCACGATGTTGGTCCAGGTCTCCGGCGACAGGTCTTCGCGGTCGCGGGCGAGACGGGCGAGGATGTCGGCCTTCTCTTCGGCCGAATTTGCGCCGGCAAGTTGCAGAACGTCGAGGATGAAGATGCGTTCGGCGGTTTCGCCGCCGCCGAAGCCGTAGGAGAGCCCGGTCAGCCGCGCGGTGCGCAGTGCCAGGGTGATCGTCGTGGGGATGTCGATGGCGAGCCCGAACGCCCCGAACGCCCCCGCCGCACCGCCGCCGGTGGCCGCATAGCCAATCGCCCAGCGCCGCACTTCGAGAGCGGCGGCCTCGCAGGCCGCGAGATCGGCGAAATCGTGGGAGATCGCGGCAGTGCGGATCGTCGCTGAGGCCGCCCAGTCCGCCCCGATCAGCGCGGCCTCGACGGCCTCGGGCGGGATCAGGCGGTGGGTCAGGAGAGACACCGGTCGGGCAAACCCCCGCATCAGCCGGGGCAGCGCAGGCGGCGGCGCGGCGCGGTAGGCATCCTGCTCGGCGAGGAGGGCGGCGAGGGAAGCGTCGGGCAGCCCGGTCATTCGAAGCCTTCCCGCAGCGCCCGCAGGGCGATCGCGCGGTCGGCGGTCATCTCCATCTCGCAGGCCGCCCCGGCGATCATGCGCATCGACCCGCCGCCCCAGACGGCGTAATCCAGACGGCACTGGGCATCGCGGAACGCGATCCACGCCCGTTGTGCCGAGCGCAGCGCCTCGGCGCGCCTGGCAAAGCCCGGAAACAGGCTGTCGGCCGCATCCATGGCCCCGGCCCAGTCCATACTGAGGCGATACTCTGCGTTCAGATGCGCGTCCCAGACCAGGGTCTCGGCCTGCATGCAGAAGACCATCCCGGTCGTGCTGTAGCCGCCGACCTCGGTCTCCATGCAAGGGTCAGACAACCGCCCCTTGCAGGCCGCCAGCACCCCGCCCTCTGCGTAGCACCGCTCCAGCGCGGGCCCGTAGCGGGCGGCCAGGACCGTCGGGTCGCTTGCCGTTGCCGGAGAGGCGACGAGCCCGGCCGCCAGTCCGGCGACCAGAAACGCTCTGGGCAGTGCGGTCATGGGGCCCTCCTCCGGGGACACCCCGGGCGGTGACGCTGGTTTCCATTTAGTCCTTGCCGGTGACGGATTGAACCGGGCATGGCCCTTTTTGGGCTTGAGACGACATCCCTTTGTCCGCCCCGACCTCAAGACACCGCCGTTCCGGGCTTGAACCGGGCCCCCGATCCAAAGCCTTCCCGTCCCGGGCTTGACCCGGGACCTCGAGAGGCTTGGTACTCCAGTGGATCGGGGCCCCGGATCAAGTCCGGGGCGTGGGGTGTTATTGGCCTTGAGTGGACGTTCGATTGTCCTCCACGACCCCAGCTAACCCGCGTCCCGGGCTTGACCCGGGACCTCGATAGGCTTGGCACTCCGGTGGATCGGGGCCCCGGATCAAGTCCGGGGCGCGTTTCGCTACGGACTCCGGGAGCGCTGACCCCAACGTCCACTCAATGCCCACACCGACCAGCCGGAGCAGCCGACGGGTAGCACGCCTCATCCGCATCGGGGCGAGGGCGAAACCCCACCGGGGCTTGCCACGGGACCTCGAAGTCCCGCGCCCTTCCCCGCACCGGGCCCCGACCAAACGCCCCCGACCGTCGCGTCATCAGATGCCCGGGACCGGCGCGGTGTCTACGACAAAGCCGCGACGGTCGAAGGCGCGCACAAAAGCGCCCTCCCCGCGCCCGCAGGTCACCACGATCCAGACGGGCCCGGAGCCCGGCCGGGCCACGCAGTCCTCGAGCCTCCCGCCACCGGCGACATAGGCCCGCGCAGCACGCTCGATGACGGCGCTCTCGTCGAGCCCCGCCACCCGCAATCCGAGCAGGAGGCCGAGGCCCGTGGCGATGAAGAGAAGCAGGATGAGACCCAGAATCAGCGGACGGGACATGCCCTCTCATGGCATGCCGGCGCAATCTCTGCACCTTCGGCAAAACCCGTTGCGATGAACACCACTGCCGCGATCAACCCAAGAATTCTGAACATCGGAGACACTCCCGGCCAATTCCCTGCCCCCCGGCGTGGCGCGGCCCGGCGAGCTATGGAATAGCCGCTCGCGGACCCTGGCAGGTTATCGGCTAGCAGCCGGCCTATTCGGCGGCGAGATGGGGCGCTGCGCGGGCGACTTCATCGGCAACGATCCGCGCGATCAGGCGACAATCGTCGGCGGAAAATGTCAGCGGCAGGCGCATGTCGAGGATCGCGCGGAGCACCCGGTCGGAGGCCGGCATCGGGTCGGGGCGCGCATAGCTCCAGTGCCGGTAAATGCTCGTGAAGCCCTGGGGCCTCGGCGCGCCGAACCATTTCAGCTCCACCCCGCGGGCCCTTGTCCCGGCGAGCACGGCCTCGATGGCGGCATCGGGCCAGTCGAGCAGCAGGAACTGGATCGACGAGCCGACGAAGCGTTCTGGCGCGGGGCGTTCGATGATCCTCAGTCCCGGCGTTCCCCGCAAGCCCGCCTCGACCGTGCGGTAGAGCGCGTTCCAGGCCGCGGCGTTCTCCGGCAGGGCGGCGATCTGCGGGCGCAGGATGGCCGCGCGGAGATTGTCCATCCGACCCGACAGGTTCGGCATCTCTCCGGCAAGGGCCTCGAACGCCTCGGCGTCAGGTGCCGCGCCATGCCGGTCGTAGAACATATAGGACCCCGACATCAGCACCATCTTCGCCGCGAGATCGGCATCGTCGGTCACCACGAAGCCGCCCTCGCCGGAGTTGGCGTGCTTGTAGGTCTGGGTCGAATAGCAGCCGATGAGCCCATGCCGGCCCGAGGGCACGTCGCCCCAATAGGCGCCCATGGTATGGGCGCAATCCTCGATCACCGTCAGCCCGGCGTCGCGGGCGATGGCCATGACCCGGTCCATATCCGCGATATGCCCGCGCATGTGGGACAGAAGGAGCACCTCGGCCCGCCCGGCCTTGGCCTTAAGATCGTCGAGATCGATGGTGAGGTCTTCGGTCGTTCCGACGAAGACCGGTTCGGCACCGAGGCTCGCAATGGCCCCCGGCACCGGGGCCAGCGTGAAGGCGTTGGAGAGTACCCGGTCGCCCGGGCCGATACCGTGCGCCCGCAGGGCGAGCCGCATCGCATACCCGCCGGACGCTACGGCAAGCGCGAAGCGTGCATGCGTCGCCGCCGCGAACTCGGCCTCGAGGCGCTGGGTCTCGGAGGTTTCGCCGGGTGCCGTGTTGTAGCGATGGAGCTTGCCCGAGCGCATCACCTCGACCGCACGCGCGATCCCGGCCTCGGGGATCGGCGCCTGCTGGGTGAAGGATTTCTCGAATACCTCGCGCACGGGCCCGAACGTGGAACGGCGGGACGGTGCGGTCAACCGAGGAGATCGGCGACGACTTCGGAAAGCTCGTCGAAATGGCCGATGAGCGCGTCCGGGGCGAGCTCGGCGGCATCGGCCCCGCCTGGGCCGAAGGCGACAAGCACCACCGGCACGCCGGCGGCCCGCGCCGTGTCCCGGTCGGTGACGGTGTCCCCGATCAGGACCGATTGTTCGACGCGCCCGCCGGCCCGCTCAACGGCGGCGACGTAAGGAGCCGGGTCGGGTTTGCGGACCGGCAGCGTGTCGGCCCCCACAAGGGCGTCGAACGCCTCGCGGAACCCCAGCCTCTGCATCAAAAGCTCCGCAAGGCCCTCGGGCTTGTTTGTGCAGATCGACGTGCGAAACCCGGCATGGCGCAGGGCCGTGACGGCCCGGGACGCCCCGGGATAGAGCTTGGTCTCACGGTCGATGACCTCCCGGTAAGCCCCTAGGAACCTTGGGTATTCCCGGTCTATCTCCGCCTCGCCGGCGGCTCGGTCGACCCGCGAAAAGCCAAGCGTGAGCATCGCCCGCCCGCCCCGGAACGCAGTCGCTGCATCGGCGACGGGATCGAGTGCGGCACCGAACCCCAGTTCCTCGAAACACCGGTTCGCTGCCGCGATCAGGTCGCGGCTGGTATCCGCAAGCGTTCCGTCGAGGTCGAAGACCACCGTCTTGATTGCCATGGAGCTGTAACACCCTGTCAGACCCCGTGATCGGCAGGGGCTTGTGCGACGCCGGGCTTGGCGTAAAACGAGGCCCAACGCAAGAAAAGAGCAGCGCATGGCGACCCAGCTCGTGCTTTTGGCCGCTGGCCAGGGAAAGCGGATGAAGTCCGACCGGCCGAAGGTCCTGCACGCGGTGGCGGGCCGCGCGCTCTTTGCGCATGCGCTGGCCTCCGCCGAGGGGCTCGATGTCGGGCGGAAGGTGGTCGTCGTCGGCAACGGGGCCGAGGACGTGGCCGCTGCGGCGAGGGCTGTCGATCCCGAGATCGTCACCGCGCATCAGGCCGACCGGCTCGGTACCGGCCATGCGGTCGCCCAGGCCCGGGCGGCGCTCGAAGGGGCCGGCGGCGATACGGTCGTCCTTTACGGCGACACCCCGTTCATCCGCCCCGAAACGCTCGCGGCTATGGCCGAGCGGCGCGGCGCGGGGGCAGACATCGTGGTGCTGGGCTTTCATGCAGCCGATCCGGGGCGCTACGGCCGGCTCGTGACCGACGGCGACACCCTTCTGCGGATCGTCGAGTTCAACGATGCAACGCTGGAAGAGCGCGCACTGACGCTGTGCAATTCCGGCGTCGTAATGGCCGCGACGGAGAGGCTTTTTGAGCTTGTCGCGGCCCTCGGCAACGACAATGCCGCGGGGGAGTATTACCTCACCGACATCGTCGAGATCGGCCGCGACCGGGGGCTCACCGCCGCGGTCGTCACCTGCGCCGAGGAGGAAACCCTTGGCGTCAACTCGCGCGCCGACCTCGCGGCGGCCGAAGCGGTGTTCCAGGCCCGGGCCCGTGCGGCGGCGATGGAAAACGGGGTGACGCTCGACGCGCCCGAAACCGTCCACTTTTCCCATGACACAGAGATCGGCCGCGATTGCGTCGTCGAACCGAACGTCGTCTTCGCCCCCGGTGTGACGGTCGAGCCGGGCGCCCGCATCCGCGCGTTTTCCCATCTCGAAGGCGCCCATGTGTCGGCCGGGGCCGTCGTCGGCCCCTATGCGCGGCTCCGGCCGGGCACCCGCGTTTCCGAAGGGGCGCGGGTGGGCAATTTCGTCGAAGTCAAGAACGCCGAGATCGGCGAAGGCGCGAAGCTGCCCCATCTGAGCTATATCGGCGATGCGACGGTCGGCGCCCGCGCGAACATCGGCGCCGGGACCATCACCTGCAATTACGACGGGGTCTCCAAACACCGTACCGCAATCGGCGAAGCGGCGTTCATCGGCTCGAACACGATGCTGGTGGCGCCGGTGACCGTCGGCGCGGAGGCCGTCACCGCCTCGGGCTCCGTCGTCGTCCGCGACGTGCCCGACGGCGACCTTGCCATCGCGCGCGGCGAGCAGATCAACAAACAGGGCTATGGACGGCGGCTGATGGACATGCTGCGCGCCCGGGCCGGGAAAGGGAAATAGCTGTATGTGCGGGATCGTCGGCATTCTTTCCGATCACGAGGCGGCGCCGGTCCTCGTCGAGGCGCTGAAGCGGCTCGAGTACCGGGGCTACGACAGTGCAGGCATCGCGACGGTGTCGAACGGCAAGCTCGACCGGCGCCGCGCGGTCGGCAAGCTCGTCAACCTCTCCGACCTTCTCGTCCACGACCCGCTCCCCGGCAAGGCGGGGATCGGGCACACCCGTTGGGCCACCCATGGCGCACCGACGACGACGAATGCGCACCCGCACCGGGCGGGCCGGGTCGCTGTGGTCCATAACGGGATCATCGAAAACTACAAAGCGCTCCGCGAGGACCTTCTGGCCAAGGGTTACGCGCCCGAAAGCGAGACCGACACCGAAACCGTCGCGATGCTGGCGCAGTCCTTCCTCGACCAGGGCCTCTCCCCCCGCGATGCCGCCGAGCAGACCATCGCCCGGCTCGACGGGGCCTTCGCGCTGGCGTTTCTGTTCGACGGCGAGAACGACCTCATCATCGCCGCCCGCAAGGGCTCGCCCCTGGCTGTCGGCTACGGCGAGGGGGAGATGTATCTCGGCTCGGACGCCATCGCGCTCGCCCCGCTCACCGACCGGATCACCTATCTCGACGAGGGCGACTGGGCGGTAATCACGCGGGCCGGCGTCGAGATCATGGATGCCGAGGGGCGACTTGCGAATCGCCCGGTGAAAACCGTCCACATCGATACCACCCGGGTCGACAAGGCCGGGCACAAGCACTTCATGGCCAAGGAGATCGCCGAGCAGCCGACAGTGCTGTCCGAGGCGATCGGCCACTATGTGTCCGGCGACAGCCTCAACCTGCCCGCCGAAGTTCCGGATTTCAGCGAAATCGACCGGATCGTTATGGTTGCCTGCGGTACCGCCTCCTACGCCTGCGCGGTGGCGAAGTACTGGTTCGAGGGGCTGGCGCGAATTCCCGTCGAGGTCGATATCGCCAGCGAATTCCGCTACCGCGAGCCCCCCATCGGGCCCCGCACGCTGGCGATCTTCGTCAGCCAGTCGGGAGAGACCGCCGACACCCTCGCCGCCCTGCGCTACGTAGCGGACAAGGCGCGCATCCTGTCGGTCGTCAACGTCGCCGAATCGACCATTGCCCGCGAAAGCGAGGTCGCCCTGCCGATCCTCGCCGGCGCCGAGATCGGGGTGGCCTCGACGAAGGCCTTCACCTGCCAGCTTGCGGTACTGGCGACCCTCGCGCTGAAGGCGGCCGCCGACCGGGGCGAGATCGGGGCCGATGCCCTTGCCGACCGGCTGGCCGACGTCCGCCAGATGCCGGCGCTTCTGGCCCAGGCGCTCGCCCGCGAGCCCCATATCGCGGCGATCTCCGCCGAGCTCTCCGAGGCGCAGGACGTCCTGTTTCTGGGCCGCGGCGCGCTCTACCCGCTGGCGCTTGAAGGCGCGCTGAAGCTGAAGGAAATCAGCTACATCCACGCCGAAGGCTATGCGTCGGGCGAGCTCAAGCACGGGCCCATCGCGCTGATCGACGCCCATGTGCCGGTGATCGTGATGGCACCGAAAGACGGGCTGTTCGAAAAGACGATCTCCAACATGTCCGAGGTTCAGGCACGCGGCGGGCGGATTGTGCTCGTCACCGACGCGGAAGGGCGCGGTGAGGCCGGGGACGGTGTCTGGCATGTCATCGAGATGCCGACGGTCTCGCCCTTCTTGGCACCCATCCTCTATGCTGTTCCGGCACAGCTTCTGGCCTATCACACCGCGGTTGCGAAAGGCACCGATGTCGACCAGCCCCGCAACCTTGCCAAGTCCGTCACGGTGGAGTGACCCCGACCCCGCCCTGATCAATTGGCTGACCTCGGGCGACGTCGCGGTCGCCTATCAGGCGCGGCGCGACCTCCTCGACGATGCCCGCCCCGCGCTTCAGGCCCGCATCGCCACCGAGGGCTGGGGCCGCGCGATGCTCGACGCCCATCTCCCAAGCGGCTGGGGAGAGCGCTTCTACCAGCCGAAATGGACATCGAGCCATTACACGCTGCTCGATCTTCGCCTGCTTGAGCTTGCCCCGGACCACCCGATTGCCCAAGCCGAAGTGGCTCGCATCCTCGCCGAGGAACGCCGCCCCGACGGCGGCGTCGGCCCGGGCCGACCCATTGCGGCCTCGGATGTCTGCGTCAACGGCATGGTGCTGAATTATGCCAGCTACTTCGGCGCCCCCGAGGCGGAGCTTCGCCGCATCGTCGACTTCATCGCCTGCCAGCAGATGGGCGACGGGGGGTTCAATTGCCGCAAGAACCGCTCCGGCGCCCGGCATTCCTCGGTGCATTCGACCGCCTCGGTGATCGAGGGGATCGCAAGCTACCTCGACGCCGGCTACGCTTACCGCGCCGACGAGTTGCGCGCGATGGCCGAAGAAGGGCTCGAGTTTCTCCTCCTTCACCGGCTCTTTCGCTCCGACCGGACCGGCGATGTGATCAACCCCGCGTTCCTGCGTCTCCCCTACCCCTGGCGGTGGTTCTACAA
>JASJAR010000014.1 GCA_030066905.1 Paracoccaceae bacterium | reverse complement strand
GGCGGAGCTGATGAAATCAGCGCACGACACCAGCCCGTGCACCTGATCGAAGGGCGGAAACTCTGACAACGGCCGAGGGCGCGTTGGGTAGCACATCAACCCTGAACAGAGCTAACCTATAAACGCGGACCCACAGGGGAGCAGGTCTAGGTCAATCCTCCCGCCCCCACCACGCAACAGCAGAACCCCGGCATTGGGCGCGATCGGCAGACCGGCGCACGATTGGATCGGCGCCGGCTTGCCGGGGCGGCGCGGACTTGGCATCCTGTGCGGAAAGGGCGGCAGGACCCGAGCGGGGCGCATGGCAGAACTTCCCGAGGTTGCAAGTCTCTGGATCGGCGGCAGGCTGTCGTGGTTCGAACAGCTCTGCCTTGTCTCGTTCGCACGGGCCGGCCACGCCGTGACGCTTTACAGCTACGAGCCGATCCCAAACCTGCCGGAGGGTGTTCGGCCGGGGGACGCGGCGGAAATCTACACCGGAGACCCGATCCTGAGGCACGCGCGGACGGGGAGCCCAGCGATCCATGCCGACATGTGGCGTCTGCGGCTTCTGGCAAAAACCGACAAAATCTGGGTCGATACGGACCTGATCTGCCTTAAGCCCTTCGATTTCGGGACCGGGCATATCTTCGGCTGGGAAAAGCCGGGGCTCGTTTGCAACGCCGTCTTGGGGCTGCCCCGCAACTCCCCCGCTTTGTCCGGGCTGACCGGGTTCTTCGAGGATCCTCATGCCATCGCGCCATGGCTCAGGCCCTGGCAGCGCCGGGAGCTTGAAGCGGAACGCGACGCCGGGCAGCCGGTCCATATTACCGAGCAGAAATGGGGGTTTACCGGCCCCGCGTCTGTCACCTGGTTTCTACGGGAAACCGGAGAGATCGACCGTGCCTTGCCGGAAACGGTGTTCTACCCCATCCCCTTCAAAGACCGCAATCACATGATCATGCGCCGGTTCAACATCGAGGAGCGGCTGACGCCTGAGACCCGCGCTGTGCACCTCTGGGCCCGGCGGATGAAGCCGCGCCTGGAGGAAAAGGAAGGTAACCGGCCGCGACGCGGAAGTTGGCTCGACCGGCAGATCAAGATCCACGGCATCCGCGTGGAGGAGGCACCGATCCCGCCGAAGGCCAAGCCGGTGGAGGAGAGGGCGTGAGCCGGGCCGAGACCCGGGCGGTTCACGAGAGGCTTGGTGCCGAGAAGGGCTTTCACCGGGCGCTTGGCGAGGAGCATTCGGCGCTCTTCGTAGAGGGCGGCGCCACCCTGCTCGTGACCTTCGAAAACCTCGACCATGTGACCGACCACACTGAGGACCGGCTGCCCTGGGGATACTCCTTCGTAACCGGGCAGGGGTGGTCGCTCCTGGGGCTGATGGCCCATGGCTGGACCTGGTACCGCGACGAGGCGGTCTTCGACTTCTTCGACGAATTGCGCGACGGCGGTTTTTTTGGCCGCTTCGACCGGGTGGTCTTCTACGGTGCATCGATGGGGGCCTATGCCGCGGCGACCTTTGCCCGCGCTGCCCCCGGTGCGACGGTGATCGCAATCAGCCCGCAAGCGACCCTGTCGCGGGAGGTGGCGCCGTGGGAGACCCGCTACCGGCGGGTCTGGCGGCGGGATTTCTCTGCCGCAAGCCGGTACGGATACGCCCCCGACGGCGCGGCCGCCGCCAACCGAGCCTATCTCTTCTATGACCCCTCAGCCCCGCTCGACGCGATGCATGCGGCGCTCTTTCAGGCGCCGTCCGTCGAGCGGTATTATTGCCGGCGAATGGGCCACCGGATTGCCTCGCTCTGGCTCAACATGGGAATTCTGAAGCCCGTCGTGACCGATTGCGTGGACGGGCGGATGACCCGGGTCGCCTTCTATCGTTACCTGCGCAGACGCCGCGATAGCGAACGATACGAACGGGCGCTTCTCGAAGTCGTACAGAGGCGCGGGCGCCCCGATCTCGTCCGGCGGCTGTGCCGGGCCGTGCTTTCCCGGCGCAGGGGGCCGCGGTTCCGCAAGGCCCTGCGGCAGGCCGAGGCCGAGTTGCGCGCCCGGGTCTGAAGCGGCCGGTCAGACGATGACCTCCAATTCCCTCTGCGCGCCGACCCCGAACACCCGCTTGTAGCGGGCGATTTCGTCCTTTGGCCCCATCGCTTTCGCGGGGTTGTCAGAGAGCTTGACGGTGGGCCGCCCGTTCGCGGCCACCGCCTTGCAAACGAGCGAGAACGGGGCCAACCCCTCGCCTGGAACAAGGCCGCGGAAGTCATTCGTCAGAAGCGTGCCCCAACCGAAAGAAATCCGCGTCCGGCCCTCGAACCGGCGATGAAGGTCCTCGATCTTGTCGACGTCGAGCCCGTCGGAGAAGATGATGAGTTTCTCAGTCGGATCCTCACCCCGTGCCTTCCACCAGCGGATCGCGATTTCCGCGCCTTCCACCGGATCGCCGGAATCGATGCGGATGCCGGTCCAGCCCGCCAGCCAGTCGGGCGCGTTTTCGAGGAAGCCCTCGGTGCCGTAGGTGTCCGGCAGAATGATCCTCAGATTACCCTCGTGTTCTTCGTGCCAGTCGGCGAGCACGTCGTAGGGGGCGGCGGCGAGGGCGTCGTCGCCGTCCGACAACGCGGCATAGACCATCGGCAGTTCATGGGCATTGGTGCCGATGGCCTCAAGCTCGCGGCGGAGCGCAATGAGGCAGTTCGATGTGCCCACAAAGGCCTCGCCGAGACCTTCCTGCATCGCCTGGACCGCCCAGTCCTGCCAGAGGAAGGAATGGCGCCGGCGGGTGCCGAAATCGGCGATGCGGAGGTCGGGCAGGGCGCGGAGCCGGTCGATCTTTTCCCACAGCTTGGTCATCGCCCTGGCATAGAGGACCTGAAGCTCGAACCGGCCGAGGGTTTCGAGTACCGCCCGACCGCGGAGCTCCATCAGTACCGCAAGGGCGGGGATTTCCCAGAGCATCACCTCGGGCCACAGACCTTCGAAGGTCAGCTCGTACTGGTCGCCGACCCGTTCGAGGTGGTAGGGTGGCAGGCGGAGGTTCTCGAACCACTCCATGAAGTCGGGGCGGAACATCTGGCGTTTGCCGTAAAAGGTGTTGCCGCGTAGCCATGTCGATTCCCCGCGCCGGAGCGACAGCGACCGGATATGGTCGAGCTGTTCGCGCAACTCGCCTTCGTCGATGAGCTCCGCCAGCGGCACCGAGGTCGTCCGATTGATGAGCGAGAAGGTGACGCGCGTGTCTGGTTTGTTGCGAAACACCGACTGGCACATCAGGAGCTTGTAGAAATCGGTATCGATGAGCGACCGCACGATCGGGTCGATCTTCCATTTGTGGTTCCAGACGCGGGTGGCGATGTCGACCATGGGGCTTTGTTGCCCCCCAGACGCGCCCTTGGCAAGCGCCGGACCGGGGCGCTGCCCCGGACCCCGGAGTATTTCTGGAACAAAGAAGCGCCTTCAGGCCCGCGCGAGGCGGGACAGGAAGGCCCGGGTGCGTTCGTGGCGGGGAGTCTCGAAGAGCTGCGCGGGCGGGCCCTCTTCGAGCACGCGGCCGTCGTGGAGGAAGGCGACCCGGTCGGCGGCCTCGCGGGCAAACGACATCTCGTGGGTCGCCAGCACCATCGTCATCCCTTCGGCACGGAGCTGGCGCAGGACGTCGAGGACCTCGCCGACAAGCTCGGGGTCGAGGGCGGAGGTGATTTCGTCGAAAAGCATGATCTCGGGGCGCATCGCGAGCGCCCGGACGATGGCCACCCGCTGCTGCTGGCCGCCCGAGAGCTGGTCGGGGTAATGGTACATCCGGTCGGCGAGGCCGAAGCGCTCGAAAAGGACAGTTATGTCTGGCAGAAGGTCGGCGCGGGACCGTCGGTAGACCCGGCGCGGGCCAAGCATCACATTTTCCGCCGCCGTCATGTGGGGGAAGAGGTTGAAGGACTGGAATACGATGCCGATCCGGCGGCGCACGCCCTGTGGGTCGAGATCGGGCCGCGAGATGTCTTCTCCGTCGAGGAGGATCTGACCCTCGTCGATCGGTTCGAGAAGGTTGATGCAGCGCAGGAGAGTTGATTTCCCCGAACCGGAAGCTCCGATCAGACAGACCATCTCGCCGTCTTTCACCGAAAGGTCGATGCCACGGCACACCTGTGTCGCCCCGAAACTCTTCGAGACGCCGATGAGGTCGAGCGTTGCCATCAGCTCCGCTCGCGGGCTTGTCTGGCCATGAGGTAATCGGCGTAGCGGGTGGCGGGAATGGTGATGGCCAGGAAGATGCAGGCCGCGACCACGTAAGGCGTAAAGTTCGCCAGAAGCGATTTGTAGACGCCCGCCTGGCGGAAGATCTCCACGGGGCCGATGAAGGAGAGGAGGGCGACGTCTTTTTGCAGCGCGATCAGCATGTTCATGTTCGCCGGCACCACCCGGCGGATCGCCTGGGGGAGAACCACGTAGCGCATCGTGTCCCGGTCCGAAAGGCCGAGGGACAGGGCGGCGTTTCGCTGGCTCTGGTGGACCGATTCAATGCCGGAGCGGAAGATCTCGGCGACATAGGCCGAATAGGTCAGGATGAGTGCCAGAGAGCCCCAGATGTAAGGCGAATTCCAGGGACGGGGAAGGCCGAGGCCGGGGATGCCGAAGCCAACGAGGTAGACAACGAGGATCACCGGGATGCCCCGGAAGATGTCGGTATAGAGCGCGCCGAAGAGCCGCAGAGGGTAGAGCGCAGGGTTGCGCACGTCGCGGCAGAGGGCGATGGCCAGGCCGACCACGGCGATGGCCGGAGCGCACCAGAGGAAGATCGCCACGTCCAGCATGAAGGCTCTGAGAAGCGTCGGGAAGGTCTCCACAAAGACCTCGCCGGAGAAGAAGCTCCGCCGCACCGCCTCCCAGCCTGGCGCCAGCGGGACGAGAACGACGATGGCGATAAGCACCGCCGCCGTGCTGCCGCCAGCGACGGCGAGGCTCCGGTTCCGCAGGCGGCGCGCATAGGCGTCGCGGTCGGCCTTGGTGAGGGGGCCGGCCGGAACCGCCCCCCCGTTTTCGAGCAGCGCCATCTACTCGATGACCGGCACGCCCGTGGCATCCGCCAGCCAGGCGGCCTCGATCTCGGCCAGCGCGCCGCTTTCGGTGAGCGCCGAGATCGCGGCATCGACGCATTCCTTGAGCGCCGAGCCCTCCTCCATCAGGAGGCCGAATTCATCTGGGTTCTCGCTGCGGTCGGCGGGAAACTGGCCGAGGACGACGCCGTCTTCGAGGGTCACCGCGGCAAGAAAGAGGGCCGTCGGCAGATCGAAGAGGGCGGCGTCGATCTGGTTGGCCTTCATCGCTTCGACGACATCGGTGTTGTCGTTGTAAAGAAGCGGGTTGCTCTGAGGCTGGATGAGATCCTGCAGCATCGGCACGGCGGTGGTGTTGGCGTCCGCCCCCCATTTCAGGCCCGACAGCGAGGCAACCGTGGGCGCAGCACCGGCATCGACCACGCCCTGCCGGGTCAGTACCGCCATGGCGGCCGAGTAATAAGGCAGGGAGAAGTCGACCATCTTCTCGCGGTCTTCGGTGATGGAGTATTGCTGAAGATTGAAGTCGAAGTTCTTCGCCCCGGGCTGGATCGATTCGTCGAAGCCCGCGCGGACCCAGACGACGTCTTCGGCGGCAAAGCCCATTTCTTCGGCCACGGCATAGGCGACGGCGGCTTCGAAGCCCTCGCCGGATTCCGGCGCGTCGTTCATCACCCAAGGGTAATAGGCCGGGTTGCCGGTCGCGATGGTCAGCTTGCCCTCGGTGAGGGTTTTCCCGGCCGCACAATGGCCGCCGGCAAGGGCGGCGCTTGCGGCGAGGCTCAGGACTAGGGCGGTGAAGGCGGTCAGTCGGGTCATTTCTTATCCCCCAGATGTGAACAGGCAATCGCGTTCGAATTTGCGGGGTGTGGGGCGTTTGTCCAGTGCCTTTTGGCGTCAGTCGAGCGTGACCCCGGCTGCCGCCATCCCGCGCCGGGCAGCGTCGAGCGAGCCATCGAGGTCGATGGCGCGGGTGAGGCTTTCGATGACGTTGACCCTGTAGCCGAGATTGGCGGCATCGACGGCCGAATAGTTGACGCAGAAATCCGTGGCCAGACCGACCATCACCAGGCGGTCCACGCCACGGGTACGCAAATAGCCTTCGAGACCGGTCGGGGTCTCGTGGTCGTTCTCGAAAAAGGCAGAATAGCTGTCGATCCCGCGGCGGAAGCCCTTGCGGATGATGAGATCGGCGGCGTCTGTCCGAAGACCGGGATGGAAGGCCGCCCCTTGCGAGCCGATCACGCAATGGTCCGGCCAGAGCACCTGGGGGCCGTAGGGCATCTCCGTCATCGAATAGGGCTCCGCGCCGGGATGTTCGCTGGCAAAGGACAAGTGATCGGCCGGGTGCCAGTCCTGGGTGAAGACGCGGACCTGATAGTCGTCGAGAAGCGCGTTGATCGGCGCGACGATGTCGTCGCCGCCGGCCACCGCAAGCGCGCCACCCGGGCAGAAATCGTTCTGGACGTCAATGACGATGAGCGCTTCGTTCGCAGGTCGCATAGGCGTCTCCCTTTCGCACGTTCGGGGCTAGGCCGGCCGAAGCCTAGGGTCAACGTCGATCTTGGACGAGGCCCTTTGGCGCGATAGGACAGGGGCATGGTCAGGATTGCCGCGCTCTACAAGTTCACGTCGTTTGCCGATCCGGCGGCGCTACGGGGCCCGCTGGCGAGGATCGCCTGCCGGAGCGGCGTCAAAGGCACGCTGCTCCTTGCCGAAGAGGGGATCAACGGGACGATTGCCGGGCCCGAGCAGGGCATCGACGACGTACTGCGCCATATCCAAAGCCTGCCGGGCTGTGCAGAGCTTGATGTGAAATACGCGGAAGCCGCGACCCTGCCGTTCGGGCGGATGAAAGTGCGTCTGAAACGCGAGATCGTTACCATGGGGCGTCCGGGGGTCGATCCGACGGCGGCGGTGGGCCGCTATGTCGCGCCTTCCGATTGGAACGCGTTGATCGCCGCACCCGATGTCGTCACGATCGACACCCGCAACGCCTATGAGGTCGAGGCAGGCACGTTTGCAGGTGCGATAGACCCTCAAACGGAGAGTTTCGGCGAGTTCCCGGCCTGGTGGGCCGCCAATCGCGCGCGCTTCGAGGGCAAGCGGGTCGCGATGTTCTGCACTGGCGGGATTCGCTGCGAGAAGGCGACGAATTTCCTCCTCTCCGAGGGTGTTGGCGAAGTCTACCATCTCAAAGGTGGAATTCTGAGCTACCTCGAAGAGGTGCCTCAGGCCGCAAGCCGCTGGGAAGGGCAGTGCTTCGTCTTCGACGAGCGGGTGTCCGTCGGTCATGGTCTCGCTCCCGGCAATCTCCGGCTTTGCCGCGGCTGTCGGCGGCCCCTCGACCTGGACGACACGACCCGCCCGGAATTCGAAGAAGGCGTGAGTTGCCACCGCTGCCATGCCACGACGACCCCGGCCCAGAAGGCCCGGTTTCGCGAACGCCAGCGCCAGGCGGAACGGGCAGCCTGCAACGGCCGCCGGTAGACGCAGTAAGCGAGAGGCCAGGCGCTGCCCGGGGTGGGGACCTCGGGCCTTGAGCGGGCAATCGCCCTGATTGCCGCGATCAGAGAGAAACTCCCGTCCCGGGATCGACCCGGGGCCTCGTTCGTCGGAGCGCTCCAGCGGATCGGGGCCCCGGATCAAGCCCTGGGCGTTCTTCGCCGTGGCTTTGGAGCGCGAGCCAAACCTGCGCTCAAGGCCAAGAGCCGATGGCTCGGTTCACCCCGTGCCAGCCGAGTTTCGCCGATTTCGGCAGGTGCCGAATACCCGGGTTGCCGTTCGGTCAACCGGGTGCGAGCGTCAGGTCAATCGAGCGGGGTTTGTACATGGAAAGCATTTTGAAAGGCTGCCGCGGGCGGCGGCTGGAGAGATTCAAGGAAGGCGAGGATCTGATCCGCGAAGGTTCGCGGCTAGGGCATCTTTTTGTCCTCGAACAGGGCGAGATCGAGGTCCGCAAGGGTATGGTGGAGGTGTTCCGGAGCCGAAGCCCGGGGACGATCTTCGGCGAAATGGGCGCACTTCTCGACGTGCCTCATACCGCGACGGTGACGGCGGCGACACCGGTCCGGGCCTATCGGATCGAGGACCCGGCCGACTTTCTCCGTTCGGACCCCGAGATCGCGCTCCACGCCGCGACGATCCTGGCGCGGCGCCTGCATTCGGCGACGAACTACCTGGCCGATCTCAAGGAGCAAAACCGTGCCACGGGCGCCGAGCTGTCGGCGGTCAACGACATGATGGAGATGTTGCTGCAACAGCCGGCGGTCGAGGAACTGGCGGCGGAGTAGGTTCTGGCGCGAGATAGCGTTCGGCCGGAACCTTTCGCTTCGAGCGGAGCCCGGCACGCCCTATCGGTCGTGAAGGCCTTTCCCGGCGAGAATGCGCGGAGCGTGCTTTTTGACCCGTGTAAGGCGCGTCGCCGGACGCTTGGCGCTCGCGATATTGAGGATGTAGCCCCGGCGCCGTCCCGGTGTCGGGGCATCGAACGCCATTGCCAGATCGGGATCGGCGGCAAGGCGCTCCGCCAGTTCGGCAGGGGTGTCGAGATCATCCTTGGCAAATTCGACGTTGAGCCGCGCCTCTTCGACGGCGATGGCAGATACGATCAGCCCGCGCAGGGCGCTCTCGCCGGCCGCGATCTCCTCCGTCGAACGAAAGACAGCCTTGCGCGCGGCGCGGGAATTCTGGCCCGGTGCGACCAACACCGAGGCGGGGTCGTCGAGCAGCACGCCCTTGAAGAATCCGACCGCGCAATGCTCCTTCAGAGCCCATAGTATGGCGACGTTTCCACCTTGATGAGTATAGACCGGTGCGCGCCACTTGAACGCTTCGTCAAGCGGGCTTTCCAGAAGGATGGCCCGGAGCGCGGCCATCTCGTCGCGCCAGATCTCAAACCTGTCGAACAGGACGTCGCATCTGCGGTCGGGCGCGCCCATCTTCAGATATCGAGGTTGGCCACCGAAAGCGCGTTGGTCTGGATGAACTCCCGCCGGGGTTCGACCACATCGCCCATCAGCTTGGTGAAAAGATCGTCCGCTTCCGCGAGGTCCTCGACCTTGACCTGCAAAAGCGTTCGCGCTTCGGGGTCGAGGGTCGTCTCCCAGAGCTGATCGGGATTCATCTCACCCAAACCCTTGTAGCGCTGAAGGCTGAGGCCCTTCTCGCCCTCCTCGAGGATAGTATCGAGAAGGTCGAGGGGGCCGAAGACCGGCACCGCCCGGTCGCGGCGTATGAGATCGGCGCGGGTCCGGTAGACCTCGTGCAGGCCGCCCGTATACCCGCCGAGTCGTAGCGCTTCGGCCGAGCGCAGAACGCCGCCATCGAGGCTGCGGACTTCCTCGACCCCACGCAGCACACGGGCGAGGCGAATGCCGCGATCCTGAGTGATCCGCCCCGTCCAGCCCCGTTCGTATTCTTCGGCAATGAGGTCGAGGCGTTGGGCGACCGCGGTGGCCACGCCCTGGAGGTCGGCATCCGCCGCACCGGCCACGAAGGCGCCGGCAATGGCCGCCTGTTCCAGCACCTTGTGGGGGTAATGGGTCGGAAAGGCCTGTAAGGTGCGGCGCACCGCACGGGCCTCCTCGACAACCCGCACGAGGTCCTGGCCGGTGATCTCTTCGCCCGACCCCAACCTCAGCACGGCCCCTTCGATCCCCTGGTTCACAAGGTAGTCGTCGAGCGCCGGCTGGTCTTTGAGGTACACCTCCGACTTCCCCCGCGCGACTTTGAAAAGCGGCGGTTGGGCGATGTAGAGATAGCCGCCCTCGATGAGCTCGGGCATCTGCCTGAAAAAGAACGTCAGAAGAAGCGTTCGGATATGGGCGCCATCGACATCGGCGTCGGTCATGATGATGACCTTGTGGTACCTGAGCTTCGAGATATCGAACTCGTCGCGCCCGATGCCGGTGCCGAGTGCCATGACGAGGTTGCCGATCTCCTGGCTCGACAGCATCCGGTCGAAGCGGGCGCGTTCCACATTGAGAATCTTGCCCCTCAGCGGCAGGATCGCTTGCGTCCGCCGGTCGCGTCCTGTTTGCGCCGAGCCCCCGGCACTGTCGCCCTCCACAAGGAAGAGCTCGCGCTTTTCCGGGTCTTTCTCGGAGCATTCCTTGAGCTTGCCGGCCAGGAAGTTGATGTCGGTCGAGACCTTCTTGCGGGTCATCTCGCGCGCTTTCCGCGCCGCCTCCCGGGCTAGGGCGGCCTCGACGATTTTCGAAACGATCATTCGCGCGGGCTGGGGGTTTTCCTCGAACCATTCGGCGAGCTTGTCGTTCATCAGCCCCTCGACGGCCGGGCGCACCTCCGACGAGACGAGCTTGTCCTTGGTCTGTGAGGAGAATTTCGGGTCGGGCACCTTCACCGACAAAACGCAAGTGAGCCCCTCGCGGGCATCGTCGCCGGTGAAGCTGACCTTCTCCTTCTTCGCGATCCCCGATTGGCCCGCATAGAGGTTGAGCGTCCGCGTCAGCGCGCCGCGGAAGCCCGCGAGATGCGTGCCGCCATCCCGCTGGGGGATGTTGTTGGTGAACGGCAAAACCATCTCGTTATAGCCATCGTTCCACCACATCGCGACATCGACCGTGATCCCGTCTCGCTCGCCGGTGACGTAGATCGGCTCCTCGATAAGCGGGGTCCGGTGTCGGTCGAGATAGCGCACGAACTCGCGCACGCCGCCGTCGTAATGCATCTCGGCGGCCAGCGGCTCGGCGGGGCGTTCGTCGACGAGTTTGATCGTGACGCCGGAATTGAGGAAGGCGAGTTCGCGGAGGCGATTTTCGAGGGTCTTGAAGGAGTAATCGAGGTTCGAAAACGTCGTTGTCGAGGCGAGAAACCGCACCTCCGTGCCGGTCTTCCCACCGGCCGCGCCGACCACGTCGAGATGGCGCGTGGTCTCGCCCCGTTCGAAACGGGCGACATGCTCCTTGCCGTCCCGCCAGATGCGCAGCTCCAGCCAGTCCGAAAGCGCGTTGACAACCGAGACGCCCACGCCGTGGAGCCCGCCAGAGACCTTGTAGGAATTCTGGTCGAACTTCCCGCCGGCATGGAGCTGGGTCATGATGACCTCGGCCGCCGAGACCCCCTCTTCTTCGTGGATCCCCACCGGGATTCCGCGCCCGTTGTCGCTCACCGAGACTGAACTGTCGGCGTGGATCGTGACGGTCACTTCCGTCGCATGGCCCGCCAAGGCTTCGTCGATCCCGTTATCGACCACCTCATAGACCATGTGGTGGAGACCCGAACCATCGTCCGTGTCGCCGATATACATGCCCGGGCGCTTGCGCACCGCCTCTAGGCCTTTGAGAACTTTGATGGAATCGGCGCCGTATTCTTCAGGTGCCGCAGCGGGTTCCGCCATTCAGCGTGTCCTTGGTCGTCTTACGCATTTTATAGGGGTTTCGGGGCGCCTTGTCACGCGCCAGACACAATATTTGGTGGTCGCGCAGGCTGGTCGCAAGGGTTCTAAGGCGTCCGCATGTGAACGGCCGAAACTCCCTCGATCTCGGTGACTTCGAGATGGAGGGTCCGGTCTCCCAGTTCGGCGAAAAGCTCCGGTCCCGTCCCGGTCATCCAGGCCTGTGCGCCGAGGGTCAGGACCTCGTTGTAGAGTGCGGCCCGCCGGTCGGCGTCGAGATGGGCGGCGACCTCGTCGAGGAGGAGGATCGGGGGCGCCCCGGTGTCTTCGGCCAAGGCGCGGGCATTGGCGAGGACCAACGAGATCAACAGCGCCTTCTGCTCGCCGGTGGAGCAGTCCCGTGCCGGGGCGCCCTTGGCGGCATAGAATGCGGCGAGGTCGGCGCGGTGCGGTCCCACCAGTGTACGCCCTGCCGCCATGTCCCGGCGCCGCCCATCGCGGAGCGCCGCCGCGATATCGGGTTCCTCGACGGGCGGAGCCACCTCATCGGGACCCACCAACGCCAGTTCGGCCACGGGGAAGGCCGATCCGCCGCTTTCCTCCGCCGCCGTGACTCGGTCGACGGCCCGGGCCCGCGCGGCATGGAGCGCCGCCCCTGCGGTGGCCATCTGGGCCTCCAGCGCCTCGTACCAGCCGGCATCTCTCACCTCGTCCTTCAAAAGCCGGTTCCGCTCCCGCATCGCCTTTTCGTAGGCCAGCACCGTCTCCCCGTGGCCGGGCTCAAGGCTCATCGTCATCCGGTCGAGAAACCGGCGCCGCCCGTCGGCTCCTTCAGTCCAGAGCCGGTCCATCGCGGGTACCAGCCAAAGCACGCGCAATATCCGCGCGAGCGCCACCTGGGTTGCGGTCTTGCCATCGACGCGCACCTGCCGCGCCCCGCCTGGCTCGGCCCAGGTCTCGATCTCGGCCGGCGGGTTTCCCGAGACCTCGGCGCTAGCCTTCCAGCCGACCTCCCCGGGTCGCCGGGCGAGGTCCGCCGCCGCCGCCCGCCGGAGGCCTCGCCCGGGCGAGAGCATTGAGACCACTTCGAGAATGTTGGTCTTGCCGGCCCCGTTCGCCCCATAGATCGCCACGGGCCGCGGGTCCGCCTCGATCACCGTCCGCCGATGTGACCGCACATGGGACAGCGCGAGGCGGGTCACGACCCGCGCCGTCACGGGCCCTTCTTTGTTCCAGAAATACTCAAATCCCCAGCCATGATGCCGTGCGCCTTCGCCAGCATCAGACGCGCATCGGCATCACGACATAGACCGCCGAGGCGTCGTTGCCCTCGCGCATGAGCGTCGGGTCGCCCGAGGAATTGAAGAGAAAGACGGCGTTCTCCCGGTCCACCTGGCTCGCGATTTCGAGAAGGTATTTCGCGTTGAACCCGATATCGAGCGCATCGTCGGAATAGGCCACCGCGAGTTCCTCCTCCGCCGCGCCACTATCGGGGGCGTTCACCGACAAAACGAGCTTGTCGTCGCCGAGCGTCAGCTTAACCGCGCGCGAACGCTCCGACGACACCGTCGCCACCCGGTCGACGGCCTGGGCGAACTCCGAGGCATCTACCTCGAGCTTACGGGTATTGCCGCCCGGAATGACGCGGGAATAATCGGGGAACGTCCCGTCGATGACCTTCGAGGTCAGGGTAATACCGGGGGCCGCGAAACGCACCTTGGTCTCCGAGACGCTGACCGCGATCTGGCTGTCATCGTCGTCGAGAAGCTTTCGAAGTTCGCCGACGGTCTTTCGCGGTACGATCACGCCGGGCATATTCGCAGCGCCGTCGGGCAGATCGGCGTCGATCCGGGCGAGCCGGTGCCCGTCGGTGGCCACGCAGCGTAAGACCTGTCGGCCCTCCGCATCGGCGACATGCATGTAGACGCCGTTGAGATAATAGCGCGTCTCCTCGGTGGAGATCGCGAATTTCGACTTGTCGAAGAGCCGCCGCAGCACCGGGGCGGGGCAGGCGAAGTTCGCCTCGTATTCCGCCGATGCCATGATCGGGAAATCCGCCTTCGGCAAGGTGGCAAGGGTGAAATTGGAGCGCCCGGCCTCCACCGTGAGCCGCCCGGTCGCGCCGTCGTCCGTCAGCGTGACGAGCGCGCCGTCGGGAAGCTTGCGGACGATCTCGTGAAGCGTGACAGCGCTGATCGTCGTCGCTCCGGCCCGCTCCACCTTCGCCGGCGCGATGTCCACCACCTCGATGTCGAGGTCGGTGGCGCGCAGGCTCACCTGGTCGCCCTCGGCTTCGATCAGGACATTGGCGAGGATCGGGATGGTATTCCGCCGTTCGACCACCGATTGCGCCTGGGCCACCGCTTTCAGCAATGCCGCGCGTTCGATCGAGAATTTCATCGGCTCGCTCCGTCCTTGTCCGGGAGCGTGAGACTACTCCCAAAGGGGCGGAGTGCAATGGGTTTCGACCCGACCTGAGGCCCCACACGGCAACGGGCGGCGCGGTGCGCCGCCCCCATCCCCCGCATATTCGCGCTCAGGCTTCGAGCAGCCGTCGCAAGAGCTCGAGATCGTCCGCGATCTGGCTGTCCTTCTGCTGCAACTCTTCAATGCGCCGCACCCCGTGCATCACGGTTGTGTGGTCCCGCCCGCCGAAGCGCCGGCCGATCTCGGGCAGGCTGCGCGAGGTGAGTTGCTTTGCAAGATACATCGCCACCTGGCGTGGACGCGCGAAAGTGCGCACCCGTTTCGGGCCGATGAGATCGGACAGCCGGATGCTGTAATGGTCAGCCACCTTCCGCTGGATCTCCTCCACCGTGATCTTGCGGTCCGACGCGCGCAGGATGTCCGACAGACAGTCCTGTGCGAGATCGAGCGTGATCTCGTGACCGACGAGCGCGCCGAAGGCGAAAAGTCGCATCAGGGCTCCTTCAAGCACACGGACGTTGGTTGAGATCCGGTGGGCGAGAAATTCGAGCACCCCGTCGGAGATTTCGAGGTTCTTGAACTGGCCGGAATACTGCTCGACCTTTTGCTGCAGGATGCCGAGCCGGAGCTCGTAGTTTGTCGGATGAAGATCGGCGATGAGGCCCGACTGAAGGCGGCTCACGATCCGGTCCTCGATGCCGGGGATTTCGGTCGGCGCGCGGTCTGCTGACAGGATCACCTGTTTGCCGGAATCGACGAGCGCGTTGAAGGTATGAAAAAACTCCTCCTGGGTCGCGTCCTTGCCGGCGATGAACTGCACGTCATCGACCATCAGCACATCGACCGAGCGGTAGAGCTGCTTGAAGGCCATCATGTCCTTGTCGCGCAGGGCCTGGACGAAGCGGTACATGAACTGTTCGGCGGAGAGGTAGACGATTTTCGCCTCCGGGTGCTTCTCCTTCAGTTCCCAGGCAATCGCATGCATCAGGTGGGTCTTGCCCAGGCCCACGCCGCCATAGAGAAACAGCGGATTGAAGGTCACCGGACCGCCATCGGCGACACGTTTGGCCGCGGCATGGGCGAGCTCGTTGGGCTTGCCCACGACGAAACTGTCGAACCGGAACCGGGCATCGAGCGGCGCCCCGGCCGTCTCTTCGGTCTGCGGTGCAGTCACGGCCCTGGCGGCACGCGGCGCCGATTGCGGTTTCGGCCCCCCGTTCGGCACCGCGAATTCCAGGCGGGTTACCGGCGTTCCGGATTTGGTGATCTCCGAAAGGATCGCGTCGCCAAAATTCCGCTGCACCCAGTTGCCCATGAAGTGGGTCGGGACCAGAAAAGTCGCCACCCCGTCGTCGTAGTCTGAGTATTCCAGTGGTTCTATCCAGTTAACGTAGTTGTTCTTTCCCACTGTCTGCAAAAGATTCTGCTGAATCTGCCCCCAGGTTTCTTCTGTCATTTCTTCTCCGACCGTTCTTGCTCGCCCAAAAAACAAGACCGACGTGATGCCGGCCCCCCAGGGGCTCCACGCGAACGCGCTCTCCCCCGGTGGTTCTCACGGTTCATCAAAGCTCGGGGGCCGCACCGGACAGACAACAGACCGGACGCTGGATCTGAGCACAGTCAGATCCGGCGGACGCCCCGCGACGTGACCGAGCGCCGGCCGGAGTACAGGGAACGCCCCGCGAGGTTATCCTCGCAGCGCCATCCTTGTCTCCCCGTCCGGGCGCGGGTGTGCAGACATGTTCCCGGCGCAGTCGGGCGGCAACCACCGCCACGGATCACACCGGGACCGATCGGTACGATGAACGAAGCCCCACTTCGCACCGTCCCGCCGTGGACAAGCCTGGCCCAAGATGGTCGTTTCGCCGGGCGGCAACGATTTACCCGGCGGCCCGAACCGGGCCCTTGCTCACCTCATGTCCCCCCAAGACAACGTGAATCGCAGTGTTAGGTAGCCATGCAGCCCGAGCCCGCGCAACAACTCTTCTCGCTTGACTCAGGGCAGGCGCGGCGAATCTGCGCCGCCGGTTACAAAACTGCCATTCTCTTGTAAGCAGCTGAAATACCGAACAAAAAAGGCGCCCAACTTGGGGCGCCTCGAAATAAAAATGTGTTTGTGCACACGGCTTTAGCCGATCGCTTTCACCCGAGCGGAAAGTCGCGACATTTTGCGCGCGGCCGTGTTCTTGTGGAAAACGCCGCGGGTGACGCCGCGCATGAGTTCCGGCTGCGCCGCCTTCAGGGCTTCCGCCGCCGCATCCTTGTCGCCCGACGCGATCGCTTCCTCGACCTTGCGGAGATAAGTCCTGATCCGTGACCGCCGCGCTTTGTTCACGGCATACCGGCGCTCGTTCTGGCGGGCGCGCTTTTTGGACTGGGGCGTGTTGGCCATGGTTCGAATCCGTTCGGGTCAATCTGAACTGAGGGCGGCGTGATAGGGGGCGCCTGCGCCCCTGTCAACGGCCTTGGGATTGTTTTTGCCGGACCTTACTTGTCGCGGAACTGGGGCTCTCGCTTATCGATGAACGCCGACATCCCCTCGGCCTGATCCTCGGTTGCAAAAAGCGCGTTGAAGAGCCGCCGCTCGTGAAGCGTGCCTTCTCTCAGGCTCGTCTCCTGGCTGCGGTTCACCGCCTCCTTGACGGCCATGACGGTCAGGAGCGACTTCTCCGCGATCCGGTGAGCGGCCCCCATGGCCTCCTCCATGACCTTCTTCGAGGGGACCACGCGGCTCACGAGGCCGGATCTTTCGGCCTCCTCGGCGTCCATGAAGCGGCCTGTGAGGTGCATCTCCATCGATTTCGCCTTGCCGACGGCGCGGGCCAGACGCTGCGTCCCGCCAAGCCCGGCAACGATCCCGAGGTTGATCTCCGGTTGGCCGAACTTCGCGGTATCGCCGGCAATGATGAAGTCGCACATCATCGCAATCTCGCAGCCGCCGCCGAGGGCATAACCGCGGACCGCCGCGATGATGGGCTTGCGGCAACTCGCGATCCGCTCGGCGTCGGCGGCCAGATAATCGCCGCCGAACATATCGGCAAAGCTGCGGTCGGCCATTTCGTTGACGTCGGCCCCCGCCGCGAAGGCTTTCTCCGTACCGCTCAGGACGATGCAGCGGACCTTTTCGTTGGCTTCGGCCTCGTCAATCGCGGTCGCCAGTTCTGCCAGCATCTCGGCGTTGATCGCGTTCATTGCGTCGGGTCGGTTGAGTTGGATAGTCGCGATATGATCGTCGATCTCGACGATGATGGTCTTGAAAGCCATGAAGCGTTCCGGGTCCCGGGCAGTTCAGAGGCACAGGCTTATCAGCCCAGACCTGTGGATCAAGCTATCTTTGGCAGGTAGCGCAATAGAAGGTCGAGCGGCCCGATTGGACGATCCGCCGGACCGTCCCGCCGCAATTCTCTGTCCGGCATGGCGCGCCTTCTCGGTCGTAGACGAGAAAGCTGTGCTGGAAATAGCCGAGGTCTCCGTCGGCCTGCCGGTAATCCCTAAGGCTCGACCCGCCGGCGTCGATGGCTTCGGTGAGCACCGCGCGGATCACCGGAACGAGCGCCGAGACACGCTTCGCGCCGATCCGTCCGGCGTGGCGCTTTGGGTGGATGCCGGCGCGGTGCAGGGCCTCGCAGACATAGATATTGCCCAGGCCGGCGACGATACGCTGGTCGAGAAGAGCGGCCTTGATCGGCGTTCGGCGACCGCGAAGACGCGCGGCGAGGCCAGGCGCATCGAAGTGATTGCCGAGAGGTTCCGGCCCGAGGTTCTTCAACAGCCAGTGATTGTCGACGTCCGCCGTTGCAACGAGGTCCATCGCGCCGAACCTGCGGGGGTCGTTGAACGTAACGGTCGCGCCGCCGCCCATATTGATGACGACATGATCGTGCACGCTTGGCGCGCTCTGGGCCTGATGAAAGCGCCCCTCAATGGCGCCGGAGACCAGGATCCGGCCCGACATTCCGAGATGCACGATAAGCGTTTCGCCCGATGAAAGATCGGCCAGGATATATTTCGACCGCCTTCTGAGGCGTCGCACGATCTGGCCCTGAAGCCGCTCGGCCATCCGCTCCGGCAGCGGCCACCTGAGATCCGGCCGGCGGACCTCCGCATCGGCGATCACCGCGCCTTCCATCACCGGGCTCAGCCCCCGGCGTACGGTCTCGACTTCCGGCAGTTCCGGCATGCGCGTCCCCAGACCGCACCCGGCGATCCATTGTTCTCGACCCAAGGGGACCTATAAGAAGGGTCAGTTCACGACGGACACAAGCCCCATGGCGGAAAATTCTCAGAAAACCACGCACTTCGGCGACCGCGAGGTTCCCGAAGAAGAGAAGGCGGGGCTGGTGCACGGCGTCTTCACATCGGTCGCGTCACGCTACGATGTGATGAACGATCTGATGTCGGGCGGTGTCCACCGGCTCTGGAAGGACGCGATGATGGACTGGCTGGCGCCGCGGCCCGGCCAGCGCCTTCTGGACGTCGCGGGCGGGACCGGGGATGTCGCCTTTCGGTTCCTGCGCCGCGCGCCATCGGCCACCGCGGTGGTCTGCGATCTCACCGAGAGCATGTTGGAGGAAGGCGCGGCCCGGGCCGAGGCGCAGAATCTTGCCGGCAAGATCGACTGGGTCGTCGGCGACGCGATGGCCCTGCCGTTCGACGATGCGTCCTTCGACGTCTACACGATCTCCTTCGGTATCCGAAACGTCACACGGCCCGAGGACGCCCTGGCCGAAGCCTTCCGCGTGCTGAAGCCAGGCGGGCGGCTGATGGTCCTGGAGTTCAGCCAACTCCCCAACCCCGGTCTGCAAAAGGCGTACGACCTGTATTCCTACAACGTGATCCCCCGCCTCGGGCAGATCGTGACGGGGGACCGCGACAGCTACCAGTATCTCGTCGAATCGATCCGCAAGTTCCCCGATCAGGACCGGTTTTGCCGCATGATCGAGGCGGCGGGGTTCGGCCAGGTGCGCTACCGGAACCTCTCCCAGGGCATCGCCTGCCTGCATTCGGCTTGGAAGCTCTGAGTGCGCGGTCCCCACAACATTCTAAGGCTGATCCGCACCGGCGCGACGCTCGTGCGCACAGGCGCGATGACGGTCGTCCTCGATGCGTTCCATGCCCCCCGGTCGCTCCGTATCGCAGCCTGGCTCTTGGGCGCCCCCTTCGCATGGCTCGGGATCAAGGGCGATCCGTCCCTGCCGCCGGCGACCCGGGCGATCACTGCGCTCGGCCCGGCCTACATCAAATTCGGCCAGGTGCTTTCGACCCGGCCGGACGTCGTGGGCGACGATCTCGCGCGACAACTGCGCGTGTTGCAGGACAAGCTGCCGCCGTTTCCGACCGACGTCGCGAAAAAGACCGTCGAGGCGGAGCTCGAGGCCCCCGTCGATGAGTTCTTTTCCGAGTTCGGACCACCCATCGCGGCGGCGTCGATAGCCCAGGTTCATCCCGCCCGGCTCGCCGCCAGCGGCGAAAAAGTCGCCGTCAAGGTCCTGCGCCCTCGGATCGAGCGGGCGTTCCGCAAGGATATCGACGCCTTCTATCTGGCCGCGCGTATGGTCGAACTCCTCGCACCCGGCGCGCGGCGCCTTCGGCCGATGGATGTGATCGCCCATTTCGAGGGCGTGGTCCTCGGCGAGCTCGATCTGCGCCTTGAGACCTCGGCTGCGGCGGAATTCAAGGCGAACACGCAGACGGACCCGGGTTTCCGGGTCCCCTCGGTGTTCTGGTTCCTGTCGTCGCGCCGGGTGATGACGCTTGAGTGGGTGGAAGGGCTCCCGCTCGGCGAGGTGACCGAGATCGCCGACGCCGGTCACGACCGTGCCGCGCTCGGCGAACGGGTGCTCAGGCTCTTTCTCTCCCACGCCCTGCGGGACGGGTACTTTCACGCCGACATGCACCAGGGGAACCTGAAGGTCGGGCCGTCGGGCGATATTCTCGCGATGGACTTCGGCATCATGGGCAGGATCGACGCATACACCCGCCGGGTCTATGCGGAGATCCTCTTCGGGTTCATCCGGAAGAACTATCGCCGCGTCGCGGAGGTCCATTTCGAGGCGGGCTATGTGCCTGCCGACCGCGATATCGACGAGTTTGCCCGCGCATTGCGCTCGGTCGCCGAGCCGATCTTCGGGATGGATGCCTCGCGCATCTCGATGGGGAGATTGTTGAACTACCTCTTCGAGGTTACTGAGCGCTTCGGCATGGAAACCCGCACCGAGCTTATTCTCCTGCAGCGGACGATGGTCGTCGTCGAGGGGGTCGCGCGGACCCTCAACCCTTCGATCAACATCTGGGAGGTCTCGCGCCCCATCGTCGAGGACTACATCAAGGAAAATGTGGGGCCGAAGGCGCTGCTGCGCGATCTGGCCGAAACCGCGCGTGTGGTCGGGCGGTTCGGGCCTAAACTGCCGCAGCTTGCCGAGGACGCGCTGATCGGGCGCGGCGTCCACGGCCCCCCGCCACCGCGCCGCGGGGTGCATCCCGTGCTCTGGATGGCGGCCGGCGCCGGGCTTGCCGGGGCGGGGTTCGTGCTGGGGCAGTTCTTCTAGGGCGGCGCAAGGTTCGTTGAAGCTGTCGACCTGGTGAAGTCTTGAGCGGCGGTGAGCGCCCTTCGGCGCCACCCACTCCTTTGACCGCGATCACCGGGCGACGGTTCGGTCCGGGCGCTCCCAGCATCGTAGTCCAAAAGCTGCTTCGATGTCGGGAGTGCGGGCGGGCGGCAGCCAGATCGCCTGATCGCGGGCACCATTCCATGATCAACGGCTTCACGCACCCATAGCGGCGCCGGTGGCGCGGTAATCGGCCCCAGCCGTGCCAGCGCAGCGCCGGTCCCCCTTCACGCTTTGGGCGCTCTCCCGCGCCGAAGGCTGGACCGGGCTCCGCGCAAGGCTGGCACCGGCCTTATGGGCTCAGCCACTCGGCCTGGCGTAGAGGACCGGAACCAAGGTCGTTCGCACGCGCGGTTGATCGTCGGCCGGGGGGCCGGTTTCGGGGGATCGGTGAAGGTTGGGGAGTGGTCCCGAAACCCCGCCTCGCGGGTCAGCCGTCCTGCCGCGAACATGACAAGTGGACCTCGATCGGACAGGCGCTCTCGCGGATCGGCGAACCTGAGGATTCCACAGCCCGTGTCGCACGCGGTCGGACCGGCGACCGCGGCGGCGGGGTCGCAGAGGGCTCCGCAAGAACCGGCCCCCGCCTGCGCGTTCGCGGGAAATCGGCACCCTCCGCCAGACCCCGGACGTGGGCGCGATGCGCTGCGGATCAGGCGGCTTCTGCGCCTTCTGCATCGCGCAGCGCCGTCACCGCATCGGCATCGATGCTCACGCCTCCGTCGAACACCAGAACCACCGCGTCGCCCACAAGCTGCGCCTCCCTGACCGGGGCATAGACCTCGACGTCGTCGACCGATGTCACCGTCCCGTCGGACCGGCTCTCGAGTGTGAAGCTGTAGACCCCCGATGGAAACGGCTCTCCGTCCTCGTTCACACCGGCCCAGGTAATGTTCTCCGAAGAGGCCGGCAGCGCTGTTTCGTCGACGACACTTCCGAACGCATTGGTCACCACGAGCGTCATTTCGTCGGACCCAGGTGCTGGGTCGGGCGCCACCGTGATCGGCGCGCCGTCGAACGCGACCGGCATCTGTGCGCGGGCCTCGTGTCCGACCCAATCCGCCAACTGATTGATCGAACTGGAGTTCAGCGACGCAGCGATCTCTTCGAGAAGGTCGTTCGTCTTCACCGATTGCTCGACCTCGGAGAAGGTCGCGAGATCGGTCGCAAAATCGTCGGTGTCCTCAGGGTCGGTTGGGTCCTGGTTCTGTAGCTGCGTCGTCAGAAGCTGAAGATAAATGTCGAAGTCGGTTTGGCCCTGGGTCTCGTCGGCCTCCTCGACCGCCGCAGTCGCGGCGGTGGCTGAGGTGGCTGCGCTCGTGGTGGATGCTACGTCCATATCGGTCTCCTACGTCAAAGCCTGAGGTCGAGCCCGCCCGATGCCGTCGGGCCGGGGCTTCGCGGGCGGGTTGCGCCGTCTTCGGCCCATGCCGTAGCGGCATCCTGGCCGTTCTGCGGGGCCGGCGTGCCACCCTCGTCCGGGCTGTTCTCGCCGCCCGATCCGCCGAACGCGAAGTTGAGCGAGGTGAAGCCCTGCTCGGCGAGGTCCTGGGCGAGAATGTCGATATGCCGGCGCAGAAGATCGAGGGTTTCCGGCCGTTCGGCCTGGATCGTGACGGTAAGGCCCGATTCGGCAGGCGTCATGGTCATCTTCACCCGCCCGAGTTCTTCGGGGGACAACGACACCTCGATCTCGCCACCGGAAGACACACCCGCGGCCTCGGATACCTGGCGGCTGACGGAGACTGCGCGGGACAGATCGGCTGTCTGGGCAATGGTCCGGGACAGTCCGGCCGCTTCGCGGGACCGGCTCTCGCCGGAAGACAGGGCGGGCTCGAAAGCCGCCTCGCTGCTGGGGATATCCTCGGCGCCGGCCACCGCAGTTTCGGCATGCGCGCCAAGCCCCGGGCCGAGGCCGGGCCCGCCCGGCGACTGCGCCGCAGACGGGTTTGCGGCCGCAGCCGGCACCTCGGCGGAGGAGGCGCGGCCGGCACCGGAGGGCGGCTGAGTTGCGTGCTCGCCTCGGCTTCGTGACGGTCCTTGCGCTTCTGGGTGAGCGGCGGGAGCGGTGCGACGCAACGGATCGGTCTGCGCGACGGGTGCCTGCGGCCGTTCGGCCTCCCCCACGGGGGGTGCTGACCCCGAGGGTTGGGGCGTGTCCGCCGCGGACCCGCTTGTTGCCGGGCGCGGTTCGGCTTGCGCTATCTGCGCGATCGAAGACGCCGATCCAGGCGGGCTTGCGCCTTTGTTCGGGGCCTCCGGCGTCGGCGGCGCGAGCCGCTCACCGCCGGTGGCCCGATCTGAAGCGGCGGGAGGCTCCGCGGGAGGCGATGGTGTCGCCTGTCCGGCCGGATCGGGCCGCACGCGGATGGTGACGTTGCCGAGATCCGGGCGTCCGCCCGGAAGCGCTGTCTCCGCCGGACGACGGCTTTCGGTTTCCGATGCCCCCTCGGCGGTCACTGTCGTCTCTGCCCCCAAAGCCTGCGCGGCCGCCGGCCGGGCCGGAGATACGGGCGTATCGACGGTAGCCCTGCGGTTCGCGGGGTTCCCAGGAGGTGGGCTTTCGACCGGGCGCGGCGGTGTCGTCTGGGTGGCCGGCGGAATGCCCCGAGGCTCTTCGCGTGCCGCCATCGCACTGGCTGGCGCGGCGGTGGCCACCGTTGCCGATGCCTGAGGGGTCTTCTCGCGATCCGCAGTCGGAGCGCTGTTTGCGGCCTCGGTTGCGGCAGCGGCAGAGACGGGCGCCAATGTAGCGGCCATTTCCGGACCGGCCGGACGGGCACCGGCCGCCACCGCCGCGTGGGTTGGTGCAGCTTCGTCAGCCACACCGGCAGCCGTTCCTGTGGGCGGCGCAGCGGTCTGCGCCGCGATCCGGCCATCCTGCTGCGCACCCTTCGGCTGGGATGGCCCCGCGGCGGCGGCAAGAACGCCCGGAGCGACCGGAAATCGCCCCCCTTCGTCGACACCATTGGCGGTTCCGCGGGCCGCGGCGTCCATCGACAACGGGTCCGCCCCGCCCCGCCGCCCGGCCTCGGCCATATCGACGGCTACCGACTGCCGCGAGGCAGAGACCTCGGCGCCGGCGGCAAATGACAGGTCTGACAAGGCAAAGGACGCCGCCTCAGACGGTGTCCCGGCGTCGCCCGCACCCATGGGTCCTGCGCGCTCACCGTCGCCGGCCGCACCGCCGTCCTCGCCGGTACCGTCGAGCAAAGCCGCGAACGAGGTGTCCGAACCGTCGTCGTCCTGCCCGACCGAAGGTTCCGGATCGCCAGGCTCAGCACCCACGCCGGGCGCGGTCGTAAAAAAGGGGGCGTTCAAGGACAACATGCCTGCTCCAACGTTCTGTCGGCAGGTCGGGGCATACGCGGCCAGGGTTACCGGTCCTTTACCGATCGCGGTGCATGAGAGGCGAAGTACGCGCAATTGAAAGGATCGCGCATGTCTTCCATCACCAGCGCCGGAGCGGCCCTGCCGGTCCCCGTCCAGACGGATGAGCGGGAGCCGTTGCGCGAGGCGGCCGAGAAGCTCGAAGCGGCGTTCCTGGCGGAAATGCTGAGAGCTTCGGATTTCGGCGAAACCCCTTCGGCCTTCGGCGGCGGCCCCGGCGAGGATCAGTTTACCTCGTTTCTGCGGTCTGCGACGGCCGAGGCCATGGTCGAGGCCGGGGGGGTCGGGCTGGCCGAACATTTCTTCAACACCCTTGCAGGAGGAGCGAACCTTGAACCCTGACAGCACCGCACTGATCGACGCTTTCGAGGACCTTTTGGACCAGGAACGCGCACTGCTTCTGTCCGGCTCGCTCGACGGTCTCGGCCGAATCGCGGAATTGAAAACGGGGCTTGCGGCCCATCTTCGGAACGCCGCCGGCAATCAGGACCTCGGGCGGCTCAAGCGCAAGGCCCAGCGCAACACCCGTCTGCTGGAGGCCGCTGGTGCAGGCATCCGAAGCGTATTGCGCCGTGTCGACGCCTTGCGCAACGGCCCGGCGCCGCTCTCGACCTATGCGGCCGACGGGCAGCGCACCACGCTCGGTGGCACCTCGGCCTCGCTCGAACGTCGTGCCTGATGCTGCGGACAAGAAATTTTGCGTCGGCCTCGGTGGCGTTCAGCTTTTGTTAGGACGCGCGTTCGATAGTCTGCGCCGCATCCGCTGCGATGGCGTGGCGTCCCTTCGGCCGCCACTGACGTCAGAATGACGCGCTCCGACCGCCGAAACGGCGGTTCTTCCCATGAAACCGGGCGCAAAGCCGCCTCTCGGAACAGGAGCCGGAAATGGCTAGTATTCTGACGAACACCAGCGCGATGGTCGCGCTGCAAAACCTCCGCACGATCAACAACGATCTTGAGGAAACCCAGAACCAGATCTCCACGGGCAAGGAAATCGCCACTGCGAAAGACAATTCGGCAATCTGGGCCGTCTCGAAGGTCATCGAATCGGATGTGAACTCGTTCGAGTCGATCTCCGACAGTCTTAACCTCGGCGATTCGACGGTTGCGGTCGCGCGGGACGCGGCGGAAACCGTCACCGATATTCTCACGGAGCTGAAGGGCAACATCGTTGCGGCTCAGGAAGAAAACGTCGACCGGACCAAGATTCAGGCCGACATCGATGCGCAGATTGAACAGGTGCAGTCGATCGTCAGTGCGGCGTCGTTCAACGGCCTGTCGCTCGTTGAGGGCACCGAAGACGTCACGATCCTCGGCTCCCTTCAGCGGGATGCCGCCGGGAACGTCACCGCATCCGAAATTGACATTTCCCGCCAAGACCTGACCACCCAGGCGGGACAGCTCTCCACCAGCGGTGATGACCTGTCTGCGAATGTCACGGCAACCAGCAGCACGTTGTCGGCAGATGCAGTGCGTGACGATGGTGCGGCATCACCAACGGCGGCTGACATCGTACTCGCCGGCGACCTCAGCGACGGCGCGGTCAGCTTTGATGTTGGCGGAACAGTGATCAACTTCGCCGCAGGCGAGTTGGATGCGACTGCGGCCACCGCTGGCGACCAGATTGCAGCTGCCATCAACGCTGCGGGTATTGATGGGATTTCTGTGGTCAACAATGCGGGGACCCTGGAATTCGCATCGACGCGGGCCTTCGAAGAAACGGTTGTATCTGCGACATCGGCGGCGACCGGTACGGTCGGCGGCGGCGCCAACGCAAGTGTAACGCTGGACGAGCGGGCCGAAACCTTCACCTTCTCCGGTGCAGCGGTAAACGAGGGCGATGGATACCAGTTCGCTTTCGGCGGCGTCGTGGCTACCTACGTTGCCGGCCAAGGCGAGACGATGGAAGATGTTGCCAACGGCCTGAAGCTGCAAATCGATGCGGCCAACGACCCCAACATCACCACCCAAGTCGTGCAGAATGGCACTCAGTGGGAATTAAAGATCGACAACTCCTCCGCCACTGACGCAACGGTTACGGTCGTCGCTCGTAACGACAATAGCGGCGACGCTGTCGTCACAGGCGGCCTGGCTGGTCTCGAAGGTATTGACGTCACCACCGATGAGGGTGCTTCCGCTGCCCTTGAGAACATCGATACACTGATCGACACGTCCATCGATGCCGCGGCGTCGTTCGGTTCGGACCAGTCGCGGATCGAGCTTCAGTCGGAGTTCATCTCGAAGCTCACCGACTCGCTCAACGCCGGTATCGGCTCGCTTGTCGATGCCGACCTCGAAGCGGCCTCCGCGCGGCTTCAGGCGCTTCAGGTCCAGCAGGAACTCGGCACCCAGGCACTCTCGATCGCCAACCAGGCGCCGCAGTCGATCCTGTCTCTCTTCCAGTAAGCGTGACCGCCCGGGGCGCCTGAACGGCGCCCCGGCTCGCCTGCGGTTCGAACGCCGCGGACCCCATGTGATCTTGTCTGGAAGGATCCGTCGTGAACGCTATCGACATGGCCCGAACGGCCTACGGCGCTGCCGCCGCCACCCCAGTGGGGACCGCCCGGAGCACCGAATTCAAAGCGCTGGCCCAAATTTCCCACCGTCTGCGCGAAGCCATCAAGCGCGGTAAATCCGACTATCCCGGCCTCGTTGCCGCGCTCCACGACAACCGCCGCATCTGGACGCTCTTCGCCTCCTCCGTGGCCCAGGGCGACAATGCGCTGCCCCCCAAGCTCCGCGCGCGACTCCTCTATCTTAGCGAATTCACCCGGCACACGACCCAGAAGGTTCTCCGCGGGGAGGACGACGGGGCGGTGCTCATCGAGATCAACGCCGCGGTGTTGCGCGGGCTCGCAAATGGAGAAGGCGCATGAGCGGTCTCGTCCTGAAACTCGCACCCAAGGAGCGGGTGTTGATCAATGGCGCCGTGATAGAAAACGGCGACCGCCGTTCTCGGCTCTCCATCGTGACGCCCAATGCCAACATTCTCAGGCTCAGGGACGCGATCCACCCCGGCGAGGTCAACACGCCGGTTCGGCGGGTCTGCTACATCGCGCAGCTTGTGCTCTCGGGCGATGCCGACCCCGCCGAGGCCGACCTTCAGCTTCTGCGCGGCATCGAACAGCTCTCCCAGGCGCTCAGGGATGCCGACAGCCGCGTGCATCTCGATGCCGCGACCGAAGCGGTGCGCGACGGCCAGCATTACCAGGCGTTGAAGGCGCTGCGGGCGCTGCTTCCCCGCGAGGAACGGCTGATTGCCGCAAGGCGGCCGCAATGACCTACCAGCCCGCCATCCTGTCGACCGGCAACCTCGGCTGGAGCCTTTTTCAGAGCACCCGCGAGGCCCAGGAAGAGGCATTCCTCAACAGTCCCACCATCGAGCGTGACAAGGCCTATTTTCGCGAGAACATCGGGTCGGTGACCTCTGCGGAGGAACTCGTCAACGACCGTCGGCTGCTCACGGTCGCTCTCGGGGCGTTCGGGCTCGACGAAGACCTCGACAGCCGGGCCTTCATCCAGAAGGTTCTCGAGGAGGGGTCTGAGGACGAGGAGGCCTTCGCCAACAAGCTCTCCGACGACCGCTACAAGCAACTCACGGACGCCTTCGGGTTCGCCGAGGGCGGCAAGATCGGCGAGGAAGGCTTCGTCGACGACATCGTCGGCCGGTTCGAAACCAACCAGTTCGAGATCGCCGTCGGCCAGCAGGACCAATCTATGCGCCTCGCCATGAGCTTCGACCGCGAACTCGAAGCCGTGCTTGCGGAAGACAATACCGAAGACGGTGTTTGGTTCAGCATCATGGGCACGCCGCCGCTCCGGGAGGTGTTCGAAAAGGCGTTCTTCCTGCCCGAGTCCCTCGGTTCGATCGATGTCGACCAGCAGCTCGAAGTCTTCAAATCCTCTGCTGAACGTTACTATGGGGATTCGAATGCCGAGCGTTTCACCGACCCCGAGGTTCAGGAGGACCTGCTCCGGCGGTTCTTCCTGAGCTCCGAACTCGGGGGTCAGACGAGTACCACGATCAGGGGGTCGGTCGCCCTGTCGCTTCTCCAGTCGGCGGCGGCCGGCTAAAGCTTCGCAGCCTCGGCCCAACGCACAGATGCCGGCGCTGGCCCGCGGCAGAGGCTGCCCACCCATACGCGGTGCCGCTCTGAGGCCGCCCGGCGAAGCGGTGATCCGGGCCAAGAGGCGGCGCGGTTGGCGGCATCGAGGCTCCGCCGTGGTCGGCGCGTTGGGTCGGCCTTAACCACTTCGCCGATCCCTCGGCGTCGCCGGGCGATACTGCAATCGCCGAGCGTCTTGCGCCTGAGTGGAGCCATTGCGCTCCTTCGCCCTGTCGCCCCCCGTCATGCACCCACAGACGTCCCCGACCTCAGGGGCCGGCGAAGGCCCGGCCGCGTTTCTCAACCGATGCTCGCCCCCGCCAAAGGCCGGGCACCAGCCCAACCGGCCGGGGTCGGCGCATGGCACCGGACCGGACATCTGGGCTGCGCGCCTGCACCTTGGCCGCAAGCTATCCGGCAGCCGTTCCGCACTGGTCCGAAGGTCTCAGGCATTGGCGCATAACGAATGCCCCCCGGATCGCGCCGGGACAGGGTTGGCCGGGCGTCGGGTGTGGTTTGGCCGCGGCGGGCGGGCGCCTTCGCTGCGACCGGATGTGAGCGCCCTGCCGGCCCAGGTGTCTGGCGGGACCCCCGCTGAGCCTTCCGGCCTCCAACGACCCGGCCCGATCCCGTCACCCGTCTTCTGCGGATACTTCCACTTGCCCCTTGCCAGCGAGGCATTCCGCCAGCGCTTCGAAACTCGCCGCGATGCCGGCGTCGGCGCTTTGCCCGACGAAGCCGTCAAGGGCGGGCCAGACCTCCACGGCCGCGTCGAGGTCGGGGTCGGTGCCCGGCTGGTAAAGGCCGGCCCGGATCATCACCTCGCTTCTGGCATAGGCGCCGAGCCGGCGCCGGGCCAGCGAGATCATCGCGTTCTCTTCCGGCGTTGCGGCATCGGGCAGAGCCCGGCTCACCGACCGCAGCACGTCGACCGCCGGAAAGCGCCCGCGTTCGGCGATCGCCCGGTCGAGAACGACGTGGCCGTCGAGCACCCCGCGCAGCATGTCGGCGACAGGCTCTTCCATGTCGGACCCCGGCACGAGAACGCTGAAGATGGCGGTGATGTCGCCCTGCACGTCCGTCCCCGGGCCGGCCCGTTCTGCGAGCCCGGCGATGAGGTGCGGGGTAGACGGCGGATGGCCGCTGAGACTGGCGGCTTCGCCCGACGCCAGGGCAACCTCGCGGTGGGCCTCGGCAAATCGCGTGACCGAATCGGCCAGCAGCAGGACATGGCGGCCGGCGTCGCGGAAATGCTCGGCAACGCACATCGCGGTGAGCATGGTCCGCCGCCGCTCGAGGGCCGAGCGGTCAGATGTCCCCGCCACGACCACCGCCCGTTCCATCCCCCGGGGCCCCAGCACGCGATCGATGAAGTGACGCACCTCGCGCCCGCGCTCGCCGACAAGGGCGATGACCACCACATCGGCGGCCACCCCCTGGGCGAGCCCCGCCAAAAGCGTCGATTTGCCGACGCCTGAGCCCGCAAAAAGGCCGATCCGCTGGCCTCGCACGATGGGAAGGAGAGTGTCGAACACCGCCAGCCCGGTCGGCACCCGCACCCCGAGGGGCCGCCGTTCGGTTGCCGGCGGCGGGGGACCGATCACCTGTCTGGGCGTGAGACCTCTCAGGATCGGCCGACCGTCGAGCGGTTTCCCGTCGGGATCGATGACCCGGCCCATCCAGCCGTCGTCCGGGGATATGTGGTCGGGGCCAAGCAGGACGACCCGGTCATTGGCGCCGAGCCCCTGAAGGGCACCGTCGCTCAGCACCGTCGCCTCGTCGCCGGAAACCGCGACGATCTCGCCGGTGGCCGGTGCGCCGGAGGCGGGCAGCAAGCGCACCCGGTCACCGATCGTGGCATGGCCCCCAAGCCCGGTCACCACGAGGCAGCCGGCGGAAACAATTGCCACGCGGCCCACCGGGCGGACCCGCGCGATGCCTTTGAGTTCCGCGGTCACCTGGTCGAGGCTGGGCTGACCCATCGCGCGCTCCGTTCAGTCTTAGACAACGGTTTCTAAACGAATCGAGGTTAAGCATCCGTCTATCGCTCGAGGGAGAAGCCCCGATGTTCGGTGATATCGAAATCCTTTCGCTGTCGCGCAGCCTGGCCACATATTCCGGTGCCCGCCAAACGGTGGTCGCTGAAAACGTCGCCAACGCCGACACGCCGGGATACACGGCCCAGGACCTGCCGGATTTCGAACAGGCCTACCGGTCTTCGGATACGTCGAGCGAAATCCGCCGCACGCGGGAGGGGCATCTCGGCTCGGCCGAGGTTGGCGGCCTCGACGTCGCCTCGGAGAACCAGCAGGGCGAGGCATCGCCAAACGGCAACAACGTGTCCCTCGAAGGAGAGTTGGTGCGGGCGGCGGACGTGCGCAGCAAGCACAACCTCGCGCTCTCGGTCTACTCCACGTCGCTCGACATCCTCCGCGCCTCGATCGGGCGGGGCCGATAGGGGGCGCGGGCGATGGCAGATTTCTCGGATTCGCGCGCGATCTCGGCCAGCGGCATGGCCGCCCAGGCCGAGCGGCTGCGCCATGTGTCGGAAAACATCTCGAATGCCGACACGCCAGGATACCGCCGGAAGGTCACCTCGTTCGAGGCGGTCCTCGAGGCGGGGCAGAGCACCGGTGAGGTGCAGAACGGTCCGGTGAACCTGGACCAAACCGCGCTCGAACGGGTGTACGATCCGTCGCACCCCCTCGCGGGCGCCGACGGCTACTACGACGGCTCGAATGTCGATCTGGTGGTCGAAATCGCTGACGCGCGCGAAGCGCAGCGCAGCTACGAGGCGAACCTCAGGGTCTTCGATCAGGCCCGGCAAATGAGCCGGAGCCTTTATGACCTGATCCGCCGCTAGGGGAGACCAGAATGGAGCTCAAAAGCACTCTTGCGGCCCAGCAATACGCGGCGAACCGTCCGGCGACGGCCTCAGGGCCCGAGCCGGACGGCGAGACCGGGCTGGTTGCCAGTTTCGAAGAAACCCTGCGGCAGACCGAGGAAACCGCCGTCGAGACGATGACGTCGGGGGCCGACCCTCATGCGCTCGTCCAGGCACTGGCCGAGACCCAGCTCGCGGTCGAAACCGCAGCGACGGTGCGCGACCGGGTGGTCGAGGCCTATCAGGAAATTCTTCGGATGCCCGTGTGATGAACGAGATCGTCTTTTACGACACCTTGCGCCAGGGCCTTTGGGTCTCGGTTATCATGTCGACCCCGATCCTGGCATCGGCGCTTGCAGCCGGTCTCGTCGTGGGCCTTTTTCAGGCACTCACCTCGATCCAGGAGATGACGCTGACCTTCGTGCCCAAGCTCGGCGTTATGGTCGCGGTGTTCTGGATTTCCATGGCGTTTATGACCGAAACCCTGACGAGCTACTTCACCGGCATCGTCGTGCCGCTGATCGCGGGGGGCTAGCGGATGGACAATGCAAGCTACGCCTCGCTGACGCGTATGTCGGGCCTGTTGCGGGAGATGGACACGGTCGCCAACAATATCGCCAACCTTTCGACGACGGGCTACCGGCGCGAGGGGCTGGTGTTCTCGGAATTCATTCAGGACACCGGCGCGGGTGAGCCGTCGCTGTCGATGGGCCATGCGACCGGGCGGGTCAGCGACCTCTCGCAGGGCGCTCTCACCCAGACGAACGGCACTTACGACCTCGCCATCGAAGGCGGCGGGTTTTTCCTGATCGACACGCCGGGGGGGCAGCAGCTCACCCGGGCGGGGGCGTTCACGCCCAACGACGTCGGAGAGCTCGTGACATCGGAGGGGTACCGCCTGCTCGACGAGGGCGGCGCGCCGGTCTTCGTTCCGCCGGACGCGGCAACCGTGTCGGTCGGCCCGGACGGCACGGTCAGTGCAGACGGCGACCCTCTGGGGCGGATCGGGCTTTACGCCCCCGCCGACCCCCTCGACCTCTCTCGCGCCTCGGGCGTCGCCTTTGCCGCCCCCGGAGGTGTCGAACCCGTCGAGGGGCAGATCCTGCAAGGCTTTGTCGAGGAATCGAACGTAAACCCCGTTGCGGAAATCGCCCGGATGATCGAGGTCCAGCGCGCCTACGAGATGGGTCAGGGCTTTCTAGACCAGGAAGACGAGCGGATCCGCTCGGCGATCCGCACGCTGACGAGCAACTGAGGAGAAGACAATGCGCGCCCTATCCATCGCCGCAACGGGCATGCTCGCCCAGCAAACCCAGGTCGAGGTGATATCCAACAACCTCGCCAACATGTCGACAACGGGCTACAACGCCCGCCGGGCGGAATTCTCCGACCTTCACTACCAGCAGGTCGCCCGTCCGGGCGCGATCACGGCGGCCGATGGCACCGTGCTGCCGACAGGCGTCCAGATCGGGCTCGGGGTGCGGCCGTCGGCGGTGACCACCGAACTCTCGCAAGGCTCGCTGTCCCAGACCGGGGGCGATCTCGACATCGCCATCGAGGGCAACGGCTATATCGAGGTAGAACTGCCATCTGGCGTCTCCGCCTATACCCGCGACGGAGGGCTGAAGCGCTCCGCCGACGGTCAGGTCGTCACCTCCGACGGCTTCGCCGTTGTCCCCGACATCACAATTCCCGACGATGCCCGCTCGATTTCGATCACCGCCGACGGCGAAGTCTACGCCTACTTCCAGGACGAGGTGCAGGCGCAGCTTCTGGGGCAGCTCACCCTGACCGGCTTCTCCAACCCGAAGGGTCTTGAGGCGATCGGCTCGAACATGTTTGTCGAGACACCGGCCTCGGGCGCCCCCGTGGTCGAGCTTCCCGGCACCAACGGGCTTGGCACGCTCCGGCAAGGTTATCTGGAGGACAGCTCCGTCGACTCGGTGGCCGAGATCACCGAGCTGATCGAGGCCCAGCGCGGCTACGAGATGAATTCGAAGGTCATCACCGCCGCCGACCAGATGCTTGCGGCAACGACACAGATCCGCTGATGCGTGCCCTGGACCTCCTCGTCGTCGCCCTGATCGCGGTGCCGGCCGCCGCTGCCGCGGACACGGTGATTGCGGCACGCACGATCCGCGCCCATGCGGTTGTGACCGCCGAGGACCTCGCGCTGTCGAAAGGCACCGCCCCAGGTGCTCTGGGGGAGATGTCGGCAGCGGTGGGGCTCGAGGCGCGGGTGATGATCTATGCCGGACGGCCCGTGCGCGCCGCCGATCTCGGGCCTCCCGCACTCGTCGAACGAAACGAGATCGTCGTCCTGCGCTACCGCAGCGGCGGGCTCGTCATCCTGACCGAAGGCCGGGCAATGGGTCGCGCGGCGGCCGGCGAGACGATCCGCGCGGTCAACCTCGCCTCACGCCTCAGCGTCAACGGCACCGTTGCCGAAGACGGCACCGTCACAGTCCACGGCTCAAAGCCATAGCAGCACTTGGGGTTCCGCATGCGTCTCTGCGTCCTTCTCGTCCTTGGTCTTCTGGCCGCCTGTTCCCGTCTTGAAGACGTCGGCAAGGCGCCGGAGTTCACACCCATCAACAATTCCCAGGAGTACCAGGCCATGGCCCGGCCGAACTACGGCGCCGAGGCCGAGGTGCGCCTTGGTGCCGACCGCGCCTCGCTGTGGTCTGCCCAAAGGGGCTCGCTTCTGGGCGACAACCGGGCCGAACGGGCCGGGGACATTCTCACGGTCGTGATCGAGATCGACGACAGTGCCGAAATCCAGAACTCCAGCGAGCGCTCGCGTTCGGGGTCCCAAAGCGCGTCGATCCCGTCTTTGTTCGGCATCGAGCAGCTCGCCAACACCATCCTGCCCGGCGACAATGCACTAGCGGCGGGGATTTCAACGAATTCTTCGTCCGATTCGAGCGGTGACGGGTCGGTGCGCCGGAACGAGCGCCTCGAGCTCCGGGTTGCGGCGACTGTGACCGAGATGCTGCCCAACGGCATTCTGCGCATTCAGGGCAGCCAGGAGGTGCGGGTAAATTTCGAGATTCGCGAATTGCTGGTCACCGGATATGTCCGGCCCGAGGACATCTCGCGGCGGAACGAAATCACCTATGACAAGATCGCCTCGGCGCGAATCTCCTATGGCGGACGCGGCCAGATCACCGACGTGCAGCAGCCCCCTGCCGGCCAGCAGATCGCCGACATCCTTGTCCCCTTCTGACCGGACCGATGGGAAAGCTGCTTCCCCTTCTTCTGCTCCTTCTGGGGCTCGGTGCCGGCACTGGCGCGGGGATTTTCCTCGCCCCGCCGCCGCCGGACTGCCCGCCCCCCGGCGCGGAGGGCGAGGCGCCCGCCGAAGGGTGCCCCGAAATCGCCGATGAAGCGGAGCGGGAGCCCGAAGAGGGGTCGGGCGAGGAGGAGCCCGCCGAGTTCGTCCGCCTGAACGACCAGTTCGTCATCCCCGTCCTCGATGACGGCGAGGTGCGTTCGCTGGTCGTTCTGTCGCTGAGCCTCGAGGTCGAGCCGGGTGCGACGGCGCCGGTCTTCGCGATCGAGCCGAAGCTGCGCGACGGTTTTCTTCGCGTTCTGTTCGATCATGCCAATGCTGGGGGGTTCGACGGTGCCTATACCGCCGCGGGCCCGATGGAGCGGTTGCGCCGGGCGCTTCTCGAAACGGCGCGAAAGACCGCCGGGGCAGATGTGCGGGACGTGCTGATACTCGATCTCCTGCGCCAGGAGGTGTGACTGGCACCGCTGCGGGTGCCTTCGGTTGTCGTGCCGCGCCCCGCTGGCAATGCGGCGGCGGCTTCGCGGCTCGAATCGGCCCCGCGAAGCAAACCCGGCCTACCGCACAAGTCCTGCCGCAGCGTCGCCGCCTTGCGGGCGTCCGTCGCCACCGGGGCGGTGCTGTTTAGGCGGGGCGAGGCGTCGATCGAGGCTCAGCCTCGCCCGACCAACGCTTCAAGTGCCAGAACCCGTCCGAAGGAACGCGCGGCCACGGACCGGGCTGCCTCATGATCCGCCGCGAGCGCGGCGCGCCGTGCGGCAAGCTGGGCTTCCTTCCGACGGGCGTGCTGGAGCCATCTTTCGAAAGCGCCAGGCCGTACGGCTTCGAGGGCGGGGTCGGCGCGCAATGCGGCACGGGTGCGCTCGATCTCTTCCGCCGCGCCCGCCTCTCGCCCCTGCGCTGTGGCGAGGGCGCCGGCGGCGCGGGCGAGCGCGGCGAGATCGCGGTCCCTGATCAGCCGGGCAGCCACGAGGAGGTCGGTGACGTCGTCGACCATGGGCTCAGCGGCGCCGCTGCTCTTTACGCAGTGCATCGGCGAACCGAATGGCCGCCGCGACCGGCCGGTAGTGGTCCGGCCTGACCTCCTCGCCGATCTTGAGGGTGCCGTGGAGCGCCCTTGCCGTCGGCGGGTCGCGGTGGACCGGCACCCCATGCTCGGCGGCGGCCTCGCGGATGCGCGCAGCGATCTCGTCGGTCCCCTTGGCCACGCAGACCGGGGCGCGGCCGCCGCCACGGTCCCAAGTCAGCGCAACGGCGTAATGGGTCGGGTTCACGATCACCACGTCGGCGCGCTTGACCTCTCCGAGCATCTGGTTCGTCGCGATCTCGTAGCCGCGCTGGCGGCGGCGGCCCTTGAGATAGGGGTCGCCCTCGCTTTCTTTCGATTCGTCTCGAAGCTCCTTGTGGCTCATCCGGTTCTTCCGGATGTGCTCGGCCCGCTGCCAGAGAAAATCCCCCAGTCCGAGGACGAGCGAGATCACGAAGACGACGGCGAGAAACCTCAGGGCAAGACGCAGCATCAACTCCGTAACGCCTGCCGGAGACATCGACAGCGAGCCCAGAATCGCGTCGAGGTCCCCGATGACGACAATGCCGAGGAGCGCACCGAAGATCGACAGTTTCGCGAAGCTTTTTGCGAAGTTGAAGATGCCGTCGCGGCCGAACTTCTGTCCGGCATTGGACAAAGGCGAGATCCGCGACAGCTTTGGCGCGATCTTTTCTCCCGAGATTGCAAGGCCCTGCTGCGCGATGACCGACAGGAGGACGGCTGCGAAGGGCAGGGCCAGCCAGGGCAGCGCCGGTGTGAGCGCGGCGAGGATCATCTCCCCCACCGGCCGGGTCGCGGGTCCGGCGAAGATTTCCTCGGCGAGGGCGCCGGGACGTTCGAGCATCAAGGCGAGCACTTCGCCGCCATGGGCGAGCGTCGTCGCTCCGAACGCCGCGGCCACCAGGATGAGACCGCCATAGGCTCCCGTCGTCGTCAGATCCTGCGACAGCGGCACCTGTCCGCGCTTGCGCGCGTCGTCGAGGCGCTTTTGCGTCGGCTCGTGTTGTTTGTCTTCGTCTTCGCCGGGCCCGGCCATCAGAAGGCTCCGAACGGGTCGGCGAAAAACCCGTCCATCGCCGCGACCCAGGTGGCGAGGAGAAACGGCAGGGCAATCGCCAGCAGCACCAGCGCGCCGAGCGTGATGGCCGGCGCCCCGACGAGGGCCACCATGAGTTGCGGCATCGCGCGGTTAATCACACCGAGCGACAGGTTGTAGAGGAGCGAGACGATGACGAAGGGGGCCGCGAGCGTGAACGCGAGCCCGAACATCTGCGCGACATGACCGACGCCCCAGCGCATCAGGTCGTCCGCGCCGGGAAGGTCGCCGGCGGGAAAGAGACGATAGGACAGGACCAGGAATTCGACGACCTTCACATGGAGGCCCAGAATCACCGCGATGGCCAGTCCGGCGATGATCATCACATGGGCCATGGCCGGCTGCGGGTCGACGATGACGTTGCCGAAGATCTGCGCGAGCGAGGTCGATTGCGCGGCGATGGCCCCGGCGGTCTGGAGCGCGAGGACGAACAGCCGGATCGCCAGGCCCAAAAGCAGACCGACCACGATCTCGCCACCGAGCAGCGCCAGATAGCCCGGCGACCCCTCGAGCACAGGGCCGAGGGTCGGGGCGACGGCCGGCGCGACGATTGCGGTGAACCCCAGGGCCAGAACCAGGCGGATACGTTCGGGTACGCTCCGCTCGCCGAAGGCCGGCAGGATCGCCATCGCCGCGCCGACCCGCAGAAAGACGACCGCGAAGAGGACCAGCGCCGTCTCGGCGAGCCCCATGATCTCGGCCAGTGCCGCCGTCACGTGGGCACAAGCCCCAGAAGCGACGGCCGCGCATCCGTCCCGAGCTCCTCATAGGAAATGACCGGGTTGAGAATCCCCTTCGCGGCCAGAACGGTGCGCAGAAACCGGCGCCGCTTCACGGAAGTTACGATGCCGGGATAGGTGCCGGTTTCCGCACTCCGGCTGACTTTCTCGCCGACCCGCTGCACGAGCCGGTTGAACGCATCCGGCGGCAGGGCCACGTCCGTAGGGCCGCGCTCGGAGGCGATTTCATGGGCCACGAACGTCTCTTCCCACCCGGGGTCGAGCTGGACCAGCGGCACCGTTCCGTCCTCGCGCCTCAGTTCGGCGACGATCTGGAAGCCCAGGCGCTGGCGGACATGTTCGCACACCGCCTCCGCAGTTGCGTTGACCGTCCGCGCCTCTGCGATCGCTTCGAGGATGAGCGGCAGATTGCGGATCGATACCCGCTCTTCGAGAAGCAGGCGCAGCACCGACACCAGCAGGTCGTAAGGGATCTTTTCGGGAACGAGCTGGTCGATGAGTTGCCGGTTGGCATCGGCGCGGGCGGTATTCGACAGGCTGGTGACTTCGTCGAGGAGCCGCCGAAGGGCCTTAAGACCAAAGAGCCGGCCGAAATTCTGTTTCAGCATTTCCAGCAGGTGGGTCGCAAGAACCTCAACGGGCGTGACAACCGTCGCGCCGTCGAGCGCCAGCCGATCCTCTGAGCCCCGCGCCACCCAGCGGGCTGGCGCGCCGTAGACCGGTTCCTTCACGGTGTCCGCGCCGGCGGTCTTGGCCTCCTCGGGGCCGAGAAGCGCCAGCAGACGGTCCGGCTCCAGCCGGTCGCGGGCCTGCTCTACGCCCTGGATTCGCACCACATAGGTGCCTGCGGGCAGCCGGGCATCGTCGGTCAGTCGGATTTCCGGCAGGATGAGCCCGAACTCCCGCGTGATGTGCCGGCGCATGTTATCGATCCGGGCGTCGAGGCCGGTCGCGGGGTCGAGCACCATCTGCACCAGATCGGGCGCGAACTGCACGTGGATATCGTCGAGATCGAGGAGGTCTCCGATGGGTTCTTCCGCCGGTGGGGGGGCGGTGGCTTCGGCATCGGACGCCGCGGTGTCCTCGCTGCCGTCGGCACGCCGGTTCACCGCCCATGCCGCCGCTCCGAGCGCTGCCGCCCCGGCGATGAAAGGGACGAACGGCATGCCCGGCATGAGCGCAAAGAGCCCCATCAGCACAGCGACCGTACCGAGAGCGGCGGGAAACCGGCCGAGCTGGGAGAAGACGGCGAAATCGGTTGATCCGGTCGCCCCGCCGCGGGCGAGCAAGAGCGCCGAGGCGATGGAGATGATGACCGCCGGGATCTGGCTCACAAGTCCGTCGCCGACCGTCAGGATCGCATAGGTCTCGAATGCCCGGCCAAGCGCCATGCCGTGAACGAGCGTGCCGATGGCCAGCCCCATCACAAGGTTCAAAAGCGTGATGAGAAGTCCCGCAATGGCGTCGCCTTTCACGAACTTCGAGGCCCCGTCGAGCGAGCCGAAGAACGTCGTTTCGGCTTGTTCGCGTTCCCGCCGCGCCTTGGCCTCGGCATGGCTGATCGCCCCCGCGGCCATATCGCTGTCGATGGCGAGTTGCTTGCCGGGCATCCCGTCGAGGGCAAAGCGCGCCCCGACCTCGGCCATCCGCGCCGCGCCTTTGGTGATGACCATGAAATTGACGATCAGGAGCACGCAGAACACGACGAGGCCGAGAAACAGCGAGCCCGACATCACGAACATCGCAAACCCTTCGATGACATCGCCCGCCGCACCGGTCCCGGTATGCCCCTGTCCGATGATGAGCTTCGTCGAGGACACGTTGAGGCTGAGCCTCAGCATCAGCGAGGCCAGCAGGATCGTGGGAAAGGCCGAAAAATCGAGCGGGCGTTCGATGAAGAGCGTGATCGTGAAGATGAGAATCGCCAGCGCGAAAGACGCGGCGAGGCCGACGTCGAGGACCCAGGACGGCATCGGCAGGATCATCATCACGATGACCGCCATCAGGGCGAGGGCAAGAAGGATCGTGGGGCGGAAAATCTGTTTCATGTCCCCGAGCTACCCGCGTCCCGGCCCGCCGATCATCCTCAGGCCTGAGGCGGGTTCGCCCGTCAGCGGCACGAGCGACCCCGCGCCGCGCCGCCCGCCCTGCGGCTGTAGCAGGGGAAAGAGGTTGGCGCGGATAACTGGGGGAGGCTGCGGGACGGTGCCGGCAGCGGGGCGGGTGGCGACGACCGTTTCAGCCGCCCGGTCGTCCCCCGGCCCAGTGAGCCGGGCTCTGATCCGGTCGAACCGCGCGCGGTAGCGGTTTGCAACCTGCGGCGTGCGCGAATGATAGGCGCCGGCGGCCCGGCTCCAATCGCCGAATTCCGCCCGCAGTTCGCCGAGAAACCGGGCGGCGTAGCGGGCGTTTGCGACCGGATCGAACATCTCTTCGATAGTGGCGAAGGCCGCGCCGTGCCATTTGTAGTTGATCTGGAAGCACCCGACATCGAAGCTCCGGGCACCGCGCTCGAAATGCGCATCGACATAGTCCTGCGCCTCGGCCCGGGTCCGAAACCAGACCCCCTTGCCTTCCATGTTCACCGTCCAGGGCCAGGGGCGGAAGGCCCCGCCTTTCGACCGGCCGGTCTCGGTCAGCGAGATCGCGCGCAGCACCGACAGCGGAACGCCGCTTTCGCGCGAGACTTGCGCCGCGGCGGTATCGCAGATGGCAGCGATGCGGGGGTCGTCCGTCGCGCCCATTGCCGGAGGGGCCAGGAGGATGGCTGTTGCCAGCACCGAGGCCAGAAAGGCGAGAACGCCGACCGGGCTCGCTCCGGACCTGCGCCCCGACCGGAGCGGGTGCCGCAACGCACCGGTCGCAAGCCGTGACCGCAGCCGCCGTTTCCCAGACGTCCCGCCGGTCATCGGCCCACCAACATCACACCGTTTGCCGCCCGGCGGCCGCCCGTCATACCGATCCATCGCCCGTCGCAGTTCTTGCAACCCAAAGTTCTCAGGCGACGCTACCGGCCAGACGTTGAGAAAGGCTTGCGATGGGCCGGGATTACCGCGCGGTCTCGGTCGACGCACCGGCTATGGAGAGAAGTGCCGCAATGTCGTCGCGTAGCGAATCGGCCTCGTCGATCAGTGCCCGGTTACGGGCAAGCGGCGCCTCTTCGCTGGCGGGCGTTCGCGGTGTCAAAAGCGCCGCCGCGGCCGACCGGACGCCTTCGGGGCCAGCATCCCATACGCCGCTGCGCACCGCTGCATTTTCGGCCCGCGCGCTGTCGCCGGCCGCCGCGAAGGCCGCAGCCGCCTCGACAAAGCGCTTCTCTCCGAGCAAAGCCTCGCCGCGAAGGACCTGCGCGTCGGCCGTTTCGAGCGCCCCAAGCGCGGAAAGAGCCTCTCCGTAGCGCCCCGCGAGAATATCGGCCCGGGCACGAAGGAGCGCGTCGCCCGGCGCGGGCTCGACAATCGCGCGCAAGAGCGCGCCGGCGCGGTCGGGAAGGCCGTAGTCGACGAAGCGCGCGGCGACACGCCGCCGGGCGAGGTCGCCCTCGATGCCGGCGGGGAGACGCTCGACCGCGGCGGCACCGTGGATCAGGAAGGCGTCGGCCCCGGCCCGCCCGGCCATCGCGACATAGAGTTCGGACATCACCGCGTCGGCATCCTCCGGTGACAGGGCGCCGGAGAACCGCGCCTTGGGGAGTTCTTCGAACACCACGTCCCAGGCGCCGAGCGCGATCCGGCCGCGAAGCTCGGCGAGCTTGAGGTCGCGCGCAAGTGCCGTTCCCCGGTTCTCGAAAGCCAGTGCCGCCGCGGTATCGACAACGCTGGCATCGATCGGCGCCCCACGGTCGAGACGCGAGGAGATCAGCCGGATCACCGCCAGCGGCGCCGTGTTCGGGTGTCCGTCCTCAAGGCTGTCGTAGGCCTGCTCGGCGGCTGCAACATCGCCCTCGGCCTGTGTGAGCGCGGCCGTCGCCAGAACGAAGTCCTGGCCGTGATCGCCGCCGGCGCGGTCGACGGCACCCCAGATTTCGCGCGCGGCATCGGCATCGTCCATCGCGAGGAACCGCTCGACGAGCCGCGGCCCGTAGTGGCGCCGCAGGTGAAGCGGGAGACCTGAAAATGCGCTGGCGATCTCCGCTGTCGCAACATCGGCCTCCATGGGCGGGCGGGACAGGGCGAGAAACGCCCATAACGCCGCCGGTCCGGGGCAGGCAAGCAGCGCCGTCAGCTCGTCGTCCGGGCGCCGCACTACATCGTCGGCGACATCGGCCAGCAGCTGCAGCACCGCCATCTCGTCGGCCGGTTGGGGCACGGCGCGCAGCACCGCCCGGGCCTCGGCGCCGAAGGAAACGTAGATATAGCCGCGCGCGAGGTCGAGCGCCTTGTCCGGATCGGGCTTGTCGAACTCGCCGTAAAGGCCCGAACGCCGGCCGGTCAGACCGCCGAGCGGCAGCGACGGGTCCCCCCAACTGGCGACGTCGAGGTCGTAGCCTGCAAGGCAGTCCGACCCGGCATTGTCCTGAAGCGTCCGGGCGACGCGGGCGAGATCGCGGTCGAGGCTCGTTGTGACCCGGATGCTCGGGCTTTGTCCGACCGGCAGCGGCAGATCGTCCGGGGCTGGCGCGCGGGCTTCGGCCGTGCGCGGCCCCGGGGGCGCGGCTTCTTCTGCCCGGTCGATGAGGCCCTGGCTTGTCGCCCGGTCGAGCGCTTCGGCGACAGCCTCGACGGCTGCATCGCGGCCGCCGCGCCGGTCGGCCAGAATGTCCGGCCAGAGCGCCGGCCCGGAGCCCGCGCCGGGCCCCTCGCCGGCCGTCCCGGGACGAGGAAGTTGCAGCCCGATGCCCGCCGATGCCGCGGCGGAGGCGGCAAGGGCGGGCGGCGGGTCGGGGGGACGGAGGCGGCCCAGAGCTGGCGGCCTGCGATCCCCGGTTTCAGGGCGGTTCGCGGAGCGGTCCTCCCGGTCTTGAAGGGTCGCCGTCGTTTCCGCTTCGACTGCCGGGGAAACCCAGCGCGCAACCGGAGCGCCGGTTGCCGACAGATTTGGAGGCGTGTCGTCGGCACTGACGAAGGCGGCCCCGGCGATTGCCGAGCCGGTCGCAGCGCCCCGTCGACCTTCCGCACCGCCGACGTCGATCACCAGACGACCGCCGACCAGAACATAGGCCGTCACCGCGCAATCGCAGGCCAGTTCGAGATCGAGACTGTTTTCCCCGCCGGCCACGCCCCCGATCCGCCCACGACCGATGCGCTCGAACACGCGGTCCGTCGCGACCTCGAACCGCGGTCCTGAGAAGGCAAACCGCCGCGTTCTCCCGTCGGCGGAGAGGCTCCAGCGCGGTACCGCGTCGAAATCGAGCACCAGCCGGGTGAAGCCGGGATGCTCGCCGCTGCGGACGGTCACGATGTCTGCCGCGGCGGGCCGGGCCAGCCCGGCTGCGGCCAGGGCGAGGGCCATTGCCCAGGAAAGGCCCCATCGTCGGATCGACGGTCGGGTGCGCGCCGCCCTCATGCCGCGTCCGCCTTCGCGTTCTTCATCGCCTCTTCGAGATCGGCAAAGCTCGGCCGGATGTGGCTCGGCGTGTTCTGCCGGCCAACCTCGATGCAGATCGACGTCGCGTGATTGTGAAGATTGGCGACGAGCACTTCGCGGATCAGCCGGTAGAAATGCGTGTCCTCCTCCACCGCGGCGGCCACTTTCGACGCAAACGGTCCGACGAAGCCGTAGGCGAGGAACACCCCCAGAAACGTGCCCACCAGGGCGCCGCCGATCAGCTTGCCGAGCACTTCGGGCGGCTGATCGATCGACGACATCGTCTTGATGACGCCGAGTACGGCCGCGACGATACCGAGCGCCGGCAGGCCGTCTGCGACCGTCTGAAGCGCATGGCTCGAATGCATCGAATGGTGCTGATGGGCTTCGATGCGCTTTTCGAGCACCTCTTCGACCTGATGGGGGTCGTTGTAATTCATCGACGCCGACCGCAGCGTGTCGCAGATCAGGCTCACCGCCTCGCCGTCCCCCAGAATCTTCGGATAACGCGAAAAGATCGACGAGCTTTCCGGCGCTTCGATATGCTCCTCGAGCCCGACCGGGTTCTGCCGGGCAAGACGGATCAGCTCGAAGAGCAGAACCAGAAGGTCACGGTAGTCCTCCGGCTTCCACTTCGCCCCTTTGAAGACCTTGCCGACGTCCTTGAGCGTGTGCTTGACCGCCCCGCCGTCGTTGGAGATCAGAAACGCGCCGGTCGCGGCCCCGGCGATCATCATCAGTTCGAACGGCAATGCCTTGATGATGATCCCGAACTTGCCGCCGGCGAGCATGTAGCCCCCGAAGACCATAGCGAAAACCACGATGATCCCGACAATTCCCAGCATTTGACCTATCGTCCAGTCAGGTGTTCACGCCACGCCGTCTGTCTGGCCGACATGGGTTAACATTCCCTGTCGGACGGCCTCACTCTGTCGGGGCCAGGGCATTCCGGCCCGCCAGGATCACGCTGATCTCATAAGCATTGATCGGATCGAGACCGGCGAGGATCGCCGCGGCGATGTCGGGCCGCATGCGGCCGAGAAATCCAGCCGCGAAATCCGGCGTCATCTGTTCGAAAAGGGCGGCGGCTTCCTCTGCGCCCATGTTCTCATAGACCGACGTGAGCTGCGCGAGATCGGTTTCCGCCGCACTCTCCGAAAGCGCGATGGTGGCCCGCAATTCGTCCTCGGCCGCCGTCAAAGCCGCGATCTTCTCGTCGAGGCGGCGTTCGGCCAGCGCCAGCGCTTCCGCCCGGGTGTCGAGTTCTGCCTCCCGCGCCGCGACCCGGGCTTCGCGCTGCGACAGCGAGGCGAGGATGCCTTCGAAGTCCGGCGGGCTCGCCGGCTCGGCCGCTTGCGTCGGTATCGGGTCGCCGCCGCCTTCGAGCGCGGTCGCGAGGCCCCAGGTTTCTGTCACCCGCAATGCCGCCGAGCTCACCAGCAGCGTTGCAACGATCACCAGGGTGCCGCGCCCCGGGCGCCGCGCACCGCGCCGGCCGGGCTCGAGGGCGCCCTCCGCCGAACCTCGCCGTCTCCACAATCGGGCGATCATTCCGCCGCCTCCCGCCGGCGCTGGCTTTGAAACGGCGCATCCTCCGTTTCGAACCGCTCCTCCTCTCCGGCAGCCGATGCCTTCCGCTCGCCCGGAAGGTCGTGCATCGAAGCAACGAGCAGTTCGAGCCGTTGTGCGACCGTCTCGGCCCGCCCGGTCAGCTCGTCGAGCGTTCCCGTGGAGCTTCCTGCGGTTTGGCGGGCCGCTTCGAGCGTTTTCGTCATGTCATCGACCTGGGCCGACAGCACCGCGATGGCCCCGCCCATCCCTTTCTCGAGATCGTTGAAGCGGTTGAGGCGCCGGGCGAGGACCACGCAGTAGACCGCCGCACCCAGCGCGCCGGCAATCAGGAGAATATCGGCGATTAGCTCCATCGCTCAGTTCACCACGAATTCCTGGATCAGAATGTCTTTCACCGTATCGCCCCCGACGACGATCTGAACGCGCCGGAGCATCTGCGAACGCAGGCGCACAAGCGTCGACGCATCCCCGATATCGACGGTATCGAGCGCCCGCAGATAGCTGTTCAGCACGTCAAGGAGCCGCGGCATCATCTCGGCAACCTCGGCGGCCTTCGCCTTGTCGACCTCGAGGCTGAGATTGAGGCGAAGCTGGGCGATGCCCCCCGGACGCGCAATCGAGACGATCATCGGGTCGATGTCGACATAGGCGGTGTCGGCGGGCGCCTTTGGCGCCGGCGCTTCGTCTGCCGCGCCCCCTGGCAGAAGGCCGGAGGTCGCGGCGAAGTACCCACCGGCCGCGCCGGCAAGGCCGAGGACGAGGCCGACAACGAGGGACTTCGCCCCGCCGCCCTTCTTTCCGTCCTCCGCCGGGTTCGCCGGATCGCTCGCCGCGTCGCTCATCGTCGCTCCGTTTCGCTTCTGCTCGCCCCGCTATAGCCGCGTCGTGACTAACCGATTGTTAAGCGAGGCCGGCTTAGAGGGGTCATGCCGGTCAGAAGGCCGGGGGAAATCGGAGACGCATCGTGGATCAAGTTCTGTCGGTCTGGTCTGCCCTGAGTGTCGGGCGCCGTGTGGTCGTGGTGCTGGCCACCGTCGCCGTCTTCGCCACCGTCCTCACCCTTGGACGGCTCGCAAGCCAGCCGTCCATGGCGCTGCTCTATGCCGGGCTCGAACCGCAGGCGGCGGCGGATGTCGTCGCCGCGCTCGAAGCGCAGGGAGCGGCGTTCGATGTGCGCGGGAATGCGCTTTACGTCGAAGCCGCCCGGAGGGACGCGCTGCGCATGACCCTTGCGGGCGACGGGCTACCGTCCGGAGGATCTCAGGGGTACGAGCTTCTCGACAATCTCACCGGGTTCGGCACCACCGCGCAGATGTTCGACGCTGCCTATTGGCGGGCCAAGGAGGGCGAGCTTGCCCGGACGATCACGGCAAGCCCCCATGTGCGCAGCGCCCGGGTCCACATCGCCAACCCCGCCTCACGCCCGTTTCAGCGCGACCAGCCGGCCTCCGCGTCGGTCACGGTGACGGCGGCCGGCGGCGGGTTGTCGATGGCCCACGCCAAGGCGTTGCGGTTCCTGGTGGCCTCCGCGGTGACCGGTCTTGCGCCCGAAAACGTCACGGTGATCGATGCCGAGGGGGGGCTTGTGGCCTCCGACGACGCGGGCGAGCGCTCGGGCGTCAGCGGGGAAGACCGGGCGGAAACGCTGAAGAAACGGGTTGAGCGGCTGCTCGAGGCGCGGGTCGGCTACGGTAACGCCGTTGTCGAGGTGAGCCTGGAAACGGAGCTCGAAAGCGAACAGATCGTTGAGCGGGTCATCGACCCCGACAGCCGTGTGGCGATTTCGACCGAGACGGTCGAGACAACCACCCGCTCCAACGACACCCGCGCAGGCGCGGTCACGGTGGCTTCGAACCTCCCCGACGGCGATGTCGGTTCGGGAGGCGGTGCGGCATCGAGCAGCAATTCCGAAACCCGGGAACTCACCAATTTCGAGATCTCCGAAACCCAGCGGGAGGTGATTCGCGAACCAGGGGCGACCAAAAGGGTCACCGTCGCCGTGCTCGTCGACGGGGTTCGGGAGCTCGCGGCGGACGGGTCGAGCACATGGGCCGCGCGGCCCGATACCGAACTCGATGCGTTGCGCAGCCTCGTGGCCTCGGCAGTGGGGTTCGATGCTGCGCGGGGCGACGAGATCACAATCCACTCCCTCGAATTCGAACAGATCGTGCCCGAGGGGTCGCCGCCACCGGTGGGGCTGATCGACCGTCTGGCGCTCGACGTGATGTCGCTTATCCAGATGGGTGTTCTGGCGCTTGTGGCCTTGGTTCTGGGGCTCTTCGTCGTCCGACCGATCCTCGCCTCCGGCGCCGCTGGGCCGGTGCGGCCGGTTGCCGAACTCGCCCCGCCGCCGCCGGGGCCCGATCCGGCGCCTATGCCGGCCCTTGACGGCGAGATTCAGACCGGGGGCGGACTACCAGATCTGCCCGACCTGCCCGATCTTGCCAACCTGCCCGATATCGCCCCTGCCGGGAGCGGTGTCGTCGACCGGCTGAAACAGATGATTTCAGATCGCGAGGCCGAGTCGGCCGAAATCCTCAGAAACTGGGTCGAGGAGCCGCGTGAGGTGACCAGGTGACGCGCCGCGTGATGCTCGAGAACTTCGATCTGGCCGCGCCGCAGGCTTCGAATGCGCCCGCCGTCGCCCCTGAGGCCGTCGAAGCCGCACGGTTGCAGGGCTACGACGAGGGGTACAAGACCGCCTGGGACGATGCGATCAGAAAGACCAGGGAAGACGGTGACCGTATCGGCGCCGAGTTCGCGCGCAACCTGCGCGACCTCGGGTTCACCTACGAAGAGGCGCGGGCTCATGTTCTGAAATCCTTTGAGGGGCTGCTCACGGAGTTGTCGGAGACATTCCTGCCAGCGGTGATGTCGGAGGCCATCGGTCCGGTCATTCTCGAAGCGCTTGGAGATCTGGCCGACGAGGCGGCCGGCGCACCGGTCCTGATCCGGGTGTCGCCGGGGGAGGGGGACCGGTTGCGGGGGTTTCTGACCGCCGAGACGACGCTGCCCGTCCAGATTGTGGACGAGCCGTCGCTCGCCGACGGACAGGCCTATCTCAAGCTTGGTGCCGAGGAGCGTCGGGTCGATCTTGCCGAACCGCTGCTGCGGGTTCGCGAGGCGATCCGCGCGATGGGGGCGGCCACGGAAAGGACATTGGATGACCGACGCAGCGCCTGAGATCTCCCCCGAGATGTCCGACGAGAACCCGTTCGCCGAGGTTCCGATCGAGATCACGGTGTCGGTGGGCCAGGCCCGCCCCACCGTCCGCGAATTGCTGGCGCTCAAAAGCGATGCCGTTCTGCCGCTCGATCGCTCGGTCGACGACCCCGTCGAGCTCTATGCCGGCGACCGACTGATCGCGCGCGGGGAGTTGCAGGAAGCCGATGACGACGGCGCCGGCCTCGTGGTGCGAATCACCGAGGTCCTGCCGCAGGACCGGACCGGGTAGCCGGTGCACCGCCTTGCCTTCATCGCCGCCGCCTGCCTGCTCCTGGCGGCGGGCCCGGCCGTCGCCCAGGACATCTCGATTTCGCTCGGCGACGACGATGGTCTGAGCACCCGGGTCATCCAGCTCTTTCTTCTGGTCACGATCCTCAGCCTCGTTCCGGGGCTCGCGGTCATGATCACATGCTTTCCCTTCATCGTCACCGTGTTGTCGATCCTCCGCCAGGGGCTCGGCCTCCAGCAATCGCCGCCGAACATGTTGATCGTCAGCCTCGCGTTGTTCCTGACCTATTTCGTGATGGAGCCCGTGTTCACCGAAGCCTGGGCGCTGGGGCTCCAGCCCCTCGCGGCGGGCGAGATCGGTGTGGAGGATGCTTTCGCGCTGGCGATGGAGCCGTTTCGCGGCTTCATGGCGAACCGTATCGACCCCGACACCTTTGCCACCCTGGCCGATCTCCGCCCCGACCCCGCCGCGTTCAGTCGCGATGCCCCGTTGTCGGTGCTCGTGCCGTCGTTTCTATTGAGTGAGATCGAGCGGGCGTTCCAGATCGGTTTTCTGATCTTCATGCCGTTCCTGATCATCGATCTCGTCGTGGCGGCGGTGCTGATGTCGATGGGTATGATGATGGTGCCGCCCGCAATCGTCGCTCTGCCGTTCAAACTGGCGTTCTTTGTGGTCGCCGACGGCTGGAGCCTCGTTTCGGCCGCCCTCGTTCGAAGCTATTTCTGACCCGGGGAAGCTGCCCGAACCGCAAAAGCCGGGCAGGGGCGTTGCCTTTGGCCGAGAGGCGCCGCCACTCGTTTCGTTTCGTTTCGTTTCGTTTCGTTTCGTTTCGTTTCGTTTCGTTGCCGTTGCCGTTGCCGTCGGCGTCGGCGTCGGCGTCGGCGTCGGCGTTGGCGCGGACCGCGGTCGCGGGGACGATAGACGACCCGCTCGCCGGCGTGTGGGCGATGTCCCGATCGACACGCAACCGCGCCGTCCAGGGGATGCGCCCAGATGGAGCGGATGTCGGCGACAGCCGGCGAAGCTCCGGCGATCCGACCGAAGGCGCGCGCTCGGCGCGGACCGGTTCGCCCCCCACCAAATCACCGCGTGCCGTGCTTCGTTGCCCCGTCAGTGACGGACGGAGCCACCCTCGGGCAACCGGCAGGATCGCCCACCACGAGCCCGGAGCCGGCCACCGGCGGCGGAGAGCTTCCCCCCGGTGCCTGCGCCAGTGGGCGCAACCGTCGTGGAGAGCCTCCCCGGTCCTGGCGCCAGTCGGCGCATCCGTCGCGTCGGCCGACAGCCGCCAGCGGTGCCGGTCGCCGCTTTGTCCTTCGAGGCCGGCAGCGCTCCGCCGGCCCGCCCGTTCGTTCGCGCGAGAACGGCTTTGAGGTGGGGTACGCGGCGACCGACATCAGTGTGCGCCGGTTTCGTGGTGCGGAAAGCAAAGGCCGGGGGCGCTCGGCTCGGCAGCGGTCGCGCCTATCGCAGGACAAACTCGGCGTGCAGCGCGCCCGCCGCCTTGATCGCAGTCAGGATGTCGATCATGTCCCGCGGCGCAACGCCCAGCGCGTTGAGGCCCGCCACAACCTCCGACAGCGACGTTCCGCCAGGGACTTCGGCAAGGCCCCGCCCGCTCTCTTCGTCGATGGCCGCGCGCGTTCTGGGAACGACAATGGTCTCCCCCTCGGCGAACGGGTTGGGCTGCACGACAACCGGTTCTTCCTCGACCCGGAGCGTCAGGCTGCCCTGCGCGACGGCCACCCGGGAAATCCGCACGTCGCGGCCCATCACGATGGTGCCCGATCGCTGATCGACGACGACGCGGGCCCGGATTTCCGGCTGCACGGGGATGTTTTCGATAAAGCCGATGGCATGGGCCGGCGACACTGCGCCGGTCGCCGCCACATCGAGCGCCACGGTGCCCGAATCGAGCATCAGCGCGACGGGACGGCCGACGGCCTGGTTGATCGCCGCCTCGATCCGGCCGGCCGTGGTAAAGTCCGGCGATCTCAGCGCGAGCCGGATCGTCGACAATTCGGCGAGCTGGAAATCGATCTCCCGTTCGATCCGCGCCCCGCCCGGCACGCTTCCCGCCGTCGGCACCCCCTCGACGACCCGGGCGCCATCGCCCTCGGCCGCCACCCCGCCCGCGACGATCGGGCCCTGGGCGACGGCATAGATCAGCCCGTCGGCCGCATTGAGCGGCGTCATCACAAGCGTTCCGCCGAGCAGGCTCGAGGCATCCCCGATGGCCGAAACCGTGACGTCGATCCGGCTTCCGGCACGGGCAAAGGGCGGCAGCGTCGCGGTGACGAAGACGGCGGCCACGTTTCGGGGCCGGAACTGTTCTCCGGTGACGTTAACGCCGAGCCGCTCGAGAATGTTCGACATGATCTCTTCGGTGAACGGCGCATTGCGCAGCCCGTCTCCGGTTCCGTTGAGCCCCACGACGAGGCCGTAACCGACAAGATCGTTCCCGCGCACGCCGTCGAACTCGACGAGATCCTTGATCCGGATCTGGGCGGCGGCCGCCCCGGCAAGCGCGGTGAGCACAACCGCAAATAGAAGCGCGCGGATCACAGAAAGGCCGTCAGGTTGAGCCGGGAGAGCCGCGACGTCAGCGTGTAGAGCGTCTCCAACTGGGTTTCGATTTCCTGGAGGCTCTGGGCCGCCTCGTATTCGTCGATGGCGACAATCTCGTTGCGGGCAAGCTCGAGGGCGTCTTCCTCGGCGGCATTGCGGGTCTTGGCGCTTTCGATCCGCTCCTCGGCGCTGCCCACCTTCGCCCTGGTGTCGGTCAGGTCGTAGTTGGCCTCGAGGAGCCGGTTCCCCGCGATGCCGGCCATCTCTCCGCGCGCATCGGTGTCGCCGGCGAACAATCCACGGTCGAGAAGGGCGCCCATGGCAAGGCCAGCCAGGGTGTCGCGAATGCCCTGATCGGCCGCCGTCACTTCGAGCGTGACCTTTTCGTCCTCGGAGATGGGGACGTCCGACATCGGCATGGTGTCGCCGAGATACCCCGTCGTCTCATACCCGCCGCCGGGGCCGAACCAGGCCGCGACCACGGCCTCGACCCCCGCCGCGGTCGTCTCTCCGGCGATGAGCGCATCAAGCTCGCTGAGCATGGTTTCGGTATCGGCGAGGGGAGCGGTGTCGGTCGCGACACCAGAAAACACCGAGCGGTCTCCCACGCGGACGCTGAGCGCACTCACCGCATCTTCGAACCCCCGGGCGGCGGACCGCGCCCCGGCATCGACCAGCGTCGGGTCGAAATCCTCGTTCGCAAGCAGAAGCGACGAGGAGATGTCGGTCGCCGTACCGCTGACGAACTCGAGTGCCGCCTGGGCCGCTTCGGCCAGCATGCCGGTTTCGGTGGCCGATGTCTGGTAGGCATCGACCGCCTGTAACCCGCGCTCAATGCCGATGAGCGGTCCGAAATCGCCCGAAACCCCGCGCCCGAGATCGGAGCGCTTGCCGCTGGAAAGCTCGTCGGACAGGGTCTGGAAGCTTTCCATCAACCGGGCATTGTCGCGCCGAAGCTGGTAGGACTGGCCGAGATCGCCGACGCCTTGAATGCTCATTTTGCCCTCTTCCTCAAATCCGCAGGATCGCGTCGATCATTTCCTCGATCGTCGAGAGGACCTGCGCGTTCGCCGAATAGGCCTGTTCTATGAGAAGCAGCCTCTGCATCTCCTGATCGGTATCGACACCATTGGCCAGTTCCGCCGATTGCAGGCTCTCCTGGGATGCACTCGAAAAACTGAGCCGCTGCTCGGCCGATTGCCTGTCGACCGAAACCATCGACAGAAGGTCCCCCGCCAGCCCCGAGGCCGACCGCGCCCCCGACGACACCGTGCCGGAGGCCGGCACCCGCTGATCGCGGAGCGCATCGCCGAGATTGACGAGGATCGCGTTGTCCCCGACGGGGCCCTCCGTGACGGCGCCCAGCCCGTCGCGCAGCCGCGATATCGACCCGCCCTGATCGGGATCGACGCGCGCGTTAACCTCGATCCGGCCAGAAAGCCCGACTTCGTTCGCCGGATCGAAGGCCCCGCCGCCATCGGTGAAGAGGCCCGGATCGCCGGCCGCGAGGGTCGGATCGACGGCCGGATCCTGAAACCGCTCGACGAAGTCGCGCGCGACGGCATCGAGCTCGGCCTGTGCCTGCGGCGCCAGCGTGTCGCGCACGTCGAAGGCCGCACCGAGCGACCCGCCGGCCAGCGGCGCGGCGTTGCCTGAGGTGGACACGGCGACGCCGTTGATCGTGAGCCCCGACAGGGCGCCGGACTCAATCGTCATGTCGGGCGTGATCACACCGACCGGCTCGAAACCGATCTCGACGGGAGTGATATCGAGCAGCATCGCCCCGGTCGTCGTCATCAGTTTGACGGTACCGTTCTCCTGGGGAAGTGTCTTCAGCGGCACGATCCCGGCAATGTCGTCGACGGCCCTCTGGCGCTGGTCGAGCAGGGCCGAGGCATCGCGCCCGGCTGCTTCGGCGCGCAGGATGTCGGCATTAAGGGCGGCGACGTTCTGCACCCCGTCGTTGAGGCGTTGGACGTCGGCCGCGATGGCCTCGTCGGCCTCCATCCGAAGTTCCTGAAGGCCGTCGGAGGCCTCTTCGAAGCCCGTCGCCACATCGACGGCTGCGTCATAAACGCCTTCCAGCCGGGCTTCGCTGTCGGGCGCCGCCGAGGCCTCGATCACGGCGGCTTCGAACGTGTTGATCCGGCCCGTCAGCGAGGCCGGGTCGTCGGGCGTTCCAAGAAGCTCCTCGGTGGCGGTTTGGAAACCGACGACCGCTTCGTCATAGCCAACCTCGGCATCGGCGAGCTGGCGGTCCGCGATGAGCGTTTCATCGACATCGCGCCTCACACCATCGACCTTGACGCCGCCGGTTTCGCGCGACGACAGGTTGACCTCCTGGCGGCCATAGCCCTCGGTCGTGGCGTTGGCCACGTTCGAGGACACTGTGGCCGCCATCCGGGACTGTGCGTTGAGCCCCGAGACGGCATTGTTCATCGCAGCGGAGATGCTCATGACCTAACCTTCGCCGGGAAGGGTTAACGTTTGATGTTGGTCGTTTCCTGGAGCATCTCATCGACCGTCTGGATGACCTTGGCGTTCGACGAATAGGCCCGCTGGGTCTGGATCAACTGGGTCAGTTCGGCCGCGATGTCGGTCGTCGACCCTTCCAGGGCAAAACTGATGATGTCGCCCGTCGGCCCGTCGCCGGCATCCCAGAGGAAGAACGAGCCCGACTCATTGGACAACGCGAAAGTCTGGTTGTCCTGCGGCGTAAGCCCGTTGGGGTTCGGCACGTCCACCAGCGGAATCTGGTAGAGTGTCCGGGTGATCCCGGTGTCGAAATTCGCCGCCAGGAACCCGTTGGCGTCGATCTCGATCGAGGTGAGGTTGCCGACGGGGAACCCGTCCTTCGTAATCGTCGTCGGTGCGAAACTGTCCGAAAGCTGGGTCGAGACGGTGCCGGTGCCCGGCTGGCCGACATTGATCTCGATCGGCCCGCGCGCCACATCAACGGTGAATTCGCCCGTGGCCGCGTCATAGCCTCCGCCGATCGTGGTGCCGGTGCCCGCATTGCCGGTGAGAATTGCCGCCTGGCCGCCCGCGTCGAGGTCGGCGAGAACGACGTTCGAAATCGTGCCGCCGGAGCCGGTGGAATCGTCGAAGGTGATTTCATAGACTCCGACCACGGCATCGCCCTGGGCGGAGTCCCTCAGCTCCATCACCCAGGTGTTGGAGGCCCCGGGCGCGGTCGGGACGATGGGCGTATAGGTGACGCTGAGGTTTTCCGATGTGCCGAGGTTGTCGAAATACTCCACCGAGAGCGACAGCGAATCGCCGCTCGCGCCGAACTGCGACTCGGTGGCCGGCAGATTGACCCCGAGCGTGATCTCGGTGGTCGGCTCGGCGGCAAACTGGTTGTCCTGGATCTGCACGGGCTCCAGCCCGTCCGACGTGTCGCGCGGAAAGGTCGGGATCGACCCGTCGGGGTCCGCCGGCCAGCCGAGCAGCACGCTGCCGGCGGAATCGACGAGATACCCTTCGCTGTCGGTCTTGAACGAGCCCGTGGTGGTGAGGCTCATGGGGAAATCGCCCGTATCCGAGATGAGCGCGCTTTCATCGGTGACGGGGATGAACCCATTGCCCCTGACGGCAAGGTCGGTGGCATTGTTGGTCGATTCCAGCGCGCCCGGCTGGTCGATCTCACGGGTGGTCGAAACGCTCACCCCGCCCGAGGAATAGGTCCCCGTACCGGATTCGATGACGAGCGAACTGAAGTTCGATTCCACGCGCTTGTAGCCCTTGGTCTCGGAATTCGCGATGTTGTCGGAGGTTGCGGCCAGAGCGCTCGCGTTCGCGGCAAGCCCTGAGACCCCGGCGTTGAGAGCCGATGAAATGGACATGTGTCTGCGCCTTTCTGCTGCAGGAATACTTTCCCGTCCGGCCTAGCCCGGTGTCGTTAACGCCCGCCTAATCGACGAAATCGAGATGTCTTGCATTTAAATCTTCGAGCGCAGGAGCACGATCTCGATCCGGTTGTTGCGGCCGGACAGAGGGTTCGTCGTCACCGGTCTGCGGTCGGCAAACCCCGTCACGCGCTGAATGCGGCCCGGTGCGATGGTTTGGGCCTCCATCAATTCGCGCACGAGACCGGCCCGTTCCGTGGAGGTCTCCCAACTCCGGCTTTCCCGCGCGACAACGGGGACGGCGGCCACATGACCCTGTATGGCGATCCCGTTCCCGACCTGCGCAAAAACGTCGGCGACGCCGGCGACGAGATTGTCGAGGGTCGTCGTTGGCCGACCCGCATCGTCGAAGAGCGGCGCCGCCTCCCGGTCGAAGAGTTCGACGATCAGGCCCTCGTCGGTGATCCGCGAGGTGACGTGGCGCATCAGAAGCTCCGTCACCATGCTTTCTCCGCCGATGCCGGCGAGCTCCTGTTCGAGTTCGGCGAAAACGGCATCCTCGCCGTCGGACCCCGGTGTTTGGCCGTCCTCGGCCCCCTGGCCGACCCCCGGCCCGATATTGCCGCGCGATGCGTTTTCCTCGGTGGCCCGGTTCGAATCCGCCCCCGTGCCGTTGCGCGAAAGCGTCTGCTCGGTGAACACGCTGTCGCCGCCGAACGCCCCGTCGCCGCCGCCGGACACCTTGTTGACCGGCACCGTCGGATTGAAGAAGTCGGCAATACCCTTGCGCTGCTTCTCGTTGGTTGCGCCGAGAAGCCACATCAGAAGAAAGAAGGCCATCATCGCGGTGACGAAGTCGGCATAGGCGACTTTCCACGCCCCTCCGTGGTGGCCGCCGCCGGCAACCACCTTCTTCCGCTTGATGATGACCGGCGCGTTGGACGGCCCGGACATACACTACTCCTCACACCCGGCAGCGGAGGTAGCAGGAGAGTCTGAACGGTGTCCTAAGGAAGTGGCCCCGGCGCGGTTCCGTCCGGCGGTCGGGTCAGTAGCCGGTGCAGGAGATCACGGCGCCGACCGTCCGTTGCAGGATCGAAACGTCGGTCTTGAACGAGAGGGTGCGCTCGTACTCGTCGTCGAGCACCGCACGATAGGCAAAGGCGCTGTCGTTGCGCTCGGACACCTGCCAGAGGCCGGTGATGCCCGGACGCACCCGGTAGTAACCGAGCCCGGGGTATAGCCCCCGCTGGTTTTCCATGAACGGCCGCGGCCCAACGAGCGACATGTCGCCGCGCAGGACGTTGATGAGCTGCGGCAGCTCGTCCATGGACGTGGCCCGCAGCATTTGGCCGATCCGCGTGATCCGGGGGTCGTTCTTCAGTTTCTGGGTTGCGTCCCACTCGGCCTGCGCTTCGGGATGCGCCGCCAGATGCCGGGCGAGTTCGGCATCGGCGTCAGCCACCATGGAACGCAGCTTGATCATCCGGAACACGCGGCCATCCCGGCCAACGCGGCGCTGGGTATAGAACGGCGAATGGCCGTCGAGGGCGACGAGGAAGGCCAGAACAGCAATCACGGGCAGCCAGATGAGCGATGCCACGGCGGTGACCGAAAGGTCGAACAGCCGTTTGAAGCCATCGCGGTAGAGGCTGCCTACGCCTCTCGATCTCGGAGTGTCCAGCACTGCTGGAGCGGCCGAAACGCTCTCAGCAACATCGGTCAAATGCAACGTCATGGCACACACTGGGTGATAATCTCACCCACCCCCTCACTAGAACAAGCAGCGTACTCGTGTGATCAATTCACGCCGTGACTTTAACCGCAGGGTTATCGTTTGGGCAACGGAGAACACATCCTCGCCATAGAGATGACACAATTCGTGAGGGCTCGTCCGACCGGGTGCGCGGATTGGGACGAAACGGGCAGAACTCTGATATCGTTGAATAAAATTTGAGACATGTTGCGCTGCGCGGCCATCGGCGAGGGCCGATGCGACGGATATGCAAACCCGGGCAGTGGTGCAGAACTGGCACAGATTATGGCAATACCGCTCACTGATGCATCAGTTGGGACAACCGCGCGCATGTCACGGGGCCGACCGGCGGAAATCCGCCGAATCATTCGGGCCGGGCTGCGCGGGCCGAGCGCCGCTTCGTTCGGGGGCTGACGGCGCGGCGGGAGCGGCCTCTTCCTGCCGCACGATAAGGGGCGCCGGACCGGATCGCGGCTGTCACTCGTCCTCCGGCGCAACCCTGCCGCGCCCGGACTTGACCGCGCCGCGCGCACGTTTGCTCTGGAGGCGCCGCCGCTTCTGGCCCAGCGGAACCTTCGTTGGAATCCGGCGGGCCGGCGGCCGCAACGCGCTGGCGATGAGGGCGGCCAGCCGGTCGCGCGCGATCTCCCGGTTGCGGGCCTGACTTCGGGTCTCGCCGACCTTGATCACGACCGCGCCGTCGGTCGTCCAGCGCCGGCCGGCGAGCCGTTTCAGCCGCCGTTTCTGGGCCTCCGAGAGGTTCGGCGACCGGGCCGCTTCGAACCGAAGCTCGACGGCTGTGGCCACCTTGTTGACGTTCTGACCGCCGGGACCCGAGGCGCGCACGAAGTGCTCGGTCATTTCCCAGTCTTCGAGCGCAAGCGTGTCGGTGATGCGAAGAACCATGGCGGGGAAACTCTGTGGCGGGCGTTCCGGCCGGCGATCCGACCTTGGCGGCGGGCGAAATCGAACAGGGCCGCCCCGGTTCTGGGGCGGCCCTGCGAGTTTCTCGGAGATGGGCCAGTTAGGGGTCGGTCAGCGCCGACGGCCCAATCGGAAGGGGTTCACCCTCGGGACTGCCCTCAGGCGGCCGTCCCTCCGACTGTTCCAACACCTCTCTCCAATATCACTCTCGACACTGGACCACCTCCTTTCGTTTGTTGAACCTACGGCCAGAGGTTGGCACAGATATTGTGTTTGTCAAAAGGTTTTACGCCACCCCTGCCGCCAGGCGCCCAACAATGAGGCGGAACGGCAGCAGCGCGATCAGTGCGAGGGCAAGCTTGACACACCAGTCCGCGACCGCCAGCGACACCCAGAGCGGAGCGGCCGGCCCGACGCCGAGCAGCGGGAGCATCTCGCCGGCCCAGGAGACGTCGTTGCCGGGCTCGAGAAACGCAAGCGTGGCGCTGAACGCGACGGTGAAGAAAACCGCCGTATCGACGGCGGACCCGATCAGGCTCGACACCAGCGGCGCCCGCCACCAGGCCCCCGCGCGGAGCCGGTTGAAGACGGCGATGTCGAGGCTTTGCGCCAGCAGAAACGCCACTCCCGAGCCCAGGGCGATCCGAAACGTCACCAGCGGGCCGAACTCGCCCATGATCTGCGTGCCGATCAGCGAGCAGACGACCCCGGTCACGAACCCCGCGAACACCACCCGCTGGGCGGCGCCGCGTCCGTAGACGCGGTTCATGACGTCGGTGACCAGAAAGGCCAGCGGATAGGTGAACGCCCCCCAGGTCAGAAACCAGTCTTCGATCACGAATTGGACGAGGATGTTGGAGGCAACGACGATCAGCGCCATCGCGGCGATGCCGGGCAGGTAGCGGGACATTTCCGTTGGTTCCGTTTTTTACAAGGTCGCGGAGACTTGGTGCCCGAGGGGCGCGTGTGTCCTAGGGAGGTCCGGCGACCCGGTCAAGGACTGCCCCTAGCGCGACAGGATCTGGCTGCACTGCCGGGGCAGGTCGGCCAGCACCAACTCGCGCCGCGGCTGCGGTGGCGGCGCGTCGGGGTCCGGCGGCGGCGGGTTCAGGATTTGCTCGACCCAGGCTTCGGCATCCGCACAGCCGTCGCCGGGCGGTGGCGGGGCCTGTTCGACGCAGGCGCGCGCACCATCGGGGCAGTTCAGCCGAACGTGGAAATGATAGTGATGGCCCCACCAGGGCCGGATCTTGCGGAGCCAGCGGCGGTCGCCGGTCGCGTCGCGGCACATCTGTACCTTGGCGCCGGGGAAGACGAAGATCCGCGCCACCGCCGGGTCGGAGGCGGCGCGCTTGAGGATGTTGTGATGCGCCCGGCTCCAGCCGCCGTTGACGAAGGCGCCCTTCGCCCGTCGCACCGACGTCGACGACAGCGCCTCGCGCGCGCCGCGGCTGAGATCGAGGCGGGTTGCCGGGCGCATCCAGATATCGACATCGAGCCCCGATTGGTGCGAACGGTGACCGCTGAGCATCGGCCCGCCCCGGGGCTGGCTCATATCGCCGACGTAAAGCCCCTCCCAGCCAGGTTGGGTCGCGGCATAGGCCGACAACCGCTTGACGAAGTCGACGGTATCGGGATGCCCCCAGTTGCGGTTCCGCGACAGACGCATCGCCTGCCAGTTCGGCCCGGTTTCCGGCAGCGCGACCGCCCCGGCAACGCAGCCCCTCGCATATTCGCCGAACACGGCCGGTTTGTGCGGCGAGCCCCGCCGCTCGGCGCCGAAATACTCCTTCGCCGGGGTCTCGGCGGCGAGAGGTGTCGCCAAGGTCAGAACGAAGGCGATGGCCGCGATCAGGCGGGCTCGGGCGTGTCGGACCATGTAACTGCTCGGTCTCCTTCGGGTTTGACCCATGCTAGCAGAAGAAAGCCCGTGGCAAAGAGAAAGATCACCGGCAGGAACCCCAACTGGTTGCTCTGGGTCCATTGGGTGGAGACTGTGATCAGGGCGGGAGCGAGGAAGGCGGTCGCGCGGCCGGTAAGCGCGAAGAGCCCGAACGCCTCGGCGGCGTTCTCGGTCGTGCAATGGCGCACCATCATCGAGCGCGACGCCGAGTAGAGCGCGCCGCCCGCCCCGCCGATCGCGGCCCCGCAGACATAGAAGATAATGTCCGGCAGCGCCGAGCCCGGGGCAAGCGGCACCCCGAAGAGGCTTTCGCGGGACATTCCGATGATCACGCAGCCGACGCCGATGAGCACCAGGATCGTTACGCGAATGACCGGCTTTGGCCCGAACCGGTGGTCGGCGAGACCTCCGACCCAGGACAGGATCGCCGCGGCAATCGCGGCGACGATCCCGAACACGCCGATCTGGACGATCGACCAGTCGAGCACCAGCGTCGCATAGATGCCGCCGTAGGCGTAAAGCGCGGTCAGGGCGTCGCGGTAGAACATCGACGCCAGAAGGAAGCTGCCGAAGGAGCGGCGGGTCACGACCCGTTTGAGGCTCGAGCCGAGCCGGGACAGGATCATGCCGAAGGACGGCGGCGGCGGTCGCTCCCTTGCATCGCGGATCCAAAGGAAGAACGGCACCGAAAACACCGCGAACCAGATCGCGATGAAGGGGCCGACAAAGCGCGTGCCCTCGCGGTCCTCGCCGCTCAGGCCGAAGATCGGGTCGAGCCCCAGGAGCGTCGTCCCGGTGTCGTTCTCGGCAAAGAAAAGGAGCACGACGAAGAGCGACAGCACACCGCCCCAATAGCCGAAAGCCGTCGCCCCGCCGCTGATCCGGCCCGCCTCCTCGGGGTCGCCAAGGGTCGGCAGGATCGCGTTGTTGAGGTTGAACGAGGATTCCGAGGCGACGAACCCGACCCAGAACAGGATCAGGGCGAGATAAAGGTTCGTGCCGTCGGGTTCGAGCACCCAGAGCCCGGCCGAACAGATCACCGCAGTCGCGATGAAGAGAACGAACCAGGGGGTCTTCCGGCCCGAGGCGTCCGCATAGGCACCGAGGAACGGGGCGCTGAAGGCGATCACCAGCCCGGCGATGGTCTGCGCCGACGACCACAGGCTCTGGGCCTCGGCCCGGGACGCCGCGGAGCCGGCGGCCTCGAAGGCACCCGCCGCGACGGACGCGAAATAGGGTGCGAAGATGAACGTCAGCCCGAGCGTCGCATAGGGCTGCTGCGCCCAGTCGAAGAAATACCAGCCCCAAATCCGCTTGCGCTTATCTGACATGGCCGGCTCCCTGAACGCGGCGCGATTAAGCCACCAACGTCGGGGCAGGGCAATGTCCGATCACAAAGGCTCGGGAGGCCAGGGGCGGGTGGTCTCGGCCGAAATCCAGTTCCCCACCCACGGGGGCAGTTCCGGCGACGGCTCGTCGTGTCCGAGGTCGGCGGCGATGTCGGCGGGCGGGATCGTGCCATCGCGGGAGACGATGGCCGCCCGGATCAGAGCCTGATTGGCGGCCACCTCGTCCATCCACATCGACTGGTCGATGTAGAAGAACCGTGCATCCCAGCCCAGCGGGCGGGTCTCGATCCGGTAGCGCGCAAAGAGCGGGACGCGCCGGCGATAGCGCACCGAAACGCCGGCCACCGCAAAGCCGGCCCGGCGCTGCCGCATCGCCTGCAAAAGCCCGCTTTCCACCGCCAGCCCCCAGCGGCCGAGCTCCATCAGCGTCAGGATACGCCCGTTGTTGATCTCGCCATACATATCGGTGTCCCAGGGCCAGGCCCGGTGATGGGTGACCGCGGTGCCGAAGATCGATTTTCCCCGAACCCGGCGGCTCCTGGCGAGCGCGAGGCCCATGCGAAGGTAGGGATACATCCGCCGCAGGTGGGCCCTTCAAACCGACCGGTCAACCCGCAACGCGGCGGCAACTTGTCCTTCACCGCAGGGGGGCATAGGTAACCCCGGTCAAGACGGGAAGGCGTGTGCGATGATCATCACCATTTTGCAGATTCTCCAGCTTCTGCTCGACGTGGCGTTCTTCATCATGATCGTTCACATCATCCTGTCCTGGCTGATCAATTTTCAGGTCCTCAACCTCCGACAGCCCATTGTCGCCGGTATCTGGGACGGTCTGAACCGCCTGCTCGAACCGGTCTACGCCCCGGTCCGTCGGATGCTGCCGAACACCGGGATGCTCGATCTCGCACCTCTGGTGGTCTTCATCGGCATCATCATCGCCCGCGACATCCTCATCCCGAACATCGCCCGAGGGCTGCTCTAGGCGGGCCACCGACTTCCGGCAACGGCAATCAAGCGGAACGACACCGCGCGGCGGGTCGCCTCTTGTTCACGGTCTCGCAATCTGATTCTGTCAGGAAAACGAGCAGTTTTCGGCAAATCCGACAGAGGCGATGGCAGAGCCACGGGCGCTTTTGAAATCCGTCTTCGGTTTCGAGGACTTCCGGCCGGGTCAGGCGGAGGTGGTCGCGGCCGTGACGTCCGGCCAGGATACGCTGGCGATCATGCCCACCGGCGGCGGCAAGTCTCTTTGCTATCAGCTTCCCGCCCTTTGCCGCGAGGGGGTGACACTCGTCGTCTCTCCGCTGATTGCGCTGATGCGCGATCAGGTGCGCGCGCTCGACGCGGCAGGCGTTCCGGCCGCGGCCCTGACATCAGCGAACACGGCAGAGGAGACCGATGCGGTCTGGGAGGGGTTATCGAGCGGCCGGCTGAAACTTCTCTATCTTGCGCCCGAACGCCTGGCCTCGGGGGGTATCGCGCGCGCGCTCCGGGAGGCGGGCATCTCGCTCATCGCCGTCGACGAGGCCCATTGCGTCAGCCAGTGGGGTCACGATTTCAGGCCGGATTACCTGCGCATCGGCGACCTCCGCCGGGCGCTGGGGGTGCCGCTTGCGGCCTTTACCGCCACCGCCGACGAGGAGACCCGCGCCGAGATCGTCCGGCGCTTGTTCGCAGGCTCCGAGCCAAGGCTCTTTCTGCGCGGGTTCGACCGGCCGAACATCCATCTCGCCTTTGCCGCCAAGGACAAACCCCGCGCCCAGATCCTCGACTTCGCTGCCGCCCGCCGCGGGCAATCGGGCATCGTCTATTGCGGCACCCGCGCCAGGACCGAGACCCTTGCCGCCGCGCTCACCGAAGCCGGCCATCTCGCGGCAGCCTATCACGGCGGGATGGAGCCCGAACCGCGCCGCGATGTCGAGGAGCGGTTTCAGCGTGAAGACGGGCTGATCGTCGTGGCGACGGTGGCCTTCGGGATGGGGGTCGACAAGCCCGACATCCGCTGGGTCGCCCATGCCGATCTGCCGAAGTCGGTCGAGGCCTATTATCAGGAGATCGGCCGGGCGGGCCGCGACGGTGCGCCGGCCGATACTCTGACGCTCTTCGGGCCCGACGATATCCGGCTCAGGCGCGGGCAGATCGACGAGGGGCTCGCCCCGACCGAACGCAAGGCGGAGGACCACGCCCGGCTCAACGCCCTGCTCGGCCTTGCCGAGGCCACAGGCTGCCGGCGCCAGGCGCTTCTGGGCTATTTCGGCGAGGCGGCCGACCCTTGCGGCAATTGCGACACCTGCGCTGCCCCGCCCGAGACCTTCGATGCAACCGTGCCGGTGATGAAGGCGCTGTCGGCCGCACTGCGCACCGGAGAATGGTTCGGGGCCGGGCATCTCATCGACATTCTCACCGGCACGCTGACCGACAAGGTCCGCGCACGCGGCCATGACGATTTGCCGACATTCGGGGTTGGCGGCGATATCGAGCGCGGCCACTGGCAGGATCTTTTCCGCCAGATGATGGGCCGTGACCTCTTGCGGCCCGATGCCGAACGCCACGGCGCTCTGAGGATGACCGAGGCCGCCCGGCCGATCCTCCGGGGCGAGGCGGACATTCGTCTTCGCCGCCCCGCGCCGAAACCCCGCACACGCCGGAGCGAAGCCCGGGCGCTGGTCTCCGAAGAGGCCCAGCCCCTGCTGTCGGCCCTCAAGGCCCGCCGGCGCGCGCTCGCCGAGGCTCAGAACGTCCCGGCCTATGTCGTCTTCCCCGACCGCACGCTGATCGAGATCGCCGAGTGCCGCCCGCGCACGCTCGACGATCTCGCGGCGATCAACGGCGTGGGCGCCAAGAAACTCGACCGGTACGGGGCGACGTTTCTGGAGGTTGTAAACGGCGACGGTGAGGCGCCCCAAACGCCCCATCCGGCGCGGGCCCGCCTGGCCGGAAACCCGGCCGCGCCGCTCTTCGACCGGCTTCAGGAGGCCGCGGCCACGCTGGCCCGGGGCCGGGACGGTGTCGAAAAGCCGCTGACCTGTCCGCCACCCCTGCTCGCCCGCGTGGCCGCGATGAAACCGCGGGACGGCGCCAGTCTCGAACGGCTTTTGGGGGAACGGCGCGCGGAGCGGTTCGGCCCGGCCTTTCTGGAAATCCTCATCGACAGCTGAGCGGGGGCCGGGCTAACCTCCCTTGGGGCTCGGGACCGAAATCCACAATCGGCAGGCGCCGAAGGCTTGTCGCCCCAGGACCGGTGTAGGGTCCCCCGGGCTTCAGCCAGCACTGCCCCTCGGCCGAGCGGCGGGGCAGGGCCGCAAAGCCGCGGCGGTTGCCGGTGGAGAGCGCCATCCATTCGAACGCCCCCGGCGATGCGGGAGCGCATCGGCGATCCGGCATTCTGGCTGGTGCGGGGCGCGACGCTCAGAGCTTCCCAAATTTCTTTTGTCGCAACGGCACCGCCGCGACGTCCGCATCGCTGCCCCACGGTAAGACGAAAGCGCGGCCCGTCGGCTGGCAGGTCGACGTCCGGCCGGGGTTCGTGACACCCCTCGCGGCCCGATCCGTCCGCCCCGTGCCACGGGGTGAACGGCGCCGCCGCGCCCCGCGCCCGCCTACTCGGCGACGAACTTCGCGGCGGCCTCTGCGGCGACCCGGCTCTCCTGGGGCAAATCGAATGCGACCCCAGGCATCGGCGCGGTCGCACCGGCTTCGCCCTGGCCCGTGGCAGCCTCACCGATGGGGTCGCGCACCCCGGTCGGAGCGGCCGCGCGGATCGCATCGACAAGGGCGGCCCGCTTCAGCGGCTTCGTCAGGTAGCAGTCGATCCCGGCAGCGAGGATCTCCTCGGCATCGCCGGCCATGGCGTGGGCGGTGATCGCCACGATCGGCGTGCGTGGCAAACCGCGCTCGGCTTCGATCTGGCGAATGCGCCGGCTGGCCTCCTTGCCGTCCATCTCCGGCATGGAGATGTCTGTAAAGATGAGGTCGGGCGGCCCGGCTTCGAATGCCGCCACCGCTTCGAGACCGTTCTCGGCGAAGCTCAGATCGATGTCGAGCGCCTGAACCATTTTCGAGAAGACCAGGCGGTTGGTCTTGTTGTCCTCGGCCGCCAGGATGCGCATCCGGCGGTCGGGCGCGGACGCCGGCACAGGCGACATCGCATCTTGCGGTGCCGGCCCCTCGCCGGGGCCGGCGTTTGCGTAAGCTGGCGGTGCAGGGACCGCGCTCGGCTCGGCGAGCGTTTCGGTGCCGCCGGGCCCGTCGCCAGGGGCAGGGGAGAACCCCTCGGGGCCAGGAGGCGCCGCGGCGCCGGGCGCTGCGCTTTCCACCCCAAACGATGTCGGGGCGCCTTGATCTGCGGTGGCCTCGGGGAAGCCCTCAACAGGTTCCGGAAGCCTGCCAATATCGGGCGCGGGGGGCGTCGCCGCCAAGGTCGCTTCGGTCCCCGGACCGGGCATGTCGGTCGCCTCAAGGTCCACCGGGCGTTGAGGCGGCAGCTCCAATCGGCGAGCCGCCGCCTCACGGGGGGGTGTTTCATCTCCACCGCCGGCGGCATCCGCGCCGGGGCGCTCGTGTGCGACCGGATCGGTCGCCTCGGCCTCGGCCGTCGGGTCGCCGACGTCCGGTGCCGGGGTGTCTTCGGGAAGCGCCGCCGTGCGGCGCGCGGGCTCCTCTTCCGTCGGTCGGTCGACGCCGGGGCGGTCGGCGGTTTCGGAGCGCTCCGGCCACCCGGGCGCCACCGACACTTCGACCATCGGCGCTATGGCACTGGTCCACGCGCCCAACCCCGAAAAGCCGTTCAGCGAAATCTCGATTGCGGGCGCCTTGAGCGGTCCGGCAGCCGGTTCGGCCGGCTGCGGCCCGGGCTCGGCCTGAGCAACGGGATCGGGCGCTTGCGCTACCGGCAGGCCCGCGCTGTCGGCCGCATCGGACCCGGCGATGTCGGGAGCCGGCGCGGCGTTGGCGACGGCTGGGCTTTCCCCCGACCCCGCCCCATCGCGCAGCGGCGCCTCGACAGGCCCGAGCGCGCCGAGCACGCGGGCGATATCCCGCCGCTGGGCCGGTTTCTGGAGAGCCGCCGCGACGCCGGGATGGCCGGCGCCCGAGAGCGGTGCGCTCAGCAGGGCGACGACCTGGGGGCGATCCGCGGCCCCCGAGGCGGGCGCGATCTCTCCGGCAAGGGCGATATCGCCGAGGATGATGACGTCCCGCGCTGTCGGTGCGAGCGCGTCGAGCTCCGCGCCGGCCCGCGCACTGGCGGTCCGCAGGCCCATGGCGGTGAGCTGTTTGACGAGGATGGCGCGGGTCATCTGCGGTTCGTCGACCACGATCGCCCGGTCGATCCAGTCCGGCGCGATCACCGGCGGCGTCCCGGCCCCTTCGACCACGGGCATCGTGATGTGAAACCCGAAGCCCGAGCCGACATTGACCTCGCTGTCGACCCAGATTTCGCCGTCCATCAGTTCGACGAGCCGCTTGGTTATGGCCAGCCCGAGCCCGGTGCCGTCATAGCGGCGGTTTCGCTCGTCCTCGACCTGGCTGAACTCCCCGAAAACCGTCGCCACGTTTTCCTTGGGAATGCCGATGCCGGTGTCCTCCACGGTGACATGGACCCGGTAGGCCGCGCCGTCCTGCACCGGCAGGCCGACAACCCGGATGGCCACATGCCCCGCTTGGGTGAACTTCACCGCATTGCCGGCAAGATTGGTCAGGATCTGGCGCACCCGCCCCGGGTCGCCGACGAATTCGGTGGGCATGAACATGTCGTAATCCACCGCCAGTTGCAGCCCCTTGTCGTGCGCCGAGGGCTGGAGAAGCATCAGCACCTCGTGGATGCAGCGTTCGAGATCGAACGGGGTGGGGTGGAGTTCGAGCTTCTTCGCCTCGATCTTCGAGTAATCGAGCACGTCGTTTATGATGACGAGCAGCGCCTCGCCGGAGTTGCGGATGGTCTCGATGAAGAGGCGCTGCTCCTCGTCGAGAGCGGTCTCCGACAGCATGTCGGCCATCCCGATGACCCCGTTCATCGGCGTGCGGATCTCGTGGCTCATATTGGCAAGAAACGCCGATTTCGCCCGGTTGGCGGCCTCTGCGCGGGCGCGGGCGTGCTCGAGTTCGGCCTCGCGCCGGATCGTCTCGGTGATGTTTAGGCCCAGTGAGACCATGTCGCCGTCCCGCGTCCGCCGGTCGATGACCTTCACGAACGACCCGTTCCAGAGCTTGACGGTAACCTGTTCGATGCGCTCGGCATCCCAGCGGGCGATCATCATCCTCTGCCACTCGTCGGCCGACGCGCCTTCGAGGTCCACCAGGCCCTCCTCGCACATCAGCTTCAGCATCTCGTGGTAATGGATGCCGGGGCCGACCATTTCCAGCCCGTCGAACGCCGCGAGATAGGCGCGGTTGGCCGCGACCATGACCCGGTCGGCATCGAAGACGGCGAACCCGTCATGGATCGTTTCGAGCGAATCCCAGAGCCGGCGCTCGGCGATCATGATCGCGCTCTTGGCGCGTTCGAGGTTGGAGCGGACTTCGATGTTCTCGTCGCGCAGGTGCTCGGCCTCGTTCCGCACCAGTTCCACTTCCTCGCGCTTGACGACGATTTCGTCCGAGAGTTCCCTGTTGGTCGCGGCGATCTTGGCATTGGCCGAAGACAGCTCCGCCTGCACTTGTTCCAGCATCAGTTCCGCCGCGAGCCGCGCCCGCCGCTCCTCGGCCAGCCGATCGCCATGCTGCATTGCCGCCTCCGCAGTCGTCCCCTCACGCGGCGTTATCCCGGCTGTTCGGTAAATTTGGTGTTAACGGCGGTAAATGCGCCGCTAATTCCCAGCCCGCCCTAGTCGCTCAAGTTAGACACTCTAACTTTCGGCAATGGAACAACTCTATATCTCCGTCACCGGGCTTCGGCTGAAACGGTTCTGGCACGCACCTCGGTTCTGGCGGCTGGCTGTCAGGGCGATGGCCGAAGCGAAGTCGGCCCCCGGTAACCTTCGCGCCTCGGCCCGCAGTGTTCGGGGCGTGCACCATACGCTCAGCGTTTGGGAAGGCGAGGACGCGATGCGGGCCTATCTGAGAAGCCCCGAACACGCCCGGGCCATGCGCGCCTTTGCTCAGATCGCCACGGGCAGGACCCTGGGCTATCACGCCGACACCGCGCCGGACTGGGCGGAGGCGCTCTCCCGGTGGAAGGCCGATGCCCGGTCCGTCTAGGGGGGCGTAAGGGCGATCCGCCCGCCATCGTGCAACACGGCCGCCCGTCGCCCTTCAAACACCGCCGCAGTCAGCGGTCCGCCGAAGCCCGCGCCGGTGTCGAGCGCCACGCGGTTGCCGAAATGGGTCGCCTCGTCGACGGGCGTGTGACCGTGGACGACGATCACACCGTGGTCGGTCGGGTCGTCGAGAAAGCCGTCGCGGATCCAGATCAGGTCATCCTCCTCCTGGTCTTCGAGCGGGATGCCCGGCCGAATCCCGGCATGGACGAAGAGCAGCTCCGCCGTGTGGTGGAAGAGCGGCAGGGCTTCGAGGAAGTCGAGATGCGCCTCCGGCACCGCAGTGGCCGCCTTGCGCCAAAGGTCCCGGTCGCGGCCGAGCAGCCCCCGCGTCACCCCGTAAGAGGCGAGGGTTTCGTTGCCGCCGATCCGCGGGTGCAGGTACGACAGGCCGGAAAACAGCCGGTCGTCCTCCTTCGCCTCGCGCACGAATTCGGCGAACATCCGGTCGTGATTGCCCTTCAGCACCCGCCAGGGCGCCCCGCCCTCGATCCCGGCCATCAGAAACTCGATCACGCCCCGGCTGTCGGGCCCCCGGTCCACCAGATCGCCGAGGTGGATCACCGGCGCCCACTCGTCGCGAATGCGCTGCCGGTCGGCCTCGATCCGGAGATGGGCCGCCTTGAGCTTCTCAAGCTGGCCGTGGATGTCCCCGATGGCGTAGAACCGCATTTCCGGCCTAGCCCACCTCGAACGAAAGCGGGCGGACCTGTTCGAAAAGGCCCGTCGCCTTCAACGCATCGAGCGCCGGGGCCGGTACCGGCTCGTCGACATAAAGAAGCGCAATCGCGTCCTTGCCGCGTTCGTTGCGGCCCAAGGTGAAGTTCGCGATGTTCACCCCGTTCTCTCCCATCGTCCGCCCCAGCGCCCCGATGATGCCGGGAACGTCCTCGTTCGTCGTATAGACCATATGCGCCCCGATCTCGGCATCGATATTGATCCCCTTGATCTGAATGAACCGGGGCTTGCCGTCCGAAAACACCGTCCCGGCGATGGACCGCTCGCGCTGGCCGGTCTTCACCGTCAGCTTGATATAGGCATCGAACACCCCGGTCTTGGCCTGGGTGGTCGTCGAAATATCGACGCCCCGGTCCTTCGCGATCACCGGGGCCGAGACCATGTTCACATCCGGATTCGTCGCCCGCATAACCCCTGCGATGGCGGCGGCGTTGAGGGCGGCGGTGTTCATCGAGGCCACCGCGCCGTTGTAAAGGACGTTCACCGCCTTGATCGGCTCGTCGGTAAGCTGGCCGACGAAGGCGCCCAAGTGGCCCGCGAGCTTCACCCAGGGTCCCATGACCTTGGCTTCCTCCGCCGTCACGCTCGGCATGTTGAGCGCGTTCGTGACCGCCCCGGTCAGCAGGTAGTCCGACATCTGCTCGGCCACGTGCAGGGCGACATTCTCCTGGGCTTCGGTGGTGGAGGCCCCGAGATGCGGCGTGACCACGACGTTCGGCAGGTTGAACAGCGGCGACGCAGTGGCCGGTTCCTCAGCAAAGACGTCGAAGGCCGCGCCGGCGACCCGTCCGTCCTTCAGCGCCTCGGCGAGGGCGGCCTCGTCCACAAGACCGCCCCGGGCGCAATTGATGATCCGCACCCCCGGTTTCAGCTTCGCAATGGCCTCCGCGGAGAGGATGTTGCGGGTCTTGTCTGTGAGCGGGACATGGAAGGTGATGAAATCCGACGCCGCGAGAAGCTCGTCGAGCTCCACTTTCCGCACGCCGAGAAGGTCCGCCCGGTCCTCGGTCAGGAACGGGTCGTAGGCAATCACCTTCATCTTCAGCGCCACAGCCCGCTCGCAGACAATGCCGCCGATATTGCCCGCGCCGATCACGCCGAGGGTCTTGCCGAAAAGCTCGACCCCCATGAACCGCGACTTCTCCCATCTGCCCTCATGGGTCGAGGCGCTGGCCTCGGGGATTTGGCGGGCAACGGCGAACATCATCGCAATCGCGTGCTCGGCGGTGGTGATCGAGTTTCCGAAAGGCGTGTTCATCACGATCACACCGCGTTTCGAGGCCGCCGGGATGTCGACATTGTCGACCCCGATCCCCGCCCGGCCGATCACCTTGAGGTTGGGGGCGGCAGCGAGCACCTTGTCGGAGACCTTCGTGGCCGAGCGGATCGCGAGACCGTCATACCCGCCGATCACCGACAGGAGTTTCTCTTTGTCCTTCCCGATTGCGGGGTCGAAGGTCACATCGATCCCACGGTCGCGGAAGACTTGCACGGCGGTCTCGGAGAGCTTGTCGGAGACCAGAACTTTCGGGGCCATTTCAGGGTCCTTTTCGAGGGGGCGAAGGACGGCGGGTCGGGCACGGGTGCCATACGCCTGCCATACGCTTGCCATACGGTTTGCAGACAGGGGTTCTGGGGCTCAGGCGGCCTCGCTCAGCGCGGCGATCTCGGTCTGGTACGCCCACTCGATCCAGGGCATCAGGAGGGCGATGTCCGAGGTCTCCACGGTACCGCCGCACCATACCCGCAAGCCCGGCGGCGCGTCGCGGTAGCCCCCGATATCGTAGGCCGCGCCCTCGGCCTCGAGCCGCTTCGCCACGGCCTTGGCGAAGGCCGCGCCATCGGCAATCCTGGGGTCGGTGAACCTCAGGCAGACGCTCGTCGTGGACGCCGTCGCGGGGTCTTCTGCGAGGTTCGCAATCCAGTCTCGCTCCGCGCAGAAGTCATTGATAATCTTGGTATTCGCCTCCGCCCGGCCGATGAGCGCAGGCAGCCCGCCGATGCTTTCGGCCCAGGCCAGCGATTGCAGATAATCCTCTACCGCCAGCATCGAGGGCGTGTTGATCGTCGCGCCTTCGAAGATGCCCTCGATGAGCTTGCCGCCCTTTGTCAGCCGAAAGATTTTCGGCAGGGGCCAGGGCGGGGTATAGCTTTCCAGCCGCTCCACCGCGCGCGGGGACAGCACCAGCATCCCATGGGCCGCCTCCCCGCCGAGGACCTTCTGCCAGGAGAAGGTCACCACATCGAGCCGGTCCCAGGGCAGGTCCATCGCAAACGCCGCGGAGGTGGCGTCGCAAATGGTCAACCCCTTGCGATCTTTGGGAATTTCAAAGCTGTCCGGCACCCGGACACCCGAGGTCGTCCCGTTCCAGGTGAAGACCACGTCGGCATCGAAATCGACCTCCTCGAAGTCGACGATCCGGCCGTATTCCGCACTCCGCACGGTCGCATCGAGCTTGAGTTGCTTGACCGCATCTGTCACCCAGCCTGCCCCGAAGCTCTCCCAGGCGAGCATCTCCACCGGTCGGGCGCCGAGGAGGTTCCACATCGCCATCTCGACCGCACCCGTATCCGAAGCCGGAACGATGCCGACGCGGTAACCTTCTGGAATCCCAAGGATGTCCGCCGTCTTGCCGATGGCGAGCTTGAGCTTCGCCTTGCCGACCGCTGCCCGGTGCGAGCGCCCGAGTGCGGCGTCGTTAAGACGTTCCAGGCTAAAGCTCGGAGGCTTGGCGCAGGGGCCGGAGGAAAAACGCGGGTTTGCCGGTACGGAGACAGGCTTAGAAACCGGCCGCGTCGCCGGTGTGGTGGTGTCCATCACTGAATACCCTTCCAGATATATGCCCCTCGTTGGGGAGGGGTGTCCCACGGACGCGGATACTCAAAGCGGGACGGGACGGCAATAGGGAAGCCGCTGATGCGGGCGGATGGCTGCGGAAAGGGGGGTCAGGACGTCTTCAGATGCGCTGCCAGCCTCAGCGCCAGGGCAACGATGGTGAAGGTCGGGTTGGCGTAGCCGCCGGTTGGAAACACCGAGCTTCCGGCGACGTAGAGGTTCTCCACGCCGTGCATCCGGCAATCGGGGTCGACGACGCCGAGGCGGGCATCCTCGGCCATCCGCGTGGTTCCCATATGATGCTTGCCCCCCTCCATCCCGACGGGCCAGCCGTCGCGCCTCTCGGCGGCATGGAGGCGAAGCTGGCCGACCTCGCCGCTCGCAAACATGCGCTGAAGGCCGTTGCGCAGCCTCAATAGGCCCCGGCGGTCGATATCGGTCAGGCGCCAGTCGACGCGGCTCAGCGGCCGGCCGAACCGGTCTCTCCGGGCGGGGTCGAGACCGACCCGGCTTTCGGGCTTCGGCAGCGCTTCGAGCGTGAAGCGCGCGGCAAGGGCGCGCCCCGGCCGCAGCGCGCCCGCCACCCGTTCGAGCGCGGAGCGTCCGGCTTCGCCGGCCCGCCGAGCGAGCGCGGGGCCGTGCCTGGCCAGCCGTCCGTCGGCGCTTTCGCGCCCCGTGGCGATGTCGATCAACCGGGTCAGCGCCACCCCACCCTCCGACAGGTAGGCCGGCGACGACTTGTGTGCCGCACGGCCGACAAAGAACACGCAGGCGCCGCCCGAGGCGTTGTTGCGACGATCCCTTTCGCTCACCGCAATGCCGCCGTGGACACGCTGGGCGATGCCGGCCTTCTCATAACCTTCGAGCGCGCCGATCTCCGCGCCGGTCACACCGGGTGCGAGATCGAGCACGCCGCCAAAGAAGAACGGATGATCCATGAAATACCGGCCAACGAGATCCCTGTCGTTGCCGAGCCCCGCCGGATGACCGCCACGGGAAGCCAGCAGGAGGCGCGCGTTCTCGATCCCGCCGGTTGCCAGCACATAGCGGTCCGCCCGGATGCGCAGGCGTTGGCGCTCCTCGGTAACCGCCGCGACATGGGTGACCCCGTCCCCCTCGGCGACGATCTCCGTGGCATGGGTGTCGAGCAGGACCTCGACGTTCGGTGCGGCCTCGAGATCGGGTCCGTGGGTGTCGAGGAAATTCACCCGGTGACCGTGTCGGTAGCGAACATGTTCGACGCCGCCTTCCCGGTTGGCCGGAAGACCGGGCGTGTCGGGGGGGTCGAACCGCCAATCCTCCAGATCGCAGATCGCCGCCGTCTCGGGGTAGAATGGTGCGAGATCATCGGGGCCGATCGGCCAGCCGGTATGGGGCAGGCCAGAACGAGGCTCGAAATCCACCCCGTCGAGCGGCCGGCATTGTCCGGCCCAGCCGGCGGTGCTGCCGCCGAAGGTCCGGATGCGCGACTTGGTCAGTCCGAAGCTTTCCCGCCCGACATTGCGCCCCGCGTAGAGCGCCTGGGTTCGCCGCCTGATCTCCTTGCCGCCGCCGGCAATCAGCGTAACCTCGGTGCCGGTGCCGAGGAAGGCCCGGGCGAGGGCGATCCCCGCCGCCCCCGCGCCGATGATGCAGAGATCCGTCCGAAGCTCGGCCATTCCGGCGAGTTCCCTCGGGGTGCGCAGGCTCATCGCGTCTCGCGTGCCGCGCTTGCGGCCAGGTCGTCGGCTTCCGCGTGAAGCGGCCGTCCGCGCATTGCGGCGGGCACGGGCAGGCCAAGGCGCGCGAAGATCGTGGGTGCAAGATCGAGAATGTCGCCGTCCGCTCCGGGTCCGGCGGCGAGACCGGGACCCGTGGCGAGGTAGAACCCGCCGGCGCGGTGGTTACCGCTGCGTCCGCTGGGGTGTTTGCCCGGGCTGGGCCATGGGATGCGCCCGAACCTGGGCGAGACCACCGCGCGGTGGCGCGCGGCCGGCCTGTCGGTCCAGTCGACCATGAGGTCGGGAAGGTTGCCGCGGCCGGGCCCGGGCGGCAGGATGTCTTCCACGGCCGCCACCTGTGCGACGAGGGGCGCGCCGCTTTCGGCATCGACGAAGCTCGAAAGCCCCTCCGAGACCTCCTCTGCCAGGGCCGGTATCGCCTCGGGCGGCAGCGCACCCAAGTGTTCGCGACCCACGACATTGAACCGGATGTACCCCGTGAGATCGGAGGTCTGGGCGAATGCGCGCGTCGCAGCCCAGTCCCTGCCGCCGGTGCGCCAATACCCGGTCAGCCGGTCCTGCAGCGGCACCGGCAGAGCGTCCTTCACCCTGTGGCGCAGCGCCGGCGGCAGCTTGCGGCGCAGACGCTCGGCCAGCCGAACGGGGCGCGGCGATGCCGCCCCGCCGGCAAGGACCCTGTCGAGCATCTCGTCGAGGATCTCGATCCGGCTGGTGTTCGGCCCCATGCCGTGGAGCGAAAAGGCGATCACCTGCCGCGCCGCCGCCGCGTCGAGCACCCGGCCGAGGGCGGCGTCGGTGGCGGCGTAGACGTCGTCGAGGGCCGTAGCCAGCCGCGCCCCCTCCTCCGGCCCGGCCGCACCGGCCAGACCGGTTTCGTCCCAGAGCCAATGACCGCCGCGGTGGAGGCCGGGGAAGGTCAGGGCGAATATGTCGGGGCGCTCGCGGGCGATCAGCCGCTCGGAAAGCCTTGCCAGCGTCTCGGCGATAGCGATCTGCTGATCGCGCAACCGCAACAGGTCGGCCGGGCGCTGCAAAGCGTGCCTCTCGGCGACGCGCGGCGAGGGTCCGTGGGCCGCTTCGATCTCGCCAAGAAGCGACGCGGGGCAGGATTGCGGGCTCCCGAGCGTGTCGAGCGTCGCCCAGCCCGTCACTTCGGTCGCACGGTCCGGGGGCGGGGAAAAGGGCATATCCACCACAACGAGGCGCGCCTGCGCCTCGGCAATGTCGCGCCAGAACGGTCTGCCCACCGAGGCGGGGTCGGGGCGCCGGAGCACCATCTCGTCCGGCGCCCATTGCAGATAGTGGTGGAACCCGGTCTCCGAGGCAGGTCGCGACGTAAAGAAGCTTGGCCAGACCGACCCGGGTAGCCAGTTTCCCACCGACGACAGCCGCCCGAGCGCGCCGGCCGACCGGAGTGCGGCGAAGGCCGGGGCGCGACCGGCATCGGCAAGCCTCTCCAGCCGGTCGAGATCGGCGGCATCGAGGCCGATGAGGGCAAGCTCGGTCATCGGTCCCCCAGGCTGTCCAACAGGCCGGAGATCGGTCGGCCCGCAAGTCCGGCGGGTGTGGGGAGACCCAAGAGGGCGTAGACCGTCGCCGTCAGGTCCTGCACCGCTCCGGTCGTTTCCCCAGAAGCGGGCACGGCGCGGCCCGGCCCCGAGGCGATCGCCCATCCCGCGGGCCGGTGGTGACCCGACCGGCCATCCGGCACGGCCGTGCTCCAGGGGTTGGCGAAGGCGCCGTAGCGCTCGGAGCGAAGCGCGGTGAGGCCCAGCGGCGAGCGGTCGGCCCATTGCACCACGAGATCGGGGAGATCGCCCCGGACCGCCGCCTCCGGCCAGAGCGTGTCGGTGCGGATCACCGCGCGGATCACCGGCGCGCCGGTATCGGCATCGACGAAGGTCGGGAGGCCCTCGATGAGGTCTTCTATCAGGTCCTCGTATTCGTCGCCGGGCTGAACCACCCCCCCGCGCTCCCGGCCCTGCAGATTGATGCGGATCTGCCCTTCGTAATCGCTGCCGATGAGCCGGAACGCCCGGACCCGGGACCAGTCGCGCGCTTCGGCCTTGCGCCAGAACCGGCCGAGCCGGTCCTTCGCCGGGGTCGGCAGGTGTTCCTTGAGCGCGCTGCGCCACTCGAGCGGCACGGTGTCGCGCAGCCGTTCGAGCGGCGGGCGGAGCGGTATGGCTGCCGCGGCGCGCCCGTCGGACCGGTCGCCGTCGAGAATCCGGCGCAGCATCTCGGGAAGGAGGAAGTAGTGGGATGTGTTGGGACCCATCCCGTTCAGCGAGAACACAAGCGTCCTGCATGCGGCAGGAAGTGCTGCGAGGATGCGGCCGATGGCGTCGTCACAGGCGGCGTAGACGTCGGGAAGTGCGGTGTCGAGGCCCGGGGTTGCAGGATCGATGGGCCCCCCGCGAAACACCTGCGGCGCCACGAGCTTGTGCCCGGCGCGGTGGACGGCGCCGAGCCCGATCAGGGCGAAATCCCAGCGTTCGCGTCGGAGGAGGTCGGCGGCCAGCACCCCTTGCTGGCGGGCGCTGCGGACGAGCCCGTCGCGCAGCTTCAAAAGGCCCCGGGGCGTCTGCGGGCCGTAGATCTCGTCGCGCATTTCCGGCCGCCCGTGGCGGCGCCGGAGGGCGGTGAGGCGGTCTGCGGGATATGTCCCGCGGCGGCCGCGCGTGGCGTGGGCGTTCCAGGACACAAGCTCGGTGCCCTCGAACGGCGCGGCGCTCGGCGCGAACGGCATGTCGATGGCGAGAACCCGCGGGCCGCCATCGCCGAAGGTCCGGTAGAAGGGCGTGGTGTCGATCCAGTCCCGCCCGTCGGGCCGGTCATGGCGCATCTCGCCGGCCCGCCACTGCACAACGCCGAAGATGCCATGCTCCGGCGGCAGGCGGCCGGAATAGAAGCTCGGCCAGACCGTCCCGACCATGAGGTCGCTGTCGGACCGGATCCGGTGGATCGCCCCGTTGCCGAGGAGCCGGGCGAGGTTCGGCAGCCAGCCCCCGGCGATGCCCTCGGCGACGAGGCTGACCTCGGCGGCATCGAAGGCGATCATCGCCAGGGGCGCCCGCGCGGTGCGCCCGGTCATACCAGCCCCTCGGCGCGGAGCCAGCGGGCCGCGCGGCGGGCGGCGTCGGGGCCGGTATGGCGCGGCGCGAAGCCGATCCGGTCGCGGGTGCCTGCGTCGTCGTAGTCGAAGCGGTTGGCATAGAGCCCTGCGGTGAAGCCGTGGGGCAGTTCGCGGGCGAGGGCGCTGTTGGTCCAGAGGTGCAGGCGCCAATAGGCCCGGAACGGCGCTCCGGGGACCGGCCGCGGGGCGAAAGCGACGCCGAGTTCCTCAGCGATTGCGGCCAGATGGTCGCGGACAGGTGCAGCGCGCCGCGCTGCGATGACGTATAGCGTGCGCTGTTCGCCGCGCGGCCCCGCGACGAGCCGGAGTCCGGCGACCACATCCTCGACATCGGCCGAATGCATCCTCCCGCCGCGCGGCAGGACGCGGTACCGTCCGTCGCGCACGGCCATAACGAGGCGCCGCCAGTCCCTCGCGCCGGGTCCGCCGACGCGCTGGGCTATCCGGGCGATCCGGAAGTCGAGCCCCCTTCCGGCCCAGGCCGTGGCAAGTCGCCTCTCCACCGCCGCCCGCGACGCGGCATAGCTCGAGATCGGCGCGAGAGGCCCGTCCGCCGGGCTCAGGGGAGGACTTGCCCCCATCACCGCCACCGTACTCGCCGCAACCAGACGCGCCCCGGCGGCAAGGGCCGCGCCGGCAGCCGCGTCGGTCAGGGCGATGTTGCCCTCGGCATAGGCCCGGCGGGAGAGCTTCTTGGTGCCGCGGACCGCAGCGAGGTGATAGACGGTGTCCACGCCCTCGGCGGCGCGGGTCATCGCGGCGGGATCGGCAGCATCGCCGCGCAGGATTTCGGCCCCCGCCGCAGCAAGGGCATCGACCCGGTGATCGGGGCGCACGAAGGCGCGAACCGCTCCGCCATCGGCGAGGATCGCCCGACACAGATGCTGCCCGATGAAGCCCGCCGCACCGGTGACCAGTGCAGGGCCGGTATCGCTCATGCCACCTTTGCCCCCCGCTCCCGGTAGAGCCCGCGCACCGGCGCCCCGCGCATCCCGGGCCGCATCGGCTCGCCGATCAGGGCGTGAACGGTGGCCAGCAGATCGAACTCGTGGATCAGCCCGAGATCGCCGCGCCCCGAAACGTCCGCCCCCGCCGCCGCGAACCAGCCCTCGCCGACATGGTGGCCCGACCGCCCCTCGACATAGGCGCCGGCATCGTAGTTCCGCACGAGCCCGTAGCGCTCGGACCTAAAGCCGTTGACGTTGAGCGAACTGCGCACCGGGTTGCGGATCAGGAGATCGGGCAGCGCCCGGCGGTTCACCGCATCGGGCCAGATCGCGCGCGGGCGGTGAATGTCGCGCACCAGGGGTTCACCGGTGTCCATGTCGACGAAGGTCGAGAAACCCTCGGCAATCCGGTCGAGAAGCGCGTCGTATTCCGCCCCCGGGGCGACGATCCCGTCGCGCTCGCGGCCCTTGAGATTGACCCGGATCATGCCTTCGAGGTCGCCTGCGAGAAGGAACGCCTTGGCTTTCGTCCGGTCCCGGTTGTGGTCGCGCCAGAACAGCGTCATCCAGTCCTGGAGTGCGAAGGGCAGGCTGGCCTTGATCCGGGAGCGGAGTGCGAGCGGAATCCGCTCGCGAAGCGCCCCCATCGGGGAGTTCGGCAGGGTGGCGGGGTCGTCGCGTTTCTCGTCCTTGAGGATCCGGTCCAGAATCCGGTCGAAGAGCGGGTAGACCGAGTAGTTCTCCGTCATGCCATGAAGCGAGAAGACGACCACGTTGGTCTCCTCGCCCGCAGCCTCGACCAGTTCGCCGACCGCCCGGTCGACGGCGATGGCGACCTGGCGCATCGCGTCGTCGAGCGCCTCGCCCTCGCGTGCGGTCATCGGGCCGGTTGCGCCGTGGCGGTTCCAGATCTTGTGGCCGGCCCGGTGGACCGAGCCGAAGCCGAGGAGGAAGAGGTCCCAACCGTTCTCGGCCATCAGCATCCGTCCGGCCCGGCTGTGCCAGTCGGCGGCCGCCACAAGATCGTCGCGAAGCCCCAGGAGGTCACGCGCCGTCTGGTGGCCGGTGAACTCGTCCGGAATCGGCATCGCGCCGATCTTGCGGCGGACCCGGTCGGCGAGCCATGCGGGGTAGGCCGCCGGCGACCCGATCTTGTCGTGGGTCCCCCAGCCCGTGAGTTCCACACCGTTGAACGGCATCGGCCCATAGGTGATCGGCACGTCGATGGCGATGACCCGCGGTCCGTCCTGCCGGAGACTGCGGTAGAACGGCTCGATCGGCTGGGATTCCGGGCTCGCGCGGACGAACTGCATCAGATCGGGCCGCCAGTTGAGGTAGAACATCCAGCCGTGCTCGGGCGGGTAGCTGCCGGTGTAGAAGGAGGGCCAGGGAGAGCCGGCCATGAAGTCCGCCGTGCTTTCGATCCGGCCATGGGCGCCGCCGTCGCGCAGTCGCGCGAGGTTCGGCAGCGACCCGTCGTCCATCCAGGCCGTCATGCGGTCGCCGGGGGAGGCGTCGATGGCCAGACACATGAGCTTCTTCGGTCGAGGTCCCATTGTGCTACTCCTTGTACCGTGAATGGGCGCCGGCGGGCGGGGCGGTGGCGAAATCGGCGTCCGGGGCATCCGCGCCGTCGCGGAGGCCGCGACGGAACCCGACAGCCCAGGCCGCCGCGCCGATGGTGGCGAGCGGCAGAACGGCAATCGTCACCGGAAGCCGGGAGGGAGAGAGCCGGGCGACCCGGCCGATGATGTATACCAGCCTGCGAAGCACGACGGCAGGCATGAGCGCCCCGATCCGGGCCAGCCGTGCCTGGCGGTCGGTCAGAAGCAACCGCAGGCGGCCGCGGGAATAGCCGAACCCGTGGTGATGGCGGATCATGGCGAGCAGAGTCCGGCGGCCGGCATGGCGAACAGCCATCCCCGGGCAGAACCGGATGCCATCGGGCCAGATCGCCAGGGCACGCTCGCAGAAATCCACGTCTTCGCCAGTCGACAGCCCGTCGCGGTGCCGGAACCCGTCGAGCCGGCGGAAATCCCCGGCCCGGACTGCGAAGTTGCACGATGGCGCCATGTGCAGGGGACCGGCCGGCCGGCCGCTTGGCAGGTCGGCGAATTGCAGAAGATTGTCGGCCCGGGCCACAGGATGGAACGGGAAGAGATCGTCAACGGGCCCTGCTGCGATCCTCGCGCCGCCCTCGATGGCCTCCCGTGCCGCCGCGAGCCAGCCTGGATCGACGCGGCAATCGGCATCGACGAAGGCCAGGATGTCGGCTTCGGCCGCCGCCGCGCCGAGATTGCGCGCGGCACCTGGCAAATGGCCGGTTCCCCGGCGGACCACCCGCGCGCCGCGTTCCTCGGCCACGTCGCGGACCGCGTCGTCTGCAAAGGCATCGACGACGATGACTTCCGCCGCCTCGCGTCCGGGGGAGGCGTTGATATCGGCAAGGAGAGCACCGAGGGCTTCCGTGCCGGATTTGCACGGGATCACGACCGAGACCCGCGGTTTGGCCGCCGGGGCCTTGTCCGAAGCGCGTTCAGCCATCGGACCGGGCCTCCGCACGGGGCGCCGGCGATCTGGCCCATCGCGTCAGGAGCGCGGCCAGAACGATCGCCGCGACCGCCTCCGTGGCCAGGGTCGTCCACGCCGCGCCGACGGCGCCATGGGCGGGGATGACGACGGCATTCATCGTACCGTTGGCAACAGCGGTGAGGGCCAGAACCGCGAGCACCGCCCGTTCGCGGTGGAGCGCCGAGGCGAGATGGACTGCCGCCATCACGGCAAAGAGTGGGATCGTGGCCAACGCCAGCACCGCAAAGACCCCCGCGCCGGCGGCGTAGGGCGCCCCCCAAACGAGGACCAGAATGGGTTCGGCAAAGAGCACGCCAACCGCAGCGAGCGCGGCGCCGGCGAGGATCACGGCCAGAAGAAGTCGCGCGATCAGGCCGGGCAGTTCGGCCTCCCGCCCCGACACCGCCATTGCGGCGGCAATCGGCACGAATACCATCATCAGCGGGCGCACCAGCGTTCGCGTGACTTCGAGGAGCCGGTAGGCTGCCTCGTATTCAGCGACTTCGGCCGGCGTCCTGAGGGCAAAGAGCATCACCACATCGATCTTCGCCTGCGCGAGAAGCACGATCTCGGTGAGCAGAAACGGCGCCGACACAACGAGGATGGCGCGTACCGCCGCGCCGGACCGGGTTGGCCGGATCGGTCCGAGCCGGGCTCGCGCCGCGACGAGGGCCGCCACGACCATCAGCCCATTCGCCAGGATGTAGAGCGCGAGGATCGTGGGCAGGGGGAAACCCCGGAGCGCGGTGACGGCCGAGAGCGCGATGAGCAGCGGCCCGATGGCGCCTGCGGCCAGCCGCAGCCCCATCCAGCGCATCCCGACGAAGGTCGCTGAGAAGGAATAGAACATGTCGCCGACCAAGACGTAGGCCGTCGTCAGCGCGGAGAGGATCAGAAGCTCGGGGGCGAGAAGTGCGACGCCGAGATTGACAACGATCCAGAGGGCGGGGACGACGATCAGCCTGACGGTCAGCACCTGCCCCAGCAGGTCCGCCGCCGCCTCGGGTCGCTGGGCCACGGATCGCCGCAGGTGACGATCGGTGCCGAGGTGGCTCAGGGTCGCCGCCAGTGCCGCCACCACGCCGCAGAAGAAAAACTGACCGATCAGGTCCTTGTCGAAATGCCGGGCGAGGACGACGGCGGCGACGAGCCCCGGCAGTTTCTGCACGATCTGGGCCAGCACCGAATAGACAAGGTCTTTGCGCCAGCCGCCTAGTCCCCCGATCAGCGCGGCGCTCCGGCCCGCGCCGGCCGGTGCGTTCTCTCCGCCACGGCCGACGCGGCCCATGTCAATTGGCTGCGACACGGGCGAGCCTCCAGTAGCCGGAGGTGACGGCCGAGAGGATTGCGACGCCGGCCCTTGCCGCCGGCGACTGCAAAAGCCCGTCCGCCAGCGGCAGACGGCCGGCCTGAAGCACGTCGGTGTCGCGCAGCACCCGCCCGGCCTGAACCTGTCGCCGCATCTGCCGGATCAGCCGTCGGTTGCCGATGACCCAGCCCCAGCCGCGCGCCCATTGGCCGAGAAACCCCCGGCTCGCTGCGAAGCCAACCGTGGCCATCTCGTAGAGAACAAAGGCCGGAAGTGCGGCCAGGATCGTCCGCCAGTGAAAGCAGATCGCGATCGTCAGAATGCGGTTGCGCATCGACAGATAGGCGCGTCGGGCGGGGTAGGTGCCGGCGCCGCGAAACGACAGCCCGGGATACCCCTCACCCCGGTCGTGAAGCACGACAGCCCCCGGAACGCAGAGGATCCGGTGGCCGAGCAGACGCATCCTCAGCCCGAATTCGAGGTCCTCGAAATAGAAGAAGAACGCCTCGTTGAACCCGCCCGCCGCGAGGACCGTGTCGCGGTCGACCATCAAGGTCGTGCTGATGAGCCCGTCGACATCGACCGGCGCGCCGCCATGCCCCACCGGAGCGTTGGCGTTTTGCAGGATCAGCGAGCCGATGAAATGGGGTGCCGCACCGTCGCATTGGATGCGCTGCGCCTCCGGGGCGAAGACGAGGCGCGGGCAGGCAATGGCCGCGCCGGCGGCATCGAGCTCGTGCGCCAGCAGCGCCACGGACCCCGGCGTCACCTCGGTGTCGGCATCGACCAGGAGCACCCGCCGGTTGCGCGCCGTTTCGAGCCCGCGGTTGCGGGCGACGGAGGGGCCGGGGTTGTCGGCAAGGTCCACGACATGCAGGGCCGGATGAAGGTCCATCGCCCGCTCGGCGCTTCCGTCGTCGGACCCGTTATCGACGAGGATGATCTCGCCAACGGCATCGCCCTCGCCGGCAAGCGCCGCGATGCACGCCAGAAGCCGGTCGCCACCGTTGAAACTGATCACGACCGCGCTGACGGGATCTTCGGCCCCGGCCATCACTCGGCCGCCTCGACAATCGGCTGCCGCAGGGCAAGCGCCCGGGCGTAGGCCTCCGACACGCGGCCCGCGATGGCCGGCCAGGAAAAATGCTCGAACACCTGTTTTTGGGCCGCGCGCCCCAGTGCCGCGCCCTTGGCAGGGTCGTCGAGAAGCCTCGCAATAGCCTCGGCAAAGCCCGCCATGTCCCCGTCGGCCACGACCAGCGCATCCCGCCCCGGACGCAGGTTCTTTCCAGAACTTCGGAACGACACGATGGGCCGGCCGGCGGCCATATAGTTGAGGAGCTTCAGCGGATAGCCCGGGCAATGCACGCGCGGGTTCGCCAGCACATCCGCCGTCCGAAGGCGATGCGCCAGGGCCTCCCCCGCCACGTCGACGCGCCGCACCCGGTCGGCAATGCCATACCGCGCGGCGAGGTCGATGACCCGGTCGTCGGGACCGGGGCTTGCGAGGACGAGCCGCGCGGCCGGTCGCTCGCCCGCAATTCGGGCAAACGCCTCGAGCAAAAGGTCGATCCCCTGGTAGGCGGCCAGATTGCCGGCATAGACCACCTCGCCCGCAGCCACCTCTCCGGGCATGTTGCGGAACGTCTCCATCGCGCTTTCCTCCAGCCCGTTGCCGACGATGGTCATCCGGTCGGGCCGCGCCCCGTGGAGCGCCAATGCATCGTGGATCTCCTCGGTGACGGGGATGATGTGGTCCGCCCGCCGCGGCAGGGACCGGTCGAGCGCCCCGCCGACGCGGCCGAGCGCTTTGCGCAGAACGCTCGGGGCGTAGTAGGGCAGCTCCTCGCCGAGTAGCGTATGGGCATCGTAGACGACCGAGACCGGAGCCAAACGCCGCACCATGAGCCCGACGAGCAGGCCTTCGTAGTGATGGCAATGGAGCAACCGGATGCCATGACGGCGGACGAGCGACAGGGCCTTGGCGAAGAGCAGCGGGTTGAGAATTGCCATCTTGCCGACGCCCGGGCCGGGAGCGGGGTTCCAGCGCCCCGGGACCGCGGGGATGCGGTGCAGCCGGTAGGCTCGTCCGCCGCTCCGGTCGCCAAGCGCCCCGCCGGAGGTCTCGTCGCCGTAGTGATAGGCCACGACATGAACCTCGCGTCCGGTTGCGGCGATGGTTTCGGCAAGCCGCTCGATCCGGATCGGAGTGCCCCGGCGACAGGGGAAAGGGCAGGCCGCAACCATCAGAACCGGCTCGTCCCCCGATGCGCCGCGGCGGGGAGCCATCGGCTGCGGTTCCCCCCCGAGGGCTATGTCGGCCGAGGGCGGGTCGAGGGCCACGTCGTGTCGCACACCCCTATCTCCTGCCGTTCTGCCGCTGGAGAAGGATACCGGCGACGTCGGAAGGGCCAATTGTCAGAACGGTGCCATGGCCCGTCAAGGCGGCGACGGACCGTCCGGGTCCGCGCGGGACAATGCGGCCACAGGGGCGCGATTGTCCGCCTTCGTTGGAAAGTCTCCCGCAACCGCCGCCGGGCAAGGCGCAACGGGTCCGCTGTGGGGTGTTTGAACGCCTAGCGCGCCACGGCCCGCATCGCGGGGACTGCAATTCGCGCCGCTGACGCTGTTTTGGCGATTGCGGGTGACATGTGCCCATGGCGCAACGGTTCCGGCGGAGCGGACCGGAAGGCCGAGCGGCATCGGGTTCGGGCGAACGCGGCGGGCCCTTCCGAAATCGCGCGAACGGCGCTAGAGGCCGCACCATGCCCATCGTCTCCCTCATCGGATCCGCCAAGACCCCCCTCGATCCCGCGCTCGTCTCGTCGCTCCAATCGGCCTGGGGCGGCGGCGACGCCGTCTGGCTGTCCCCCGACGAGGCAGCGGAATTCCCCGTCGAGGTCCTGCCGGACAACGCCTCCGCGACCGGCGACGAGATCCGAGCGCTGGGCGTCGACCTTGCGATCCAGCCCGACGGGACCCGCAGGAAACGCCTTCTGCTGGCTGACATGGACTCCACCATGATCGGCCAGGAATGCATCGACGAGCTCGCCGAGGCCGCCGGCGTCGGGGAGAGGGTTGCCGCCATCACCGCCAGGGCGATGAACGGCGAGCTCGACTTCGAAGCGGCGCTCTTGGAACGGGTCGCGCTCCTCAAGGGGCTCGATCAGGGGCTGATCGGCACGGTGCTCAACGAGCGCATCAGGCTGGCGCGCGGCGCCCGCACTTTGGTTGCGACAATGCGGGCGAACGGCGCCTATACCGCCCTGGTCTCCGGCGGTTTCGTGCAGTTCACCTCGGCCATCGCCCATGCGCTGGGCTTTGACGAGCACCGGGCCAACCGGCTTCTCGAAAGCGCCGGCACGCTTTCGGGCGACGTCGCGCGGCCGATCCTCGGCCGAGCCGCGAAGGTCGACGCGCTCTTCGAGCTTCGCCGTGAGCTGGAGCTCGACCGCGACGACGTGCTCGCCGTCGGCGACGGCGCCAACGACCTCGACATGATCGCCGAGGCGGGCCTTGGCGTCGCGCTTCATGCCAAGCCCGCGATTGCCGTGGCGGCGCCGGTGCGCATCGACCATGGCGACCTCACCGCGCTTCTCTTTCTTCAGGGCTACGGCCGGGACGAATTCGTTACCCGCTGAGCGATGAGAATGCCGTGAAAGGGTGCGGTTTTCCGCCCGCCGGGGCTTCATCACCGCGCGCCGTTCCGTTATGGTCATGTCCATCGAGACAACGGCTCACCGCGAAGACCCGGAGCAACGGGCGAATGCGGCCAGAGCCCCGAGGCAAAGGCAGACGAGATGATCCCCAAGGTCACACCCATCGCCACAACGCTCGCCGCCGTGGCGCTGATTGCCGGGCCGGCCATGGCCCAGGAATCCACCAATCTTGTCGAGACATCGACCGACTGGTCGATTTTCGTCGAGGACGATCCGACCTCCTGCTGGGGCGTCGCTCCGCCGTCGGAACAGGTCAACACGCGAAGCGGCGAACGGGTGAGCGTGAGCCGCGGCGATACGCTTTTGATGGTGAGCTACATCCCCTCGCAAAACGTGAAGGGCCAGGTGTCCTGGACCGGCGGTTATCCCCTGGCGCCGGGACGGTCGGTTACGGTCACCATCGGCGACACCTCGGTGCAGATGACGACGGTCGAAGGGGAATGGGCCTGGGCCGACACGCCGGAAGACGACGCCCGCCTGATCGCTGCGATGAAGCGGGGGGCGAATGCGGTCGTCTCGGCCCGGTCGAGCCGGGGCACGGACACCCGCGACACCTTCTCGCTGATGGGTTTCACGGCCGCTGTGGAGGAAGCCGCGCGGCGCTGCGACGGGTAAGACCTGTCGTCGGCCGAGGAATCGGTTCCGGCACGGGGGTTGGAAAACGACCCGCTCTGCTATAGCTGACCCGGTCTGACTTGCGGAGCACGCGCCCATGGAGCCCTCGGCCCCCGTCACCCAGGACGTCCTGACGATCCCCCGGAAGCTGCCGGAGGGGCCGGTGAACCTTGTCGGTCTCACCCGCGAGGGGATGCGCGCGACCCTGATCGCGGCCGGCACGCCGGAGAAACAGGCCAGGATGCGCGTGACGCAGATCTGGCAGTGGATCTACCAGAAAGGCGTGCGCGACTTCGATGCGATGACCAACCTCGCCAAGGCCTACCGCGCCGAACTGGCCGAACGCTTCGTGATCGAGGTGCCCGAGGTGGTCTCCCGCCACATCTCCGAGGATGGAACACGGAAATACCTCGTCCGCATCGCGGGGGGGCACGAGGTGGAGACAGTTTACATCCCCGAGGAGGGCCGGGGGACGCTTTGCATCTCCTCTCAGGTCGGCTGCACGCTGACCTGCTCTTTCTGCCACACCGGGACCCAGAAGCTCGTGCGCAACCTCACCGCCGGCGAGATTGTCGGCCAGGTGATGATCGCGCGGGACGATTTGGGCGAATGGCCCGAACCCGGCCGCGCGCCGAAGGACGAAACCCGGCTTCTGTCGAACATCGTCCTGATGGGGATGGGCGAGCCGCTCTACAATTTCGAGGCCGTCCGCGATGCGATGAAGATCGCGATGGATGGCGAAGGCATCTCGCTTTCGCGCCGGCGGATCACGCTCTCGACCTCGGGCGTCGTGCCCGAGATCGCGCGCACCGCCGAGGAGATCGGCTGTATGCTGGCGGTGAGCTTTCATGCCACGACGGACGAGGTGCGCGACCGGCTGGTGCCGATCAACAAGAAATGGAACATCGCAACGCTCCTCGATGCGCTGCGCGACTACCCCAGGCTGTCGAACTCCGAGCGGATCACCTTCGAATACGTCATGCTGAAGGGCATCAACGACAGCGACGAAGACGCGCGCCGACTGGTGAATCTGATCCGCGGCATCCCGGCCAAGATCAATCTCATCCCGTTCAACGAATGGCCCGGAGCGCCCTACGAGCGGTCCGACGAGGCGCGGATCAGGGCCTTTGCCGACATTGTCTACAAGGCCGGATATGCCAGCCCGATCCGGACCCCACGGGGCGAAGACATCATGGCCGCCTGCGGCCAGCTCAAATCCGCCACCGAGCGGGCCCGGAAGAGCCGGGCCGAGATCGCGGCCGAGGTGGCGCGCGGCTGAGCTGTCGCAAATCGTCCACACAATGCAATCCCGCGACCGGGGCGCATTGCGCCTTCCGGCCCTGTGGATAAATCTGTGGGCATGGGGACGAAAAAGAAGCGTCGGAGAGAAGAGGCCCGCATTCGCGATGCGATGGCGGCCCTTGTCGCGGCGGCGCGCGAACACGGCGAGACGGCGAGGACGCGCGACCTCGAAGCCAGCCGCCAGCCCGAGGCCGCCTCACCACGCCGACGGACGCGGGGGCCGCAGAAAGCCCCGACGAAAGAACCTGTGAGCATACGCCTCGACAAGGATGTCGTCGCCGAGCTTCGCAGCGGCGGGCGGGGCTGGCAAACCCGGCTGAATGCAATGCTGCGCCGTGCGCTCGACCTCGACGGCCAAGGCGGGTCCCGGGAGGCCTAACGCCCGGGAATGCCTCCCCGTTTGGTCCCGGCCCCGGCCCAGGCGTCGATCACCCGGACGGCCTCCTCGGCGCTGTCGACGAAACGAAAGAGCTCAAGGTCCTCCTCCGCGATGGTGCCGGCATCGGCCAGCGCCTCGAAATCGATGATCCTGCGCCAGAATTCCTCGCCGAAGAGCACGATGGGGATTTGCTGCATCCGACCGGTCTGGATGAGCGTCAGCGTCTCGAACATCTCGTCGAGCGTCCCGAACCCGCCGGGAAAGACGGCAAGGGCGCGCGCCCTCATCAGAAAATGCATCTTCCGGATGCCGAAATAGTGGAAATTGAAGCAGAGCTCGGGCGTGATGTAGGGGTTCGGGGCCTGTTCGTGCGGCAGGACGATGTTGAGCCCGATGGAGACGCCGCCGGCGTCTGCCGCGCCGCGGTTTCCCGCCTCCATCACGCCGGGCCCGCCGCCGGTGACGATAACGTTCTCGCGGTGATTGTTCCTGGCACTTCGCAGCGTCATCAGCCGGGCGAACTCGCGGGCTTCGTCGTAGTAGCGCGACAAATCTCCCAGCGTCGCGGTCCGCGCCTCGCCCTTGCGCGCCGGTTCCGGAATCCGCGCCCCGCCGAACAGAACGATGGTGGACTCGACCCCCCACTCGGTCAGCGACAGCTCGGGCTTGAGGAGTTCGAGCTGCAACCTGACGGGACGTAGCTCGTCACGCAGCAGGAACTCGAGGTCGTCGAAGGCCAGCCGATAGGCGGGGGACTGAACCTGCGGCGTTTCTGGCTGGCGGGCGGCCGCGTCCGCATCCTCGTGGGCATCGCGGAACGGGCGGCGTCGGTCGTCGGTCATTATGCGCTCCTAGCCGGGCGTTGCGCCCGGGGGTTCCAGCATCTATAGCCCGCGTCGACCGGGAACCAAGACACCAAATGGAGGGGGAGGCGATGTCGAACGCGGCGCTGGAAGCGGCCATCGAGGCCGCATGGGACACACGTGACGCGATCAGCCCCTCGACCGCCGGCGAAACCCGCGAGGCGATCGAGGACACGCTCAATGCCCTCGACAGCGGCAGCCTGCGGGTGGCTGAGCCGAGGGAGGGCGCTTGGCATGTCAACCAGTGGGCCAAAAAGGCGGTACTTCTTGGGTTTCGCCTGAAAGACATGGAGCCCCATCCCGGCGGCCCCCAGGGCGGCGGCTGGTGGGACAAGGTGGATTCGAAGTTCAAGGGCTGGGGCGACAACCAGTGGAAGGCCGCGGGCTTCCGGGCGGTGCCCACCTCGGTCGTCCGCAAGTCCGCCTATATCGCCCCGGGCGTGGTGCTGATGCCCTCCTTCGTCAACCTCGGCGCCTATGTCGACGAGGGCACGATGGTCGATACATGGGCAACGGTCGGCTCCTGCGCGCAGATCGGGAAAAACGTGCATCTCTCCGGCGGCGTCGGCATCGGCGGCGTGCTCGAGCCGATGCAGGCGAGCCCCACGATCATCGAGGATAACTGCTTCATCGGGGCACGGTCCGAGGTCGTGGAAGGCTGTATCGTGCGCGAGGGCTCGGTCCTCGGGATGGGGGTGTTCCTCGGTCAGTCGACGAAAATCGTCGACCGGGAAACCGGTAGTGTGAGCTACGGCGAGGTGCCGCCCTATTCCGTCGTCGTCGCGGGATCGCTGCCGTCGAAGAACGGGGTCCATCTCAATTGCGCGGTGATCGTCAAGCGGGTCGATGAACGGACCCGCTCCAAGACCGGGATCAACGAGCTCCTGAGAGACTGAGCGGGGCTCGGTCCCGGCCCGTTCGGACCTCCCCCGCGGGACATCCGCAAGGCAGACGCAAAGCGCCTGCGGCCAGCGTTGACGATCTGTTTCCCGTTCGCGAACAGGCCGCCCCGTTATGGCCCGATAATGTGCGCATTTGCTGACTAATCGGTCACCATGAGTATGAGTTTCGCGGATGGTTTCCGCACCCTGCAGGCGGTTCGCGACCTGCGCGTCCTGGCTGCTCTCGCCCCGGTCGAAGCGTGGGCGCGGATCGCCGCAGGGATCCCGGATGGATGGATGGCGCCGATCGAGGCCCAGGCGGCGCTGATGGCGCTGGCCGAGGGTCGCGAGATCGACCCCGACATCCGGGAGGAAACCATGTCCGCGGTGCGGCTCGCCGCGGCGCTGCCGAAGGAGGACTTCGCCGCCTTTCTGACGGCGACGATGATCCTTCTGGCCGAGACGCTGGAGCGCGGCGAAGGCGTCGACGACGTCTATTGGCTCTGGCAGACTTTCCGTGGCGATTACCGGGTCGCCGCCGCCATCGAACGGGCCGCCATCGTCCAGGCCATTCGCCGGATCGGGCTCCTCCGGGGCGATACGATGGCCTTGCCGGAAACCGCGCCCGACCGTTCCACGGCCCCCGCGGCGGCCCTGCGCCCGCTCCTCGAACGGCTCCGTCCGAAAGGGCTGGCGCCGCCGGACGCCAATGGCAGCGGCGACCTTGCCCGACTGCTTCTCGAAGCCCTCTCCTCGGCGGAGGCCGCCGAAGAAACCGCCCGGCGGTGGCAGACCCATGGCGCCGATCTCGCGCGGTCGGCGGCCCCGGAAGTCCTTGCAGGTTTCAGACATCTTTACGAGACGCGGGACGGTTGGGCCCCCACAACCGAGGTCACGATCCCGCTTCTCGACCCGCCCCCCGGCTTCGACTGGCCGCGCTGAACCTTGCGGGTCGCTGCACCGCGTGCGAGGCAGGCGAGCCATGGCAGGAAAACCGCGAACCCAGCAAGTCTACACGCTCCTTGTCGAGGTCGGTCGGGCGCGCGATGACGGGCTGCCGGACGGGGCCACCGGCGCGGGGCTTTTGTGTTTTGCCTCCGGGGCCGACGAGGCGGAGGCGGTGCGGGAAACGGTGGCACTCCTGCGCACGGCCGGTCTCGCCCCGCTCGACGTCTCGGGCTACGGCACGCTTGAGGACCGGCTTACCGACGGTCAGGAGATCGGCCCCGAGGAACGGGCTCTGATGGACAAGGCCCTCGCCGAGAACGCCGTGGTCGTCGCCGAGATGACGCCGGTCTTCGACCATCCGTCAGGCGACCAGTAGCCGCGCCTCGTAGGGTTTCAGAAGCGCCCGCGCGGCCGGTCCGTAGCCCTTCCCCGTCGCCGGGTCGAGCTCGGGAAAGAGGGCGGCGATTTCGGCGATGGCCTCTTTGTCGAAACACGAGGTCGTCTGCGGCCCCGGCAAGAAGCTCTCGGTCGGCAATCCTTCGGACCATAGGATCTGGTGTTCGTCGAACATCAGATGAACGTATTCCACCCAGCCCCCCGGCACCTGCTGCACAGCCCCGCCGTCAACAAGATCGCGTGCGGCGACGAGGACTTCGGTGGCCCCGAAAAGAAGCTCGCCCCTGGCCTGGGAGACGAGGATGCGGTGGAGCGGCGAGACCGTCAGGCGGCCATGGTGGCCGAACGTGTTCGCCGCGATCCGCACCGGCGCCATGCGGTCGGTGGCCGGTGTGGTACGCCGGCCGATCCAGCGCACCGGCTGGGGGCCGTTGTCGCGGGTGAGAACGAGGTCTCCGGGGCACAGCGACTGGACGGGGCGGTCCCCGTCCGGGGTCCTGATCCGGGTTCCGGCGGTGAAACACGGCACGGTGTCGATGTTGATGAAGCCGACATCGAACTCGCCCGTCGACGACGTCACGCCGTAGGTGAAGGCGACGTCCTCGCTCTCGTTTTCTGAGACCAGCGAGAGCGTGCCGTCGCCGTTGAGCGTCACCGTTTGTCCCGTCGTCAGGACCACGCTGTCGCCGGGCGCAACATCGATGCCGTTGATCTGGGTGATCGAGACCGTACCGCCGGTGTTGTTCACATCGTTGGCGAGCGCGTCGAGCGTGCCTTCGGTCCCCGGCCGCAGCAAAACGTCGTCTTCAACGGCGATCAGCGAGCCCTGAACCGAATCCGCGGCGATCAGGACGTTGGAATCGTATTGGGAATCGGCGACATCGGCGATGCCGATCCGGAGCGAATTGACCTCTCCGGGGGTTACCGGGATCGTCATCGACAGGGTGACCGTGAAACCGTCCATCTCGGTGTTGAACTGGTCGCCGGTGTTGTCCTGGAAGAGATTGACCCCGCCCGACTGGTTGATGTTGCCGACGCTCGCCTGGCCGTTGCCGGCAGGCAGGGCGACGGGCGAGCCATTCATCCAGACTCCGACCTGGTCGTTGTAGATCGAGCCGGCGAATTCGGGGTATTCCTCGGAGGCCAGCACGAATTGCAGCGTAATGAACTCGACATCGGCGTCCGGCACGAAATCGATGTCGAGATAGGAGGCATCGAAGGTCGACCCGCCGGCGGCGGCGTTGAAGTCGGGGTCGTTGTTGGGGCCGTTGTTCGAGGTCGTGGTCGATGAGGAGACGTTGGACTGCGACCCGGTGCGCGTGAAGGCGCGGGAATCCCCGGTCGACAGGATGACGCCGCTATCGCTCGGCACCACCCCAGGCGAGATTGTGTCGCCGTCGGTGTAGATCGCCGAGGCCCGGTTGTCGCCGGTATAGCTTGCGCCGACCACGGTGACGCCATCGCCGAAGATGGTTTCGGCCATCTCCAGCGCCGAGGCGTTGATATCGTAATTGAGCTCGACCCCTGCGACCATGCCTGCCTCCTCCCTGGAGAGGCAGCACAGGCATCCGCCCGCGGCATCGCGCGCGGGCACCTGCTCGATTTGGGGCGGTGCGGGGTTTCCCCGTCTTCCGTCCGATCCCTGCCTCAGGGTTTGTTGTGGATAACTTGATCCGTGACGGGCGAAAAACCAAGGCGCCGTCGGGTTCGCCCTACGCGGCCCGGGGCGCCTGTGCCCTTGGCGCCACGGATTGCGGGGCCTGGCGCCCCATTGTATCGGGAGACATGCCTCAGCCCGACGCCGTCGAACTCACCCAGAGACTGGTCCGCTGCCCTTCGGTGACCCCCGAAGAGGGCGGGGCGCTCGTGATTCTGGCAGATATCCTGTCGGAGGCGGGCTTCGAGGTGCACCGGGTGGACCGAGGCGGCGTGGCGAACCTCTTTGCCCGCTGGGGACGGAAGGGGCATCCGAAAACCTTCGGGTTCAACGGCCATACCGACGTCGTACCGACCGGACCGGCGGGCGCCTGGGCCCGGCCGCCGTTTTCGGGCGATATCGCCGACGGGAAGGTCTGGGGCCGGGGCGCCTGCGACATGAAATCGGGCGTCGCCGCCTTCGTGGCCGCCGCCGTCGCCCTCGTCACCGAGGTTCCGCCGGAGGGGGCGGTGATCCTCGCGATCACCGGCGACGAAGAGGGCGAGGCCGCAGACGGCACCGCCGCACTCCTCGACTGGATGGCGCGCGAAGGCGAGGCGATGACGGTCTGCCTCGTCGGTGAACCGACCAGCCCAGAGACGCTCGGGGACATGATGAAGATCGGCCGTCGCGGATCGATGACCGCGTATCTCACGGCAACCGGCGTCCAGGGCCACTCGGCTTATCCGCATCGGGCGAAGAACCCGGTTCCGGCGATAGCCCTGCTGGCGACCCGCCTCAGCGCCCGCGAGCTCGACACCGGCACCGAACATTTCGAACCTTCGACGCTGGCGGTGACGACCATCGACACGGGCAACCCCGCAAACAACGTCATTCCAGGCGTCTGCCGGGCCACGGTGAACATCCGGTTCAACGATGCCCACTCGTCGGCCTCATTGAGCCGGTGGCTCGAAGACGAAGCCGCGAAGGTCGCCGCCGAAACCGGTGTCGAGACAGCGATGCGCGTTCAGGTCTCGGGCGAAAGCTTCCTCACGCCACCGGGCGATCTTTCGTCCCTCGTGGCCGAGGCGGTTGAAGCCGAGACCGGGCGGGTGCCGGTCTTCTCCACGTCCGGCGGCACATCGGATGCGCGGTTCGTGAAGGACCATTGCCCGGTTGTGGAATTCGGTCTGGTCGGGCGGTCGATGCACAAGGTCGACGAGCATGCCGCGGTGGAGGACATCCGTGGGCTCACCGCGATCTACCGCCGCATTCTCGAGGGGTACTTCGGATGATCGAGGTCGGGGTCACCGATGACATCGATGCCTGCCTGGCTGTCCGCCGGGCGGTGTTCATCGAGGAGCAGAACGTGCCCGAGGAGATCGAGATGGACGGCCTCGAGGAGGCCGGTATCCACATTCTGCTCCGTCGCAACGGCGAAGCGGCGGGCTGCGCTCGGATCATGGTGAAGGACGGGACGGGGAAGATCGGCCGGGTAGCCGTCCTTTCGGCCTATCGCGGCGAGGGCCTGGGCAAGGCGGTGATGGCGGAATGCCTGCGGGTCCTGCGCGCCATGCCCGAAGTCACCGAGGCCCGGCTCGGCGCGCAAAGCTACGCCATTCCGTTCTACGAAGCACTCGGCTACCGCGTCGCCGGGCCGGAATACATCGAGGCGGACATCCCCCACCGGCCGATGGTGATGGCGCTGTGACACCCCGCTGGGTGGTGGTCATGGTCAAGGAGCCGCGACCCGGCAGGGTCAAGACCCGGCTCGGCCGCGAGATCGGTCATGTCGCGGCCGCCTGGTGGTTCCGGCGCCAGAGCGCCGCGCTGGTCCGCCGGCTCCGCGACCCGCGCTGGCAATTAGTGCTGGCGGTCAGCCCGGACCGGGCCGGGCTTGCGAGCCGGGTCTGGCCGTCCGATCTCGCCCGGATGCCACAGGGCCGGGGCGATCTCGGAGAGCGCATGGCACGGGTTTTTCGAAGCCTGCCCCGGGGGCCGGCCATCGTTGTCGGCGCCGATGTTCCGGGAGTGACGGCCGCCCATATCGCCCGCGCCTTTGCGGTACTCGGGTCGCACAATTCGGTCGTGGGGCCCGCGACCGACGGGGGCTACTGGCTCGTCGGTCTGAAGCGGACCCGGGGCCTCCCGCCGCGGCTCTTTTCAGGCGTCCGCTGGTCGTCGGAGACCGCTCTGGCCGACACGCTCCCGACGCTGCCGGCCCCCGTCGCGACGATACACACCCTGCGCGATGTCGACACCGCCGAGGACCTCGCTCACCTCAGGCGCCGGAGCACCTCATAGGAGGCATATCCGTCCGGAACGAGGCCGACGGAGCGCTGAAAACCCCGGATCGCCTGGATCGTGTTCGGCCCGATGATCCCGTCCACCCCCTGGGTGTTGAAGCCGCGCCGGGTCAGGAGCCGCTGCATTTCCTTTTTCTCCGAGGACCGGAGGTTGCGGTCGCTCCGGGGCCAGGAAGCCCGGATCGGCGGGCCGCCCGCGATCCGGTCGGAGAGGTGACCGACCCCGATCACATAGGCGTCCGCCGCGTTGTAGCGCTCGATCACGTGGAAATTGTCGAAAATCATGAAGGCCGCGCCCTGCGACCCCGCAGGCAGCAGGATCGAAGCGCGCCCGTAATTCGGCACCCGGCCGCCCGTCGTGTCGCGCACGCCCATCGCAGCCCAATCTCCCGGCGACTTCTTGGTGCGCTCGCCGGTGAGCGAATAGTCGAACCCGCGCGGCAGCACGACCTCGACGCCCCAGGGCTGCCCCTTGGTCCAGCCGAAGCGCGCCAGATAGGCCGCCGTGGACGCCAGCGCGTCGGTCGGGTCGTCCGACCAGATGTCGCGCCGCCCGTCGCCCCGGAAATCCTGGGCATAGGCGAGATAGCTCGTCGGTATGAACTGGGTATGGCCCATCGCCCCGGCCCAGGAGCCGGTCATCTGTTCGGGGCGGACATCGCCCGACTGGATGATCTTCAGGGCGGCGACAAGCTGTTCTTCGAAGAACCGCCCGCGCCGGCCGTCGAAGGCGAGCGTCGCCAGCGCCTCGATGATCGGCGTCGAGCCCCGGAATTCGCCATAGGCGCTTTCGAGCCCCCAGACCGCGGTGACCACCTCGGCCTCGACCCCGTAGCGCGCCTCGATCTCTGAAAGCACGCGCCGGTTGTCCCTGAGCGCGGCCATGCCGTTGCGGATGCGCGTCTCCGACACCGCGCTGTCGAGGTATTCCCAGATCTGTTTGGTGAATTCCGACTGGTTACGGTCCCGCGCGATGACATCGGCGTTGTAGGCCACGCCGCGGAAGGCCCGGTCGAGCACCGGCTGGCGGATGCCTTGCGCCCGCGCCCGTCTCTCAAACCCGTCGATCCACCGCTGGAAGGCACGGTTGGCCATCGGACGGGCGGCGAGGCCGGCCTCGGCGGCGGCATCGGGGCGGGGTTTGGGAACCGGGGAGGTGGGCATGGATGCGACTGCCGGGGTCAATCCGAGCCCTGCGACAACCGTGAAAACAGCGGCCAGCCGGATCATGTCGGCCTCATTTGTTTTTGTCTGCTCAAGGTCGAATGTAATCGTTTCGCCCAGTTCTACAAAGCGAACATTGCGCCGCTGCGACAAATGTCAGCCGATTATCGCTGACGCCGGCGTCGCGTGACCTTGCGGCCGGGTTTCGCGCGGGACGGGGGCTTTCGGCGGGACGACGGTCCCCGCCGCCGCGCGGGACCTTTGGCAACGCCCTCTCCGTCGATCTCCAGAAGCTCCAGGATGAGCCCGCCGGTGACGGGTGCCGCCTCCACGAGCCGCACCAGCACCCGCTGACCGAGCGTTATCAGCCGGCCGGTATCGGCGCCCATCAGCGTCTGGCTGTCGCGGTCGAAATGGAAGAACTCGCTGCCGATGGAGCGCACCGGGATCAGCCCGTCGGCGCCGGTCTCGTCGAGTTTGACGAAGGCGCCAAACCGCTGGACCCCGGAAATCCGCCCCCCGATCTCGGTGCCGACCCGCTCGCTGAGATAGGCCGCGAGATAGCGGTCGGTCGTGTCCCGCTCGGCAAGCATGGAGCGCCGTTCGGTTTCGGAGATCGCCTGGGCGGTGGCGTCGAGCCGGTCGATGTCCTCTGGCGTCAGACCGTCGCCGCCCCAGCCGTGGGCGGTGACCAGCGCGCGGTGGACGACGAGGTCCGAATACCGCCGGATCGGCGAGGTGAAATGCGCATACGACCGAAGGGCGAGGCCGAAATGCCCCAGATTGTCGGGGGTGTAATAGGCCTGCTGCATCGAGCGCAGCGTGGTGATGTTGATGACGTCCTCGTGGTCGGTGCCCTCGGCCTGGTGCAGGAGCTTGTTGAGATGGGCCGTCTTCAACACCTGGCCTTTGGCCAGCGTCATGCCGACCGACCCGGCGGTCTCCCGCAGTGCCTCGAGCTTCTCGGGGCTCGGCTCTTCGTGGACCCGGTAGAGCAGCGGAACCTTGCGCTTTTCGAGCTCCCGGGCGGCAGCCACATTGGCAAGGATCATGAATTCCTCGATCAGCCGGTGGGCGTCGAGCCGCGGCTTGTGGGCGACCGAGGTGACGCGCCCGTCCTCGGACAGGACGATCTTGCGCTCGGGCAGGTTCAGATCGAGCGGCTGGCGCAGTTCCCGGGCCCGCGCCAGAGCGGCATAGGCGGCATAGAGCGGTTCCAGAACGGGCTTGAGGAGCGGCGCCGTGCGCGGATTTTCCTCCCCGTCCACCGCCGCCTGGACCTCGGTGTAATGAAGCGATGCCGCCGAGCGCATGAGCCCGCGCATGAAGCGCTGGTCGAGAAGCTCGCCGGCTTCGCCGATCCGCATACGCACCGCGATACAGGCCCGGTCGACGCCCTCATGGAGCGAACAAAGATCGCCCGACAAGCGATCGGGCAGCATCGGCACCACCCGGTCGGGAAAGTAGGTGGAGTTGCCGCGCCGGCGCGCCTCGCGGTCGAGTGCGGAGCCCGGGGGGACGTAATGGGCGACATCGGCGATGGCGACCCAGAGCACATGCCCGCCGGGATTGGCCGGGTCCGTATCCGGTTCGGCGTAACAGGCATCGTCGTGATCGCGGGCATCGGCCGGGTCGATGGTAATCAGGGGGAGCGCCCTTAGGTCCTCGCGCCTGCCGAGGTCCGCCGGCGCGGCTGCGTCCGCCTCGGCGATGGCGGCGTCGGGGAAGGTGTCGGGGATCCCGTGTTCGTGGATCGCGATGAGCGACACCGCCCTCGGGGCGCTCGGGTCGCCGAGCCGGGTGATGACGCGGGCCGGCGGCAGACCGAGCCGCCCTTTCGGGCCGGCCAGCTCCGCCTCGACGAGCTCGCCGTCCTTCGCCCCGTGCCGGTCCTTCTCGGCCACCCGCCATTCGCGGTCGGCGGCCTTGTCGACCGGCACGATCCGCCCGCCTTCATCGGTCTTGCGGAAGACGCCGAGGATCTTGCGGGGGTTGGTCCCGATCCGCCGGATGAGACGGCCCTCATAGGCATGATCGTCGCCCCGCACGTCCGTCAGCCGCGCAAGAATGCGGTTGCCTTCGCCGAGCGCGGGGTCGCTGTCGCGCAGGATCATCAGGACCACCGGCTCCGGCCCCTCGCCCTGCCATTCCAGAGGGCGGGCAAAGAGGTCGCCGTCCGGCCCCGGCGCGGCAATCTCCAGAACGCTCACCGGCGGCAGCCTGTCGGGGTCGCGGTAGGTCTTGCGGCGCTTCTCGAGATGGCCGTCGCCTTCGAGCTCCTTCAGGATGCGTTTGAGGTCGATCCGGTCCGAGCCCTTGATCCCGAACGCCTTGGCGATGTCGCGCTTCGACGTCTTTGCCGGATTGTCCGCGATCCACGCGAGAATTTCGTCCTTGGTGGGGATGCGGGCCATGGCGCATGGGCTAACACGGCTGGCCGGGCCCGTCAGCGCCGATTTTCGAGCGTTGCGCATCTCTCTGCGCTGGGCCACGGTCCCGCTGTCAGGGAGGTGTGCAATGGAACTCGGACGGCTCGACCATGTGAACATCCGCACCGGCAATCTCGACGAGATGGTGCGATGGTACGGCGAGGTCATGGACATGCCGTCGGGCAAGCGACCGCCATTCGACTTCCCCGGCGCCTGGCTCTATGCGGGCGAGTATGCCGTCGTCCATCTCGTCGGCGTCGACACCGCGCCGGCCTCGGTCGATCCGGGGATCGAGCATTTCGCCATCCGGGCAACGGGGCTGGCCGGTTTCGTCGCCCGGCTGACCGAGAAGGGCGTGCGCCACTCGGTCGACGAGGTGCCGGGTTTCCCGATCGTCCAAGTCAACCTCCGCGACCCCGACGGCAATCATATCCATGTCGATTTCGCGGCTGCCGAACTGGAGGCGCTCAAGGCCTAGCCTGCCTGCTTCGGTCGGTGGCGGCGGGTTCCTCATCCTCGTCCTCGTCGGCCGACCCGCCGGGGAAACCGGAAAATCCGCCGCCGCCGGAGACGTTTGACGACCCCGAGGCCGCACCGGACCCGGCGCCGGAACCTCCGGCCGACCCGCCAGCCTCCGCGGCGGCCACCGGCTCCGTCTCGGCGGGATCGGAGGCTTCGGGGGCCTGCGGCGCGGTTGCGATCTCTTCCGGCGTGCCGCCGGATGCCGGCGGTTCTCCTTCCGGACCTGCCTCTTCGTCGCCCGGCACATGATTGGGCGGCGTGTCGAGCACCAGAAGTTCACCGGGCTCTATCGACGCCATTTGCTCGGCAGTCTCGTCGGTCTTGGCATCGGCGCCGCCGCCGACCGACAGGAGCACCGCCGCCGTCACCGCCACGGCCGCCGCGGTCAGGACCACGAAGTCGGAGGTGACCGCTCCACGTTCGTTTTCTATGAACTGGCCTGCCGGAGGCGACGTCATCGCGCCAGCGGCGGCAGGCCGCGTCCCGTTCTGGGTCGACATCATATTCACACTCACTACACACACTGGCGCAAACACGCGCCATGGTTGTTTTTGCCCGCCGGAGCGGCAGCGGGAGGGCGGAAACATGACCATTGCGCGGTCAATTGACGCCAACGTCAACAATGGGTCGGATTGCGGGAGATATCCCCGGAGATCGAACCGGCGCTCGGGAATGCCAAGCGTTGTTCGCGGCCGGCGAGAGGCTCTGGTCCCGCCGGGAAGCCAAGCGCCCCGCCGCCCCGAAGGTCCTTTGACCTATCAGAATGCGGCCCGAATAAAATAATCCCCTCCGTCTCGAACAGGAACCGCTCGAGGACGGAGGGGCGAGGGGCCGGGTGCTGGGGGTGGACAAAGCAGTGTCGCGCTTGTCGCGGCTACATGGCGACGTCCGAAACTCCCGGGTATTCAGCGGCCGTTATGCGGCCCGCGATGACTTCTTCCACTGGTTACTTCTGCCAATTGCAGCACTGCCGCGATGGCCGGATATACCCAGCCGAACATGGCCGCTTTCAGACAGGAATGTGGCGGTATTGTGGCGGCCGGACCGCCGAACCCGACGGCCCCGCGGCAAGATCTCCGGCGAAGCCGTTGATTGTCAGGAGGTTATGGAGCCCGGCGCATCGGCGGGCTGTGCCAGTCACCCATTGAGCGACAGTTCGTTTCCCGGTAGGTCGGCGCCCAGAAATGGCCCAAAGTGTAAAAGCACGTTCTCGTAGATCCCGCGCTTGAACGGCACGATGTCCGCCAGCGCCTCGTCTACGGTCGCCCAGCGCCAGCGCGAAAATTCGGGATGGGCCGTCGCAAGGTCGATGTCGCCGTCGCGGCCCTCGAACCGCATCAGAAACCAGCGTTGGGTCTGGCCGCGCCACCGCCCCTTCCAGACCTTCCCGACAAGCTCGTCGGGCAGGTCGTAGGCCAGCCAGTCGGGGTGTTCGGCGACCTCGGTCACCAGGGCGGGGCCGACGCCGATCTCCTCTTCGACTTCGCGCAGCGCGGCCGCCGACGGCGCCTCGCCCTCGTCGATGCCGCCCTGGGGCATTTGCCACGCTCCGGGAAGATCGTTCCGTTCGGCGAGAAACACCCTGCCGTCGGGATGGGCCAGAACGACACCGACGCAGGGCCGGTAGGGGAGGGTGGCGCGGTCGGCCGCGCCGCCCTCCAGGTCAGTTGCCACGGGCGGCTTGCAGGACGTATTCGGGCCCGAGTGCCGAGAGACCCTTCAGGATGTCGATGGCATAGGCGAGCTGGTAATCCTCCTCGCGCAGTTCCGCCGCCGCCTCGGCCTTCTCGCGGTCCGCCTCGATCTGGCGGATTTCGTCCTCGGAGAGGCTATCGTTCGACAGTCGTCCGCGCAGATCGGCCTCGGACCGGTTCCGCGCCGCCGCGCTCTCGTCCTCATTGAGCGCCGCTTCCACCAGGGGCGGCTGTTCGACCACGATGTCCGGCGAAACCCCGAGCGCCTGGATCGACCGGCCGGACGGCGTATAATAGCGTGCCGTGGTCAGGCGCATCGCGCCGCCGCCGCGCAGGGGCTGCACGGTCTGCACCGACCCTTTACCGAACGATTTCGTGCCGACGACGATGGCGCGGCGATGGTCCTGCAATGCACCCGCAACGATCTCGGATGCCGAGGCCGAGCCGCCGTTGATCAGAACGACAATCGGTTTGCCCTCGGCAAGATCGCCTTCGGTGGCGTTGAACCTGTCGCCGTCCTGGGGGTCGCGGCCTCTCGTCGAGACGATCTCACCGGCATCGAGGAATGCGTCGGAGACCCGGATCGCCGAGGGCAGAAGCCCGCCGGGGTTGTTCCGCAAGTCAATGACGAAGCCGTTGACGTTTTCCATCCCGCCAAGGTCCTCGACCTCCTGCCGAAGTCCCGCCTGAAGGTTGGGGAAGGTCTGGTCGTTGAACGTGGTGATCCGGAGGATGACCGTATCCTGAACCGACCGGGTGCGCACTGCGGTCAGTTTGATCGTATCGCGGATGATCGACACGTCGAACGGCTCAGGCGTGTCTTCGCGCACCACCGTGATGATGATCTCGGAGCCGACGGGCCCGCGCATCAGCTCGACCGCCTCGTCGAGGGTCAGGCCAAGGACCGACTCGCCGTCGACATGGGTGATGAAGTCGCCCGCCTCGACGCCGGCATCGTCGGCGGGCGTGCCGTCCATCGGCGAGACGACCTTCACGAAACCCTCTTCCTGGGTGACCTCGATGCCGAGCCCGCCGAATTCGCCGCGAGTCTGGACCCGCATGTCGGCCGCATCGTCGGCGGTCAAAAAGCCCGAATGCGGGTCGAGCGAGGTGAGCATGCCGTTGATCGCGGCCTCGATCAGCTCGGCCTCATCGACCTGCTCGACATATTGCGCGCGGATGCGCTCGAAAATGTCGCCGAAGAGATCGAGCTGTTCGTAGACCGAGCTCTTTCGGTCGGCTTCCTGGGCCACCAGCGGCCCGGCCACCTGCGTGGTCAGGACCGCGCCTGCCAAAACGCCGCCGAGCGCTGCCATCGCGAATTTCTTCATGCCATCCGTCCTCATCCATCTCGCCCGGTCCGGAACCAGTCTGCCGGGTCCACGGGGGTTTCGGCTTCCCTTACCTCAATATAAAGCGTCTCGCTGGCCTCTTGACCACCGCCTTCGCGGATTTCGGCTAAGATAGTGCCTTGATCGGCGGCGGCACCGGGCATGAGCCCAAGTGCCGCGCCGCGTCCGACAATCTCGCCGCGCCCGGCATAAAGCGTGCCGAGACCCGCGAAGACCAGAAGATAACCGCTTTCCGGCTCGAGGATAATCACGTTTCCGTAGTCCAGAAGCGGCCCGGCATAGCGCACGGTCGCGGCGCGGGGCGCGGTCACAAGAGCGCGAGGGGCCGTGGCCAGAAGCCAGCCCGGGCGCCTGATGCCCGCCGCATCCGCCGCGCCGGCACCCCGGAGCAACCGTCCCGCGACGGGCAGCGGCAGATCGCCCTTCGCCTCGGCAAATCCGGTGGCCGGCGCCGCCTGGCCGGTCGCTGCGATGCTGGCCGCGAAGGCATCGAGCGTTTCGGCCGCTTCGATAAGCGCCATCATCGCCGCATCGTCGCTGGCCACAGGGGCCGGAAGCTCCGTCCGGTCGCTGATCGCCCGCGTCAGCGCCATCCGGGCCGCTTCGATCCCGTCGAGCCCCCGGCCGAGCGTGCCCGTCGCATTCTCGCGGATCGCCGTCAGTGCGGCGAGTTCCTCCAGAAGGTCCCGGAGGTCGGCGATCTCGGCCTGCAGGGCCGGTGCGACATCGGCGGCGACCATGCCGGCCCGGGCGGTGTCGAGGGGGCCGGACGGGTGGAGAAGGAGGAAGGTCTCCGGGGCCGCCTCGATCGAGGTCAGCACCGCGAGAACCCGGGCAAGCTGGTCATCGCGCGCCTGGAACTGGGCGAGAAGGGCGGCCTCGCGCGTCCGGGCGTCGAGAACGGCGGCGCGCAACGCGGCGAGCCCGGCCTCATAGGCCTGCACGACACCGGTGAGTGCGGCGACCCTGTCGCGTCGCAGTTCCGCCGCTTCAAGGGCGTCCGCGGCGTCGAGGAGACGCTGCGACGCCGCCGCCGCATCCGCCGCCGGATCGGCGAGCGCGGGGGCCGCCAGCAACCACAGCGCGAGGAAGGCGCGGATCATCGGCGCGCGATCAGGCTCTTGCCGGTCATCTCCGGGGGCGTTTCGAGCGCCATCAGCTCCAGAAGCGTCGGCGCGAGGTCGGCAAGCCGTCCGTCCTCCATCGCCGCCCCCGCCGGCCCGCCGACGAGGATCACCGGCACCGGGTTCGTCGTATGCGCGGTATGTGGCCCGCCCGTCTCGGGGTCGACCATCGTCTCGCAATTGCCGTGATCGGCTGTCACGACCATCGCGCCGCCGGCCTTTTCGAGAGCGTCGAGCGCCCGGCCGAGCCCGGTATCGACCGCCTCGCAGGCCCTGATGGCAGCCGAAAGATCGCCGGTATGGCCCACCATGTCTGGGTTGGCATAGTTGACCACGATGAGGTCGTAGCCCGCCGCGATGGCTTCGACGAACTTGTCGGACACCTCACCGGCCGACATCTCGGGCTGCAAGTCGTAGGTCGCGACCTTCGGCGAGGGGGCCATGTAGCGGTATTCCCCCTCCTCGGGTACCTCCTTGCCGCCGTTGAGAAAGAACGTGACGTGCGGGTATTTCTCCGTCTCGGCGAGGCGGAACTGCCTGAGCCCTTTCGCGGCCACCCAGGCGCCGATCGTATTTACGATCTTCTGTTTCGGGAAGACCGTGGTCATGAACTCGTTGTGGCGGTCGGAATAGTCGACCATGCCGAGAAGCCCCGCCAACCCGGGCCGGCCGGTGACGTCGAACTCGTCGAATGCGGGGTCGCCCATGGCACTGAGGATTTCGCGCGCCCGGTCGGCGCGGAAGTTGATGAAGAAGACCCCGTCGCCCTCCTTCATGCCGTCGTAGCCCGGGGCGGTGAAGGGTTCGATGAACTCGTCGGTCTTCCCGCTTTCATAGCTTTCGGCGATCCCCGTGACCGCCTCCGCCGCCCGCGCGGCGTCGCCGAGAACCATCGCCCGGTAGGCACGTTCCACCCGGTCCCAGCGCTTGTCGCGGTCCATCGCGAAGTAGCGCCCGGAAACGGAGGCGATCTCGGCCCCGTCCGGGAGGTCGCCGGCAAGTTTCGCAATCTGGTCCTTCGCCGATTGAGGCGGCACGTCCCGCCCGTCGGTGATCGCATGAACCGCCACCGGCACGCCACGGTCGGTCAGCGCCTTCGCGGCGGCGACGATATGGTCCTGGTGGGAATGCACACCGCCTGGTGAGGCCAAACCGATCACATGGGCCCGCCCGCCGCTCTCGGCGAGCCCGTCGCCGAAGTCCTTCAGCGCGGCGTTGTCGAAGAACTCCCCGTCCTCGATGGCGAGGTCGATGCGCCCCAGATCCATCGCCACGACCCGCCCCGCCCCGATATTGGTGTGGCCGACCTCGGAATTGCCCATCTGCCCCGTCGGCAGGCCGACGTCGCGGCCATGGGTGGTGAGCGTCGCATGGGGGCAGGTCGCCATCAGCCGGTCGAAATTGGGCGTTGCGGCCTGCGCCGGGGCATTGGCGCTCTCGTCGGGGTTGATCCCCCAGCCGTCGAGAATGCAGAGAACGACGGGTTTCGGTGCGGCCATGGCGTTCGGTCCTTTCTTTGCACCCGTTCTCTAACGCGCCCGAGGAGGCGAGGAAACCGGCTCAGACCCGATGATACGGGCCGCCGGCAAGGATCGTCGCGGCGCGGTAGAGCTGTTCGGCGACCATGACCCGCACCAGCATATGCGGCCAGACCATCGTCCCGAGTGAAAGCGTAAAATCGGCCCCGTCACGCAGCGTCGGGTCGAGGCCATCCGCGCCGCCGATAATGACCGCCAGATCGCGCCGCCCCTCGTCGCGCAAAGTGCCGAGACGTTTTGCAAATTCTACGGACGTTTCTCTCCGCCCGCGCTCGTCGAGGGCGAGAACGGTGGCGCCATCGGGCACCGCGCGCCGAATGAGCGCCGCCTCGGCAGCGGGTCCGCCGCCCTTGCGGTCCTCGACCTCGATCACCTCTGAAGGTCCGAGCCCGAGCGGGCGGCCGGTTTTGTCGAAGCGGCTCAGGTAATCGTCGACAAGCGCCTTCTCCGGGCCGCTCCGAAGCCGGCCCACCGCGACGATGCGCAGGCGCATCTCAGCCTCTGGCGGCGGTCTCCGCCGGGGTCAGCCACATCTTCTCGAGCTGGTAGAAATCCCGGACTTCCGGCCGGAAGACATGGACGATCACATCGCCTGCGTCGATCAGCACCCAATCCGCGGTGTCCTTGCCCTCGACCTTGCAGATCACACCAAGCTCCTGCTTCAGCCGGTCGACCATCTTCTCGGAGATCGCGGCGACCTGGCGCGAGGAGCGGCCCGAGGCGATGATCATGTAATCTGCCATGTCCGACTTGCCGCTCAGGTCCACCTGAACGATGTCTTCGGCCTTGTCGTCATCGAGAGATGAAAGGATCCGCTCCAGGATCTTCTCGCTGGTCACGGCATCGGCGGCGCCGCGCTGGCGTCCTGCCGGGGTTCGAGCGGCCGCATCGGCGACCGCGCTGCTGGTATCGGCCAGATCAAGGTCCTCCTTTTGAATGTGCCGCAACCGCGCGGCACTCCGGCGATACCTCTAACGTAGCACTCGATTTGTGCATTCTCAATGACGGCGCGCGAAATGTGCTGTTTCCGCCACCTCGGCGCTCAGTAATCGCGCTCTAGGAAGATGCCGAGGCCGCTGTCGCCGGTGTTCGACGTGCTCCCGCGGACCGTCACCGACCGGGACAGATCGAGGTTGAGGTTGATCTCCGCCTCGCCCTCGGTGTCCACGGTGACGTCGGTGTAGATGTTGTCGGCAATGTAGGCGCCGGCGCGCACCGCCGCACCGCCGTCCTCACCGGATGTCACGTCGAGATCGGCGAGGCCGGCGCCCTCCCTGATACCGCCGAGGAGGCCTCCGCCGGAACTGCCGAGGGTCGCCACCGCGCTGGCAAGCCGGGCGATCTGAAGCGGTGAGAGGGTTTCGATCCCGCGCCCGAACAACAGCAGGGCCACCACCTCGTCCTCGGGGAGTTCCGGGCTCGAGGTGAAGCGGATGTCCGGGTCCGACGCCGGCCCTTCAACGATGATCGAGACATCGACATCCTCAGCACGGGTCGCCGCCACCAGCCGCAGTTCAGGGTCGAGGGCACCGGTGAGCTCGATCGCGCCTTCGGTCATCTCAAGCCGCTGACCGAGGATATCCAGACGCCCCCGGATCAGGTCGAACCGGCCGGCGGGCGCGATGTTTCGCGTCGTACCGGCAAGCCGGACCTGCCCGCCGAGTTCCGCATCGAGCCCCCGGCCGCGCACGAAGACCTGATTGGGCGCCCGCACCAGGATATCGAGCCCGAAGGCGGCTCCGTTCCCCGAGCCGTCGCCGTCTTCGCCCAGCAATCCGGCGCGGGCGCGCGTGGCGCGCGAGCCCGCCGGTTCGCCGATATGGGTGATCGGGGGCAGCCCGCCGCCGCCGCTGCCGACCGCCGAGGGGATGCGCAATTCGGTTTCGCCGACATCCACCCGCCCGGATATCTCGGCGCTGCCGGCCAAAGGCCCCGCAATCGCCAGCCGCGCGTCGAGCACGGTCTGGTAGAGGGTCGGGTCGGTCAGGCGCACCCGCTCCAGCAGAACGGCGAGGTCGGCGGCAAGCCCGCCGCCGAGCGCAATGGGCCCGTCCACCCTGACGGTGCCGCCGCCCCGAAACCGGCTGTCGAGATCGAGGGTTGCGCGCCCGGCCGCGAGGTCCACCCGCGCGGCGATGTCTTCAAGAGCGATGTCGAGCACCGGGGCGGTGAGGATCGCATTTTCGGTCGCCGCCCGGCCCGACAGGCTCGTCAGCGCCAGCGGCCCGTCGAGGCGGAGATCGAAACGCGCGTCCCCGGCAACCGCGCGCGGGGCGATGAGCCCGTTGGCAAGGCCGAGCGGCGCCGTGCCGGATATCGCGAGCGCGGCGGTCTCCCCGTTGCCGGCGAGGTCCCCCGAGAGCGTGGCAACGGCGCCGGCGGGCCCCTCGATGCGCGCGTCGATGGCGGTTCGCCCGCCATCGCGGGTTTCGGCCCGCCCCTCGGCGGTCAGAGGCCCGGAAAAGCCCGCGACGAAAGGGGCCACATCCGCAAGGCGCCCCGAAAAGCTGAAGGCGGTCGACCGGCCGATCGTCCCCGACGCTTCGGCTGAAAGGAGCGGGGCATCGATTTCGGCAACGGCGATTTCGATGGTCTCGTCGGAGCGCGCACCGTCGACCCGCAGCGAGGCGGTGCCCGCAAGCAGCCTGTCGATGGCCGGGATGCCGACCCGGGCGTCGGTCGCCACGGCCTCGGCGACCACATCGAAACGCGACAGGTCGGATCGCACGCCCCCGGTCACCGAAAGCTCGACGGCGCCGCCGAGCGGTCGACCGACGAGCGCGCCCAACGGCGCGAGGTCTGCAACCGACGCGGTGACCTCGCCCTCCGCCTCGGGAACGCCAGCCAGATCGCGCAGCGTGCCGGTCGCATCGATCTCCGCCTCGGGCGCCCTGGCGGCAAGGCGCAGGCCCCAGGGTCCGGTGTCGGTTTCGGGCCGGAGCGAGGCGCTGACCGAAGCGGGCCCCGACAGCCCGTCGACGACCTGGCCGATATCGGCAAGGCGCGCCTCCAGACCGAGTTCGAGGCCGCGAAGGTCCGGTCCGACGGCGCCGGAGCCGCTGACCTCGAACCCCGGTGCGACGAGGCTTGCGCGGCCGATCCGCAGCAGTTCACCGTCGAGCCGGGCGTCGACGGCGATGTCGGTCTCGCCGCTCAGGAGCCGGTCGACGACCTCCTGGCCGATCAGGACACCGCGCAGGCCGCCCTCGGCCTTGAGCGCATAGCGCGCCGAGGAGGGTTCGGCCCGGGCGGAGAAGGTCAGGTCGGCGGCGCCGCCGAGATCGCGGCGGGCGAGTGTTGCGAAGGCGGAAAGATCGGACGCTTCCGCCTGTCCCGCCGCAGTGATCAGGAGGGCTGCCGGTGCTCCCGAAAGCGTCCCCGCCGCAGCCAGATCCGCCGCCATCGCATCTGCGCTGAGCTCCCAGGTCCAGACGCCCTCTTTCATGCTGGCTTGCAGCGACAGCGCACCGGGGCCTGCGAGCCCCTCGGCCAGCGGGGCGATGTCGCCAAGCCGGGCGTCGGCCGAGACGGCGCCATCGGTTGAACTGAGGCTGCCGGAAACCGTGATATCTGCATCCGGCGCGGCAATCCGCAATCTGTCGAGGGCGAGCCCCGACACGGTCCGCCGCAGCGCGGCCTCGATCGAAGTGTTGCCTGCGATATAGGGGTCGAGCAACGGCTCTCCGACCTCAAGCTCGCGGCCGACAACCGTGCCGCGCAGGTCGGCGAGACCGGAGATGACGCCCGCGCGTCCGGTCAGCGTCGCCTCGACGCCCCCCCGGAGCGGGCGCTCAGCCAGCCCCGCAAAGGCCGCGAGATCCTCCGCGCGCAGCGAGACCCGGCCGTCGAGATCGAGCGTCGTCGTCAGGTTCGCGATCCGGCCCTCGGCCTCCGCCCCGTAGCTTTCACCGTCGATCCGCAGGGCGGCGACCTCCACCGGCTCCCCGTCCCGCCACGAGATGTCCGCCCGGCCGGTCACCGTTTCACCGAATGCCGTTTGCGCTGCCGCCCCGCCGAAATCGAGCGCCTCGGCGGCAAAGTCGAAGCCGGCGGTCACGGCCGCGGGATCGGTCGCGATCGTCCCGCTTCCGTCGAGCCTCACACTCTCGGCGTTCAGACCCTCGCGCTGAAGTCCCTCAAGGCCGATCACTCCGGTCCAGGCTTCGCCCTCGCGGGCATCGAACGTCACATCGAGAGAGGCCTCCCTGATGCGGGTCTCCTGCCCGGCAATCGGCAAAAGCAGCGCGCCGCCATCGGGGCTTGCGAGCCGCCCGGCGAGATCGAAGGACCGCGGCAGCCCTCCGGGTCCGATTTCCGCCTCGCCCGAAAGCCGAAGCGCCCCGGTTTCGATTGTGAGACCGGAAAGACCGGTCGTCCCGTCCCGGCGCCGCAAGGCGGTCGCCTCAAGCACCGCGCGGGTGCCGAAGAACGCCCGATATTCCGGCTCGACGAGGGGCCTCAGATCGCCCGCAAGCGAGATGTCGAACTGGCGGTCGCCCTCGCCGGCGACGGTTTCAATCTGGCCGCCAAACCGCTCCGCGCCATCCGTGGCCAAGGCGATGTCGGCCGTGAAATCGCCGAGTGTGCCGGCGCCCGCGACCTCGAGCCGCACGGCCGGCGCCCCCGGCAGGCCGAGCAAACCCGCAGCGATCCCGTCGGCCGCTTCGTCGAACAGAAGGTCGACCGACAACTCGCCCGACGCATTCGAGAACACGGCGTCGAGGGCGATTTCGCCACGCGGCCCGTCGATGCGAAGCAGCGAAAGCGTCGCGTCGCCGGCCCCGTCGGCGAGGCCGAAAGCGCCTTCGAGGCGCACCGTGAGGGGCTGGCCCAGGACCTCCGCGCCGATCACGACCTCCTCGGCGGCCAGATCGTCGACCGCGAGCGCGACGGGCAGTTCCGGCAGTTGCAATGCGCTGCCCGACGCTTCGGGTTGCAGCGCCTCGCCCGCGTCGGCCACGGGAGGGCGGACGAGTTCTATCCGGCTTGCCGAGAGTTCGGCGACCTCGAGACGGCCCCGCAGCAGGGCGGCCCGGTTCCAGTCGAGAACCGCGTCGCTGATCGACAGCCAGACCCCGTCGGCATCGGACAGTGTCAGGCTGTCCATCTCGGCGCGTCCCGAGAGCGCGCCGCGAAACCCCCTGACGGTGACGTCGCGTCCGGCCCCCGACAGGGCATCCTCGATCAGACCTTCAAGCCGTGTGGCTTCCTCGACCTCCTCCTGGCCGACCGCCGGCGAACCGAACCCCAGCATGGCGGCGAGCGATATGGCGACGATCCTTCTCAAAACGCCTGCCCGATCCCCACATAGAAAAACAGCGACCCACCGGAGCTTTCGGAAACCGGTACGGCGACGTCGAACCGGATCGGCCCCAGGCCGGCATTGTAGCGCAAGCCGAGCCCGGCGCCCGCATGGGTGTCGCCCTCGATCCCCGGCAGCGCGTTCTCGCCGACGAAGCCCACATCGACGAACCCCACCAGGCCGATCGTGTCGCCGAGTGCGGCGCGCAATTCGCCCGAAAGCGCCGCAAAGCTCAGCCCCCCGGTGAGTTCGCCGTCAAGATCGACGCCGAGCGATTGGTAGGGCTGACCCCGCACCGTACCGCCGCCACCGGAGAAGAACCGCAGGTCCGCCGGCACCGAGGAGATGTCCGGCCCGATCACCGAGCCCAACTGACCGCGGGCGGCGACGACGAACCGACCGTCCGCGCCAAGGCGCCGGTAAATCCTGGCATCGGCGGTGGCACGCACGCCCGTCCCCGCATCGGAAAAGCCCAGAAACGGCGTCAGGCCGGCGTCGATGAAGTACCCTTCGGTCGGGTCGAGCGGGTCGTCGCGGGTGTTCCAGACCGCGCGTCCGGGAAAGCTCAGAAGCTGGAACGTTCCGCTCCCCGTCGCATCGGTCACCGTGGAGTTGCGGAAGGCCACCCCGACCTCCAGGGTCAGGGCGTCGGACACGATCCGTTCCAGCCCCACCTCGGCCTCGATGGTCTCCGAGGCGAAATCCGGCTCGTCGAGGTTTTCATAGGAGAGGCCGACGAAGAGGTCGGTATCGACAAAGAACGTCGCGGGCCTCTCGAAGCGGGTGGACAGCAGCGTGTCGATCCCGCCCGTCTGGCCGCCGATCCCGGCGATTTCGGCGTCGAAGCGGAGGCGCTCGGCATCGCCGAGAAGGTTTCGGTGGAGCCAGAACGCCGTCAGGCGGAGCCCTTCCTCGGTTGAGATTTCGCCGCCGATCCCGAACCGCCTCGGGCGCTCTTCGACGAGTGCCACCCCGAAATCGAGGGTTCCATCGGGGTTGGGCACCTCCGCCTCGGTCAGGACGACCGAACGGAACGCGCCGCTCCGGCGCAGGCGGTTCGCCGCCCTGTCGCGTTCGTCCGGAGTGACCACCTCGCCCCGGGGCCAGCCGATGATTCGCCGCACGGCGCTCGTGCGCACCCGCTCGTTGCCGGCCACCGCCAGCGTCCCGAACCGCAACCGGGGCCCGGGCTCAATGAAGATCGCCGCATCCATCTCGCCGTCGCGGTGGCGCACCCGCAGGTCCTCGCCGGCGACGCGGGCCTTGGGGTGGCCGGCATCGCGCCAGCCGTCGACAGCCGCCTGCGCCGTTTCGATGAGGGTGCCCGTACGCGCGACGCGGCCGCGCCTGAAGTCATCGGGCAGCACGGTCGTCGTAGTTACCGGCCGGACATTCGCCTTGCCGAAGCGGAACCGCTGCCCCGCGCGGACATCGACGACGATCACGTCGATCCGGGAGGGGCGTTCGAAAGGCGGTATCGTCGCCGCTTCCCGGCCATCGACCCGAACCGAGATCTCGGGCCCGTAATAGCCTTCGGCATAAAGCGCCTCGATGAGCCTTGCATATTCGGCCCGGGCCGTGGCGAGGAGCTCAACCGGGTCGGTCACGCCCTCGCTGCGCGCCAGGGCGAGAAGCGAGGCGTTGCCGAGCCGCTCTCGCGCGCCGTCGTTAAGACCGCTGGCGAAGAAGCGCATATCCTCGAGCGCCTGCGCCGGCGCCGTGCCGGACATCGCGATGCCGGCGGCGATAACCATTGCGCGAAAACGGCGATACATGCGCGACCGAACCCCCCGCGGGGTCCGCGACCCCACCACCTGACCGGCCTACGACATGGCGACCGGAAGGGAAACCTCGTTCCGGCGGCGCCAGGGCAATGTGAACGGGTCGTCGAACCACGCCGCCTCCGCCGGGCCTCTGACCGTCAACCCTTCCGCAGCCAGCCAATTCCGCAGCCGGGCCTCTGCCGCCGCGATCCGGGCTTCGGTGGCCAGCCCCGAAAAGCGCACCACGGCCCGCAGACCGGGCTCGATCTCGACGAGCCGGATGGCGCGGTTGTCGGGGCGGGGGAGGGTGTCCTCTCTCCGTTCGCCCGGCATCATGAAACGGACCGTCCAGGCGGCGTCGCCGGCCGGCGCGCGGGTGACGGGTGCGGTCATCGCGACCTTCGCGCCGGTGTCGTTGCCGCCGAAGATGTAGCCGGCCAGCGTCCGGAACCCCTGGCGCAAGGCGCGGTCGGGCGCGGCCCTGATCGACACCTCTGCCGCGAGGTAGGGGTCGTAGTCGCGAAGTTCGAACACCCCGTCGGCCTTCAGAACCCGCCATTTCGGCGTCTCGTATCCACGGTAATCGGCAGCTGCCGCCGCGGGCAGGACGATGGCCGAACCAGCCGCCATGAGGACGCTCCGTCGTGTGGGATATGCCATGATCGGGTTACGGCGCGGCGGCTGTCCCGGATCACCGGTAGGGCGCTTGAAACGGCTCCGGCAACGGGCTAGACCCCCGCGCCATGAGACCGGTATTCGATATGGGCGATCACGCCCGCCTGCCGTGGCGGTTCTTCGGTGCCCGCCGCCGGGCGCGGCCGGGACGGCGCTGACCGGCCCTCCGTTCTGCCCATCCCAAACGACCGAGTAGCCAACATGTCAACGCCCCGCACCCTCTACGACAAGATCTGGGACGACCACGTCGTCCGCGAAGCCGAAGACGGCACCACCCATCTCTATATCGACCGCCATCTCGTGCACGAAGTGACGAGCCCGCAGGCTTTCGAAGGCCTGCGCCTTGCGGGCCGTACCGTGCGCGCACCGGAAAAAACCGTGGCGGTGCCCGACCACAACGTGCCCACAGACCCCACCCGCCTGGAGGGGATCGAGGACGAGCAATCGCGGATCCAGGTCGAGGCGCTCCGCCGGAACGCCAGGGATTTCGGCATCGAGATGTACGATATCGACGACCACCGCCAGGGCATCGTCCATATCGTCGGGCCCGAACAGGGCTGGACCCAGCCCGGCATGACCATCGTCTGCGGCGACAGCCACACCGCGACCCATGGCGCCTTCGGGGCGCTGGCCCACGGCATCGGCACGTCGGAGGTCGAGCATGTGCTCGCGACCCAGACGCTGATCCAGAAAAAATCGAAGAACATGCTGGTCGAGGTCGACGGCGATCTCGCCCCGGGCGTCACGGCGAAGGACATCACGCTGTCGGTCATCGGCAAGACCGGGACGGCAGGCGGCACCGGTCACGTCATCGAATACGCCGGTTCGGCAATCCGGTCGCTGTCGATGGAAGGCCGGATGACGGTCTGCAACATGGCCATCGAGGGTGGCGCCCGCGCCGGGCTCATCGCTCCGGACGACAAGACCTTCGACTATGTCAAAGGCCGCCCCCACGCCCCGAAAGGTGCGATGTGGGAGGCGGCGATGACTTACTGGAAGACGCTCCACTCCGACGACGGCGCGCATTTCGACACGACCGTCCGCCTCGATGCCGCCGAGATCGCCCCGGTGGTGACCTGGGGCACCTCGCCCGAGGACGTGTTGCCGATCACCGGCGTCGTGCCGTCGCCCGAGGATTTCGCGGGCGGCAAGGTCGACGCCGCACGGCGGTCCCTCGACTATATGGGGCTCGCGCCCGGCACGCCGCTCCGCGAGGTCGAGATCGACACCGTCTTCATCGGCTCCTGCACCAATGGCCGGATCGAGGACCTTCGCGAAGTGGCCCGGATCATGGAGGGCAAGCGCGTCAAGGAGGGCCTGCGGGCGATGATCGTTCCGGGCTCCGGGCTCGTCCGGCTCCAGGCCGAGGAGGAGGGCATCGCGGCGAAGTTGCAGGAGGCCGGCTTCGAATGGCGCATGGCCGGGTGCTCGATGTGTCTGGGCATGAACCCCGACCAGCTCGCGCCGGGAGAACGCTGCGCCTCGACCTCGAACCGGAATTTCGAGGGGCGCCAGGGCTACAAGGGCCGGACACATCTGATGTCGCCGGCAATGGCGGCCGCGGCGGCGATCACCGGCCGTCTGACCGATGTAAGGGACCTGCTGTAACCGGGCGATTCGCCTCGGCAGTTGACAACCTGGGGTTGATTGTTGCTGAATTGCGATACGATCGCGGCAGAATTGTGGAATTCGTTGCCAACAAATGTGGCAAAGTAATGTCAACATTGAAGCTCGGCCCCATTGCTGCCAAATTGCACGGTGAGGGGGCCGCTATCGGCGGTCCGCCGTGCGTAAAGGTAATGTGCCACGCCGAAACGGCGGGCACGCGTGAGGTTAACGAATGGCGGGGAAGCCAATATGCGTATGATTAAGACGGGCGCCGCGGCGGCAGCCCTTGGGCTTATGGCAACGACGGCCATGGCCGCCACGGTCCACGATGTCACCATCAGCAGTGTGACCGGCGAATGGGTGTCGGCGGGGCCTTCGAATGCCTACGATCTCAGCATCGACACAGATGACGAAAGCACCCAGGTTCTCTGGGGTCAGCCGAAGCCCGGCGGGCCGCAGAGCGGCTATGTGTTCGAGGGTCTGATCCCTCCGCCGGTGGCGACCACGCCGGACACCGACTTCGAGCTGGGGCTCTTCACCCACCTCAACAACCCGATCAAGACCGATCCGGGCGGCGGCAAGGTGACCGGGATCGCCGAAGCCGAGCTGCGCGTCGACTTTGTGATCCAGATCGGCGATATGTCCCATGCATTCTCGCAGCTCTACACCTTCGAGCACGATGAGACGAAGAACGAGGGTGAGAATTCTGCCGGCGACTGCAAACATGGCGGTCAGAACGGCGACGCGGGCCTCAACTCGAGCGGCTGTGCCGACCGGGTGACCATCACCCAGAACAGCGACCAGAGCGAAAGCGTCGTGGTCGACGGGTATCAGTACGACTTCGAGATTTCGGGCTTCCGGGTCGATGGGGAGACGCTCGACTTCTTCCTCACCGAGGAGGATACCTCCAACGAAGCGGTACTTGTCGGCTCCTACAGCGTCTCGGCCGTCCCGCTTCCCGCCGCGGGATGGATGCTCCTTGCCGGCATCGGCGGCCTCGTCGCCGCCAAGCGCCGGAAGTCGCGCGCCAAAGCATAAACGACGTCTTTTTTTCGCGACGTCCGAAGCCGCGCCCCAAGGGGCGCGGTTTTCTTTTGGGCTTTCGGGGGGCGGGGCGATTTGCGATAAGCCTCCGGTTCCTACCGACCGGGGAGAATGTCCGATGGATCGCTTCACGAAACTGACCGGGGTCGCCGCCCCGATGCCGCTTGTCAACATCGACACCGACATGATCATCCCCAAGCAGTTCCTGAAGACGATCAAGCGCACCGGCCTCGGCGTGAACCTCTTCGACGAGATGCGCTACAACCGCGACGGCTCCGAGATCGCCGATTTCGTGCTGAACAGGCCGCAATACCGCAACGCCCAGATCCTCGTCGCCGGTGACAATTTCGGCACCGGCTCGTCGCGCGAACACGCCCCCTGGGCGCTGCTCGACTTCGGCATCCGGGTGGTGATCTCCACCTCATTCGCCGACATCTTCTACAACAACTGCTTCAAAAACGGCATCCTGCCCATCGTCCTGCCCCAGGAAGAGGTCGACAAGCTGATGGACGACGCCGAGCGGGGGGCAAACGCCGTCCTGACCGTCGATCTCGAAAGCCAGACCATCACCGGGCCCGACGGCGGTTCCATCGGCTTCGACGTCGACCCGTTCCGCAAACACTGCCTTCTGAACGGGCTTGACGATATCGGGCTGACGCTGGCCGAGGCGCCGGCCATCGATGCTTTCGAAGCCAAGGCGGCCGCCGCACGACCCTGGGCGTAGGGCCGGCCCAAAGCAGGGAACCGGCTCCCGGGAGGCTGGCCTCTGGGCGCACGCCCGGGCCTTGTTCTGGCGGGCACCTGCGAAACCCGCCCCGGACCTGATCCGGGGCCCCGGCGCACCCGAGCGCAAAGCCCGTCGACGTCCCGGGTCGAGCCTCGCGGGGCAGGCGTGTCGCCAGACCGGAGCCGACACACGAACACCCGCTCCGGGCCGAACGGGTCTTCGACCGCAAGATCGAAATCCCACCGGCTCTACCTCAGCGCATACCCCGTGAAGACCGCCGCAAGGAGCACCGTGAGAATCACGCGCTGGGCCTCCTTGCCGGCATCGGGTTCGGTCAGCGCGGCGACTTCGAGATGCAGCCCCGTCGCAATCGCGGCGGGAAAGGCCAGGGCGAGCAGCACAAAGAGCCAGCCGATCTGAAACACCGCGCCGACCATCAGCGTCAGCAGAACCAGCGCCACCCCCGGCACCAGCACCCCCATCAGCCCCGCGAAATGCCCGATATGGTCCCGCAGATCGGTCCGGGCCACCGCGCGCACCCAGACCACGGCCAGCACAACGGCGTAGGCCCAGAAGAAGTTGCTGAGGGTCAGGACGGCGAGGACCGGGGTCAAAGAATGCATCCCTCCATGTTCTGAAAGCCAACGTGACGCGTCGAGATGCGATGGCAAATCACATTGCGTCGGGTCGAAACCCGGCGCGAGCGGGCGGTTTGATGCATTGTCGCACCAGTTTCTCCACAAAAATGCCGCAACGCTCGGCCATGGTTAACGGAAAGTTGCTGCGTTTTCCGAAAGATGGCAAAAATTGGGCGAAAATGAGGCACACCGCCACAATTGGCGGAATCTCAGTGGAACAAGGGCTGCGCATCGCACGCGGCCTGGCCATTGTGAGGGTATAGGGTAGTGATCGCTCGGCTGGCAGGCGCCGTGTTGCGCGCAATTCTCGTGGTGATGCTCATCGCCACCCCGGCGCTGATGTTGCCGGGCACAACCGACGATGCCGCCCAGATCGTCACCCTGATCGCGATCTTTGCCGCCGCCCTCGTCATTTTCGAATACGCCTCGTCCTATCCCGGCCTCATCGAGTTCCGCGACGCGCCCCCCTTTAACCGGATCCGGTTTCTGTCGCTCTTCCTCACGGTCTTTCTGCTCGCCACCATGGCGCGCGGCCAGAGCGAGCCGACGAACCTGACGATGCTTGTCGAGGCCGTCGGGCGCCTCATCGGCCATGTGATCGACTTCCCCTACAGCCCGGTGCGCCTTGTCGTGCTGATGCTGCCGCCCGACGCCACGGTCGCCCAGATCGAACTGGTGCGGGCCTCGGCGGGCCTAGCCTATCTCATTTCGCTTGTCACACTGGCGCTCTTTCTCATCGTCCAGCGGCTCATTCGCTGGCCGCTCGGCTCGGGGAGCTTCAACGTCTGGGTGAATCTGCCCACATTCGACCCCACCGCCGGCGGCGACGTCGTCGAACGGCTCGCGCGGGATGCCCGCTTTAACATTGCGTTAGGGTTTATGCTGCCATTCGTGGTCCCGGCGGTCGTGAACGCGGCCTCGTCGCTTTTCGGCTCGGTCTCGCTCGAAAGTCCGCATACGTTGATCTGGACGGTGGCGGCATGGGCCTTTCTTCCCGCATCGCTCTTCATGCGCGGCATCGCGATGGGCCGCATCGCGGCGATGATCCGCGACAAGCGCAAACGCGCCGCCGAAAGCGCGGATGGGGACTTGCTTACGGTCTGAGCCTCGCGCTCGCCCAGGGGGCGGCCGCCGAGCCGATCCGCATCGCCACCTACAACGTCGAGCTTCAGCGCGCAGGCCCCGGTCTGCTCTTGCGCGACATCCTCGCGGGTGAAAGCGCCGATGTCGCCGTTGCCGTAGCGGTCATCGCCCATGTCGCACCCGACATCGCCGTTCTGACGGGGTTCGACCATGACCACGAGGGGCATGCGCTCGCGGCCTTCGCCGACCGCCTGACCGCACTTGGGCTCGATTACCCCTACCGGTTCGCCCCCGCCCCCAATGCCGGCCTCGCCACCGGTCTCGACCTTGATGGCGACGGCCGCCGCGGCACAGCCCGCGACGCCCAGGGCTACGGGCGGTTCCGCGGGCAGGGCGGCATGGCCCTGCTGTCGCGCTGGCCGATCGACACCGGGCGCGCGCGGGATTTCTCCGGCCTTCTCTGGGCGGACCTGCCCGGGGCGATCCCTCCTGCCCTTCCGGACGAGGTCGCGCAGGTCCAACGCCTCTCCACGACCGGGCATTGGGACGTGCCGGTGCGGACCCCGGCGCACGGCACCGTCCGCATTCTCGCCTTCCACGCCACGCCGCCGGTCTTCGACGGTCCGGAAGACCGCAACGGCCGCCGCAACCACGACGAGGCGGCGCTCTGGCGGGCCTGGCTCGACGGCGCGCTCGGCGAGGGCGCTCCGACGGCCCGGTTCGCCATCGCCGGCGACGTCAACCTCGACCCGAGCGACGGTGACGGGCGCCCCGGCGCGCTCTCGGCCCTGCTGTCCGACCCCCGTCTTCAGGATCCGGCGCCGCGGAGCGCCGGAGGCATGGCGGCCGCGCGCGCCCAGGGCGGTGTCAATGCGGAACACCGGGGAGACCCCGCCCGCGACACCGCCGACTTCGGTGAGGACGGTCCGGGAAACCTCCGGGTGGACTACGTGCTGCCGTCGTCGGATTGGACGATCATCGCGGCCGGCGTCTTCTGGCCCGCCCCTGAAGATCCGCATGCCGGGCTCTTGGGCGTGGCGGAAACCGATGTCACCCGCCACCGGCTCGTTTGGGTCGATGTCGATCTGCGGTAGCCGCGTGCGGCAGCGCTCGACGACCGCCCTGTGTCGCCATGCCGGATCGGGCTCCGGGTCCACGGGGACGCTGACCCGCGCGGCGGTCGATCTCGGGGGTCGGAGCCTGGGTTCGGCGAGCCAAAAAGGTGTCCGCCGCCGCTCTTGACCCCCCTCTGGCCACCGGCTACGGCCCTTCCGCCAACGGAGGAAACCGCCCATGACGACCCCCTCGATCCTCATTCTCGCCGGCGACGGCATCGGCCCGGAGGTGATGGCCGAGGTCCGCAAGGTCATCGACTGGTTCGGCACGCAAGGTCACGCCTTCGAGGTCGAAGAGGGGCTGGTCGGCGGCGCGGCCTACGACGCCCATGGCACCCCGCTCACCGACGAGACGATGGAGCGCGCCCAGAGCGTGGACGCGGTTCTCCTCGGTGCGGTCGGCGGGCCGAAATACGACGCGCTCGATTTTTCGGTCAAGCCCGAGCGCGGGCTCCTGCGGCTGAGAAAGGAGATGGATCTCTTCTCCAACCTCCGGCCCGCGCAGTGTTTCGACGCGCTGGCGGACTTCTCCTCGCTCAAGCGGGAGGTGGTCGCCGGCCTCGACATCGTCATCGTCCGGGAGCTGACCTCGGGCGTCTATTTCGGCGAGCCGCGCGGCATCTTCAAGGAGGGCAACGAGCGCGTCGGTATCAACACCCAACGCTACACCGAAAGCGAGATCGCCCGGGTCGCCCGCTCGGCCTTCGAGCTCGCCCGGCGCCGCCGGAACAAGGTCTGCTCGATGGAGAAGGCCAATGTGATGGAATCGGGCATCCTCTGGCGCGAGGTCGTCACCGAGGTCCATGCCGCGGAGTATTCCGATGTCGAGCTCAGCCACATGTATGCCGATGCCGGGGCGATGCAGCTTTGCCGCTGGCCGAAACAGTTCGACGTGATCGTCACCGACAACCTCTTCGGCGACCTTCTCTCCGATGCCGCCGCGATGCTCACGGGCTCCCTCGGCATGCTGCCCTCGGCGTCTCTCGGCGCACCTATGGAGAACGGACGCCCCAAAGCGCTCTACGAGCCGGTCCACGGCTCGGCTCCGGACATCGCGGGGCAGGGCAAGGCCAACCCGATCGCCTGCATCCTGTCGTTCGCGATGGCGCTGCGCTACAGTTTCGATCTCGGCGAAGGGGCCGCGCGCCTCGAAGCGGCGGTCGAGACGGTGCTCGCCGACGGCGCGCGCACGGCCGATCTCCTCGGTCCCGAAGGCGGCACGGCAATCTCGACCGCCGAGATGGGCGACCGGATCGTCGCCGCGCTGTCGGCCTGACCGAAAACTGCCGCACCTGCCGGTCGCTTTGCCGGCGCCACGATTTCGCGCTTGCCAGCCGGCACGGGATGGGATTGGTCTGACGTCTGGGGAGGACCGTTATCCCGCGGGATAGATCCCATGACCGACATTGCCCGTTCGAACCTCAAGGGGGCGCTTTTCGCGCTCGCAGCCTTTGGATTGTTTGCCACCCACGACGTGGGGGTGAAGGCGCTCGGGCAAAGTTACTCGCCGTTTCAGATCATCTTCTTTTCGGTGCTGTTCGGGTTTCCGCTCGCCACAATCATGCTGATGCGCGACCCCGAGCCCGGAACGCTGCGGCCGGTCCATCCCTGGTGGACGGCGTTGCGCACGGCCGCGGCCCTGTTGACCGGGGTCTCGGCCTTCTATGCGTTCTCGGTTCTGCCGCTCGCCCAGGTCTATGCGTTCATCTTCGCCGCCCCGCTTCTGATCACGGTGCTCGCCATCCCGATCCTCGGCGAAAAGGTGGGTATCCATCGCTGGGCGGCGGTGATCGTGGGGCTCGTTGGCGTTCTGGTGGTGCTCCGCCCCGGCGCCGAGCCGTTCTCGCTCGGCCATCTTGCGGGCCTCACCGCCGCGCTGGGCTCGGCCACCGCCTCCGTCGTCGTCCGCAAGATCGGCAAGGAGGAGCGCAGCGCGGTGCTGATGCTCTACCCGATGATGGCCTCCTTCGTCGCGATGGCCATGGTGCTGCCCTTTGTCTATCGCCCGATGCCGGCCGAACATCTGGGCCTCGCCGCTCTGATCTCGGCTCTGGCCTTCGCCGCCGCCCTCCTTGTTATCGCCGCCTACCGGCGCGGCGACGCGTCCGTCGTGGCCCCGATGCAGTACTCGCAGATCGTCTGGGCGGCGGGCTACGGCCTTGTGTTCTTCGACGAACTGCCCGACCGGCCGACCATCCTTGGTGCGGGGATCATCATTCTCTCCGGGCTCTACATCGTCCTGCGCGAAACCCTGCGCGGTGCCACCTCCTCTGCGCCGGTCCTGCAAACGAGATCGCGCGCGGCGACGCTGTCTTCGCCCCGCATTTCGGTCATGCTGCGGGCCCAGGCCAACGCGGTCCCGCCAGGCCACGAGGCTCTTGCAAATGCGCGGGAGGGCAAGTAATCCGCCCCGCACGGTCGGAGTGTAGCTCAGCCTGGTAGAGCACTGTCTTCGGGAGGCAGGGGTCGTGAGTTCGAATCTCGCCACTCCGACCACAAAATCAAGAACTTACGCGAATTCCGAAACTTGCAATTCATGCAACCTTGCATGAGTTGCACGAAATCGCGAGGATGTTCTTATGAAAACCACTGTCCCCTACGTGCGCGAGAGGTCTGATTCCTATTGGGAAATCGTGTTCGAAGACCCGGCGACGGGAAAATCGAAGCGCCGCTCAACAGGAACCAAGGACTTCTTTGAAGCCGAAGGGCGGTTCAAAGAGTTCTTGGAAAGTGACGGCGAACACGAGGCAGATGACGGACCACGCCTGCGCCCTCGCAAGGATGGTATATGGGAGTCTCGGTGGACAGATGACACCGGGAAGCCTCGCAGAAAGTCACACGGAACGCGCAACCAAGAAGAGGCAAGTGCGGCTCACGCCGCCTTTGTGCAGCAATTGACACGCCCACAGATACCGAACCGCCCGACCATCGCTTGGGTCGTGGATCGGTACTACGAAGACTACATCTGCCGAGAGAAACCAGAAACCACGTCAGGTCCAATGGCTGCCAATGTCGGGCCGCTCAAGGAATACCTTGGCCACTATCATTGGGACGACGTCACACAGGACTTGGTTGAAGAATACATCGAATGGCGCATGCAAAAGCCGCGTTGGTCAGTGCACCAGTCTTTCGAGGGTCAGTACGGCGAGACGTCGCGAAACACGGCATGCAAAGACCTGAGAGTCCTTAGAGCAGCGCTTAGGCGCAGCAAGAAGAACAAATACACAAGCGCCGATCCCGACTTCGAGATTGTCGAAGGCGATCCCGTTAGGGACACAAAAACGTGGATCACCATGAAAGAGATGGAACGGATGATCGCGGCCTGTCGCCCTCAGCCGATCTATGTGAATGGCATCAAGACGGATCGGGAACGCGACCGCACCCACATTGAAGGTTTTCTGTTGATCGCGTTGGCATCCGGTGCACGGAAGGAAGCCATCCTCGAACTGACATGGGATCAGGTCTACATCCCTGAGACCCGCTATGAAGTCTTGGAAAGCGTACCAGTCCCGCCGGACGAACGCGTGAAGGGCGGCCCCAAGTACCGCGAGATTAGAGGTGCCAACGACCCCATCGACCGAGAGACTGGAAGAGTTTTGGAGGGTGCTTACATCGACTTTGGCGCGGGTCGCGGCAAGAAACGCCGCCCTCAAATTCCAGTAAGCCAGAATCCTCGATTGATGGAATACCTCCTTCATACCGGCGACCGCACTCAGCCGTACGTCATCTCGTACAAGGGAAAGCCTGTGAAGAGCCTCAAAAAGGGTCTCGCGGAAGTGGCAAAGGAAGCTGGCATCCCGAAGTCGGTCACGCACCACACGATGAAGCGTACAGCGATCACTCACATGGTGCGGGCGGGCATCCCGCTAGAAATCATCGCGGACGCCGTGAACACGACCGTCGCTGTCTTGAAGAAGCACTACAATATGCACCGCCCGGACGTAGAGGCGGCGTTCGGCGACGCACTCTCCATCAGGTGAGATATATAGAATGAACGCCTGTGGCACGTCCCATCAACTGCTGTTACCCGAGTACCTTTCTTCCAAACATATGAAGAAAGCGAACGGGTTTCTTGGAGCTTCGAGTAAGAAGCGGGCACGGCAGTGGGTGGGTTGGGAGGCGGAAGATCACCCCCCCCTTTGGTTTGCAACGTTGTGCAACTTACACTAAATGGTCGGATAAGTGCCGAAATTCCAAGGAGATACTTCGAAAAGGACTTCATCCAGTGATTTGCATGAGGGAAAGTAGGATGATTAGTACAATGGTTCAGCAACCCCCTGAGATTGAACTAGTTTGATGTAAGCGATATTCGCGTTTCGGCTGATAATTGTGGCCTTGGAGGGATAATTGGGTAGCGTTTTCATAAGTCACAGTTGGTCCGATAAGCCATTGGCAAGGCGACTGGCGATCACTCTCCGGCGCGCTTCGATCTCCGTTTGGTTAGACGAAGCCGAAATAAAGATTGGTGATAGCCTGATCGAGAAGATCAGAGAGGGAATTGAAACCGTTGACTACGTAGTCGCAGTGCTCTCGGACCATGCAAATCAATCTGAATGGGTCAAGAGGGAACTTGAAATAGCTATCAACGAAGAGATCTCCGGAAAGAAAGTTAAGGTTCTACCAGTACTTGCCGATGAGTGCGAAGTTCCGGCATTCTTGAGGGGCAAGCTATACGCGGATATGTCCAGCGACGAAAAATACTTGGATGCTCTCGAAATGCTCTTTCGTAGGTTGGATGTAGATATCCGCATCGCTGATCAACTCCTATCTATTGAAAAGGGCGAGGACGAAGTATCCGATATTGAGAGAGTAAGTGCAGCCGTATCAATGATTGTTGATGGCGACCTAGATCAGATTATCAGCAGTCTTGAAGATTTGGACTTTAATAGGCATGGGGAGTACATCAAACAAAGTGGTGGTGTTTCAAAACTGATTGAGCTTTCTTCGTCGGAGTATTCAGGCTATATTCGACTTCTTGCGATCGGCAAGCTTTCCGATTTGGGCGGTAGCGCCGCGACAAACGTACTCAAGCTTTCATTGGATGATCCCGAGCTTGCCGTGAACGTAGCGGCTATTGATGGAGCTACAAAAACCGAGGATCGCATTCTTTTTCCCAAGATCCTTTCGATTTTCGAAACATCGCAAGAACGTCAAGTTTTTGAGGCCTGTCTTCGATACTTTGCGAAGGTCAAAGTAAGAGATGCCACCCTAAACACGCGGGTGTGCATGAAGCTTCTCGATGCTTTTCAGTCAAGTGATGCCGTTAAGAGAGTGGCGCTTATCGATCCTATCGCCAAGCAAGTAAGTCATTTTGATGAAACCAGCGACGATCTGTTTGACGCAATATTGCAGTGTCCTGACGATGCGCTTGTAATGGCGTTCCTCGAATGTCTAGTCAGACACGAGAACTATGATTTCTACGTTCTTGACATCGTTTCCAAAACTAAATTGCTCGATATTGTATCTCGCTTGGTTGTTTCCAATGATCTACGAACGCGAATTAGAGCGTGGACATTTTCACTTTCTTGGTATCAAGATAATCATGCTAGAACATGGGAGCAAATCCTTTCGGAAGACGCAGCTATCGTTTCGGAGTATGTTGATTTTACTAGCTGGACAGATGAGCTAATCCCAATTGGCGAAATGGTTCTTTCGACTGATGTGCGAAAGATATTTTTAGATTATATCCGATCGAATATGGAATCTAAGATTAGCGCTTCTCTTGTTTCCATATTGTACTCAAGCATATCCAAAGAGTCCTTCCCGATCATTCGGGATTTATTTGAATTGGGTTTTTTCGAAAGAAGCAGGAGCTTGATCCGTTTTCTGGCCCTCAGCGGCGACAACTTGGAGTTAGGTGCCGAGTTTGTAGATCGAGTGATCTCATCGAGTCCGAAGAAGCGAGATGGCGTCTACGAGTTTTGTGTAGGCTTTTCCCTTGAAGGTTCCACCCTATTTGATGCACTCGAAGAAGTCGGTTCAGACGATTGGGGAAGATACCTCGGAGATCATGAAAAGAAGCAGCAACGCGTGGCATTGGAGAGGGTTCATCGAGCGGTTTCGGGGCCGGAGAAACGCAAACTAAGCACAATAATAAAAAAGATCAAAATCTAGGCCAACTCACTTGCGCGGGTCTCTGGGTTTACTGAAACTCGATGCAGGTATACTGATAACCCTCCCCGGAATGATCGAAGTACTGACTCTCAAAGGCGTGCCGCGTGTCATTCCATACTGATCCAACTGGCTGGCGTTCTAGCCCTACATTGCCATTTCGGAAACACTCTTCCGCATGGGAGCCGGACGGCAATTCATCCCCGAACATGTAGCTTGTCATAAAAGGTGCGCTATTGCTCTTTGTCGCCCAAATGATCATGCCGTCGCGGGACACGACAAAGGCAATCGGTTTCGAACTTAGTTGAACGTGCCGAAGAGCGCTTGCCTGCATGGAGCATTCGAACCTGTCAGCGATGGTCTGCAACGTGGCCGTCTCCCAAGCAGTGTCGTGAAACTCACCTCGGAGCAAGTTGGCGGGCATTAGCAACCAAGACGCGAAGATGTTAGCTTCGGTTTCGATTTCGTCGCGGAAGTCGTTCAAGGAGTCTTCGCTATCCTCGAATTTCTCTCGTATTTCACGGTGGCACATGAAATGGCCCAACTCATGCGCAAACGTAAAACGCCGCCGACGCACATTGCGCACTTGGGTGTTTAACAGCATGGTCCACTTGCGCATTCCTTTGGTCCTGACCAATGAGCCCTCGAAGCTGTCGAAATGCCGCTTGTCGATCACCAATTCATCAGAAAAGTCGCTGGTGAGGATCGCACCATTGACCAAGGTGTCTAGATCCAAAGGATAGGTATTGGGACCGAACTCTTGCCAAAGTTTGGTAAGCCGGATCGCCTCGCGTTTGGGATCAGTTCTCGTCTTTGCCATCGAGACCAGAAACGATCTTGTCGATGTAGCGCTTGTCTTCGTCCGAGAGCTTTTTGAACTTTCGGAAGAACGCGTCTTCAAGTTGCCCTTCGGTGCGCTCTTCGGCGTCGTCGTCTAAAAAATAGTCCGGGGACTCCCCAAGGTAATTGGCGATTTTGAGCAGTAGTTCTGCTGATGGCTTCGCGTTCTTCTTGTTTTCTAGCTGCCAAACATAGGCCTTCGAACTGCCAATCCCGTTGGCCAGTTCCTCAAGCGTCTTGTTCCTGCTGGTGCGGACCCTTCTCAGCTTCTCACCGAATTTCTCGGACATTTGGTTCCTTGTCTCCCCACCGCTTGACCAAAGTATAGTGATCGTGATACCAGTCGCAAGTGTAGTGATAGCTACACATTTATATAGCAACTGTATGAGGCTAAAATGGCTGAAACCTGCATCGCCGGTGGCGACACTTGGGAAATCTACAAAGACGCTGCCACACACTGGCGTTGGCGGCGCACTGCTTCGAACGGACGGATCGTTGGCGCTTCTTCGGAAGGCTACGTCAATAAATCCGACTGCGTTTCGAACGCGCGGCGCAACGGCATGACTTGCACGCCGCGCTAACAAATGTAGGGAGCGACCATCCTCCCGGTCGCTCCTTACCAACTATAGGGTACGCATATTCATCGGTATGCTGAGATGAACTTTTTGCGGAGTTCACCCGAACGTGGACGCATTGAACATTGATGAATTGAAGCCGTTGAACGGGCGAGGCGGCGGCGTTGGAGATACTGGCGGTGTGCCGGGATCGACGCCGAAAATCCAAGTATGGGAAGCATAGCTGCCGTCTTTGGGCACCACTGGCCCGAAGGTCCAGAATGGTGTTCGGACGGTCGAGTAGACCGAGGAACGAGTGAAGGCCATGTCAGTTGAAGCGATGCATTTGTGATGACAGTTCGCCAATCGCAACATTCACCTCAGTGTTCGAGCCAGCACCCGTTGTTCGGACGAACGCGGTGCAGCGTGGAAGCCAGATGATGTCTGAGCTTGGCGCGGTGTAGCTGATGCCAATGGGGACTTCGCTTGCGGGTCCCAATGTGATGAACAGTTCGACGGTCGCGCCGTCGAAGTCTCCGCTCATCCCGAGAAGGTACTGACCCTCGACGATTGCCGGTGTCGTAGCGGTGTCGCCGTCTGTTGTGATGTTTTGGGCGACAGATTGAGTTGCCATTGAATCTACCTCTTTGACGTATCGATTGAACCTCTTTGAAACGGGAATGTCGGGGGCTTGAAGCGGGATGGGCGGTGGCGGCAAAGAGGGGAAACCGCCACCGGTCCCATTCCCGAGGGTGTCCGGCGCTTGGAGATTTCGGACACCGAAAACGTACCATAAATTGGGAAGCAGACCTAATCGCAACGGGTCATTTGAAGAGTGGGATAAGTAATTTCGCGCGACCTAACATTTCCAAAACGGCCGCTAAGAATTCGGGAATTGGCGGGCTAAGTTTTCAAGCATTGGCTAAGGAAATTTTGCAAATGGCTAAGTCGCATTTTCGGGCAGGCTCAGGCTTGGAAATTCAAACTTCCGAGCGGCCCACAGCTACTATGCGCCTTGGTGGGGGCACCGGTAATACCCGGCTTGGGTCCCCATGACACAAGATGTAGGTACCATCTGCACAGAGCATTGCCCGCTGACGCGGGCTTCATCAAGCCAATCGCATCAGAGCGTTGCGTACACCGGACGCGTACCATGCCCGTCCGCCCCCCGGTGTTTGGACGTTCGCAGCGTTCAGCGCATCGGCAATGGCCTGATAGCTCCTACCAGCGTCGCGCAGGGGTACGGCGATATCTGCAATCCTGTGAGCCTTGATATCCGCGACGGTGCGAGCGGCTTGGTTGCGCTTGTTGGTCTTGTCTCTCAAGCCACCAAGCGCCTGCCCGCGTGAGCGGGCTGCCTGCAATGCAGCTTTCGTTCTGAGACTGATGAAATCACGCTCCTGTTCTGCGAGACTGGCGTGTATATGTAGTTGGAATCTATCGGCAAATGGCATCGATGCGACTTTGAAGGTGACGTGCTTGTCGTCCATCAACGCTGCTATGTGTGCGACCTTGCGGCTCAACCTGTCCAGCTTGGACACGAGCAAAGTTGCACCTGTCTGACGACACAAATCTAAGGCCTCTGACAGGCCCGGACGGTGCCGGGGGTCGTCATGCTTTCCAGATGCAATGTCTTGGAACTCGCCGACCACATCGCCGTCCGCATAGTTGTCGAGGAACAGTTGGACGTCGCGACGCTGTGCTTCAAGGCCAAGGCCTGAGTGCTCCTGTTGCCGGGTTGAGACGCGGAAATAGAGCACGAATGGCCCCTTTATCTTGCTTGAATTGGTCATGGCGCGCCTCTCTACAAAACATCAACGGACGTTGTGCCCAGTATATCGATTTGGAGGCATGATTCGCCATTATAAACAATGGCTTGAGTCGAAACAGTGTGGTTCCGCTTCGCGAATTGGGGGAGTTGGTTTGCTCGCGTCAGCGACCTTTCTGACACAACATCTTGTACCTGCTTTTCTATGGCATGACAGGGAGGTGCATCAGTTTTGCGCCAATTTTTGATAAGGAATCTTTTTCTGTGTTGTTCAAAGGCAAGCCGCAGCCGAACTGGTGTTTTGCTCGGCAAGAATGGCTTGCCGTTCGACAACAAGGCTTGTTTCATGATCGGCATGAATGAGGTCCGAGCTTACATTTGACGGGGCGTGCGTTGTGAAGAATTTCTTGATCGGGGTGCTTAGCTGCATCGTTGTTGCTTTGGTCATCGGATTTGAGCCATTGGAGCGCGCGATTAACGAAACACTTCACATGGGTACTGTGCGAGGCGTTGAGAACTGCATTGATTATTCAAGCAGCGGCCTTCTTTCAGATGAATCCATTCGTGAGACTTGCACAATTGCATTTCAACGACGGCTATTTCACAACGACCATGCAACGGGTCGCGCCGGACCCCGAGCCAATCGCTCTTCCGTTGACTGGGAAGGCGTGCTTGAGAACCGGACATCGGATCACGTGACGACTTGGGTTGAGGTTGCAGTCAGTGTGTTTGATGAAGATGGGGTGGAACAAGAATTCACTGCCGAAACTTCAATTTGGATTGACCCGTTAAGTGAAGCGGAATTCCGGGTTGAACTCCGCGACTTTGACGCAGCGCTGCTTGATGAACTCGAATTCTGCGAACGCGATGCAGGTGCACCAACCTCATGCATGACGTGGGGAGTTGTTGGAATGATGGGCCTGTCAATTTGATCGGTTGGTTAGGTTCCTCGCAAGAAGACACGCAAACCTCCAAACAACCTCCAAACGCTTGGAGGCGGTTTTTGCCTTATTTTATTGGGGTTTCGCGCCCAACCTCCAAACCTCCAAGAAAAGCGAGGGGGTTCCTTATTGTTTGGGGGACACACACACACACGTCCTTTTGGTGTGTGTGTCCCTCCTAGATTATTTTCAACTAAGAAAATGGTTGGAGGTTTGGAGGTTGGTGCAAAAAACCCCTATTTCATTGACCGAATCCACCTCCAAGCGTTTGGAGGTTGTTTGGAGGTTTGGAGGTTGAGGAAGAGCCCAAGAATGCCCCGCTCAGTTTTCGACGGTGGTGATCGGTTGTTCTGATGCGTCTTCGGCGGATGCCGGACTATCGTCCTGAGCGACACCTAACGCTTCTTTGGGGAATTCCCAGTAGCGACCATTGGCATCGTCCCCAACCCGTCCACGGCCTTCAATCAATTCCAGTTCAGGGAACAACCGTTCGAACATGGCTTCGATATCACGGTCTTCGGCACGCCCCTTTCCAAGAGACCCAATGTGATCGCGGAAGGGGGTGATGGGGACACGGAGTCTGCCGTCAACCGTTACAAAGGTTTCGACCGTGTTTTCCAAGCGCAAGGTCACTTCACCGTCTTCAAGAATTTCTTTCAGCCGTCGCAACGTTGCGGGCATTGAATGCCACCCCATTACATTGCGTTCGGGTGTCTCAGGGGCATTGCGCACATCATTCCAAGACATGCCCGCTGACGCCGGTTCGTACTTCATCAGATAGTCAAGGAAAGCCGCCATCTCTTCGCCTTCGATAACCTGATGCAACATCTTGAAGTAATCCTGATCTTTCATCTTGGCGTCGCTGAACCTGATAACGAAATACCGCCGTTCCGAGTTGTTGCCTTCGATCAGAACCGGCACCGCGTCATTGGAGTCAAAGTAGACGCGCATGTAGCTTGGCACGGTTTCTACATTCATGCCTTTGGTTTCAGCTTGAATTGTCTTGCTATCCACCATGAATTTGAGGGCGGAAGAAACCTTTGGGCTGAGGCCAAATACAGCCTCATTGACAACGACCAAAGTGCACTTGCTCAAGTGTTCCCCAGCAAATCGACCAATCACATGTTCTTCGTTCACAAGTTCCTTGCAGTGCGGGGCCGTCAGCTTCATCAAAAGTTTGCCAAAGGTGCCCTTGCCAACACCCCCGTTGCCCACCCCAACAATTGAAGTACCCGGTTTCCGTCCGGGATTCTGAACCAAGTCGGCCATCCACAACAGAAGCCATGCGTATTTGTCTGGGCACCCGTCGCAAACGATATGACGAATGAACCAACCGAGCGTGTCCCATGAACCCGTGACCGGCTCTAATTTCCGACCAAGGTACATGTTGAAGTCGTTTTCACCCGGGATCAGTGGCGGTGGGGCAAACACCAAGCCGCTTTTCCGCTTTTCGCACTCCAAGAACACTTCGGCAGGGTTCACGAAGCTGTCCCCGGATTTTACTTGCCGGTTCATGTGCAGGTCTATGAAATCCTGCTTGCCGTAAATGATGACGGTCGAATTCAGTGCGGAATTGAAGGCTGACATGTCAGGGCGGCGAACGACTCTGAACTTCCCGTTGAGGTCAACAACGGCATAGCGATTTCGTAAAGTTGCTAGCGACGACACCAGATCGTCGCCCAATGGCTCCGCCGGGTCCATAGAGGGGTTGGCAAGGTCACCGCGCTCCAAGGCTTGCACCGCCTCACGGCGGCTGTCTTCGTCCTTTTGGGCCTTCCACGCGTCGCGTTCGGCCTTCACCATCTCATTGCCAAGCTTATTCAACGCTTTCAGCTTGTTCGCGCCGTGACGCTTATGCGCCGTCATTAACTCACCAAGTTTGGCCACTGCTGCGTCTTTGTTCCCGGCCTTTGCCACACCAGCATAAAGCGCCGCATAATTGTCATCACCGGCCCGGTCGTCTTGGGCGACGGCGTCGAACGCCTTTTGCACCTTCTTGGGCGACCCCAAGAACTGAATTTCAATCTCTTCCTTCACGCCGTAATCGGCGGGATCGAATTCAAGCTCTTCGCCGTCAACACTGTCCGGGTAGAGGCAGGGGTCACACAGAAGTTCGGAAAGACTGGAAAACCCATCCGGCAAGGCGACTTCGCCGTCCTGAATCGCTTGATCGATCAGAACGAACATTTCCCACGTGCCGATGTTCGCGCAGTGATCATGAAAACAGTTGAAGCCGAGCCCGTCGTCGCCTTCGATGAACGCGGCGGTGTCGCCTGTCCCCTCCGTGTGGTTCGCGCAGTTAGGACACTGAATGTCTATCCAGCCACCGGATGAATACCCGCGCAAGTCCCACGCCAGCATCTCGAAGAAGACTTCGCCGATCAGAAAACGTCCACCGTCTTCCCACCAAAGCGGAATCTCAAAACCATCATTCAGAACTGCCGGACCAGAAGACTTCTTTGCCGACAGATTTGCCCCTGACGGGGCCTGCACTTCTTTGAGATACTTTGAGGGGTCGCCAAACGGCATGTCTTCAATCCGAAGAGCGCGTCCAGCTATGATGTAGTGTTCAAACTCCGCGTCTTCGGACGCCCGCCGGGGCGTGTACTGCATGTGGTGCAAGTTCATTGCTGAGGTGTCGATTTCATCGAGCCCAAGCACCTCACACATACCTGTGTAACGGGCGTGGTACTCTGCAATCGCAATGCGACGTGCATCTGTTATCACCCGCCGCTTGGTCGCCTGTCCTTTTCGTGGACGGGCAATTTTCTGTGCGTCCGGAAAAAGAAACGGCTCTTCAAGGAAGATGATAAATCGGAACCGGTCGCCTCGTTCCGTCTTCTTCTCTTGATGCGAATGGGTCGTGTAAACATACCCTGCCAACCCCAAGTCATGGATGCGATTGGCCACGCGCTCAGCTTTGTCGGTGCCATCAATGTCGCCCACGAATGCTGTGACGGCTTCAATCGCGTCTTGGTTGCGATAACCGAACTGGATATCGTCAACTTTGGAGCCGGGCACTGATTGCGCAAAGACGAAAGCGACGCCGTCTTTTTCTTCCGTGACGGGATGTTTCGAAAGGTGCCGGTCATTGAGTTGTCGCACGGTGCGGTTGCTCAACTTCCAATCATACCCTTTCGTTTTGGTGGTCGGAGCATTCAACGTAACGATTTCAGAGGCCAAGACCGCCTGCATCTCAGGCTCGTCGAGCTTGCCCAAGATCACAATCCGATTCTTGGTTTCTTGAACAAACTCAAAGCTCCGCTCACACAGATCGCTGTGGCGGTTGACTTCGGCCTGCCGTGCTATCACAAGCTTCTCAAAACACTCAATTGGCGCGCTACGAACCCGCTTTCTATTGATCGCCACGCGCTTGTCAGAAGTGTTGCCAAAGAAGACAGCATCAACAGCCCGAAAGCTAGAACCTGTCTGTGTGTCAGTCGCTGCGGTACTCAATTTTCATCCTCTTTGGCCAAGCGCTGGCCAGTCGTTTGTAACGGGGTTCAAGCGCGCTTGCCGTGCGCCTTTGCCTCACGGCGGGCTTCTCATTTTCGGGAGGCTACATAGCTCACCGAAAAGCACGAGTCAAGCCTAAGCCATTATTTTATAACGATAAAATGTTAGGTCGAGCGAATTTTCTATTCAGAACCCGGCGAAGTCGTAGCCCTTCCAATGGCATATCTGAGCGCCCTGCCTAGCCTCGCAAAAATCTACAGGCGGAAGCCCGGCCATTGTCGGTCAACCAAAGGTGCCAGATTGGAACGTCCCGTTTCAGGATCGTTCTGGCTCTTGCCTGCAACTCCAAGAAGGCCTGTAGCTCGGAGAAAAAACCCGGTGCTTTGCGGTCAAACGTGATCGCTGCGCCGGTGGTTTCTGAGCGAAGAGTGTCTCCATCTGCGATGACGCTCGACGAGTTACCTTCAATAAACTCTTCGAAGATGAAGCTCCGACCTAAGGACTCTTTCTCATGATGTGCTACCCAACGCGCCCTCGGCCGTTGTCAGAGTTTCCGCCCTTCTTGATGTGCTACCCAACGCGCCCTCGGCCGTTGTCAGAGTTTCCGCCCTTCGATCAGGTGCACGGGCTGGTGTCGTGCGCTGATTTCATCAGCTCCGCCGGGACCTTGTGC
>JASJAR010000026.1 GCA_030066905.1 Paracoccaceae bacterium | reverse complement strand
AGCGGCAGGTCGGGATGGCGGCGGATCGTGCCGGTGGCCGAGCAAGGCGCGTCGAGAAGCACCGCATCGAACGGCCCCCCGGTCCAGTCAAGCGCGTCGGCTTCGACGACCGTGGCGCCAAGCCCGGTCCTGGCGAGGTTCTCGTGCAGTGTCGCCAGCCGGGGCCCGGAGACATCGAGCGCGGTGACCTCGGCGCCGGCCGCGGCGAGTTGCATCGTCTTGCCACCCGGGGCGGCGCAAAGATCGAGAACGGCCTCGCACGGCCGCGGTGCCAGCACCCCGACCGGCAGCGCGGCGGCGGCATCCTGAACCCACCACGCGCCCGCCTCGAACCCCGCGAGGGCGCTCACCTGCCCGGCTTCCCGCAGCCGCACCGACCCCGTTGGCAGAAGCGTCCCGCCGGTCGCCGCCGCAACCCGCCCCGGATCGGACTTCGCGGTGAGATCGAGTGGCGGGGGGGCGGCTTGGACCGCCTCCATGGCCGCGACCCGCGCCTTGCCCCAGGCCGAATTCAGACGTTTGCGCAGCGGCTTGGGAAGCTCGGGAACCGGCAGGCTCTCCCAATCGGTCGCCTCGGCGATCCGCCGCAACACGGCGTTGGTCATCCGCGCAAGTCCCTCCTGCCCGGTCCGTTGGCGCGCGAGCGAGACGAGGGAAGAGACGACGCCGTGGGGCTGTTCCCCCGCGACATGGAGTTCGTAGGCGCCGAGGCGGAGGATATTCAGGACATCCTCCGGCGGTTTCTGGCGGACATAGCGCCCGATCATCCGGTCCGCCCGTTGCGACCAGCGCAGCGTTTCGGTCGCGAGCCGCCCGGCCCGGGCCCGGTCTCCGGGGCCGAGATGCGCCAACCCCTCCGGCGCGACCTCGGCCATCAGACGCTGCCCTTCGGTGACCTCAAGCATGATGTCGAGGGCGGCCGAGCGCGCAGTCGCAACCGGTTTCTGCGGCGTCTGGTTTCTTGTTTTCATGGCGCGCCGCGGTATATCAGCCAGTAATGACTGACAAGCCGGCACCCGACGATCTGCCCGAAGCGGCCAAGCGCGCCCTGGCCGAGGCCGAGGCGCGACGCGCCGCCCGAAAGGCCAGCCGGCTTCCAAAGGAGCTTGGCGGTCGCGACGGACCCGAACCGGTGCGCTACGGCGACTGGGAGAGGAAGGGAATCGCTGTCGACTTCTAGGCGTCAGCGGAGCCGGAGATCGGCGTAGATCCCATCGCCGCGGTCGGAAGTGAACCGCAACGTGCTGCCGCGGATCTGCACGAGCTGGCAATTCGACTCGAGCGCCTGTTCCCCGTAAAACAGATCGCGGCAGAAGTAGCCGTCGTCGGACCATTGCCAGTTCCCGCGCACATCGCGACCGAATGCGCGACCGATGATCTGGCCCGCCTCGGAGACCCGCAGCGTAATGCCGAGCCGGTTGAGGGTCCGGTCGCGGATCACGTCGACGAAGGCGTCACGGTCGTTGATCGTGCGAAAGCTGTCGGCCCGGGCCGGACCGGCCTGAAGCGCGAACATCGCCAACAGTGCGATAAGAATGACTGGCATGGGGGTCTCGCTCCCTCGGTCGTTACACTCCTCCATACGTCCAGGACGCGCGTTGGATCACTTCAGACCGAGAACATCCATCATGTCATAGCTCCCCGGCGGGCGTCCAAGCCCCCAGAGTCCGGCCTTTATCGACCCCTTGGCGAAAATGCGCCGATCCGTGGCGATATGGCCGAGGACCAGCCGCTCGCCTGTCCCTGCAAAGACCACCTCGTGTTCGCCAACGACGTCGCCGCCGCGCAGCGAAGCAAAGCCGATCGCCCCTTGCGCCCGCGCGCCGGTGATCCCGTCCCGGCCGCGTTCGGCGACGTCTTCGAGGCGTTTGCCGCGACCCTCGGCGGCCGCATCGCCCAGCATCAGTGCGGTGCCTGAGGGCGCATCGACCTTGTGACGGTGATGGGTCTCGACGATTTCGATGTCGAAGCTTTCGTCCAGCGCCGCGGCCACTTTGCGGGTGAGGCCGACAAGGAGGTTCACGCCGAGGCTCATGTTCCCCGCCCGCACCTGTACCGAATGCCGCGCGGCGGGTTCGAGGGCGGCGATGTCGTCCGCCGAGAGCCCCGTCGTGCCGATGACGTGGACCGCACGCGCCTGGGCGGCGATCGCCGCAAGGTCGAGCGTGGCGGCCGGCGAGGTGAAATCGAGAACGATCGCGGCCGTGCGCAGTGCTTCGAGCGGATCGTCATGGACTGTCGCGCCGAGCGGTGCACGGCCCATCGCCGCGCCGAGGTCCCGCCCGATCCAGTCGTGCCCCGGCCGCTCCAGTGCTGCGACAAGGCGTAAGCCAGGGTGCCCCAGCGCCTCTTCGATCAGCATCTGGCCCATCCGGCCCGATGCGCCGGCCACGACGCAGCCCGGTCGGTCGTCCATCTCGCCCTCCATCCACGGTCGCCTGCGATCTAACGTCTTCGGGCCGTCATGGCAAAGCGGCGCTTGCGGGGCCACGGCCGACGGCCTATTGCAGGGCCATGGCCCGGTCACGCTTTTCCGAGGGTCGCGGCCCCTCCCAGCGCCAGCTTCGCGTCGGCGAACTGATCCGTCGGCGTCTTGCCGAGGTCCTGGCACGCGGCGAGGTGCATGACCCCGAACTCAACGCCCTGTCGATCACCGTCGGCGAGGTGCGCGCATCGCCCGATCTGAAGACGGCGACGGCCTATGTGATGCCGCTTGGCGGGGAGGATCGCGAGCGGGCACTCGAAGCCCTCACGCGCAACAAAAGCGAAATCCGCCGGTCCGTGTCGAAGGGGCTCGCCCTGAAGTTCGCGCCCGAGATCCGTTTTGCGATGGACGAGACCTACGACCGGATGGACGAAACCCGGCGGCTGTTCTCGCTCGAAGGTGTGCGCCGCGACCTTGACGATGACTAGGCTCGCGGCCCCGCTGGCGGCCCTTTTCCTCTCGGTTGCGGCGGCGGCGGCGAATCCCGCCTGCGAGGAAGACCGGTTCGAGGGAACGCCGTTCACCGCCTGCACCGTCGACCCGGGCGCGGAGGAGATACGGCTCTTCTACCGAACCGACGACGGCGCGCTGATCGGTTCGTTCTCGGTCCTCGCCGACCGTCTCGCCGCCCGGGGCCGACGCCTCGAACTGGCGATGAACGGAGGCATGTACCATCCCGACCGGCGCCCGGTGGGGCTTTACGTCGAAGACGGCCGGGAGTTGGCGCCTCTGGTACTGTCGGACGGGCCCGGCAATTTCGGCCTCCTGCCGAATGGCGTGTTCTGCCTCCGCGCGGGCAGGGCGGAAGTCGTCGAAAGCCGGGACTTCGCCGCCCGCGCGCCGCTTTGCGACTTCGCGACCCAGTCGGGCCCGCTCATGGTCGAAGACGGCGCCCTCCATCCCCGCTTCCTGCCCGACAGCGATTCGCTCTTCATCCGAAACGGGATCGGGGTCCGCCCGGACGGCCGCGTCGTTCTGGCGATTTCGGACGCGCCGGTGAACTTCCACCGCTTCGCGCGGCTCTTTCGCGACCGGCTCGGCGCGACCGACGCGCTCTATATCGACGGGCGGGTCTCGCGGCTCTATGCGCCCGTGCTCGGTCGGGCCGATATCGGGTTCCCGCTCGGTCCGATCCTCGGCGTGCTCGGACCGGCCGATTGACCCTGCGGGCAGCGGCCTGCTACTGACCCGTTTCGTTCTGGAGGGAAGAATGGGTCGACGGCGCAAGAGCGGGCGCGACATTTCGGGCTGGGTGATCCTCGACAAGCCCGCCGGCGTCACGTCCACATCCGCCGTCGGCAAGGTCCGCTGGGCGTTCGATGCCCGCAAGGCCGGTCATGCCGGCACGCTCGACCCGGCCGCGACGGGTGTGCTCGCGATTGCGCTCGGGGAAGCCACGAAGACGGTCGCGACCATCACCGATGCGCTGAAATGCTACCGCTTCACCGTCCGGTTCGGGCAGGCGACCGATACGGACGATGCCGACGGTGCGCTGATCGCCGAAAGCGATGCCCGTCCCGCGACAAGCGACATCGAAAGCGCACTCGGGGCGTTCCGAGGCGACATCCTACAGGTTCCGCCGCAGTATTCGGCCGTCCGCGTCGGCGGCGCCCGGGCCTATGACATGGCCCGGGAGGGGGAGACCGTCGAACTCGACGCCCGGCCGCTCCACGTCGCCCGCCTCGACCTTGTGGAGCGTTCCGACCCCGATCACGCGACGCTGGAAATGGTCTGCGGCAAGGGCGGTTACGTCCGGTCGATCGCCCGCGATCTCGGAGCGGCGCTGGGCTGCCACGCCCACGTCCGCGATCTGCGCCGCCTCTGGTCGGGCCCCTTCGATCTCGCCGATGCGATCTCGCTGGAAACCGTCACCGACGCCGCCCGCACCCCAGAGCTCGACGGCCGCCTTCTGCCGCTCGAAGCCGGGCTGTCGCATCTGCCGGAGGTTCGCGTCAACGAGGTTGCGGCGGGACGGCTCCGCAACGGCAACCCGGCCGAAGTTCCGGCATCGGGTCTCGACTGGGGCGATCTGGCCTGGGCCTCCTCAGATGGGCGCGCCGTCGCGATCGGCCGATACAAGGGCGGCGCACTCCATCCATCCCGGGTCTTCGCGGCGTGATCGAGCGACGGCACCTGAAGGGCGACGCGGAGAGCCACGCCGTCTATTCGCCCTGCGAACGCTATCGCTACGCCCTCACACGGGTGTGGGACCCCGAGGGCACCCGGGCGAACTTCGTGATGCTGAACCCCTCGACCGCCACGGAAATCCAGAACGATCCGACCGTCGAGCGCTGCGAGCGGCGGGCCCGGGCGCTGGGACACGGGGCGTTCCGCGTCACCAACATCTTTGCCTGGCGCGACACCGACCCCCGCGCGATGCGGCGGGCGGCCGATCCGGTCGGCCCGGCGAACGATGCCGCCATTCTCGAGGCCTGCGGCTGGGCCGACGTCATCGTCTGCGCCTGGGGAACGCACGGGGCGCATCTCGGGCGCGGGCCGGCGGTGGAGACGACGATACGGGCAGCGGGCTGGACGCTCCACCATCTGGGGCTGACGAAGGACGGGCACCCCAAGCACCCGCTCTACATCGGCTACGCGACGACACCGATGCCTTGGGGGCCGACGATCTGAGCGCCTCGGCGCAACATGGCCCGATTTGCCCCGAGCGACCGTCGGGGCTCTTGATTGGCGGTGTCGACAACACACGCCCCGGACGCAACCCCGGGGCCGCGACCCCATGGAGCGTAGAACCCGTCGAGGTTCCGGGTCGAGCCCGCGACGCGCGGGTCTTTCGAGGGCAGTCGTCGGTCCGCATTTCGGCCTCAGGCCGAAGCCCGTAAAGCCGATGGAACCGGCACTCACACCGCCGCTAGGTTGCCTCTTCCTCGCCCGGGTTCGGCCCAACCGGTTGCGCATCGTCGAGCGGGTCGGGCGGCACATCCTCGGCATCGCCCGGTGTCGGCGAAAGCGGGGCGGCGTCGTCGAGCGGCTGCGGCAAGTCGTCGGCCGCGTCGCCGGGCGTCGGCGCCAGCGGTTCGACCGCATCGCCCGAACCCGGCGCGACGGGATCGGTCTCGTCGGTCGGCGCCGTGGGCTCATCCGTCGTCTCGCCGGATCCCGGCGCAAGCGGCTCCAGATCGTCGACCGCTCCGCTGCCCTCGTCGGCCGTATCCCCCTCGCCCGGCGGGATCGGGGCCAGCGTTCCGAGATCGTCGAGCGGCTCGTCCAGCACCGCCATCGGATGGTCACTGCCCCCGTCGAGCACGAACCGCGTGGCCTCGCCGCCATCCTCGCCGGGCGCGCCGAGCTCCATGATCTCGGCGAGACTGAGCGAAAGCGCCTCGCCGTCGTCGCCATGGGGGACGATGAACGTCACGGCCGCCCCGGGGACCTCCGTCTGACCGAGCAGCGAGACCGACCATTCGCCGTCCGCCGTGTCGGCCCGGAGGTAGACCGAGCCGTCGTCGTTCCAGCCGGTTTCGACAGTGGCGTCGATATCGGCGATCGTGAGCGTCAGCCGGTCGATCTCAGGGTCGAAATCCTCGATCTCGTACGCCCCGGGCACCTGCGGGATCTCGAAGATCTCGCCGAGATCGACGCTTTCCTCCGGATCGAGCAGGCTCGTCGCTTCGCCGGGGTCACCGACCTCCGGTTCGCCCGCGACGACGTCCTCGTCGTCGTCCTCCTCCGAAGACAGGACGATGGGCGCGGCCATCGCGGCCGCCAGTCCGCCGAGAACGAGAGCAATCAGCATGGTCACCCCAAGGCCCGCACCGGTGCCGGGCTAGCAGGAGGCCACCAAGGTTCACTTTAGATTTGTGGGACAATTCCCCGCAAATTGCGCGGGTCAGGCATCGGGAAGGACGTCGATATCGTCCGCCGTGAGCGTATAGAGTGGCGAAGGGCCGGCGCGTACGACGAGCACCAGTTCGCCGTCGAGGCGGATTTCGAACAAGGTACCGGTGGCATCGGAAACCTCGGTGACGCTGTGGGGCGGCGGCGTGTCGAGGGAGGGGTCGTAGAGCAGCTCGATCCGGTCTGCATCCGGATCGAAATCGAACACTTCGGGCGCAGCACCGTCGATCCAGTCGCCGGAGACGAACGTGTCGCCCGCCCCGTCGACGGCGGCGCCCTCGTTCTCGCCCCAGCCCTCGTCCCCCGTGCCGAGGATGAGCCTGTCGGCCCCGGCGTCGCCGATGAGCGTGTCGCCCTCGTCGGTATCGGTCCGCCCCGAAAGCACCCGTCCGTCGAGGACGTCGGCGCCCGGGTCGCCGTCCAGCCTGTCGGCGCCGAGCCCGCCGGCGATCTCGTCGTCGCCGGACCCGCCCCGGATGTTGTCGTCGTCGTCCCCCCCATCGATGACGTCCTTGCCGCGGGCCCCTTCGATCGTGTCGCCGCCCGAGCCACCGAAGATCGTGTCGTCGCCCGGACCGCCGCGGATGAAATCCGGGTCCTGTTCTCCGCGCAGGGTGTCGTCGCCCTCGCCGCCGTAGAGCTCGTCGTCGCCGGGCCCGCCGAAAACGGTGTCGTTGCCGGCATTTCCATCGACGAAATCCGAACCGATACCGCCATCGAGGAGGTCGTTCCCTCCCCGGCCCCGGATCGTGTCCTCGCCGGGGCCGCCATCGAACGTGTCGTCGAACCGCGAGCCCTCGAACGTGTCGTTCTCGCCCTCGCTGGCCAGAACCGGATCGTCGGGCCCGTCGTCGCCGCCACCGCTTCCGCCGCCGAGGCCCACCCCCGCCAGCAGGCCGACGCCGAGGAGAAGAAGAAGCGTTTCGACCATGGCCCGCCCCGGATCACGAAAGTCCCATTCGACGGGAAGGTGAAGCGACACTGCGGAGATGTCGACCTCAACCCTTTGTTAAGGTTAATGTCGAAGGCAGGTTGTGACGTTTCGGCCAGCGGCCGAAACAACGGGGAAGGTCGCGGCATGGCGCTCGACGGCAAGACGGAACAGGAACTCGCCGCGCTGAGGGTCGAGCTTGAGCGGCTGAACGCGCACCGGTTCATTCGTCTTCACAACTCGACCGTGAGGATGATCTGGTTGCAGTTCCTGCGCGGGCTCGCCTTCGGTCTCGGGACGGTGATGGGGGCGTCGATCCTAGTTTCAATGATCGCGCTTGCCCTGTCTCAGATCGAGTTTTTGCCGATCATCGGCGAATGGGCCGCGGAGATCCGCCGGCAGATGGAAGCGGCACAATAGGGGTTCCCAAGCGACCCGATCTCCCCTATACGCCCGGCTTCCTCCACGGGCCTTGCTGGACGACATCCCGGCTCGCGCCATCACCTTCAGTCAAAGGAGACCCCGATGTCGATCACTGCTGAAGAAAAGACCAGGCTCATCAAGGAATTCGGCACCAAGGACGGCGATACCGGGTCGCCCGAAGTGCAGGTTGCGATCCTGTCGTCGCGGATCGCGACGTTGACCGAGCACTTTAAGACCCACAAGAAGGACAACCATTCCCGCCGGGGCCTCCTCAAGCTCGTCGCCCAGCGCCGGAAACTTCTGGACTACACCAAGGCGAAGGACGAGGCGCGCTATCAGTCGCTGATCGAAAAGCTCGGCCTGCGCCGCTGACGCGGGGGTCGCCCACTCAACGGACGATGACGCCGGAAACGGCAAAAAAGGAGCCCGAAGGCCCCTTTTTTGTTGGTCGTTGCGCCCGAACCGGCTTGCTGGCCACCCATAAGCCGGAACAGCATCGCTCGGCCGTCAGACCTTGAACTTGTGCGGCCGCAGGATCTCGACGGGTTCGACATAGGCAATGCCGGAGTAATGCTCGAAGTATCGTTCGGCGACCCTGCTGACGATCGCCTCGGCCTGATCGTGGTCGGCGACGACGGCTTCGATCTTCACGTTGCCCATTACGCCACCGATGCCCGGTCGGTTCGAACTGCGCTTGCCCCGGCTGCCCTGTCCGCCGGCATCGACATGGGTGTAGCCGGTCGCACCTCCCTCGACGATCAGCGCGGTGACGCCGTCGAGGATCGAGCGTTCGGTGATGATGACGAGTTTCGTGGCACTGTGCATCTGCCGTCTCCCTCAAAGCCCGATCACGGTTTCGGCCAGCACGATCCAGAGCGGGATCGACAGGATCGCCACGGGCGTACCGAGACCGGTGGAGGTGCCGACGTAGGATGACGGGTTCGCCTCCGGAAGCGCACCCCGAAGCGTCGGCGGCCCGGAAATGTCGGAACTCGATGCCGCCATCACCGCCAGAAGCACCACGCCGCCGCCGGAAAAGCCGGTCATGTGATGGATCGCGACGCCGACCGCGAAGCCCAGCGCACCGTGCACAAGGGGAGCCGCGATGCCGTAGAGGATGTAGGCATGGGCCACTTTCCGCAACTCGGCGAGCCGGGCCCAGGCCTCCATGCCCATGATCAGCATCAGGATCGACAACAGCCCCCGGAAGAGCACGTCGTAAAAGCTTTCGTAGACGCTGTCGGGCCGGGCGAAGATGCCGAGCGCGAGGCCGAGGACGAGGGCTGAGATCGCGGGGCTGCGGAAGGTGTCGACGAGGATCTCTCTGACCATCCCGCCGTCGATGCCGGGGCCGCCCCGACCGCCGCCGCCAAGCGTCATGGTGGCCGCGCCGCCGCCCTCAATCGAGGCCGCCGCTTTCCGCTCTGCGGCAAGCCGGGCGAGCACGATGGCGGTCACCAACGCGGCGATGTCCATGAAGGGATAGAGCGCGCCGATGAAACCCTCATAGGCGATCCCGTCGGCATCGAGCATCGCCATCCCGGCCGCGAGGGTCGAGGCGGAGACCGCACCGAAGAGCCCGGCGGTGGCCATGCCGTCCATCGGCGACACCCCCTTCCAGCGCGCCAGCGTCTTCATGCCGAGGAGCACGATCGCGATGCCGAGGAGGGCCGCTCCGACGGCCGGAACGGCCAGTTCCAGAAGGTTCGCTTCGCGCACGGAGATGCCAGCGCCGATGCCCACCTTCAAAAGCAGCAGAACGACGATGAACTTGTACACCGGCTCAGGCACTTCGAGCTTCGAGCCGAGCGCGGCGAGCAGCATGCCGCCGATGAGGAAGGCAAGCGTGGGTTTTTGCAGTTGCGCCACCATGGTGGTGGCGATGTCGACGACGATATCCATGGGTCCTGCCCTTCTTTTGGCACTGGACCGGGACCTAAGGCGCTCCGTGCCGGAAGAAAAATATATCTTTTATTCTGTTATGTTCTATTTTACAGAACGTAATGGATCAGCTGAACTACCATCACCTGCGCTATTTCCGCGAAGTGGCCCATGAGGGGAACCTCACCCGCGCGGCGGAGCGGCTGAACCTGTCGCAGTCCGCGCTTTCGACGCAGATCAAACAGCTCGAAAGCCGCCTCGGTCAGCCGCTCTTCGAGCGCGTCGGGCGGCGCCTCGAACTCACCGAGGTCGGCCGGATCGCCCTCGACCATGCCGACCGGATCTTCGAGACGGGCGCGGAGCTCGTCGCGACGCTGCGCCAGACCGGCGACACCGTACCGCCGCTCCGGGTCGGCGCGGCCTCGACCCTGTCGCGGAACTTCCAGATCCGGTTTCTCGCTCCGGCCCTCGCCGAGGGAAGCGAGATCGTGCTGCGCTCGGGCCCCGATGAGCAGCTTCTCGACGGCCTCAGGGGGCTCGCGCTCGATGTGGTGCTTTCGACCGAACCGCCGCGCAGTGCTGTGGGTGCGGATTTCGTCGCCCACCGTCTCGCCACCCAGCCGGTGGCCATCCATGGGCAGCCAGGGGTCGACCGGCCGGCTTCGCTGAAGACGCTGTTGGAGACCGAGGGCTTCATCCTGCCCACCGAAACCGCGATCCGCGCGGGCTTCATCGCGCTTGCAGACCGGTTAGGCGCTGCGCCGCGGATCATCGCGGATGTCGACGACATGGCGATGGTCCGGCTCCTTGCCCGGCAGGGAGCGGGGCTTGCGGTGGCGCCGCCGGTGGTCGTGGCCGACGAATTGGCCGCCGGTCGGCTCGAAACCCTGCCATTTGCACTCGACATTGTCGGAACGTTCTATGCGATCACGATCCGCCGGTCCTATCCGCACCCCCGTCTGGCCGCGCTTGTCGCCGCCGCGACGGCCGACGACTGAGGTCTTTCCAAACACGCCCATCTGCGTTAAGCCGCGCCAATCTGAGACGTGACGCTCTGACCCCGGCGCATGGATAGGATTGGGGTCGGCGGCAATGGGGCCGCCATTGAAACGGGAGACCCGGGACCGCCCGGGAGTGCTCCCAATCAGGAAACGACAGATGTTCAAAGAAGTGAAGAAATCCATCCAGTGGGGTGAGGAAACGCTCACGCTGGAAACCGGCAAGGTTGCGCGTCAGGCGGACGGGTCGGTCATTGCCACCTATGGCGAGACCTCCGTGATGGCCAACGTGACCTTCGCGCGGGCGCAGAAACCGGGGCAGGACTTTTTCCCGCTTACCGTTCACTACAACGAGAAATACTACGCCGCCGGGAAGGTCCCAGGCGGCTTTTTTAAGCGCGAGGCGCGGCCAACCGAGAAAGAGACGCTGACCTCGCGGCTCATCGACCGGCCGATCCGCCCGCTCTTTGCGCCAGGCTTCAAAAACGAAGTTCTGGTCATGTGCACCGTTCTGAGCCACGACCTTGTCAACGACCCCGACTATGTCGCGATGATCGCGGCCTCGGCAGCCCTGACGCTCTCGGGCGCGCCGTTCATGGGCCCGATTGCAGGCTGCCGCGTGGGGTTCGTCGACGGCGAATACGTCCTCAACCCCGAGGTCGAGGACATGCAGGACCTTCGGGGGAACCCCGAGCAGCGCCTCGACCTCGTCGTCGCGGGCACCAAGGGTGCGGTGATGATGGTGGAATCGGAAGCTTATGAGCTCACCGAAGCCGAGATGCTGGGGGCCGTGACCTTCGCCCACGAGCAGATCCAGCCCGTGATCGACCTTATCATCGATCTCGCCGAAGAGGCGGCGAACGAACCCTTCGAGTTCGAGGCCCCCGACTATTCGGAGCTTTATGCAGCGGTGAAAGCCGCCGGTGAAGAGGGCATGCGCGCGGCCTATGCGATCCGCGACAAGCAGGAGCGCGTGGCGGCCGTCGCGGCAGCCAAGGAGGCAATTGTCGCCGCGCTCACCGAAGAGCAGCTGGAAGACGCCAATCTCGGCTCGGCGATGAAGAAGCTCGAGTCGGGGATTTTGCGGGGCGACGTCGTCAAGAACGGCACGCGCATCGACGGACGGCGCACCGACGAAGTCCGCGACATCGTCGCCGAAACGAAGCTCCTGCCGCGCACCCATGGCTCCGCACTCTTTACCCGGGGTGAGACCCAGGCCCTGGTGGTGACCACGCTCGGGACGGGCGATGACGAACAGATCATCGACGCGCTCCACGGCAACTTCCGCTCAAACTTCCTTCTCCACTACAACTTCCCGCCCTATTCGGTCGGCGAAGTGGGCCGCGTGGGCCCTCCGGGACGGCGCGAGGTCGGCCACGGCAAGCTCGCCTGGCGGGCACTGCAAGCCGTCCTCCCGGCGGCGACGGACTTCCCCTATACCGTGCGGGTGGTCTCCGAGATCACCGAATCGAACGGGTCGTCCTCGATGGCCTCGGTCTGCGGTGGCTCGCTCAGCATGATGGATGCCGGTGTGCCCCTCAAAGCCCCGGTGGCCGGTGTGGCCATGGGTTTGGTGCTCGAAGAGGACGGGGATTATGCGATCCTCACCGATATCCTCGGCGACGAGGACCACTTGGGCGACATGGACTTCAAGGTCGCGGGCACCGAGAACGGCATCACATCTTTGCAGATGGACATCAAGGTCCAGGGCATCACGCCGGCGATCATGGAAAAGGCCCTCGACCAGGCGAAGGCCGGGCGGCTCCACATTCTCGGCGAGATGAACAAGGCGCTGAGCGATGTGTCGGAATTCTCCGTCCACGCCCCCCGCATCGAGACGATGACCGTGCCCACCGACAAGATCCGCGAAGTGATCGGCTCGGGCGGCAAGGTGATCCGCGAGATCGTGGAAGTCTCGGGTGCCAAGGTCGACATCAACGACGACGGGGTGGTGAAGATCGCCTCGCCCAACGGCGATTCCATCAAGAAGGCTTACGACATGATCTACTCGATCGTGGCCGAGCCCGAGGAAGGTAAGATCTACAAAGGCAAGGTCGTCAAGATCGTCGACTTCGGCGCCTTCGTGAACTTCTTCGGCAAACGCGACGGGCTAGTCCATGTCAGCCAGATCGAGAACCGGCGGCTGAACCATCCTTCGGATGTGCTGAAGGAAGGCCAAGAGGTCTGGGTGAAGCTTCTGGGCTTCGACGACCGGGGCAAGGTGAAGCTCTCGATGAAGGTCGTCGACCAGGCGACCGGCGAACCGGCGAAGAAGGAAGAGGCGGCGGAATAGCGGCCGGCTTTTTACAATCGATTGCAGGAAGGCCCCGGAGCGCTGCTCCGGGGCTTTTTTGTTTTGCACGTATGAAAGTAGATGATCGGCAACATCGGTTGCTTGTGCCTGGCGCAAGACAAGCCATCTTGAGAATCAATTTAGGCTACTTTTGGTTGCCAAAGGCATTTGCCAGCGTTAGATGAGTGCCAAACGAATTTGTCGATCACAAGCGACGCCATATGATTGGCATTAAGGCCCATGGACCTCAACCTCGCATCCGCCGTCCACTACCACCACAGTCGATTCCCGCCCGGCGACCCTGATTGGGGGGCGGTTGTCGGCCCCCTGACGGCGGCGACGGCCGCGCTCAGCCGATACGACGAAATGCTTCGCACGATGGTCAATAGCGAGGTCTTGCTTGGCCCTCTCCGGCGGCGCGACGCCGTTGTATCGTCGCGCATGGAGGGAACGATCTCGACCATCGACGAGGTTCTGCAACTAGAAGCCGATGAAGATGCCGGCGATGCGGACGCCCAGCGCCTGGCGCGCAGCGAGACCGTGGAGGTTTTGCTCTATTCTCGCGCGCTGGCTGCGGTCCAGGACGCATTGCGCGATGGCGCCCCGTTTTCGGACTGGCTCGTTCGTCGGGCCCATCAGACCCTGCTCGCGTTCGGCCGCGGTGCCAACAAGTCACCCGGCGAGTACAAAACAGAGCAAAACTACATCGGCGCCCGAGGCCGGGCGGCCGAAATTCATTTCGTGCCCATCGAACCGCACCTCTTGGGCGAAGGCATGGAACGGCTCTTCGGCTACATTAACAACGGCGACCACCTGCCGATTGTTAGAACGGCCCATGCCCATGTGGAGTTCGAGGCACTCCATCCCTTCAAGGATGGAAACGGCAGGGTCGGACGGATGCTGGTGACATTGATGCTCTGGCGCTTCGGACTCATCACCGAACCGCACTTCTTCATCAGCGGTTACTTCGAAGACCACAAGGACGAGTACATCGAGCGCATGCGACTCGTGTCGGCCGAAGACGACTGGACAGGCTGGCTGGCGTTCTTTCTGACAGCTCTGGAACACCAGGCGCATGAGAACATCGCCACGGCCGCCAAAATCCAATCGCTCTACACCGACATGCGCGAGCGCTTTCGCGAGGAATTCTCGTCACAATGGTCGATCCACGCGCTCGACTTCGTGTTCTCTAACCCGGTGTTTCGGAACAACCGCTTCACGTCGTCGAGCGGCATTCCTCCGGCAACAGCAAACCGCTTTACCCGAAAGCTTCTCGACCTGGGACTTCTGGTGGAATTGCAGCCTCCGGCGGGACGGCGTGCTGGCCTCTACTCGTTCGAACCGCTTCTGGAAATCGTGCGGACCTAGCGACTGCCCGTCTCAGCCGAACCCTAACGCATCACCCGGTTGATCGTGCCAAGCGCCTCTACGGCGCCGTCGGAGAGGTTGCCGTCGGCATCGGCGGCTACCGCCTCGATCAGGGCGGCGAGATCGCGGCAGTCGTCGTTCGCGCCGATGGCGTTGAGACGCTTGGCGAGGCGGCGGACCATCTCGGCATGGGTTCCGGACTGGTCGGAGAGCCATTTCGCGAACACCACCATCGCTTCGGCGTCCTTCCGGGATGTCCCCAACACGCGCGCCGTGGCATCCGTGAGCTTGCCACCAGCCTCGACGCTCCAGGGCGCATCCATCTGGAGGACCGCCGCGGCCATCGCGACGATCGCCAGCCGGGGGTCTTCGACCGCGTCGGCCGGATGGACGTTGGCCTTCCGGCGGAAGCCGTAGCGGCGGGCAGCGAGGCGGACGTCCTGTGCCGCGCCGGCGAGAGTTTCGACGGCGTCCCGGGCATTCTGGGCTCTGAGGTACCAGAAGTAAGCGCCCCCAAGGAGGGTGATCGCAGCGAGAACGAAGGGCATGGTCGGGGCTCCGAATGCGCGCCCCCGGCGTTTGGTTACCAATCGATTGAGGCGGGAGCGTGGCGAGGCGTGATTGGGGCAAATGGGGGACATGGGAGGACTGATCGGGGGGGCGGTGGTGGCCTCGAGTGGGCGTTCCGCTCACGCTCCAGCGTTCCACTACGAAACACGCCCCGGATCTGATCCGGGGCCTCGATCCCAAGGGAGCGCCAGACCGATAGAGGTCCCGGGTCAAGCCCGGGACGCGAGCAACTTTTTCGAGGCGGCGAGAAGACGAATGTCCGCAAAAGACCCAGAACGCCCGTGCCGCCCGCCGCGACGTCCACCGGAACCCCAACGAAAAAGGCCCCGCCGAAGCGGGGCCCTTCCTGTCGCAATCCCGAGCCGCTTAGCCGATGAGGCCGCCGTCGTCGCGCTTGACGACGATCACCGAAGAGCGGGCCAGCGACCCGCCGTGGTCGGGGAAGGTGCCGCCGTCGTCGCCGGGGTGCTGGATGCCCACAAACATCGACCGGCGGTCCGAAGACCAGGTGAGGCCGGTCACCTCGCAGCCCTTCGGGCCAGTGAGGAAGCGGCGAATTTCGCCGGTGACCGGATCGCCCGCCAGCATCTGGTTGTTGCCCATGCCGGCAAAGTCGCCCTCGTTGCCGTCATTGCCGTCGGTCTGGATCCAGATGAGGCCGGTGGTGTCGATCATC